>JAHELJ010000105.1:0-4668 GCA_024644235.1 Lewinellaceae bacterium
CGTTGGTAACAGGCCGGTTTGCGCCATCTACCTCGATCCAGGTAAGTCCTTCATCCGTGGATTTAATCATCATGAACACATTGTCAGTCTCTGTGGGTTCCATGATGAAATAAAGATCTCCTTTGGAGGCCTGCCAGGGGCCAATCCTTCCCGGACTTTCCACAAATGTCCCTCCGACATGAGCAGGTGGGATAGACAGCGTGAGCAAGGGTTTTGCGGCTGCAGCTGGTTCAGTGCTGGAAGAGTCGATCATTCTGAATTCGAAGGTGTCGCCTTCATTATTGGTCACCGCTCCGTCAGCGAACCGGCGGATGACTACCGGCCATTCGAATTCGCCGTGTATATTCGAACCACTCCACTCAGGAGTGACATTGCTGCCACTGATGCCGGCCCCGGCCTGGAATGGTTTATCTGACCTATCTAGCAGATCGGTTGTTGCCATACCATGCTGGAATGCTGTGCTGGTGACAATACTCACCCGTGGGCTTTGCGCCTCGCCAGATAAAGCGAAGTACTGAAAGTCACTTCCGTGGTTGGGTGCTATCTCGAATCCCAGGGCCGAGAGCACAATCTCGTTTTCAAGCTGGGCTTCGAATTCAATCAGATCATTCTGGAAATTGACCTTAACGTCCCGGCCCTCGAAGTCGATTTCGATGTCCAGCCATTCACCAGCCGGAATCACTGCGTCTGACTCGGTACGGATTATTTCATTCCCATCCAGAACCTCGGTCACCCTAATGATGCCGGACATCGGATCGAGCTGTACCTGGCTATAGTTTAAATGGTCAGTGTAGTCCAAGATAAACGCGATCCCCTGGCGATTCTCAGAGTGCAACCGGAATCGGGTAACGACTTCTGTAACCAACCATGGTGGGTTATATAGTATTGTCGAAGGATTCTCGTTAGCCTGTGCACGCAGGAAGCGCTGATCGTTTTCAGTAGAAACTACGATTTCCGAGGCCTCGTCATTAACTACCCTCCAGCCATCCGGTCTTGAGCCAGACTCGAGAACACTGAAATCCATCGTCATTTCCCGGGTGGGGTAAGGAAAGTCATGAGCCTCAACGCCAGTCCAGTTACCGCCATTCCGGCGGTACTGCAAGTGGAATTGCTTACTGCTGGCAAGTCCTTCAGGATTCTCCCATTCAAAACGAATGCGGAAAGGTTGGTCTGCTTCAACGGTGGCATTTTCATTGAGGCCTCCGGCCCAGCCATCGCTAGAATTTAACGGTACTGCAAAGTCTGAGCGAATGCGAAAACCAGGCTGGTCATGTCTTTCTGGACTACGAGACGCTTCCGAACAAGCCATGAGTAAGACCGTCATCGAGAATAATACAGAAATCCAGTTGTGTTGCACCCTTTGCTTTTTACCTGTGAGACGAAGTATAGAATAAGATAGAAAGAAGAGACGAACATTGTAAATAATAAATGACGAATGACGATTGGTGAAGTACAAGTGACGAGTGACGAGTGACGAATGACGAGTGACGAATGACAAGTGACGAGTGACGAATGACGAGTGACGAATGAAAAGCTTTGACCCTATTACCACCTCTTAGACGAGGTAGAACATTTTCAGCGGCCCCCGGTTCTTTACCTCGATTTCTCCACGATAGGTGCAATCAAATTCATCTTTGATCGCTTCATAAGTGGTCTCGGAAATATTAATCTTACCGGGTTCAGAACTGGATTCCATACGAGAAGCAATATTTACCGTATCCCCCCAAATGTCATATTGGAATTTCTTTGTGCCTACCATGCCAGCAATCACAGGACCGGTGTGTATACCCACCCGCAATTGGAATCGGTTCAATCCATTGGTGCTTTGTAAGGATTCCTGAACGATTTTAGTCATTTCACGCGCTGCTCTCACTGTATTTTGAACGTGTTGTGGATCAGGTGATGGGAGACCACAGGCGCACATATAGGCGTCACCGATCGTTTTGATTTTTTCCAGGCCATACTTGGCGGTAATGGCATCGAATTTTTTGAAATAATAATCCAGGCTCTTGACCAGTTGCTTCGGATCGGTCTCTTCTGCTATCTTTGAGAATTGCACAAAATCGGTAAATAAGACAGAAACGTTTTCAAAGCGTACGGATTCTACCTCCCCTTTCTCTTTCAACTCTTTAGCGATCTCTTCCGGTAGAATATTGAGTAATAAGTCATCTGATTTTTTCTTTTCCTTGCGAATGGCTACAAAGAACCAGAGTAATATAGCCGACAGCACCCCAACCGAAGCCAGGACGATTTGCTGGGTGCGCTTTTGTTGGTTGGCCAGATCCACTTCTACCTGCTTCTTGGAAACTTCAAAATCCGTTCGAAGGTCGGCCATACGTTGTACCGTCTCCAGATTGTTCACACTATCCCGGTATGCCACGTGTTCTTTAAAATGCTGCAAGGATTCCTGGGGTTGGCCTAGTTTTTCATAGAAATCAGACAATTTAAGATTGGTCTCGCTGATCTGTTGTTTAATCCCGAACTGCCGGGCCATTTCCAGGCTTCGATGAGCATATTGAAGGGCGGTGTTGATATCCCCTTGCTCCCAATGACTGTCGGCCATGTAGGTCAGGTATTCCGAGATCGCGTAGGAATCTTCAAGCTGCTCCAGAATGCCGACGGCCTCATTGATATTTGTTTTAGCCAACTCGTAGTTACCAGTGGCGGCATGCACCATCCCCGAATTTCCTTGGGCATAGGCCTTTCCAATCAAATAGTCATGTTGCTCAAAGATTTGGGCAGATTCTTCAAAGTATATCAGTGCCGAATCATATTTCTGGGCTTGAAAGTACTCATCACCAGCATTGATGATGGCAATACCTACTTTGATGGTATCATTTGTTTCTCGCAATAGCGAGATCGCTTCATTATAATATTTACTTGCGTTGGAAGAGTTGCCCATTTCGGAGTAGGTATCGGCAATACCAGTCAGCACGCTACCTTGCCAAGCCTTATTTCCTTCTTTGCTTGCGGCTGCCAAACCATTGTAATATGCCTCCAGGGCGATATAGAAGTTGCCCAGGCGTAGATGGATTTCCCCTATTTCACGATAGCCACGATATAGGTTAAAAAGATCATTTGCAGCGATGGATAAGTCGATCAACTCCTCAGCATAACGGAGGGCCTGTTCGTGGTCATTGGATTCATTGAATGCCAGCTGTCGCAGCAGGTCCCTGCGTTCCTGGCCCTGAATATTTCCTTCCTTATAGATCATGGCAAGACTATCGGCCAGACCCTGATCCTGGCCTCTGGCAAAACACAGGGACAATAGCAGCATGCCAATAACCGGTATTGATCTAAGGGTAGTCATTGATGACTACTTGTTACTCATCGTCGTTTCCACCCAGTTTTGGATCCAAATAATAGGGTCCGGATTGTGGCTGTCCCCCGGGCGGATCGATATAGAATTTGATAGTATATGTATCAATAACATTGTTGATGCCTTCTTTTGGTGTGCCAACAACCCTGCCTCCATTACCCGTTAGCGGATTTGTAGTAAAAAATGGAGCATCACTAGAGATTTCATCTACGAGAACCCGATAACCATCATTCTTGATATTTTGGCCTACCCATGTAACCTGCTTGTCACTATAAATCTGTGAAGTGAAGGTGTTGAGACCCCCTCCAGGATCGGGTTTGCCTCTCGAAAGGTCATTGTTGTCGCCCAAGATGCAGTAAGCATCTAGTTCAGCTTGCTGATTCCTTGTAGGTTGTGGGCTTACGTTGTAAAGATCTTCCGCTGATACATAAAGTGTAATTGTAACCGGTTGTCCCATATTGATAGATTTATAGGTTAACATGTATTTAAGGAGGAGTATTAAAGTTTAGTACTGAAGGCAACTCTACTTAATGTACAAAAAAAGGTATGGCAGAAGAGTAAAATGCTTCAAGTAGAAAAATAATTAATCACCCAAGGTTTACTTTTCGGCTGTTAATTTGCCGGGACTATACTCCATCGAAATTTCAAACGTCAACTTTTGTTGTTAGATCTTGGCCGGGAAGCGTTGATATCTGACATTGACCCTGAAACTTCATCATAAGTTTTTTCTTGAAAATGGACGACGCCTTACTGCATCCTTCCCCATTAGTTTGGCTTATCTGGCGATGTCTCTAAACATAATGGAAGCTAATTGGCGTTTCGATTCCCTTATAGAGAGGTCGACCTTAAAGTTAAGGGCGATGCATTGACAGCTACCTAAGGCTTGTTAATAGGGATACAGGGAATGATGACTAGAACTAGCTTATTCATTTAAATAGGTATCGAACGATGAAATCAAAAACTCATGTTATCAAATGATGCGTATTTCAATCTCCTAGTTATTTGCGTCTACCGGGGAACTTCAGCTGACTAGCATATGGCTGGAGTACACTCATTTTGTTACTAGGGAGTCATTAGGTACCTTGTTAGGACGACATTTTCCAGGTTGATACCACTATCTTATGATGAGGTGGACATTCTGAGACAATACAATCTAAATCTCAATTCCACGGCACAGTATCGAATCCAGAAATGTCCAGAATTACTGCCCGCCCCGATTCCAAAAAATAAAGGTGCCTCTGTTGTTGGATGTTAGCAAATCCGTCATGCCGTCTTGATTGAGATCCAGCGCAGTAATCTGAGAACCCACTCCGGAACGATTGTGAATCAACTCTGGTAGCAACTCCGCA
>JAHELJ010000105.1:4678-9250 GCA_024644235.1 Lewinellaceae bacterium
TGGTGCGTCAGGATTTCGAACGGTACGATACCAGTACAGTACCGGAGGCCCATAGGAGTCCGGATCGTACAGGTTGTCCAGATGCGCAAACGTCCGCTTGCCCACGATATAATCCATCACACCGTCATGGTCCAGGTCGGCAAATGTGGCGGCATGACCCTGTGAAAAGGTCACATCACGTACACTATTTTGTGCGTAGTCATCATGGATCATATGACGAATGAACGATATTTTTCCACTTCGATCTCTAGTTTGTTCAAACCATGCCAAACCGAATCCATGGACGTTCAGATTAGAGACCACATCGTTGAGGCCATCGCCGTTGACATCATACACAGCCATCACCGTACCACCAATGTTGGTACTGCGGTTTTTGTACCGTCCAAATGCCACGGGATAATATTTCCACGTTTGCTCCTGGTCCAGATTTTCCGGTTGCGCCCACCAGCCGGTAGCGCCCAAGATATCGATGCGTTCGTCACCATTGATATCACCGGTTCCAATGCCATGTGCCAAACTGTACCCTACTTCGGAGACATTGTATTCCGTCCACGTTTTGGAGGTTTCCGGTTTTGCGTAGCGGAATTGTCCTCCCGAAGCATACACCAATTCCGGGTCGCCATCACCATCAATGTCGGTGAAGAGTGTCGTCTCACTTTGGGTGCGACCGATCGGATTGTAGCTTTCCCAGCGACGTGATTCATTTTGGGGATTGATATAAACCGTGGGAACGGTCCAGCCTGAAATGATGTCCGGCCATCCATCTCGATTCACGTCATAGCTAAACTGATGATTGATAGAGGTAAACTCCTGCGAGGGACCTTTTGCCACAGCAGGAAAAATCTCTTTGTGATTGGTAAAGTCGGGGCCAAAATAGACATAGGGGCCAGCTACAACATCGATATTGCCGTCCTGATTAAAATCATCAGCAGCTGATCCCCAAGAATAATAAAAGTCACTTATCCGCTGGACCTCAAACTGCCGGTGAGATGCTTCATGCGGTGTATACCGGATCGAAATATCTTTATACATCACATCTTTGAAACGAACCTCCCCAGTGCCACCTACATACAATGCAACCGGACCAAAACCCGTCAGTGCAGACGGTCCATCAATGGCGCCCCCAATTTCCCTTCCATCATTGAGGAAGCTTCGTATGACATTGGTTTCTAAAAATGTCTCTATTTGGTTCCAATCATTTTCACGAAAAGCGGTATTGGGTCTTTTTACAGGCAAATCGGGTGGAGGTTCCGGTCGCTGGAAGTTGGCGGTCGTCCCGGTTGGTTCAGGCGGAGGGGCCATTCGGTACCATATACCACCGGCAGGTCGTAATTTCTCTCTTTTGATTTCCTGTCCGGCTGCATCCAGCATAATCACGTAAGGAGACAAATCATCATTTTTTAATGAAAGCAGGATCCCTCTGTATCCGTCTTCCAATTTTTCCATGCGCAACATTAGGGCGGTTTCGCCATTCCCAATGGATTTAAATTTGGCATGAAAGCCGATATCCTGAAATCCTCTATCTGTAACAAGCCACCCACCATTTGAAGACCCTTTTGCTTTTCCTATCAGCTCCCCGTCTTTTGCGTACCACTCAGCATCTCCCAATACATACCATCCATCGAGACTCGACCCTTCAAATGTAAAGTCTGGCTGGAAAGACAAACCAAATTCTGACAGGGGTGCCTCAGAGACGGATTGCGCATGGGCTAAAAAAGCACAACCAAGAAACAGAATGGTCGCAACGTTGGTCTTCAAATACCACATCATGCTGACAAGTTTTGGATTCACAATTTTTGATTTAGGCGAATAAAATGTATCAACCGTGCCTAAAAATGCAACCTTAAAATTTTAGACAGCGATAATTTAGAATTTTACATTGAATATTGTGTGAAAGGTAGCGGTGGAAAGTGCCAGGCAAGAGTGAGGAGGTAATTATAAATAACTTTCGTTTGGTGTTGCCAGGTCCACATATCTGAGTGTGAGTTTAGCAACTGCTCTACCAGAACCGGATTTGAGATCCTTCTCCAATTGCACTGCTTGCCATTCGTCATCAAAAACAATATAATGACTAGTTTAACTGGCATTCGGGAAGAAGTATATGAGACATTTCCTTTTCTATGTCTGTCTAATCTCTCTTTGAGGTTTTTGGTTCTACCTACGTAATAGCGACTACCATTACATTGAAGATTAAGAACTGTGTGGATATCTAATTCCTGCGGACTTTGTCCTACGCCTTCGTTGCACTGCGGCGCACAAAGGCCATAGCCCGAGTTCATAAACGACAACTTGACGAAGAACAAAAGATTTGGAATAAGAAGCCCGACTTCGCTAAAAGCTACGTCGGGCGATCACCTTTGCTAAGGCTACGGTGACCGGGAGTGATCATGTAAAATCATCTGTAATTCGATAGCATGATTTTGCGGACTTGTCCGCCATAGCCCGAGTTCACAAACGACAACTTGACGAAGAACAAAAGATTTGGAATACGAAGCCTGACTTCGCTAAAGCTACGTCGGGGCGAAGGCGGAGAAGGTCACCTTCGCTAAAGCTTCGGCGACTAGTAGAGGGATTGCCTGTGGCGATCCCATGAAGGGGGATATACTCAATTAAAATGACGTTTGGCAAATGCTCTTCCAGATCCAGACTTCAGATATTTTTCCATCTGCACGGCTTCCATTCGTCATCAAAGGCGATGAAAGTGATCAATTTAATAGGTAGCCGTGAGGAGGTATAGGTAACAGCTCCGTTTCTATGTCTCTCCATGCGTTCTTCAAGGTTCTTGGTCCTACCAACATAATAACGACCACCGTTGCAGAGCAGGATGTAAACCGAATAAATATGTGAGTTCAGCGGACTTCGTCCGCCATAGCCCGTGTTCATAATCGACAACATTGACGAACAAGAGAAAGTTAGAATATATAGCCCGACTCCGCTAAAGCTACGTCGGGCGGCGGCGGAGAAGGAGGGATTCGAACCCCCGGTACCGTTGCCAGTACACCGCATTTCGAGTGCGGCCCGTTCGACCACTCCGGCACTTCTCCTATGATCACCAAATGTACAAAGGAATCCAATCGGTGGCTCAACCGAATGATGGTAAACCTGACACTGTCATAGTAGGCAGAAGCATCACTGCTTACAACAATCACCTGGGGAAATATCAGCAAACGTGGGTGGATAATGCCGGTAATATCTGGGAGTATCTGGGAGGGATGGAAGGGGCGAATATGATCCTATATTTGGAACATACTACGGCAGATGGCACTCAGGCAGTGGGGTTCAAGTCAAGTACTTTGATCAGAATGGTCTTCAGCGAAATTTCCCAAACTGTACTACTCTGGTCGTATGAATACTCTGTCGATGGAGGTAAAACCTGGACGGTGACCAATCAAGCGACTTATACCCGGCTTGATTGATTAGGGAGCCTCATAGTCTAAGAGGATCTAATGGATCCTCTTGATCAACTCCATGATCCCCCTCGCTACCGGACTTGCCGCGCCACTGTAATTTGCCATCACAGCAACAATGTAGCTGTTATCTAAAAAGATATCGAGGTTGCTGTTGAGGCCAGGGAAACCACCACCATGGCCAACGACTTTCCCCATCGGCTGTTCTTCGACATGAAAACCAAAGCCATACCCGTCTCCATAGTGATCAGTCCAAAGCATGGCTATCGATTCATTGGATAGCAATACTCCATTCTGCAGGGCTCGGGCAAATCGATGGAGATCTCGCACCGTAGAGAAGCCACCACCTGCAGGTCCACCGCGAACTACGTGGTCGTAGATATTGTTGCGCCAGCTTCCATCGGATTCAGGGATGTAACCGATAGCCAGGTTAGGCACTGGCTTGTCCATGTCATAGCAATCGGTGTTTTGCATGCCGGCTGGTTGATAAATGTGCTTCCGCATGTAATCAAAGTAATTCTCACCTGATACCTTCTCGATGATGACACCCAGCAGAAACATTCCGGTATTGCTGTATTGCCATTGACTGCCAGGGGTAAATGCTGGTTTTTCGTCTTTGATCAATGGTTTGTAATCTTCTAGTTCGCGAAAAAGTAGACGAGAACTCTTCCAATAGGTGTCGTTGAAGTATGAACCAAGACCTGAACGCTGGGTGAGTAAATGCTTTACAGTTATTTTGGCAGAGACATCTTTAGCCAGCCAGGTGTCATCCAGAAATTTATCAATGGTCTGATCCATGCTCAAATTTCCTGCTTCGGCCAATTGCATGATTGCAACCGCAGTGAACATTTTGTTCATGGAGCCCAGGTTGAATTTGGTATCGAGGTTATTGGTGATATTAAATCGCTTGCTGGCTTCGCCGCAGGCTTTTTCAAAAAGGACCTTATCATCTTGAGCGACCAACACGGCACCGGAAAACACGGCACTGCTGCATACTTTTTCCACCATGGTCCTCAACTCGCCGATCATCTGATCTTTGCTCAATGACGGCATTGTGATATCCTGCGGAGCCCTTGCCGGAGAAAACATGATCCCGTCGATCTTTGATTCCGCATGCGGCACCATGAGGGTTACACCATGCCAACCGCCTATAGTCCGGTCTTTC
>JAHELJ010000229.1 GCA_024644235.1 Lewinellaceae bacterium
AGGTCATTCTAAACAATCGGCTCTAAGCTTAAGCTGTGTACTCCTACACTCCTGCTCTCTGTTTATTCAGTGAGCAGGGTTAGGTGGACCAGTAGGCAGTTTGCAATATCCGCTGAGAGTAGTAACCGCGTATAGAAAAGCGGCAGGTTGTTACACAGATTTTTTCAAGTTTAAGACAGTACGACATACCTGAAGGGGGAAACAATGGCAATTTTTAAAACAGACGAAATTATAAAGCTGGCAAAGATGCCACCAGAAGCGGTGAGCATGTCTAGGTATATAGATCTGATCTATTTTCCGATTCTATGCATACTTTTGGTTGGCACTTACCACATGCACTTCATGTTACTTGCAGGAGACTGGGACTTCTGGCTTGACTGGAAAGACCGTCAGTGGTGGCCAGTGGTAACTCCAATTGTAGGAATTACCTATTGCTCCACCATCATGTACTATCTTTGGGTAAATTACCGGCAACCATTTGGCGCAACACTGTGTGTCGTATGTTTACTTACTGGTGAGTGGTTAACGCGCTACTGGGGTTTCTACTGGTGGTCCCATTATCCAATCAACTTTGTTTTGCCCTCTACAATGATTCCTGGGGCATTGATGATGGACACGATACTATTGTTGACCCGCAACTGGATGATTACAGCATTGCTTGGTGGTGGCTGCTTTGGACTGTTTTTTTATCCGGGCAACTGGCCAATCTTTGGACCGACTCACCTTCCATTAGTAGTAGAAGGAGTATTGCTCTCAGTAGCTGACTACACTGGGTTCCTCTATGTTCGTACTGGTACACCTGAGTATGTGCGGTTAATCGAACAGGGATCGCTACGTACCTTTGGTGGTCACACCACGGTAATTGCTGCGTTCTTCTCGGCTTTTGTATCCATGCTGATGTTCGTTGTCTGGTGGTACTTAGGAGCGTTCTATTGCACCGCGTTCTATTACGTCAAGGGTCCTAGAGGAAAGGTAACAAAGAAGATGGATGTTACCGCTTTTGGTGAAGAAGGCTTTGCAGAGGGGATAAAATAATGAATATAAAAAAATTATTTAAAGGGTTTATCCTTGGCCTATCTGGAGTAGCAACACTCGCTCTCGCTCTGATAATTGATATTTCTCCCGTTGCTGCCCATGGCGAACGTTCTCAAGAACCGTTCCTGCGGATGCGCACCATCCAATGGTACGACATGGAGTGGGGAGAGGAAAAAAAGGGAGGGAAGGCAACCAAGGTAAACGATGTGGCGATTATGCGAGGCAAATTTCATCTGGCTGAAGATTGGCCAGCTGCAGTTGGCAAGCCTCATCGTGCATTTTTCAACATAGGTAGCCCAAGCCCGGTATTTGTGCGCTTGAGCGTAAAACTAAATGATGTGCCGGCTTTTATTTCGGGACCAATGGAAATTGGCCGAGACTACAGGTTTGAAGCCAGACTGAGAGCGCGGATACCAGGCCGTCATCATATACACGCAATGGTAAACGTAAAGGATGCAGGACCGATTGCTGGACCGGGATCCTGGATGAGCATTTCTGGTGATTGGGCTGATTTTACTAACCCGATAAAATTGTTGACAGGGGAAACCATCGATTCAGAAACCTTTAATCATGCCAACGGCGTCACGTGGCATATTATATGGATGAGTCTTGGATGCTTCTGGATTGGCTGGTATGTTGCTCGGCCGATGTTCCTGCCGCGTAGCCGAGTTCTCTTGGCATACGGGGATGAGCCAATGATTGATCCAGCGGACACAAAACTGGGATGGATCTTCCTAATCCTGACCGCTGCTCTCGTGTGGGGAGGCTATCGTTATACGGAAAACAAACACCCGTATACCATTCCTATCCAAGCTGGTGAGACAAAGATCAAGCCACTTCCGGTGAAACCTAATCCTGTCGCAATTAAAGTAACAAATGCGAACTACGACGTACCGGGGCGCGCTTTACGTGTAACGATGATGATCACCAACAGTGGAGACGAAGCTGTTAGAATCGGCGAATTTACCACGGCAGGTGTTCGATTCATCAACAAAGTGGGGCTAAAATATCTCGATCGGTATTATCCAAGAGAACTCGTGGCAACTGGCTTATCATTAGCGAATCCTACGCCAATTGAGCCAGGTGAAACCCGAGAGGTAAAAATGGAAGCAAAAGATGCACTGTGGGAAGTGCAACGCCTAATGGCTTTGATGGGCGATCCAGAAAGCCGTTTTGGTGGATTGCTGATGACTTGGACCGATGCGGGTGATCGCAATATCAACAGCATAGCTGGCCCTGTTATTCCAGTCTTTACCAAGCTATAAGGCAAGACAGGCATGACACCGATCCGCCCCCGTCATATGACGGGATGGTGGATCGGTTTTTTT
>JAHELJ010000106.1:0-5580 GCA_024644235.1 Lewinellaceae bacterium
CTGCTTGCACATTATGATATCAGTTCAAAACTGAACCTTTCACTAATCACCGGAGTTGGCAAAAGGAACAATTAACCTGATTAACCGCTCGACTTCATTGCGGCAATCCCTTAATCCGAAAACCACCATTTCGCAGGATCAGATGAAAAATCTCAAGCATAGCTTCGGATGACCCTGATCAGCGCAAAGAGAGGCCACCAGCGTTACATTCGATCAATGTTCTGGCGATCGTTCATATTCATCATCGTTCTTTTCTTTCTCTCGAATTGTCACACGCAGACCGCGGTCCACGATGCTTACCAGCCACCCGAATTGCTAGTCGATGGTTTGGATGTTGGCAACCTGGAAGAAGTAGGCATGGATGCTGCGACCATCTTAAAAGCGCTGACTAAAATCAAGCGAGGGAAATTCAATGAGATCCATGCTGTGCTGATCTATAAAAATGACCGCCTAGTGCTGGAAGAGTACTTTACCGGCCACCGCCATCAATGGGATGCGCCCCGGCATTGGGCCGGGCTGATAGACTGGGACCGCGACGAATTCCATCACATCATGTCCGTCACTAAGAGCATCACTTCCACTTGTGTCGGCATTGCGATCAAAGAAGGCTACATCGAAAGCGTGGATCAATCCATCTTCGATTATCTCCCCGATCACCAGCACTTGAGCACGGCACTGAATGAGAACATCACGATTGAGCATTTGCTCACGATGACATCCGGTTGGGCCTGGTATGAGTGGGGTGCTCCCTACAGCAGTGCGGAGAATCCGATCATTGGCATCTGGTTCTCTGATAAGGATCCGCTCTCATTCATCCTGGAAGGCGAAATTGTCCATACACCCGGGACTCGCTTTTCCTATTACGGTGGACATCAAATTCTGCTGGGGGAGATCCTCCGGCATGCTAGCGGGCTACCAATCGATCGCTTCTCACAGAAGTATCTCTTCGATCCACTCGGCATCGACTCTGTCGACTGGGCTACTCGCTTTGACAATGGCGTGATTGAATCAGCCGGAGGTCTGAGAATGAAACCTAGGGATATGCTGAAAGTGGGCGTGACTTTTCTAAATGATGGACAGTGGAGTAATAGGCCGATTGTGTCCCCAGATTGGGTAAAGCACAGTGCCGCACCCTTTGCCAACAACCGTGAGATCAAAATCCCCGGCCAGGATTCCGGAAAGCATAATGGTTACAGTTATTCGTGGTGGATCCATCCCTTTAAGCATGATGGCGCAACCATCTCCGCCTTCCTGGCTGGCGGATGGGGAGGTCAGCAAATTGTGGTCATACCTGCACTTGAAGCCGTCATTGTGTTGACGGGTGGTGCCTACACGAACCGGGTGAAGGAATACAAACTGATAGAGAAGTATCTTCTTGCTGCCATGTCCTCCACATAGAATCACTTGGGAGATCGATCACCATTCATACTATTTCTATGAACCAAATTGACACTTCGATAATATATTTCGCAATGGTGAAAATAAATTACATTAACACCTCTCCTCAATTTAGGCTATGATAAAAATGAAAGCATACACTTTTACAAAGTATGGTCCTCCTGAAAAGGTCCTTGTTTGCAGAACGGTTGATAAACCGCAACCGAAGGATGATGAGGTCCTTATAAAAGTCAAGGCAGCAGCGGTCAATGACTATGACTGGTGTGCCACCTCAGGTAAGCCCTATTCGTACAGAGTCTTTTTTGGACTTCTTAAACCCAAAAAGAAGATGCAATCAACAGGAATGGAGGTTGCGGGCATTGTGGAGCAAGTGGGTGAAAGCGTGAATGCATTTAAACAAGGAGACCGGGTGTATGCTGATACATCAGACGATAGATTCGGAAGCTTTGCAAAGTTCATGTGCCTTAAGTCTAACACTCTTCACCACATGTCAGAAAACATGAGTTTTGAAGAAGCGGCTTCACTACCTCATGCTTCAATGCTCGCGTACCAGGCTCTTTTCGAAAAAGGGCACTTAGAAAAAAATCAGGAGGTCTTAATTAATGGTGGTGGTGGTGGTGTCGGATCATTGGGAGTACAAATGGCAAAATTGCACAATGCCACTGTAACCGGTGTAGACTCAGATGACAAGCTCAGTAAAATGAAAGAACTGGGTTTTGATTTCGCGATAGATTATGAAAAAGAAGATTTCACAAAGAGCGGTAAAAAGTATGATCTGATCCTTGATTGCAAAACAAAACGTTCTCCCTTTGGCTATTTGCGTGCTCTTAAGCCACGCGGCAAATACGTAACTATTGGCGGAGATAGTGGAAAGCTTCTTTTGCTTCTAGCTTTTAAGAGATTGATTGGATGGATCACCAAAAAGGAATTGCACATGGTGATGTTGAAACCCAATAAAGATTTAAATTATATCAATGGACTCTATGAATCCGGTAAGATAAAAGCAGTGCTTGATGGTCCTTATACTTTTGAAGAGGTTCCCTGGGCAATTCGATACTTCGGCGAAGCAAGGCATCTTGGGAAAGTGGTGGTAACAGTGGATTAAAACTAAGACCAAAGAGATACCTGGAATGAGATATTTCAAGGAGCAATCCTCATTATTAATCCAGATTTCAAAACGATAATAATTTTGCCTGCAATAAATAGATACAAAGAAAAAAACTCTTGTATGAATCATCATTTAACACTGGAAGACAGAGCGTTTTGGCAGAAGACGGAGGTACAAGGACAAAGATCGATAGCCCTTGGCATTGAGCATGTGAACCGTACAAATAATGTGTCGGCTTTGTACACTGCGGGATTGAGGCAACGTTAGCATTTTTCCCACACTAGTCCTTTTGGTGTTTGATCTTTGTAACTTTAATAAGTATGTCGTTCACACCAAACATCCAAGCGAGTATCCGCCATAGAAAAAATCATAGAAGTAATCAGCAAAGAGCTTTAAAATGATTCAAGGAAAAGAATAACAACATCACGAATTGACAGTGGTCGTATACCACTATCATTTCTCATAGTCCGTATGTTCTCTAAAAACAGAATATCCCCGAAATACCCAGTTTTAAAATAATGAAACATACACCAATAGAGGGTTTTCCCTATTATTTTGAATTGACAAAAGAGGGCACTTTGCACTCCATTTTTTCGGCGATGCCCACGATATCACTTTTGCAATCCATCAATGCAGACCAAGCGAATTATCGATATGAGCCTGACAAATGGAGTGTCAAACAGATACTCGGACACATTACCGACCATGAACGAATAAAAATGTTTAGAGCTTTTCAATTGAGTAGAAATGAAAAAATACAACTATGGGGATATGACCAAGAGTTCTTAGTAAATAACAGTCGATTTAATGAACTCAGTATGAAGTTGTTGTTGACAGATTTTCTAAATGTCAGGAAAGCATCAATAAGTTTTATTGATACTTTGTCCCAAAGTCAATTGAGAATAAAAGGATCGGCTCGACAATATGAGATTTCCCTCGAAGAATTTCTCAGGTCAATTATTGGCCACGAGATTCATCATGTAAATATTCTCAAAGAAAGATATGATTTGTAGTCACTCCCGATTACCTGTTGATCATTCCCTCGTCATCTGGTGCAGAGACCGGCCATGTGAGTCATCTTACCACTTGGCCATTCAGTAAAATTGATCTAACCCAGCTGATGAACATTCCATAACTTTGTCAAACCGCCATATGAGGCCGATATTGTTGCATATAAGAGTAAACCAAAATGAAAGACTTCCCATCTATCCTTCCATCGCTCCTATCATCTCTAGCTTTTACATTAATCATCGCCTGTTCGCTGCCGGCTCAGCAAGCATCCTTACTCGATGAAAACGGCAATCCCGCCGGATTCCAAACCCTTGAAATGGGAGCGCAAGCGCCTGACTTCGACCTGCCAGGTATCGATGGCCGCAACTACACCCTGGCAGATTTCGATCACGCCGATTTCCTGATGGTATTGTTCACATCCAATCATTGCCCCACTTCCCACGCCATCGAAAATCGCCTGAAGACATTCATCGAGGACTATAGCGATCGCAGCTTCGCCCTCGTCGCCATCAACCCCAACCACCCCGACGGTCTCTCTATCGACGAGCTAGGCTTTGGAGAATTCAACGACTCCTTCGAGGATATGAAGCCGTACGCCGAGCTGAACGGATGGACTTTCCCCTATATCTACGACGGCGAAACCCAACAAGTCGCCCGCGCTTATGGTTGCCTGGCTACCCCGCACGTTTTTCTATTCGACAAGGAGCGCCACTTACGGTACGCCGGTCGGTTCGACGATTCGCGGTATGAACCGGAGCATACAGTCAACTCACCGGACGCACGCAACGCCCTGGAAGATCTACTCGCCGGTCGCGAAGTGGCGGTGCCGCGTACCCGTCCGCATGGCTGTTCAACCAAGTGGAGAGAAAAGCGCGCCAGGAACGTGGCCATGATGGAATCCTGGAAGAAGCTCCCTGTCTCCATCGAGAAGATCGACACGGATGGAATTGCCGCTTTGAGAGCTAACGCCACCAACAACTACCGCCTGTTCAATATCTGGGCCACCTGGTGCGTGCCCTGCCGCGAAGAATTTCCCGAACTGGTTTCTATCTCACGCCAATTCGATATGCGGGGTTTCGATTTCATCACTATCACCCTGGATACCCCAGACAAAGAGGCTGAAGCCATGGCATTCCTAAAAAGATATGGAGCCGGTCCAACCGACCGGGCGCTGAAGCGCATTAGCACGGACAACCGCAATACCAATCACTACCTATACACAGGCACCAACCAGGATGCCCTTGCCGACGTGCTTGATCCGGAGTGGCCGGGACCCATTCCGCACACCATACTGGTCGCCCCCGGGGGAGATATCATCTGGCGCCACAATGGAATCATTAACGGCAAGGAAGCTCGCTCCCAGATCGCGGAAGCTTTGACCCGTTACTGGGAACTGCCGGAGGATTGAGTGGGGTCAAGGGGAAAAGGCAAAGGGTCAAAGGTGAAAGGCAAGGTCAAGGGTAAAAGGTCAAAGGAAAATTCATGCGATCAACGGTAAACGATGGTAACCCAATAGACTTTTAAACGATAGACTCTCACAAATTCAATGCGCCTTAGCAGATAAAAAGTCAGAATACTGACGCTCACTTTGTTCCGCGCTTCTTACTGACGCTCACTTGAGGCTGGCACTTCTTACTGACGTTTACCTGTTCGGTCAGCATCAGGCACGTCCAAAGTGGCAGCGTAAAATCGAGGAAGGATTAGGATTTCCAAATCGCTATTATGGGATGATTCTGCCAAAATCATCGAGGCTTAATAGCCTATTCCTCTTCACCAGAAGGTATAGGTGTTTGACCTAAATTATCTCCTATTCCAAACTGGATGAGTTCGAACATTTTATGAAAAAGTGCCGGTAAGTCCTTCTCTTTTTCGTGGAAGAGATCGGGATGTATATAGGGATCGATGAGAGCATCGAGCGCTTGGAAGGCAGCTTTACGCTGATCATTTTCCACAGCCAAGTCTTCATTGGCTTGCTCCAAATCGCTAATTCTGTCCTTGTAGTTCTGGATTAATTTAATCAGGAGTGCCTGAATGTCATCTTCAGAGATATCGATGCCAATGAG
>JAHELJ010000106.1:5680-7622 GCA_024644235.1 Lewinellaceae bacterium
CCGTATTCGCTATTGGCAAGACCCCTAGATCCCCTGGAAGGGGACTTTGACACGATTTAGCATCTTACCTTCGTAGATGAAAAGCCAGAATACTGACGCTCACTTTGCATTGCTCTGTATGGCCTAATGATAGCATCCAATCTTCATCCGTATTCGCATTTGACAAAACCCCTAAATTCCCTGGAAGGGGACTTTGATGAGATTCATTATCATCATTTCTCCTAAGGCTAATATGGATCTGACGATAAAACGAGAAGTTTTAAATGTAGATCAACTTCACGACACCCTCCTATCACCCATTCACTACTACACTAAAGAATCATTGCCTTAGCAGATGTAAGGATAAATTCAATGCTGCCTAGCAGCAAAGTCATGCACCACAGAATTACGTTCTTTCAAAACCGAAAACATTCGGGGCAAACTTGGCATCTAATCCCATACCGATAGCTGCTTGCTGCATCTCCGCGGGAACATCACCACAAAACAGGAATGGCCCAGGGTTGGCAACCTTAACTAGGGCCGGGAAATGTGCACCAGCGGTAGTGCCCAGATGAAACCCTAACGCTTCTGCATTGGCGAATAAATCATAAACCACCAGCGTACTAGTACTTTCATCGAAGTAACACTGCACCTTCAGGGCACCTGGCTCGGTTTCTTTCATTTGCTTTTCCACATCACGGTAAATGTTGACTAACTCTTCTGATTTTCCGGGCTTAGCCATCCATTGATATACCACGGTGATTGCTTGATCTTTCATTATATACTGTTTTTTCAATTAATAAATTCGGTACTCATGCAAATCTATTTCACAAAGCAATGGCAATTATAACACTTATAAAGGTGTCTTTTACGACAATTTAAAGTGTTGTTTACGCCAACATGGTTTTATACCTTTACCATCAGATTGATCGCATGAAGCACATTAGTATAATTGTACCAAGGGGCAGTTCGATTATCGATACCATCATAGCACCATACAATTTGCTGAGAATGGCAAACAGCTATTACAGGCAAATACATCATACCAACAGCGATCTTTACCAGATCGATTTGGTCGGACTTTCTGGAGACCCGGTCCAATACCAGG
Organism: Lewinellaceae bacterium; assembly: GCA_024644235.1. Taxonomy (GTDB): domain Bacteria; phylum Bacteroidota; class Bacteroidia; order Chitinophagales; family Saprospiraceae; genus JAHELJ01. Next base: position 6,768 of record JAHELJ010000106.1, read on the forward strand.
GGTTGTTTAGTGTTACCCCTACAACCACCATCGACAAAGTGCAGAAAACTGATTTGATTGTGGTAGCTGCTATCAGTGGAGACCTGGAAAAGGAAATTAAAAACAATGCGGCCTACCTTCCCTGGATCACGAAACAACGCATTGAAAACGGTGCCGATATTGCAAGCTTATGCAAAGGCACATTTTTGCTGGCTGAAACCGGTCTCTTAAATGGCAAGTCCTGTTCTACCCACTGGACGGCCCACAATCAATTTAAACGGCGATATCCGCAAGTGCATCTAGTACCCGAAAAGATCATCAGTGAAGACAATGGCATCTACTCCAGTGGCGGAGCCTACTCCTTTCTCAACTTCATGCTTTTTCTGATCGAAAAACTCTACGGAAGAGAAGTAGCCATTCGCTGTTCTAAGGTTTCAGAAATTGAATTTGACCGTATTGATCAATCGCCCTTCATTATTTTCAGTGGACAAAAAGAACATAATGACGAAGCCATCAAAGAAGCACAGCTTTACATCGAAAAGCACTTTGAAAACCATTTAAACATCAATGACATTGCCCGGATGGTAAATGTGAGCGCCAGAAGTTTTCTAAGAAGATTCAAAAAAGCTACCGCCAATACACCTTTGGAATACATCCAACGAGTTAAAATCGAAGCCGCCAAGAAAAAGCTGGAAGCTTCCACCCTAAATATAAATCAGATCATGTACGATGTAGGCTACCGGGATGAAAAAGCGTTCAGAAATACCTTTCGCAAATACTCCGGCCTATCACCCTTGGATTATCGCAAAAAGTATAACCGGGAGATGGCCTTGGCCACATAAGGTGTAAATACCCAATGCCACCAGACCAGTTGCA
>JAHELJ010000106.1:7722-9160 GCA_024644235.1 Lewinellaceae bacterium
AGGTTTACCACTGCCGTGAGATCCATTTTTGAGGACAGCGAGGGTAACTATTGGTTTGGGAGCTGGATGGAAGGGGTCTGTCGATTTGATGGGGAGAATTTCACCTATTTCACGGAAGAAGAGGGCTTAAGTCATATTCAGGTGAGAGACATTCAGGAAGATGAGCAGGGACATATTTGGTTTGCCACGGGTAGAGGTATCAGCAGTTACGACGGAGATAAAATCACCATTCAAGCCAGTGCGGATGAATTGACTTCAATCCAAAGGCTGGAAACTCAATGGCAAAACGAGCCGACTGACCTTTGGTTCAATATTGAGATCGATGGGAACGGAAAGGTGGCGAAAGGACTGGGAAGATATGATCAAGAGCAACTCACCTTTTTAGAATTTCCTCCCCAGGTACTGGAGCTGGGTATCTGTAAAGAAAATGCGACGATCACGGATATTTGCCGGGGTGCGGATCATCGGATTTGGTTCGCCAACTACGCCGGAGTTTTCGGCTACGATGGAAAATCATTTACCATCCTCAAAGACAGTGACCTTCCATATCACGTGCGCAGCATTTACGAAGATAGTGAGGGCAATCTCTGGATTGGGAACAATGGGATTGGTGTCTTGCTATTTGATGGCAATACAGCGATCAATTTTTCCGAACAGCATGGAGTGAGCAATCCGGAATATCTGGAAACTCGACAGGTTTCTGAAAAACCCGGAACGCTTGCCCGGGTCTTTTCAATTGGCGAAGACAAATTCGGTAATATCTGGTTTGGCACCATTGACGCCGGAGCTTGGAAATATGATGGCAAAATATTAATTAATTATACACTATCAGAGGGACTCACCAGCATGGCTGTCACGGAAATCTACCGGGATAAAAAGGGCAGTCTATGGTTCGGTATGGGCGACGGAAGTGCATGCCAATTCAATGGAAATTCATTTGAAAAAATATTCTGAGGACATAGATTATCGAGGCGGGCAAATCTAATACTTAGAAATCCACTAGCGCAAAAATCACACCAATGAACATGCTTCATAAGATAAATTTCCAGCCGGCCCAGACAGTAAGAAAACTTATTTTCCTATTTCACTCATTACTTTTTGGAGTGCTGTTTCTGCTATTACTCGCGTCAGGCTGTAATAATACCCTTCGATCAGCTCTTGTCGGGGATATGGTACTAGAGGACGGGATGTTTCTGGTAGAGCGATTTGGTACCAAGAAATCAGAAATCAAGCCGGTCCGAGAGAACGAAAAAGTGATTACTTATAACCAGGAGTTCATAGATCACACCGACCAGGAAAAAGAAATTCTGGTTGTAAATATAAATGAGTTTGTCCCACTTGAACTGGCTGAGAGCCCGCAGACAAAAGATCAAAATGATAACCGGAAAATGCTTCTATTACAGCTTTCCGAAGAAGCAAAAGAGCAATTGAAAACGTT
>JAHELJ010000230.1 GCA_024644235.1 Lewinellaceae bacterium
AGCCATTGTGATTATGGCCGTGTCCAACCTCATTGACATCAAGGAGATTAAAACTCTGTGGAATCAGGATCGAAAAGATTTTTACAGTCTACTAGCTACGTTTCTGATTACCCTATTTGTGGGAGTACAGCAGGGAGTATTAGCCGGTGTCATTCTCTCCCTTGCCTTCATAATCTATCGCAGCACACACCCGCATGTTGCCATACTCGGTCAATTGAAAGGCAGCACTGACTTTCGCAATTTATCCAGGTTCCCGGAAGCCAACACCTGGCAGGATATCCTAATCTTAAGATTCGATGCCCAATTGTATTTCGGCAACTCTAAATACTTTGAAGATTTGATACACCGGTTGATGACTAAAAAAGGAAAAACCCTGAAGTATTTGGTGGTTGATGGTACAGCGATAACAGACATTGATTCAACTGGTTTTCACATGCTTCATTACCTGATTGAAGAATTGTGTCAGGAAGACATCGAACTGCATTTAGCCGGCTTTCCCGGACCGGCACGGGATAAAATCTATAAGACAGGCACTCTGGAAAAACTCTTGGGAGGGCGGATGCATTTCAACGTAAACGATGCCATCAAATATATCAAAGAAGGCAAGGCCATCCCAGGTCAACTTACCGATGAAATCACCAGCAGTCATCATAACAATGATAATGACAGACAATGAAATACGGATTCATAATTGATAACAGAAAATGCATCGGGTGTCATGCCTGTACCACGGCTTGTAAATCTGAGCACCAGGTAGCAGTGGGCGTCAACCGGACCTGGGTAAAGCAGGTTGAAAAAGGAGTTTTCCCCAATACCCGAAGAGTGTTCTCAGTGCTTCGCTGCAACCATTGCACCAACGCCCCCTGCGTGGAGATCTGTCCGGTAGAAGCTCTCTTCATCCGCGATGACGGAATCGTCGATTTCGACAAGGACCGATGTATCGGATGCAAGTCATGTATGCAGGCTTGTCCATATGATGCCCTATATATCGATCCCGAGAATCACACTGCAGCGAAATGTAATTATTGTGCACACCGGATCGACATTGGACTCGAACCGGCCTGTGTCAACGTATGTCCGGAGCATGCGATCATTTCCGGAGATATGGACAATCCCGATTCGGAAATCAGCCAGCTGCTGGGACGAGAAGAAGTAACGGTGCGAAAAGCAGAAAAGGGAACGGTGCCCAATCTGTTTTACATTGACGGAGACCAGGCCTCACTGGTGCCTTCGGCAACAGAGAAATCGAGCCAATATTTTTGGAGTGCCCAGGAGCGCGGTGTTGGGCACTACGCCAAGGAAGCGGAAAAGATGGCATTTTCCAATCCTGACGTTATGGAGACCCTCGCACAAAGTAACGGAACTCATGGAGCCGCCAAATCAGTGGAAGTGCTGATGGGGAAACCCCACCGGGTATATGATGCGCCGGATAAAGGCATTCTCTGGGGATGGGAAGTTTCTGCCTACCTCGTGACGAAAGCCATCGCTGCCGGAGTGATCCTGGTAGGGCTAATAGGCTGGTTTGCTTCCGGTATGCCAATCGACGAGTCCATCAGCTGGTCGCATTTGATCACGAGCTTTGTCTTTCTAATAGCTACCGGAGTACTGCTGGTCATGGATCTGGACCGGCCAGACCGGTTCCTCAACGTACTTTTTCGACCACAGTCTAAATCGTGGTTGGTTAAAGGAGGATATGCCATCACTTTATTTGGACTTGGCTTAACAATTACAGCTGTTGCAAAATGGTTCGGATGGACTCTGGTGTTTCAAAGTGCAGCAATGGCCACCGGTGTCGTGGGATTGATTGTAGCCATTTACACTGCCTATCTCTTTGCTCAAGCGAAGGGGCGAGATTTTTGGCAATCGCCTATGTTGCCCGTCCATATGTTGACTCATTCTATTCTGGCGGGTGCGGCATTCCTGGCTCTACTCAACCTTTCAATCTTAGGCCAAGCAGCATTGTGGCCGGTTCTTCGATGGACATTAATTGTAGCCTTAATCATTAGCGCTGCCGTGCTGATATTTGAACTGACGATTGATCACCCGACTGATGATGCCCGTCGCACTGCGGAAAGCATTGTCTACGGCAATTATCGAAACCGCTTCTGGGTGGCTGTAGTTGCAATTGGCATCATCTTACCGGTCTTCATTCTGATACTCTCAAGCACTCCTATGATGATTGTGGCAGCATCCATTATGTGTTTGATAGGTATTATTTATTCCGAACACATTTGGGTGGAAGCCCCTCAAAAGATATCACTGTCCTAAACCAAAAGAATATGGCGACGAACTCAAAAAGACCCTGGATAGAGCGATTAGCTGAGCGCTTAAAACTAATCCCTACCCTCAG
>JAHELJ010000107.1 GCA_024644235.1 Lewinellaceae bacterium
CACGTACCGGCATGGAGTCAGAAATGGTTTGGCCGGCAACCTGGAGGCCAATCACGGAGAGTATGATCACGGAAATGAAACGCATTAACTCAAAGTTTTAATAGGCATAAAATTATCAATAGAGTCAAGTGCAATATAGCAAACACACAAGCAGATCATGGGGCAATGACAACTCTCATCTGGCAGACATTTTCTAAATAAAGAGCGCTTACAATTTTTCATTGGTCGTGGATTTGATGAGATTCGCGTAACAAATCGATCTTTATGCAGCTCGTCTATTTTGTTGATCCGCTATGTTCCTGGTGTTACGGTTTTGGGCCCGAATTGACCAAGGTCGTTGCTGCGCTTCCTGACGCAGAATTACAATTGGTGATGGGTGGCTTGCGTCCGGGGGGAACGGAAGTGATCGCTGATATGAAAGATTTTCTGAAAGAACATTGGGATCATGTCCAGCAGAGAAGTGGACAACCTTTTTCCTATGAGATTTTGGAAGATCCGGACTTTGTGTATAACACCGAGCCGCCCTGCCGGGCCGTGGTGGTAGTCAGGCATATGGATCGTAAGAAAGAATTTGATTTTCTGAAAGCCTTGCAAATGGCTTTTTACTATGGAAACCGGCCCGTGACTCAGCTAGAGGAATTACTGTCTGTGGTCCAAGCACATGATCTGGACCATGACACTTTTACCTCCCTTTTCGAATCTGATGAATTTAGATCCAAGACGCTGCAAGACTTTCAATACTCCGCTCAACTCGGTGTGCGGGGATTCCCCACTTTACTTTTGAAAGTGGAAGACCGGCTGGAGACTCTATGCATCGGTTTTCAAGAATCAGAGAAGATCCTGAGACGATTGGAAAATCTTTTGACCGAAGCAGAATAATCTAAAGGCTCAGAGTTTTTCCTCTGCTCTCTTCAACATCATGAGTCTGAAATCGACCGCTCCTTGCCCGGGAATATTTGTAGCCTTCAATGTCATTGTCCCTTTGCCTTGTTGCAACTTGATGTCACCCAGTGAAAAGGGCTTGAAGTCTTTCACATAAGACTCTATCCTCGGCACCCGGTCGTGCTCCATGCCCGTGAGCGGAGGATCGTGCATTTCGGTTATCTTGTTCTGTACCCTGGCTTCACCGTAAGAGAGCTGCAGGGTCACACCAATGTTCTCAGCAACGCAGGTATAATAAATCACCGCTTCGTATTGGCCTGTCGCCTGCACTTCCACCTCCCAAGTGATGCTGTCATCGACACTGGTCCAATTCGTAAAGAATGAGCAATTGGGATAACGGTTGGACCGGGTAATGTTGCCGTGAGCAAGACCATCCCGCGCAGGTAATTGAGTGTAGCGAAAATCCGGATGACCCACTGGAAATGACCGGGGCTTAGTTCTGTCCAATTCAGTCAGCACAGTACGTTCCCATTCAGTTTTAGCCACCTTCATTGCTTCGAAAATCTCACCAGCGGAACCACTGATGTCGGTATTTTGACCAGGATCGTTGTCCATATCATAGAGTTGATCGACATGATCCAGACGGTACTGTTGGCTGCGCACACTTAGCCTTTCATTCCAGTAATTGAAAATGTATCGATCCTCCCACTCTGGATCATCTTCCATGAGTAAAGGCCTTAAGCTGAGTCCATCCAGTGATTTATCACTCGTGTACTCAATGCCAGCCAGGTCCGTTAGGGTAGGGAACAAGTCAATAGCACCACTGACACGGTTGATGACCTTTCCTTCCTCCAGAGTTCCTTTCCAACGCATGATCATAGGTGATCGTACGCCTCCTTCATCGGTCGATCCTTTCCGGCCTTTCATATCTCCATTCCATCGTGCACCATTCGGCCCATTGTCCGAGAGGAATATCACTATCGTATTTTCTGTCAGCGACAATGCTTCCAATCTATCCAGGACGCGGCCCACATTCCAATCGATATTCTCGCACATCGCGTAAGCAGCTCGGGTGTGATCCAGATCTTCCTGGTTTCGAAAGCGATGCAATTGGCTTAGTTCTTTATCCTTGAACCTGTTCCACCAGCGATCTGGCACTTGCATAGGGCTGTGCGGGGTGTTGTAAGGCAGGTAGACAAAAAAAGAATTGGCCTGATTAGCTTCAAGAAAATCTAAGGCTTTATCCGTAAGATCATCCACCATGAAGCCGTTGCCCATTACAAGTTCCCCATTGTGCTCCATCAGTGCATCAAAGTAATTTCCCCAATGTCCGGAGCAAAACCCGTAATACTCAGCAAAGCCCCTGGCATTGGGATGGTAAGGATACTGCATTCCATTGTGCCACTTACCGAATGCTGCTGTCTGATACCCCGCTTCCTGAAGTAACTGGGCAAAAGTAACCTCATCTAAATCTAACCGTTCTCCACCGGCGCTAGTGGAATACACCCCTCCCCGCACATGGTACCTTCCGGTCAGGATCTCAGCCCGGGTGGGTGAACATACGGGACAAACATAGAATCGATCGAAGGTGACGCCTTCACTGGCCATTTTGTCAATGTTGGGAGTACTGAGCATTTCATTACCATTCATACTCAGATCTCCCCAGCCCTGGTCGTCGGTGAGGATAAGGACAATGTTTGGTCGCACAGGCCCATTCTCTTCATTAGGACTCGCACAACCCTCCAGCAGAAATAAAACAAGGCACGCAAAGGTCAATTGTGGCAAAGACATTCCTGACAGACTAAAAATTTAATTTGGTCAATACTTCTTCACTCTCCACTTTCTGGGCATCGAGCTCAATAGCAAATCCTGGCTTCTTAGACAAGGTAATCATGCCATTGTCTGTGACCAGCGGATCTTTCTGAAAGTGCAACTTATAACCAACATGGCGAATCAGATACTCACCAAAGGGACACACCTCAGGGCTCTGGCTGGCCACCACGTGTAAAGCCGAATGGATATTATGACCATGCGGGATGACTTTTGCGCCGAAGGAAGACGCCACGTGACAGATCTTGATCAACTCGCTTACCCCTCCGCACCATTCCGGATCGGCCTGTACGATTTGTATGGCACCGACATCTAAAAATTGCTGTACTTCCCAGCGATTGTAAAAGTGTTCTCCGGTTGCTACCGGTATAGTAGTAGCGGCGCTCAATTGCCGGAAGCTGTCCAACCGGTTGGGGGCAAATGCCTCTTCTATCCAATAGGGTCTATACTTCTCGACTGCTTTGGCCCAGGCAGTAGCATAGGGCAAATCCCATCCCATAAATGCATCAAACATCAGTTCAGCATCGTCCCCTACCGCTTCTCTCAATTCGCCGACCAACTCAATATTTTTCTTGAGTCCTTCAGCACCATCGCCCGGTCCATATGCCAGGAACCACTTTTGACGAACGAAACCCTGATCGTAGAGCTCCTTTGCCCGGGGACCAGCCTTTCCTTTCTCAACTGTATAGCCGAGACAGCTGCCGTAAACCGGAACTGGTTCCCGGGTGGGTCCACCCAGTAATTCAAAAACTGGTACACCCAGGTACTTGGCCCTGAGATCCCATAAAGCATTGTCCACGGCGCTCAAAGCCATCATGTAATGTCCTCCCCTGGAGTGCCGGTTGCGACGGTACATTTGATCCCATATCGTTTCTATGGCCATGGCATTCTTGCCTAGTACGAAATCACGCAACTGACTTAGCAATGGAGCAACAGTCTCGGGATCAATATAGCCATAGAGGCCCGTCAGGCCTCCCTTTGTCCTCAATCTCAAGTAATGATGAGAGATGCTTCCAGTGCGGGTTTCTGGATTGGCCAGATCACTGTAGGGATCAGGTCGGTATTCGGAATAGATGTGGATGGGCTGAGCCTGATGTTGTCGATGGAGTCCTGGAGTACTTTGATAAGGTCCCGTTACTTTCAATACCTCAAATCCATCGATAATCAAATCATCGGTTTCCGAGGTTGAATTAATCAAATGTTGAATGGCTGGTGGCAGAAGGAGATAGGAAGAGTACTCTGCTGTTTTTGACAGAAAGTTGCGTCGCGAGATCATCGAAATAGAGAAAATTTAGACTTAGAGCCACTACTAGGGCAAATCATTATTTGATATCAGAATACGGTGCTGGATGTAGTAAGTAAATATCAGCTTTGGACACCGTATTTTGATAAATCGGTAATCCTGACATTTCCTTCCAGCGAGGATCCGCCCTGAAGGCATCCCAATGTTCTTCCCTTGACTGCATATTTTCAAAAGAAGTCATATAGACTAGATTAGGCGTCCGGGCTCCAGCCAGGGTCTCTGCATAAAAAATCGCATTAAACCCAAGAGACTCAAACAATTCGATCTCACCTCCTTCATCAAACATGTGCACTTTTCGACGATATAATATTTCTGAAGCTGCCTCGTAGCTTCTGAACTCAAAAATCCGATCCGACACATCAGTAGAAAAATCAGGGATCGACAATTGAGGGTGTTTCTTGAAAGCACGATGCCAGCTGATTTCGATACGGTCATACACGGGCTGGTCATGAGCAGTAAGAAGGTAATCCTCTCCAGGCCCTTCCATTTCCTCCTGAGAAACCATTTGATCGCTCAATCTTTCAAATGCACTCAAATCATAAGAGGGGATCAGTATGAATACTCTTTTTTGGTCTGCAGTGTCATTTTCAATGCTGGAAAAAACACCAATTCCACCTATCCCAAGTTCATGTAAAAGAGGCACAAATGCATGCTCCAGGTAGCTGTGGAGACGATCGAGCTGCGCCGAAGAAGAGCAGGTGTACGTTCGCCATTCATAGTATTGGCCGCTTTGGGCATTTACCTGATAAATTGTGAAAAAAAGGCAGGCTATCAAGAAGTATTTAATTTTTCGCATAGTCTTATGATTAAAATATAAGTTCATTCAGCTCTTCAAAGTAGCAAAATCACCCGGTTTTCTGGAACGAGGTCTTTCTCTTACTTTAGTTTCATACACATTTCTGCTTCATGAAAGCTTCGGCACTTAATTTGATCGGAATTCTTCTGTTTGTATCCCTTGGTTGTAATCCGACATCTGATCAGGATGGCGGAAGAATTAATCTGAAATTATTTGAAGGAACTAACCTGGCGGTAGCACTTTCTCCCTCAGGCAAACAAATCGTTCACGATCTTCAGGGCACCCTGTGGCTGATGAACAGCGAAGGCGGAGACTCAAAAGCGATTACTGATTCATATGGTGATGCCAGGCAACCCGCCTGGTCGCCAGACGGTGAGCAAATCTGTTTTCAAGCGTACTGGGAAGGCAATTGGCACATTTATTCCATCAATTCAGATGGTACCGGGCTGCAGCAGTTGACTAATGAGCAATATGATCACCGGGAGCCTCACTGGTCACCGCGGGGAGGCCGGATCATCTTCTCATCCGACCGCAGTGGTAACTACGACATTTGGGCCCTAAGGCCGGGTGAAGGGCCACCAAACCAATTGACCTCCACTACTTCTCATGACGAATATGGGCCGGTATTTTCTTCGGATGGCACCAGTATGGTCTACGTTGCCAGACAGGGCAGTAGTTATTCGATTAGACAACATAGTTTTGACGGATCACACACTGTCGATCTTTTCGAATCCGAAGAGGAAATTTATGGCCTTGCGTTCGATCCTGGCGATCGTTACCTGTTGTTCAATGCCGTTGGTGAATCGGAAAGTCAGTTGATGCGATTGAAAATCGGTACGGATTCCACGGAAATGCTCTCTGTATCAGATCCTGACGAAGATGTTTTTCCATTTCGCCCCACCTGGTTGAATGAGAATGAGTTTATCTATACCAGCTCGGGAAGGATATGGAGGAGGAGCATAAATGGTGAGGCAAAGAATGAAATACCCATTGAAGTTTCTGTTAGTTTGGAACGGCCATCTTATGTCCCCAAGAAGCGGATGTTTGATTTAGATAGTACCAGACCATCCAAAGGAATCTATCAACCAGTACTCTCACCGATGGGCAGTTCAATAGCATTCATCTCCCAGGCCGACGTTTGGATCAAGAACTTAAACGAGCAATCGGTTAGGATCACCAAAGATCCTTTCATCCAAATATGCCCTGCATGGTCTCCGGATGGTCGTTTATTGGCATATGCCAGTGACGTAAATGATTCATCCGCCATATGGATATATGATTCAACGCTAGACACATTCCAAAGGGTGGGAAATATTCCCGCACTCCCTGCCGGTATTGACTGGAGCCCTGATGGCACTCAACTGGCCTTTACCACAAATTACGGACCAAGGGTCGGAGTCCTTTGGAGTATGTCCGTGAAAACCGGCGAGATCAGCAGAGTGGGAAAGACTTATCCATACAGTATCAGTGGACCGAGCTGGTCGGCGGATGGTTCCCGGATAGCTCTCTCCGTTTTGGTTCCCTATTCGGACCTGTACCGGGAGGGTATAAACAGGCTTGTTCTGGCCAGTGCTGATGGCAGTAACACCCGCTACCCAGTAATGCCATCCCATCAATCGGTGGGAATGCGAGGCAACGATGGGCCAAATTGGTCACCGGATGGGAGTCGGATCGCATTTCTTTCCAATGGCTTCCTTTGGGTAGCAAAAGTCAACGCCTCCGGTGATTTTCTTGAACCACCTCAGCAACTGTCTGAAGAATTGGCTGATGCACCCAGTTGGTCTGGTGACTCGCAATCATTGCTATTCCAGCATGATGATGAACTGAAGATTGTTCAGGCAGCCTCTGGTGATGCCATGTCTATTACCATTGACCTAACATTCGAACCAAAAATGGACGACGGTCTGAAAGTAATCCGGGCAGGCGGCCTGATCAATGGCCTGGAGAATATCGTACACGAGAACAAAGACATTATAATCTCTGGTCATCGGATAATTGACATACTGGATCATGACCCAAATCGATCCGCAGACACCGTTATAGATGCAAGTGCTTACTATGTAATGCCAGGCCTAATCGACATCCATGCGCATCAGAGTAGTGAAATGGGGCATCGGCTTGGAAGAAAATGGCTCGCCTGGGGTGTGACCAGTACCAGGGATCCTGCAACCAACCCATACGACGCATTAAACCGGAGAGAAGCTCAACAGTCGGGATCGATACACCACCCCCGGATCTTTTTTACCGGAAGTCCGTTTGATGGCAGCAGGGTCTATTACTCTGGAACCTATGCTTTGCAGAGCAAGACTCAACTGGAAATGGAACTACAGCGCGCAGAAAGTCTCGACTACGATATGATCAAGACTTACGTGCGCCTTCCTGATTCCTGGCAAGAGTACTTGACGAAAGAGGCGCATGACCTGGGAATCCCAGTCTCCTCACATGAGCTCTATCCAGCAGTATCGTATGGTGTGGATGCCGTTGAGCATATTACCGGAACCAGTCGCCGGGGATATTCTCCAAAAATGAGTCGAATGACTATTGCCTACAGCGACGTCATTGATTTGATATCAAAATCAGGAATGTATTTCACTCCGACGATCTCAATCTATGTGGGATACAATTATGTCTTGTCCCAAGATCCCACAGTTCTGGATGATGCTCGTCTCATTCGGTTGGAATCCGAACGATATCTACAGGCAGCAAGACAAGGAATTGATGAAGTGAACAAACAACCTGATTTGTGGCAACAAAGATTCAACAATGCTGCCGCCATGATCCGGCAAGTGCACGAAAACGGCGGCAATGTTGTCGCAGGCACCGATTCCCCTATTATTCCATTTGGTTTTGGACTGCACGTTGAATTGGAATGCTATCAAAGAGCCGGGTTGTCGCCTTTCGCCACGCTCCGGTCTGCCACCATTCAGGCTGCCAAAGGGATAGGCATTTCATCTGATTTAGGATCAATCGAAGCAGGCAAATTAGCCGATCTGCTCATTGTGAGAAAGAACCCACTGGAAGATATTCGAAACGCTCGCGATATAGAATCCGTGATATTGAACGGGCATATGATACCAATTTCATCTTTACTTGAATAGTCAGAAGATTCAAATATTTATCAATGAAGGCAGCGACAATTAGGGAAATTAAGGAGGAACTCAACGATAAATCAAAAATCGAACTGGTCAATATTTCTCTGAGATTGGCCAAATTTAAGAAAGACAATAAGGAGTTGCTGACCTATCTTTTGTTCGAATCTGAAGATGAATTTCAGTTTGTAACAGGCATCAAACAAGACATTGACCTGCAGTTTTCCGAGATCAACCGGAGTCAGTATTACTTCATCAAAAAGAGTGTGCGGAAGATCTTACGGGGAATCAAGAAACAGATCCGCTATTCTCCAAAGAAGGAAACTGAAGTAGAGTTACTGATCTACTTCTGTAAAAAACTCAAAACTTTTTCTCCTCCAATCCGGGGCAATCGGGTGCTTCAGAATATTTATCACCGTCAGATCGAGCTGGTACAAAAAAAGATCAAGGCCCTTCATGAAGATCTTCAATATGATTATGGAGTTGAGTTGGTGGAACTCACCAGATGAATCTTAATAAATTGATTTTTATGATAGACCGAAATATCAAAATAGCCTCATGGCTGACAAGTCTGGGCTTCATCACCTCACTAGCTTGCAGCACATCACCTGATCAAAGAATTCTACAAGCTGACCAATGGGAAAAGATAACCTTGTCATTTGAGGGTCCTGCAGTCAGTGAGCAAGCTGTTGAAAATCCTTTTCTCAATTACCGCATGCAGGTGACATTAAGATCTGAAGCTTTAGAGTATCGCATTCCAGGGTTCTATGCAGCTGATGGAAATGCAGGAGAGACTTCAGCTGACTCGGGCTCCATCTGGCAGGTGAGATTCAGACCCCCCACTGCCGGCACGTGGTCGTATGAAGCTCACCTAAGGAAGGGATCGGAGATCGCTGTTTCGGATGACCCGGATGCCGGTGAGCTTGTCCTCATTGACCACAACGAAGGCATGATTGAAGTGGCCTCCACAACCCATCCGGGCCGGCTGATCACTGCTGACTCCCGCTATCTTAAATACGCCAATGCAGATTCGTTTTTTCTAAAAGGTGGTGCCGACAGCCCGGAAAACTTTCTGGCCTTTCACGAATTCGATGGGACCTACCGGAGTACTCCGCCGGAGGAACGCTCCGGTGAAGCCACTGCCATGGAAAGTCTGCATAAGTATGAAGCTCATATCAGAGATTGGCGCCAGGGAGATCCCACCTGGCAAAACG
>JAHELJ010000108.1 GCA_024644235.1 Lewinellaceae bacterium
CACCATCATGGGTATCCCGTTTAATTTCAGTGAAAGGTACACCTCATCGGCTGTAAACATTTCATCCAGGAACGACTCCCTCTTTGTACAATCCGGATGGCCTCTCACCCAAATGCAGATGGCCACCCGGCAAATAGATACTATTGTTCCGGGGAGCCAAAGTCCAATGCTGCTCCGGTCGCTATACACTACACCTGCCGGCAATTTTGTCGTCAGCGACTTTAACCCGAGTGCTGAAACCATAGTGAGCTCTTCAGGCAGGAAGATGAGCAATAAAAGTATGGGTATGGCCAGGTTGAACATTAGTGTAAATGGACAAAGAGACAATCTGGATGTGAAAGGCAATGCAGGAATGACCGGTAAACCGGAAACCCTGATCCTTGACGATATAAGAATTTCTGCCAGCTATGGCTCCAGATATGTTGCCCTGCCTTTTTCGATCAGATTGAGGGATTTTATCATGGATCGCTATCCCGGCACAAATAGTGCTTCATCATACGCCAGTGAAGTAACCTTAATAGACGACCGTACCAGTATGGTCCGGGATCAGAGGATCTATATGAATAACATCCTTAACTACGGCGGTTACCGGTTTTTTCAGAGTTCATATGACCAGGACGAGCTTGGCACAATTTTAAGCGTAAACCACGATGCCCTGGGCACCTGGATCTCATACTTTGGCTACTTTTTACTGACCCTGGGCATGGTGCTGACTTTATTTAGCAGGAAAAGCCGGTTTAGCAGTTTGGCACGGAAACTCAAGCAAATTCACACCTCCCGGCAGCTGGCAGCTGTGCTGGTTCCATTGTTCTTTTTGACGAGCTTTCATCTGCATGCTTCGGAGGGTGTGGTGCCAGAGCAACAAGTTGTTGACGCCGAGCACGCAGCCAAAGTTGCTGCATTGGTGGTGCAGGATCATAGGGGCAGAATGAAACCGGTGCATACGTTGGCGGGTGAGATATTGCGCAAACTTGCCAGGAAAGAAGAACTACACGGTCAGTCAGCAACCCAGGTTTTTCTGGGGATGATGATTTATCCCGAGACCTGGACCGACGTGCCATTGATCAAGGCAGGAGGTCATGAAGATCTGGACAAGATGATTCCTGTCGAGGGAAAATTAGCTACCTACAATGATTTCTTCAGTCCCGAGTACCTCTTGGGGGATCAGGTTCGGAAGGCTTTTAGTCTTGAAGCCAAGGATCGGGGGACTTTTGATAAGGAAGTGATCAAGATTGACGAGCGGGTGAATATCTGTAATCTGGTATTCTCCGGACGTTTCTTTAAGGTTTATCCAGAAATATCCGGTTCGGATACCTGGTACTCACCGAGTGATTTGCAGCAAGCACATAGCCATAGTGTCATAAGTGATCCTTTTATTCTGGATTTCTTCCAGGACTATGCTGCAGCAGTGCGTGAACGGGATTGGGATTCTGCCAATGACCTGGTGGACCGTTTGTGTAATTATCAACAGGAAAATGGAGGAGAGATCTTACCTCCCGGTAGAAAGATAAAGTCGGAAATATTATTGAACAAGATGAATGTCTTTAGCCGGGTCGGCAGGTATTATGGCCTGTTTGGTTTGCTGACATTAATCATGTTCTTCACCCTGGTATTTAATCCCAAATGGAACCCCAAGTGGCCCCTGGCGATAGCCGTGGGACTATTGGGAATCTGTTTTCTGGTACATACTGCAGGTCTGAGTCTCAGGTGGTATGTCTCGGGCCGCGCCCCCTGGAGCAATGGCTACGAATCGATGATCTACATTGCCTGGACCACCATGCTGGCTGGACTGATTTTTACCAGGAAATCACTCGGTGGTTTGGCGGCTACATCAATCCTAGCCTCCACGATTCTGATGGTAGCGGGCATGAGCTGGCTGGATCCGGAAATCACCCCTCTGGTGCCGGTGCTGAAGTCGTATTGGCTTACCATTCATGTATCCCTAATCGCTGGTAGCTATGGATTTCTGATGCTCGGGGCAATCATCGGCATCCTTAATCTGATCCTAATGGTCTCACAGACCAAAACCAATCAGATTCGGATTAAAAATGTGGTCCGGGAAATGTCCTACATCAGTGAAATGACTTTGATCGGTGGCCTTTTTATGATCAGCATCGGAACCTATCTCGGAGGTATTTGGGCAAATGAATCCTGGGGCAGGTACTGGGGTTGGGACGCCAAAGAAACCTGGGCACTGGTCACCATTTTGATTTACGCATTTATTCTTCATATGCGATTCATTCCCGGTTTGAAGAGTCTTTATGCCTTCAATGTGGCCACCCTGTTTGGCCTGGCATCGGTGATGATGACTTACTTTGGGGTTAATTATTATTTGTCCGGATTGCACTCATATGCTGCTGGCGATCCGGCTCCGATTCCTCCGTTTGTTTTTTACACGGTTGCCAGTTTATTCATCCTGAGTATGGTGGCATATTGGCGAAACAAACAGCTTTCCTCAAAGATTGTCGGCACATAGGATCGAGCCGTTTATTTGTCATTTGTTCGGATGTTCTCTCATTGGGTTGAAATCCACATTCATTTCCTAAACTGCTGAAAATTACTACCTTGTGAAGGTCAGAACGACCAAAAACCTAACTCATGAGGTACGCAGCTATTCTCACGCTGTTGATTTTCTGCCAGGCCCTTTTCGGTCAGGAGCAAGAGATCAACGCCGGTGATGCGGAGTTTGCTGATCTTTTTGGATACTCCGTGGCCATCGACGGTGATTACGCCATCGTCGGGGCACCTTTGCAAAGCGGCTTTGGCACCAACAAAGCCGGTGCAGCTTACATTTTTCAACGAATTGGAGGTGTCTGGACGCAAGTCAAGAAATTGGTGCCACCCTGGGGAGGTGCTCTGGGTGATCAATTTGGCTATAGTGTGGATATCACTGGTGGATATGTGATCGTCGGTGCGATCAATGTGGATTACGGGGGTAAGACAGACATGGGAGCCGCCTATATTTTCTCCGGCTCAGGATCTAACTGGTATCATGAAGCCACCCTGCGACCGGCGGATGGAGATGACAACGATCATTTCGGAAAGAGCGTTGGCATTTCCGGCACTCGAGCGGTGGTAGGAGTTCCCGATGATGATGATCACGGGAGCAAGTCAGGTTCTGCTTATTTCTTTGAAGATTACTATGCCAATGGCTGGATCCAGATCGATAAAGTCACCGCTTCGGATGCAGATGCAGGTGATGTCTTCGGAGCAGATGTGTCCATATCGGGCGATTATGCCGTGGTAGGTGCTCCTTCGAATGTGGGAGTGGACTATCTGTGGTCGGGAGCGATATATGTCTTCAAGCGTTGGGGCATGTCCTGGACTGAAGAGGAGAAGTTGGTGCATGATGATGCCGATGTTTTCGACCGTCTGGGAGAGAGTGTGGATATATTCGGACCGCAGATCATTGCCGGAGCTCCTTTTGTATCGGATAAAACAGGGGCAGCCTATATCTTTTCCTTAAATGGTTACGATTGGACACAGACAGCAAAGCTCACCGCTTCGGACGGTGAACCGCATGATAAGTTTGGCAACAGTGTCGGAATCACCACCGGTTTTGCAGCCGTTGGTACAGCTAGAGATGATGACAATGGAACCGATGCCGGGGCGAAGTATCTCTTTGAGGAAGTGGGAGCCGCCTGGTCTCAACTGGTTAAGCACACTGCTTCAGACGGGGCGGCGAATGATCTATTTGGCACTGATGTCGATATTGATGGCAGCCATGCCATTGCCGGAGCTCCCTATCACACTGAAGTATCCAGCGATGAAGGAGCTGCCTATATCTATGGCCCTACCCTGGCGGCTGCCTGTGCGGCTATGATGAGCCTTGACGGTACGATTGCAACAGGGACATATCAGGCAGGAACTCAACTCATGGTGTCGGGGAAAATCCTTACCTCGAGTGATGTGACTCTACAAAGCCCAGGCTCGGTTGAGTTGATGGCAGGGTTCGAGTTGCAAGCCGGTGCCACCTTGCAGGTGCTGATGGCCGGCTGTGACGAGTAGCAATAATTTACTTCCATGAGCAAGACACCTGTAGAGGCAATCAATGAATTTGAACGTGAGCCCGTACCCGCATCTCATCTGAAAAGCTGGAAGAGCTTCCTCGGCATGTACGCCGGGGAGCACGCTGCCGGTACAGAGTTTATGATCGGACCTCTCTTTCTCACGGCAGGAGTCAGTGCCTTCGATCTGATCATTGGCCTGTTGATCGGCAATTTCCTGGCGGTGTTAAGCTGGCGATTTCTGACGGCGGAAATCGCAGTAAAACACAGATTGACTTTGTACTACCAGCTAGAGAAAATTTGCGGTAGGAACTTGGTCACTTTTTATAATCTGGCAAACGGAATCCTCTTTTGCTTTTTGGCTGGGGCCATGGTGACCGTCGGCGCTACTGCAGTTGGCATACCTTTCGATATGCCCATGCCGCGACTTAACGATACCATGCCTAGTGGACTCACCTGGGTTTTGGTGGTAGTTAGCATCGGTGTAGTTATATCGATAGTTGCTGCCCGGGGCTACAATTCTGTCGCTCGTGCAGCAAACTGGATGGCTCCCCTTATTGTAGCTGCATTCATAGCTTGTGGAATCGTTGCATTAAGTCAATTGGGTGTTGGCAGCTTCTCGGAGTTTTGGGCTCTGTGGGGTGAAGGTTCCGATCCCTTTCCCGGCCAGATCAAATACACTTTTTGGCATGTGGTGATGTGGTCGTGGTTTTGTAATGCAGCCATGCATATTGGTATGTCAGATCTGTCCGTCTTCCGGTATGCGCGTTCGAGTCAGGCAGGATGGACGACAGCTGGTGGTATGTATGTCGGACATTATATCGCCTGGATCGCTGCTGCCCTACTCTATGCAGTCTATATCCAGTCGCCGGAGGGTCAGGCATTTCTCGCGGCAGGTGAAGCTCCTCCGGTGTCTCCCGGACCTATGGCACATAATGCAATCGGAATCTTTGGAATTCTTGCGGTAATCATAGCCTGCTGGACTACGGCCAACCCAACCATCTATCGGGCGGGCCTGGCTTTTCAGGCCATAGTACCAAAAGCATCTACCTTCTGGGTGACCATGTTTGCCGGTGCGATTGCTACGATAGCGGGATTGTTTCCGGCCATCGCTATGAAACTATTGGGGTTTGTAGCCCTGTATGGATTTATACTGGCGCCCATAGGAGCCGTCATAGTGTTCGAGCACTATTTTGCCGATCGATTCGAAATTCAATGCAATTGGGCGGAGCAGAATAATATTTCTTTTAACTGGGCTGTTTTTCTCGCCTGGGGATTTAGCTTTCTGATTTTCTATGGTTGGTCACTGAGCCAGGGAGTCTTCTTGTCATTTTTGACTTTACCTGCTTGGTTACTTTGTGGCATTCTGTTTTTGGTATTCAGCAAGTATCATCAAAAGGAGTTATAATAGCAATAGCAATGCATCAGAGATTGTGACGAGGAAAAGAAAATTCCGCATATCCAATAGCCTGCGCATTAAGCTTCGTACCCTTCTCTATATTTTCCTGGGATGGTCACTTTTTTCGCTGTTTTTGATTGCCTACAATCATATGTTACTCAACTCTTCGGAAAACTATGATCTGAGGAGTTCTTTTGTCGGGTTTCTATTTGGCGTTTTTTTGGCTGCCATCCTGGGCGGTACATTAATTGTTTTTTTTCTCCGCAGAAAACTACGCCGGCTGCCGCTAGGACTAAGCTTGCTGGTCTATTTCCTGGTATTCACTCTCTTGATCATCTTTATCAGCTTTGCTTCTTCATTTATATATGTGGCCGTAGCTTTCAAACAGCCACTCTGGCATCAAGATGTTTGGACTGGAGTAGAAAAGTATCTAATACAAGACTACGGCTTACTTTTAAATCTGCTTACCTGGCTATCCGTTGCCATCATTACTATTTTCACAATGCAGATCAGCGAGAAATTTGGCCGGGTGGTATTTCGCAATCTTCTCGTGGGAAAGTACTATGTGCCGAAGGAGGAAGATCGAATATTTATGTTTCTCGATCTGAAATCTTCCACAGCCATTGCTGAAAAGCTCGGAAGTGTGCTATACTTCAAATTTTTAAATGATTTCATTGAAGACGCCAGTCTTCCGATCATCGAAAATTTTGGGGAGATCTATCAGTATGTGGGAGACGAAGTAATTATCACCTGGCCCTTTGAAAAGGGGATCAAAGAAGCCAGATGCATCCGCTGTTTTTTCCAGATTGATGCTGTAATCAAAAGGCACCGGGAAAGGTATCTGAATAAGTACGGGACTGTCCCCGAGTTTAAAGCTGGTTTGCATTGTGGGCGGGTAGCGGTCGGGGAAGTGGGAACCTATAAAAAAGATATTGTCTATTCCGGAGATGTCTTGAACACTGCTTCAAGAATTCAGGAACTATGTAATAAGCATGATGCGGAATTCCTGGTCTCGGGTGAACTGCTTGATATACTGGAAGTTCCCGGTAAATATCGAATTAGTGATATTGGTGTATTCGAACTTCGCGGAAGAACTAAACCGGCTAAATTATTTCGAATAGACTTACCAGAAGAAAAGGTGGTTCCTAGTTCAACCTAGTTTTGACCTTGTTAATTAGGCGCCCGGAAATCTCAATTCTTGTAAAAGGGTAAGATAAGCAGACTTTTGAAAGGGATTTTCAACAAAAAAATCCAGATCCTTGACCAATTGCATGAGCGCTACGTTTACGGATTTTTCTTCAATACATTTTTTTGTCCAATTGATCATCTCTTCCATGTTTCCAAAGCCTCCGTAGAGTATAGCAATGTTTAAAGGATCGGAAACACCTAGTTGGGCAACCTTATCCAGCACAAATTGCCTTTGCTTTTCGGCGCTATCCTTTAAACCGCATTTGAGATATAGCACAGCCAGATAGGCTTCCAATAATTCACCGCCCCATTCTCCCTTTCGCTCTTCCACGGCCTGCATAGACTTCATGGCGGCTTCGCAATCACCCACCAAGATTTCGGCCATGCCTTGTTTCATATATCCCCAAATCCAGGTGGGATGGAGCTCGGTAATTTGCTGAAATTCTTCGACTGATTTTTCCGGATGCTGATAAAGATGAGCCCAAGCTATGATGTGCATGGATGAAATGGAAATCGGATCGTAGCGGATTGCCTTTTCTGCCAGTTCCACTGCTTCCTCATATTGATTCATGGCACAAAGGAAGAAGGAGAAATCAGAATATATGCTGGCATTATCAGGATCAGCGGCTAAAGCCTTTCGGTATGCCGACTCGGCACCAGGCCAGTCGAAGTCACAGAAAAATCGAATGTTGGCATCAGCCAGATGAGCCTCGGGCAGATTTGGATCGATGGAAAAGGCAGACTGAAGAGCTAGTCTGGCCTCTCGCAACAATTCCTGCCTGGAAGTATTCGAAAAGCGAGCCTGCGATGATTTTTGATTTGCCAGAGCGGCGTATGCCTTGGCATAATTCGGCTCGATCTCGATCGCCTTATGAAAATGTTCAATGGCTAAATCGATTTCCTTCTCGGTAGATCCATAGCTCAGAAACCTTCCCTGCATATAATGTTGATATGCCTCAGGATCAACTGGTTGATACTCCAGCTGAGGCGAGGAAGTTGATGGACCTGCGGAGGTGAGCACAGCCCGGGCAATCTGACTTTCCAGGTTGGGTAGGCTGTTCTGGTCACCTTCGAGCTTTGTTCTCCATATTTGACTGAGGTCGGAGCTAGCGATCAATTCAGCATCCAGTTGGATTTGATCTGATTCTTGATTCAGGTTGCCCACCAACAGTGCATCCACACCCAGTAATTTGATGATGTACGATAGATTATGGATAGAATCACGCAGCGGGAATGTGGATCTTCGGGAGATCACCCGTATGTCACCTGAGCTGGACAGATCGTTAATCAGGTTGTCAGCAATGCCTTCGCTCAAGTAATCCAAATCCGGATTGTTGCTTTGATTATTGAAGGGAAATACCGCCAACGACTGGAAGGTGGGAGGAGAGGCACCGGTGATTTTCTGCCCGCCGGCGTACCAGGCACCCGCGATCAGGAGGAGTCCACCTCCTACCGCGGCAGGCAATAGCCATTTCGGCCTCTTTTTCGGGGCAGCTGGTTTGAGCTTGCCCTCCATTTCTTCCCGTTTAGGAATGGCAAAACCTTCATTGGTAATAGCAAATACTTCGACCTCCTCCTCCACATTTTTGAAATCGAAATGACCGAGTGATTGCAGTTGGAATTCTGGCCGGTTCTTGATTTGATCGCGGATCGGTTTTGATAAAAGGATGGCTCCGGGCACTCCCAGAGACTCTACTCTCGAGGCCACATTTACTCCATCGCCAAAGACATTGTCGTTTTTAAATACTACATCTCCGAGATGCATACCAATGCGCACCGGCAACCCGGGATCGCCCATGAAGATTTTCTGCATCGCCATGGCACATTCGGCCCCTTGCACAGAACTGTCGAAGGCAAGCAGGCATCCATCGCCAAAGTACTGAACGATCTGGCCATGGTGGGCGGACGTGGTACTTTCCAATACTTCCTTAAAGCGGTTGAGATATCGCAGTGCTTGCTCCTCATCCTTTTGCATGAGTGCGGTGTAGCCCGCAATGTCTGCGAACAGAATGGTGGCCAGCTTGCGTTTTTCGGACATGAGTGATCACTTGGTCGGGAATCCCCAAGTTACCAAATAGTTTGTTTTGGAATCTGGACGAATTAACAGATTCGATGAAACCGGGTTTCAACAGGGTGCTGCCTGAGACCTCAGAATTGGAACTGATAGCCGAGGTGCCCCATGACTTCTGTAAGATCATTTCGGGATCGATTACGGGAGATCCACTGTATGCGAAGCTGCAATTTCTGTTGAGTACTCAGACTAAAATTACTTTGAAGAAGTACCCGAAGGATATGACCATTAGCTGCCGAGTTCAGAAAAGTTGATTGGCTTCTTAAGCGAAGAGAAGCGTTCCAGTCTTTGTTCAGCTCTTGACGAATCCCCAGGGTCGTGCTTAATGCAGAGGATTTGATGATGTCCTGACTAAGAGAATTATAGAAGAGAGCTGCCGTCCAGATAGTCTTTTTTTGTCCAGTCTGAGCATAACTTATTCCTGCATTGGTAATTGAG
>JAHELJ010000039.1 GCA_024644235.1 Lewinellaceae bacterium
TTCCAGCCAGTGCCGACAGCATACCCACCTCTTTAGGACAGGAAGACCATGTGTCTATGGGTTCGATCAGCGGCCGAAAATTGGAAACAATACTCAATAATCTATCGTATATATTGGCGGTGGAGTTACTCTGTGGGTGTCAGGCCATAGATTACCGGAGACCACTCAAATCTAATCCTGTACTGGATGCCGTTCACATGGCAGTACGGGAAAAAATCGAGCATGCCGAGACAGATCGAATTTTCTCGGGTGATATCGAGTGGCTGGCAAAATGGATCAGGGAGGGGAATCTCAACCGGGTAGCCAATGAGGCAGCAAAGAAACATTTAATTGACTTAAAAGGACCACATTATGACCGTTTCTCAATTTCTTGAGAAATATGCCAGGCATCCCCTTTACAAAGCACCAACCGGCACGAAACTTCATGCTAGAAGTTGGCAGACCGAAGCTCCCCTGCGCATGCTTTTGAATAACCTTTGTGAGGAAGTAGCAGAAGATCCGGAAAACTTAGTGGTCTATGGAGGCACTGGGCAAGCTGCAAGAAACACCGAGGCCTTGAAGACAATTATTTTGAAGCTACTCAACTTGGAAGATAATGAGTCCCTGCTGGTGCAATCTGGAAAAGCGGTAGGAATTATCCGGTCTCATCCGGAGGCTCCCCGGGTGCTGATTGCTAATAGTAATCTGGTGCCAAAATGGGCGAATTGGGATCACTTCAATGATCTGAAACAACGGGGACTGATGATGTTTGGTCAAATGACGGCAGGTTCGTGGATTTACATTGGAACACAGGGTATTCTTCAAGGCACTTATGAAACTTTTGCCGCCTGCGGGCGAAAACACTTTGATGGCGACCTCAGGGGAAAATTGATCTTCAGTGGAGGCCTTGGAGGAATGGGGGGTGCTCAGCCACTTGCTGCCACCATGAATGATGCGGTTTTCCTGGGAGTTGACGTAGATCCTTCCCGGATACAAAAGAGACTAGACACCAAATACTGTGATAGAATGACACAATCGTTCGATCAGGCCATCAGCTGGGTAAGAGAGGCCATGCAGGGTAAGGAAAAGCTGTCGGTCGGATTGGTTGGTAATGTTGTGGATGTCCTGGAAAAGTTGGTTCGGGATGAGATCACACCCGACATAGTCACTGATCAGACCTCTGCCCATGATCCGCTTCATGGATATGTTCCACAAGGGCTAACTCTGGAGCAAGCCCGGGATCTGAGAAGAAAAGACCCAAAAGTTTATCAATCCAGATCTTTGGCCAGTATGGCAAAACATGTTGGTTGGATGTTGACCCTGATGGACCGGGGAGCGGTCACTTTTGATTATGGAAATAATCTTCGAGCCTTCGCTCGAGAAGGTGGAGAAGATAGAGCATTCGATTTTCCTGGATTTACACCAGCATATATCCGTCCTCTTTTTTGCGAAGGGAAAGGTCCATTCAGGTGGGTCGCATTAAGTGGCGATCCAGACGACATATATGCAACTGACGAAGCATTGATTGAAGCTTTCCCCGAAAATAAAAGCCTCCTCCGCTGGTTACAAAAAGCCAAGCAGGAAATAGCCTTCCAAGGGCTCCCCGCGAGGATTTGTTGGCTGGGAATGGGGGAACGGGAAAAGGCGGGACTAATATTCAACGACCTGGTTCGAAAAGGGATCGTCAAAGCTCCTATTGTGATTGGGCGGGATCATTTGGACTGCGGATCGGTGGCATCTCCAAACCGCGAAACTGAGGCGATGAAAGATGGCAGTGATGCGGTAGCAGATTGGCCCTTGCTGAATCTGATGGCCAACACCAGCGGTGGAGCTACCTGGGTATCTTTTCATCATGGAGGTGGAGTCGGTATGGGATATTCACTTCATGCGGGGATGGTAGTCCTGGCTGATGGATCCGATCGCGCAGAACAATGTCTTCGGAGAGTGCTCTACAACGATCCGGCCTTGGGTATATATCGTCACGTCGACGCCGGTTATGCGGAAGCAACCGAAACATTACAAAACAAGGGTCTTCCTTTATAATCTCCACTATGCTTCTGATCGGACCATTTAAGCAAATCATCACCTGTGCCGGATGGCCCCTGAGGGGTCCCATCAGAGATACAGCAATCCAACCTATTGAAGATGCAGGAGTATTGATTAATGAAGGCGTTATACAAGAGGTCGGCACCTTTGACCAATTGAATAAAATGGCCTCAACTGTGGAAGATCTCAAAACCCCTCAAGTGCTCATACCGGGGTTTATCGATGCGCATACCCACATATGCTGGGCTGGATCAAGGGCCAATGACTATGCTTTGCGTATCAGCGGTAAAAGCTATTTGGAAATTGCAAAAGCAGGTGGTGGAATCTGGCAAACCGTTGAGCAAACACGAGATGCAACCGAACTAGCCCTTCAGGTTGCCCTACGCGAAAGAATCTATCGAATGCTTTCAAGAGGTGTGACGACCATTGAAGTAAAAAGTGGCTATGGGCTTGATCAGGAACATGAGCTTCGGATACTGCGAATAATCAATCAGGTAAATCAGCAATCAAGTGTTGACTTGGTTCCAACCTGTCTGGCCGCCCACATCAAACCACCTACCTGGCCGGGTGATTACCGGTCATACCTGACTGCCATCGCAGAGGAACTGCTTCCCAGAATAAAGGCTGAAAATCTCTCTGATCGAGTAGATATCTTCATTGAAGAGTCTGCATTCTCCAAAGAAGAGGGGGCAGACTTCCTTAAAAAGGCGCGAAACCTTGGCTTCAAGATTACAGTTCATGCGGATCAGTTCTCATCAGGAGGTAGTGCCTTGGGACGAATTTGGCACGCCGTTTCCGTCGACCATCTGGAAGCAATCAATGCCGAAGATATTCGATTGCTGGCCGAAAGCAATACCGTTGCCACTGTATTGCCTAATGCATCACTGGGACTTGGGATACCTTTTGCCCCGGCAAGGAGACTTCTTGACGCCGGTGCGATACTGGCCATTGCATCGGATTGGAACCCTGGCTCGGCACCCATGGGGGATTTGGTCACCGGAGCTGCCTTGCTAAGTGCTTACGAAAAGCTGTCGACCGCCGAAGTCTTGGCCGGTCTGACTTTTCGAGCCGCTCAGGCGCTTTCCCTCACCGATCGCGGGATGCTTCAGCAAGGCAAGTTAGCGGACATGCAGAGTTATGCAGTGACCGACTATCGTGAAATCCTCTATCACCAAGGCCAACTTACTCCCCACCGGGTTTGGAAAAAAGGCGAGTTGATATATGAAGCTTGATTTAGACCATTACCGAGCTCCCGATATCGAATTGTGGAGTGGCCGATCTGATGGAGGAGTCGCATCGAGGTTTCATGAGATTGTCAAACCTCTTTCTTTGCTGGAGGCCCTTCCTCAGGCAGAGAAAAAGAATTTTGCCCTGCTTGGATTTGCTTGTGATGAAGGGGTGATTCGAAACCAGGGAAGACCGGGAGCAGTCTTGGGCCCAAATGCTTTTCGTAGGGTAGCCGGTGGTATGCCAAGGCATGGTGCATATGAAATCGTGGACGCAGGAGATATACTTTGTGAGGACGGTGAGCTGGAAAAAGCTCAAGCAAATCTAGCCAGTGCGGTCTTTCACTTGCTTAACCACCGATATGTACCCATCCTGATCGGGGGTGGTCATGAAATTGCGGTTGGTCATTGGATCGGACTCAGCGAATTTTTGCAGAAGAAGGAAAGTATACCTCGATTGGGGGTCATCAACTTTGACGCTCATTTGGACCTAAGAGAACCATTGGACGGGAAAGGCAATTCAGGTACTTCATTCTATCAGGTATGGCAACTGGGCCAGCAGAAAGGAATGCCCTTTTCCTACTTGCCAATTGGCATCCAGCGGAGCGCAAATACTGAAATACTGCTACACAGGGCTGCAAAGTGGGGAGTCAATCCAATCCTTGCTGAAGAAATGCACACAGATCAATCAACGAAAGAAACAGCCAATTTCCTCAGAGAAATGGATTGGGTCTATCTCACCATATGCCTCGATGTGTTTTCAGCTGCAGTGGCGCCAGGTGTTAGTGCTGCATCGGCTTTGGGCATTTCACCTCAAGGTAGATTTCTTCACATCTTGAGGTCTATACTTTCCTCCGGCAAGGTGATATCTTGCGATATCGCAGAGCTGAATCCGATTCATGACATAAATAACCTAACTGCAAAACTCGCAGCTTCTCTATGCTGGGAAATAATGGAATATCTTAACGATTAGACGACCTTTCCGGATTTGCGTTTAGAAATGCCGACCAATCCTTGTATTGCGAGGCGCCCATTCCCTTTGTCTTCTTTTGAAAATGATGACAGACTGCTGCGGCCAAAGCATCTGTCGCATCAAGCGATTCGGTCTTGATTTCGTTACTGACAATTTGCTTTAGTAATGCGGCGACTTGCTCTTTTGATGCGTTGCCGTTACCAGTGACAGCTACCTTGATCTTCTTTGGAGAGTATTCAAAAACAGATAAATCTTTAGTCAAAGCAGCAGCAATCGCCACACCCTGGGCCCGGCCTAACTTTAACATAGACTGTACATTTTTCCCATAGAAAGGGGCTTCGATTGCCATCTGATTGGGCTGATGATCTCTAATTAATCTAAGGAGGTACGAAAAAATCAGGTGGAGTTTCCTCTGATGAGTAGCCGATCGAGGGAGGTGATATACATTTATTTCTCTGACAATCAGCTTTTTAGGAAAGATGTCAAGTATTGCAAAACCAAGTGCATTCGTTCCCGGGTCGATTCCCAGTATACGTTGATGGGACATGGCTCGAAGATATTAAAAAAGAACACCATGTATTCATCGAGGCACAAAAACACTTCCCGTAATTATTATACTAAGTGATTTTGTAGTAGCTTTGTAGGGTTCTGAAACATAAGCAGTTCGAACACTCAAATCTGTATGGGGCATGGTGCCAGCCATGCCTCATTGTTGTTTAAACGCTACTTTGTGCCCGTGTGCTGTGATATAAATAGAAGCATTAACCAAAGTTCGATTGATATGTCGCAGATTTAACTTTTCTTTTGTGACCTTTGGCTTGTTTCCCTACGTCCTAAAGTCTGGATAGCAACGATTTTATTAACATTAGATTGAACTTCGAGATCAATAGAATAGTTATCCCTGTAATAAAGGCTAGATCAAGTTCGTTCTGAAACTTGCCAAAATGAGGATCAAAACTTTCTTCAAAATATCTGTTTTGGTGATTGTGGCTGCCATGATGATGGCAAGCAGCAGTTTCACTTCTGGTTCTTCCTCAGATAAACCTGATAAGATTGATCCATGTGGCATATCCAATCAGACTTTTAAAGGAGGGGAAAGGATCACCTATAAGGTCTACTATAACTGGAATTTTATCTGGATAGCTGCGGGTGAGGTGATATTTGAGGTTGCTGACAAAGGCGATCACTACCATTTTTCTGCGATCGGACGCACATTCAAATCCTATGATTGGTTTTTCAAGGTTAGAGACTACTACGACAGTTATGTTGACAAACTCTCCATGCGTCCTACCCTGACGGAGCGAAATGTCCATGAAGGGAAGTACACCATGTATGATCGGACTAAGTATGACCATACCCGGGCGAAAGCTGTCTCAGTGAAGGGTAAAACGAAAGAAACAGCTGACGAACAGACGGTAGAGCTGCATGAGTGCACACATGATGTCCTGAGTTCTATCTATGTGATGCGAAATGTCGAATTTCAATCATTGCCAGAGGGCAGTAGTCTTCCGATGAAAGTTTATTTGGACAGACAGGTGTATTCACTTGACATCATTTACCGGGGTCTTGAGGAGAAACGCGTAAAGGGGGTAGGTAAATGCAACACCTTGTTTTTCGAACCAGAAGTTGTAATCGGAAACATTTTCAAGGACAAGGATGGTATGAAAGTCTGGGTTTCGAATGACAAAAACCGAATCCCGTTACTCATTGAAAGCCCGGTTTCTGTCGGATCTATCAAGGCCGTGATCAGAGACTACCAGGGTCTGAAATACCCCATTTCAATCGAAGACTAAATGAAGAAATTCTTCTGGATCTTTGCTTTTATTGCTGTATTTGTGTTTGGCTTTTGGGTCGCTCAAAATCTAAGATTGCCCTTCTTTGAAAAAGTGCAGCAAGAAGACAGCCAGGTCCTTCTAGATCGAATTGAGGAAGTCACCAAGCTCATCACAGTTCAAGGCTATTTCTCAGAAATCTATGATTATAAGGACTACTACGGATATGACTGGAGTATTTTTCGAAAAAAAGCCCTGATCCGGGTGAAAGCAAAGGTATCCATGGGTTTTGATCTCGAAAGCCTGGATCTAGAGGTCATACCGGATCGCAAAGTTATTCGACTATCTGCTTTACCAGAGGTCAAGCTCATTTCCATTGACCACGATCTGGATTATTACGACATCAGTGAAGGCACTTTCAATTCGTTTAATAACGAGGATCTGAATGATCTAAACAAAAAAGCCAAGTCGTACATTGAGCAAGTGGCTTTACAGAGTGATCTTCCCGCAAGAGCAGCAAAAAAAGGTAGTGAGATGTTGGAGACCTTAAGCTTTTTAGTGGAGGGAGCAGGTTGGACTCTGGAAGTCAAGGAGATCGACAGTCGTTCGGTATTGCGGAATTGATTACTGTGAGACAGATCAATTTTCACAAGCTAGCCCAGTGGCGCAGAGAGGGCATCAAATTCGTCCTCATTGATGTAAGAGAGCCCGCTGAACATGAGGCAGGTAATATTGGGGGTCATCTCGTTCCGCTTTCCGACCTTAAATCCGGCCATCATCTACTTTTTGATGCTCAACCCGCTGTGATCTATTGCAAACGAGGTATCAGAAGTCAAATAGCTATCCAGCGACTAAAAAATCAATTTCCATCAGTAAAGTTCTACAATTTAGAGGGAGGGATCATAGATCTGCCACCAGAAGAACTGTTGGGCTAAAGTGTTTGGAAAAAACCTCTATTTTTAGCCGTTTAGCAATAATACTCCAGCGGCATGAGTCAATTTGATCCAACCAAAACCCAAGGCTTTTTCGGTCACCCTTCCGGCTTGTCGACCTTGTTTTTCACCGAGATGTGGGAACGTTTCAGCTACTATGGCATGAGAGCCATTCTGGTCCTTTTCATGACTACTCCCACGGCTCAGGAAGGCATGGGTTTGACCACAGAAACGTCAGGTGCTATCTATGGACTCTATACAGCTGGGGTATATCTGCTCACGCTTCCCGGAGGTTGGCTGGCTGATAACATCTTCGGCCAACGAAAAGCGATTTGGTACGGAGGTATTCTAATCATGATCGGCCACCTGCTCCTTGCCATACCAGGGAGCACAAGTATTTTCTTCGCTGGGTTGGCATTCGTTGCCAGCGGCACCGGATTACTCAAACCAAACATCAGTACAATTGTAGGTGACCTTTATCCGGATAAAGGAGCCAGGCGAGATGCGGGGTTTTCTATATTCTATATGGGTATTAATCTTGGTTCTTTACTGGGCCAAACATTTGTGGCTCTCCTGGGCGAGAAGGTGAATTGGCATTTGGGTTTTGGACTTGCTGCGGTCGGAATGCTTTTGGGATTGATCCAGTACCGACTTACACAAAAGAACTTGGGAGACTTGGGAATCGAACCAAAGGCTAAAATGGACCGTGAAGCGAATGGGACAAAATCGAATCCAAAATTGGCGTTGGGATTTTTGGCGCTTTTAATCGCATTCTTGGCGGCGCTACAATTAACCGACCAGATCAACATTTTTACGGCTGTCGGGTTTGCCAGTGCAGTTGGAGTTATCATCGTCGCGGTGACGCTTCTGTACTTCACCTATATATTGGTTGCTGGTGGCCTGAATACTGAAGAGAAAAAGAAAGTAGTCGTCATTTTTATGTTGTTTATAGGTGCCGCAGTTTTCTGGTCGGGTTTTGAACAGGCGGGATCCTCCCTGAACCTTTTTGCCAGAGACTATACCAATCGATTTTTGTTTGGATGGGAATTGCCGGCTGGATGGCTTCAGAATGTGAATCCAGCATTTATCATCATTTTGGCACCGGTGTTCGGTGCTCTATGGGTGAAACTGGCAGCTCGCAATATGAATCCCTCGACACCGGTAAAATTTGGATTTGGCCTGATCTTGATGGCCATGGGCTTCCTGGTCATGTATTATGCTGCCCAGGTGGTGACTGATGGTGGTAAAACCGGTATGATGGCCCTGGTACTCACCTATTTCCTGCATTCGACCGGAGAACTCACGCTCAGCCCTGTTGGGCTTAGCGCAACCACCAAACTTGCACCGCGCAAGTATTTGGGTCAGATGATGGGTATATGGTTTGTCGGAGCAGCATTAGGAAACTTAATCGCTGGTCTGTATGCCGGCAATTTTGACCCTTCTAATGTGCAACAAATTCCCAGCCTGTTTCTCACAGTAGTGTGGGTGGGAGTAGGGGCAGGTATTATCTTCCTGGCTCTTAGCCCCTGGATGAAGAACTGGATGGGAGACATCAAGTAAAGTTAAAAAAGAGCAGTTTGTAGCTCTCCCGGATAATCTACCGGCAGGATTAAATCTGAGTCATTCTCCGTGACGTTGCCCACCCGTTTTGAAACTGTATACGCCCGGATTTCATCATCTGGATATGGTGCTAAGACGCTCAAAGCATCGCTTGCCGGAATACCCTGGTCTAACCAGGCATCCTCCTGATCAGGTCTCAGTATGGCAGGCATTCGATCATGTATATGCGCAATCGAAGGGCTAGGCTCCTGCGTGATTATCGTAAATGACTTAATCAATTCACCATCCGGTGCCTTCCAGGTCTCCCATAATCCGGCCATACTAAACAACTGGTTTTCACCAACCACAATGCGATAGGGAATCTTACCCCCGGGTGTTTTCTTCCATTCGTAGTATCCGTCCATAGGCACCAGGCACCTCCGCTTTTCAGCTGCGTATTTAAATGCAGACTTTTCCAATAAAGTTTCTATCCGGGCATTGATCATTTTGTATCCTATTTTGAGGTCCTTAGCCCAAAAGGGAATTAAGCCCCAACGCATCGGTCTGAAATGTTCCGGGTCCTTGCTGGTTAAAATGGGCATCACTTGTGTGGGAGCGACATTGTAGTTGGGAAGAGGGTTATATTTCTCTAGATCTTCCGTGTAGAAAGTAGCTTTGAACCTTTCCTCAAGCTCTTTTTCGGTTTTTGTCAGTGATGATCGGCCACACATATTCCTATTTATAGTTGTTGAAATCAAGTTACAAAGACTACCGAGATTTCCTCATGATGTTGCCGACGCCAATGCCTTCTAAATCGATTATCTTTGAAGTATGACAGTGAAATTAGCAGGATTATTTGCTCTTGTTATGGTGAGTACATCGCTCCCAGCTCAGATCATCTATTCGCATAATTTCACCAAGAAACTGCACCGCGCGGGGATTGATTTCGTCGAGCCGGTCGAGGGGTTTTACAAAGTACGTCTCCTTAAGAGGGATGATCTTCTCAAGTATGACATGGTCATTCAATCTAAAGAAAAAGATCTTGAAATGAGATTTGTTCTTGATCCCAAGTACAAGCTTGATGTGCCACATCTATCTTTTTTCAACCTGGCCACTTCCTTGGCTACAAACGAGCAGAGATTCAATATCAAATTGAATGTGTACCCTCCGAGTGAAGCAAAATCGTTATACGGAGCCGATTGGGCAGCCTATTCGGACTTTATTCCCAAAAGGACCCTTACCGATAAATACTATGCCAGGCTGATATCGATATTTCGAGAAGGACTTGGTATGGCTCATCAGATCATTTTATTCAACCGACATGAGCGCGAAGTAGATGTGCGGTCGCACACAATCTCTTTTCGTGGGGGCGAACAGGACCTGAATTAACGGGCCAGGTTGCCATTAAGATAATGGACACTGGTCTCCATACGATCCTTTTCGATGTTGATCATCCGATAGCCGATGTTTGTGTGATCTACATAGAAATCCTTCTGGCTGGAATCAATCTGAAAGTAGCACGAAGGTGTGATGTGGACATGCACATCACCTAAATGTACCACCTTGTCAACATGATAGTGACCACAGAAAACATGCAATTGGCGACCAGATCCGCGAAGGATCTTCATGACTTCATCTTTATCTCTTAAGTAATGTCTCTCATCCATATGCGGGACATTCATTAGATCCGGCGGATGGTGCATAAATATCAAAATTTGCGATGCCTGCTCCTTTAGTTGATCTGCCAGCCACTTCTTCTGAACCTCTGACATACTTCCCTTAGAAGTGTCCAGGAAGATCATTGTTGATTGATGATTCTGTTCAGCATAGAAAAGCTCAGAATTTCTCAATCGCGGCAGCTGATCGAAAACTTCGACCAGCAGGGTACTACTATCATGATTACCGGGTATGATGTAATATTTTAGCCCAGATTCTTCAAGCAAGTCACGTTGCCACTGATAGATCGAGCCATCACCTGATTGCAAACACAGGTCGCCTCCTATAACCAAGAGATCGGGTTTCTCCGAAACAATCTTAGCGAGTACGTCAGTGAAGTTTTTTCTCAGATCGATATCAAAAGGATGGTCATTTTCCGAACCGGTATGGGGATCGGTCATTAATGCAATTCGCATTTGGATCGGGTTTGAAAACTCGTGTTTGAGCTGTCGTTAATTTCTTGTTAAAGTAAAAATGCACGAAAACTCAGAATTCACCAAGTCGTTAAATTGATTACCTGAAAGTAACAATTAATTTCATGAGAAAACTACTCTCACTTGTGGTCGCCGGCATGGCTGGTGGCTTAATTGTTTTTGCAGGTATTCTGCTCTTGTCCCAAGAAGAGATAAAGACAAAAAACAGGCAAGCCCATTTTGCAGAATCCCGCATCCTTGAGTCCATCCCAACGGACTTCAAATCTGCTGCCAGGCAGGCTATGCCGGCCGTTGTTCACATCAACGCGGAAGAAAGCAGGGAGGGAGCGCTTAGGAGATTTAATGAGGAGCGGACACGAAGAAGCCCCTTTAGTTTCTTTTTCGATGAAGACCTGTTCGATGCTTTTCGAAGTCCGCGGCAAAGGGCAGGAAAAGGTTCAGGGGTGATCATTTCTTCTGACGGATACATCGTGACCAACAACCATGTTATCGATTTTGCTGATCAGATTGAAGTAACCCTCCACGACGATCGAAAATTTCTGGCAGATTTGATTGGAAATGATCCAAGAACAGATTTGGCGGTGATAAAAATTGATGCTGGAGCACTACCTTCTCTCACCTATGGCAACTCGGATAATGTAGAGGTTGGCGAGTGGGTGTTGGCTGTTGGCAATCCATTTGATCTAACTTCTACCGTAACGGCTGGCATCGTTAGTGCTAAAGGACGAAATCAGATTATTAGACGTACTGATGCCATTGAAGATTTCATCCAGACCGATGCGGTGGTAAACCCAGGAAACAGTGGAGGAGCCCTTGTCAATACTTCTGGCGAATTGATTGGTGTAAATACTGCAATTGCCACTCCCACTGGAGTCTTCGCGGGATATTCCTTTGCAATTCCATCTAATATGCTCAAGGAAGTGGTTGCCAATATAATTGAACACGGTGGACCACGAGGTCGAATGGGTGCAGGTATTGCCACAATCGAAGAGTTTGAAGAATCAATGAATCTTAAACTTTCTGTGGACCGGGGAGTTGTAGTGGTTAGTGTAGAGGATGGAAGTGCTGCTCAATATAGTGGCATTCTACCGCACGATGTTATTATTGAAGCAGATGGAATAATGATCGACTCACCGGAAACACTGGTGGAAATTTTGAATAAAAAGAGAATTGGCGATATGATTAACCTTACGATAATCAGATCGGGTGAGGAGAAAGTAATCAGTGTGCAACTTAAAGCCAGTTGACCAGGACATGATGCACACATTAATAATATAGGTTTAAGTTGGTTTTTCGTTTTGTTTTGATGCGCCTGCCGGTTGGTAAGGCGCATTTTTAGTGAACAAAAACAAAAAAGCCGGACAATTTTGTCCGGCCTTTTTAAGTATGGCTCCTTCCAGCTTTTATCTCTAGTTCTCTGTGCGAGTAAGATAAACTTGACGATATCTATTTTGAATCAACCCTTTCAACTCTTTTCGAGCAAAGAAAATTCTACTCTTGACGGTTCCCAATGGTAAATCGAGTTGATCCGCTATCTCTTGATACTTGAACCCTTCATAATGCATAACAAACGGAATTCTCAAACTTTCATCTAATCCCTCCACCATCTTGAGCAGTTCCTGCATCATTATGTTCGAATCCGCCTTATTTTTTATAGTCGTTGCACCCGAATTAAGGTAATAAAGATTATCCGTAGAATCTTTAATGGTCTTGGCTTTGACCTTCTTCCGATAATTGTTAATGAAGATGTTCTTCATAATAGTGAAAAGCCAAGCTTTAAAGTTGGTCCCGGCCTGAAACTTCTCTTTATTGCTCATAGCTCGAAAAGCTGTCTCCTGAAAGAGATCCTTAGCATCTTCCACATTCTTGGTCAGGTTGTATGCAAAAGTTTGCAACACCGATGACATCTGATTGAAGCGATCTTGGAATTCGATTGTTGACATGGTTCTGATTTTAGCTGTGATGACCTAAATATAATGCTTTGTCTAACAATAGTCAACGATCGCTTGAACAAAATACTGTAAAATGTAGGACAATTATGATTTTCTTAACAATAATAACCTTTCATAGAATTGAAAATCAGCATTTTATAAAAATTCATCTATTTTCAAAAATTATTGAAACCTACTTTTGGGCATACCGGATCAATACCAGAGATATCAGAAAAAAAACGATGTTAGGTAGCCAAACACCTACAACTGGTCCGAGGCTCTCAGCATTAGTGAAGGTCATTGTAAAGCGAGACAGGACGATAAATATTGCTCCAAGCGAAATACCTATTGCCAGATGCAGGCCAATTCCGCCACGGACTTTTCGGCTGGCCAGGGCCATTCCAATGAGGGTCAACACAAAAATCGATACAGGTTCGGAAGACCGCCGGTACAGTTCCGTTTCGAAAATCCGGGTTCCTCCAATGCCTCTGTTTTTCTGCTGAAGAATGTATTCTTTTAATTCAGGAGTGGTCAAAACCTGATGCTGATTTTTGATCCTGGTCAAGTCGGTAGGTGTGATATTCACGGTGGTGTCAAGTTCACTGCCCTGCCTTACCACCAAATATTCCTTTTCGCCTTCAAATCTTCGAACGATATAATTTTCCAGCTGCCACTTGTTGGGCGGACCAAGCCATGAGGCTCTTTTCGCCTCGATAAAACCGGTTAATTCAGTATCATGATAGGTTTCAATTCTCATGTCGAGGGCAGTAGAATCTCGCTCGCGGTAATTCCGAATGTAAAGTTTGGTGGTTGGATCCAGCATCACATGAATATTCTTTGTTCTGGTCTGGTTGGTTGTCCTCCAAACATTCTTGTTTTCAAAAGGGATTCGGATCTTGCTGCCAAGAGGAACGATATAGTGATTTATACCAAGGTGGAATACAA
This sequence comes from Lewinellaceae bacterium, assembly GCA_024644235.1. Lineage (GTDB taxonomy): Bacteria > Bacteroidota > Bacteroidia > Chitinophagales > Saprospiraceae > JAHELJ01. Next base: position 13,494 of record JAHELJ010000039.1, read on the forward strand.
AAATGAATGTAGCGGCGACCATGTATGGCACCAGAAGTCGATGGAAGCCCACCCCTGCATTAAGTATGCTGATAAACTCGGAGTTTTTGGCGAGTCTGGAGGTAAAAAAAATCACACCGATCAAAGCGAATAACGGCCACAAAAGCCCGTTGATAAAAGCAATCCAATGTATGTAGTAATACATAACAACTTCATAAGTGCTGACACCACTTTTCATGAAAGCATCAAGCCGGTCGCTAAAGTCTATTACCACCGCAATCAACGAGAAAAGCAGGGCGGTGAAGAAGAATGTCTTCAGGTAGGTCTTGATAATGTATTTGTCAAGAATTTTTGGATTCATAGACGTCTATTAGCAATTTGCGCCATATCCTCTTTCCAGTGATCGAACGAATTGTCCTGGATCTTTATTCGGGCAGTATTCATCATGTCCAGGTAAAATGTAAGATTTTGGATTGTTGCAAGTCGGGCACCCAGCATTTCATTAGTCCGGATCAGATGACGAAGGTAGCCTTTAGAATAGTGCTGTGATGCCAAATTAGGACTGCCGGGATCAATGGCTTCCATACTCCCACTCCATTTCTTATTCTTAATATTCACCACCCCTTCTGATGTATAAATGAGTCCATGCCTCGCATTTCTGGTAGGTAGTACGCAATCAAACATATCCACTCCCTCACTGATTGCTTCTAAGATATCGATTGGTGTGCCCACACCCATGAGATAACGAGGCTTTTCTAGTGGTAAGACTTCATTTACTATCGCAATCATTTCGTAGATAATTTCAGAAGGCTCTCCAACTGACAATCCACCAATTGCGTTGATAGGTGCATTCATCTCACTAATTACACGAGCTGATTCACGTCTCAGATCAGAATAGACACTCCCTTGTACTATAGGTACCAGAATTTGCTTTGCTCCGTATAGCGGGACCGTAGAATCGAACTCATCGACACATCTTTTCAACCATCGGTGAGTCAGATCCATAGACTTTTTTGCATAAGGCTTATCGCAAGGGTAGGGAGTACACTCATCAAATGCCATGATAATATCCGCACCTATTTTCCGCTGAATCCCAACCACTCCTTCAGGCGTGAAGAAATGCTTTGATCCGTCTATATGTGATGAGAATGCCACACCATTTTCTTCTATTTTTCGTCGGCTACTGAGTGAGTATACTTGATAGCCACCACTGTCGGTCAGGATCGGACCTTCCCAGTTCATAAATCTGTGAAGGCCTCGCGCGCTCTCCATCACCTCAAGGCCAGGTCGCAAATACAGGTGATAAGTATTGCCCAATATGATTGAGGCGCCCATCTCCTTCAATTCTTCCTGACTTATTCCTTTGACACTACCCTGGGTTCCCACCGGCATAAATACAGGAGTTTCGATTTTGCCGTGATCGGTTTGGATTAGCCCGGTGCGGGCTTTCGATGTTGCGGACTGATGAGTGAGTGTAAAATTCATGGATGCAGATATCTGCTCAATTCAGATATCGCTGGCTATCGAATTTAAGTAGAACAGCGATCATAATGGAAAAGGCAAGCAGGGAGGAGCCTCCATAGCTTATAAATGGAAGTGGTATGCCGATAATGGGCAGCAAACCCATCGTCATTCCGATGTTTATTATGAAATGCAAAAATAAGATGCCAGCTACGCCATAACCGTAGTTGCGAAACAGATTCAATCTTTGCCGCTCAGCCAGGTCGATAATCCGGATGATCAAAAAGATAAATAGCCCGATGATGGCCAAAGAACCCACAAAACCTTGCTCTTCCCCTACCGTGCAAAAGATGAAGTCTGTGCTCTGCTCGGGCACATAATTGAGCTTGGTGAGAGTGCCATTGAGATATCCTTTACCTGTCAATCCTCCCGATCCGATGGCCATTTTTGAAAGTAAGACATTATACAGGGGTCCATGCGGATCACTTTTATCCGGATGAAGCCAGACATTCAGTCGATCCTGCTGATGAGGTTCAAGTACATTATTGAATACGTAGTCAGTGCCAAATGATAACCCAACACAAACCATGAACGCAAGAAGCAAACTGACTACTAGCTGCATCTTCCCTTTTGCCCATTGAAAGAACATAAAGAACAAGAGCAAGACACTGTTTATTATGAGAATCTCTCTGGCAAGTCCCTGACTAATAAGTACAATAGAAGCTATTGTGAGAAGAAGTAAGCTTAAATTCCAGTAAAGTAAATGATCAAGATTCTGCAGAAGCAAGAAGATGGCCACAAGTGTCAAAAGAATGATGACCACAACGGGAGTATAAAGAAGGGATAGCACAAAAATTGCCGCACCTATAGCCCCGAAAACATAGGGAATTGGCGACAGTCCCTCTCGGAACAATAAAATCACAAAAGATGTGAAAATCAGTGCCGACCCGGCATCTGGCTGCAAGAAAATAAGGAACATGGGGAGTAGAAAAATTCCAAAGGCTATCAAGACATTCTTGAAGACCTTTAACTTGGAAGTAGGACCGGAAAGAAAACTGGCCAAGGCCAGCGCTGTACTGAATTTGGCTAGTTCCGCCGGTTGCAAGGTAAGACCAAAGATGGAAAACCAGGATCGGGCTCCCTTCACCTCAATACCCAGAAATAAAACAGCTACCAGAGAAAGAATGGTAATAAGGTAGATGGGATAGGCAAAATTTCGCCAAAACTTCCAATCAATGTTGAGTAATATCAGTACCGTGACAAATGATATCGCGATCCAAATGGTCTGTTTTCCGATGGTCGTGGAGAAATCAAGGATTTGAGCTTGATCTCCCTTATGTTCGACGGCGAAAATCATCAGCCATCCGATAAAGACCAGGCTTAGATATAGCGAAAAGGTAATCCAATCAATACTTCTACTTGCAGGTTTGCCTCGCCCTGATGTCATTAGAAATCAGATGGATTCGACAATTGGTCGGGTTTCACATCATCCAGCACCAATATTGCCGAAGGGTATCGATCTTTAATTTTATGTAATAAATGGAGTGCATCCAATTTTTCCTGAAAAGCGACATCCCTAATGGTAAGAATATAGTATGGATTATCATGCTCCCAATCCAGGCGCAGGTACGGGAACAGCCTCTCGAATCTGCTCTTTTCTTGTTCCATCTCTCTCCTATCGGTTACCGCAGCAACCTGAATTCTCCAGGCTCTCACATTTTCAATCGCTTTAAACTTGCTGCTATACACCTGCAACATTCTGGTAATGGACGGTTCCTCCTCAATGGTGTGTAAACTTTGCGCACAAAGCGCTGATGCGGAAGCAATGATGAATACCACCACGAAAAAAACTGGCCTGATAAACCTACTTTCTACCATGACAGTGTTTGTATTTCTTTCCGCTGCCGCATGGGCAAAGTTCATTTCGTCCAACTTTTTTCTCTACCCGTTTAAAGGTTTCTGGCTTGGCATTTTTCCGACTTACTCCTTCGGCTGCAGCGCGAGCAGCTTGCGCTTCTGCTCCCCGATTGGCACTTACTTTCGAAAGATCGGTACGTTGTGCCTTTGCTTCACGAACCTGATTGGGATCTTGAATCAACAATTTACAGCGTGCCAGAAATGAGGTGACATCCTGATTTACCTTAAATATCAACTGTTCGAATAATTCGTATGCCTCCATCTTGTAGACCACCAATGGATCCTTCTGCTCAAAGCTAGCTGCTTGCACAGATTCCTTCAGTTCATCCATTGACCGCAAATGTTCCTTCCAGTTTTCGTCCATCAATGCCAGTGTTACGGCCTTTTCAATATCCGTCATGATCGAACGGCCTTCGCTTTCGACTGCTTTATCCAGGCTGGCAGAGATGGGAAGCTGTCTGTCGCTACCATCACTGATGGGAAGAGCTATATACTTGTACCGATGACCTTCATTCTCATTCACATTTTTCACAACTGGGAATAACGTGGAGGCAATCCGGTCACTTTTCTCCCGGTAGAAGGCTTCAAATTCTTCCTGAAATTTTTCGATCACCTCTTCAGAACTGGCCTCCATGAAGAAAGCTGCGTCGATCTTTGGATCAAATCCCATCATTTGCATCGTTGCCTGTCGAAACGACTGATAATCTCCACCTTGCTTATGATCTAACACCAGTGCTTCTGAGAGACTGTCAAACATGTGATGCAAATCAACCGACAACCGGTCTCCCGATAAGGCATTTTTTCGTTTAGTATAAATAGCCTCACGCTGTATATTCATCACGTCATCATACTCAAGCAGTCTCTTCCTTATTCCAAAGTTGTTTTCTTCAACTTTCTTTTGAGCGCGTTCGATCGATTTTGTGACCATCGAGTGTTGAATCACTTCACCCTCTTTGTGACCCATCCGATCCATGAGTTTGGCAATTCGTTCCGAACGAAATAGCCGCATCAAGTTGTCTTCGAGAGAAACAAAAAACTGAGATGATCCCGGATCTCCCTGCCGCCCTGCCCTACCTCTCAACTGACGATCTACTCGTCGGGAATCGTGTCGCTCGGTACCAATAATGGCAAGTCCTCCGGCTTGTTTTACGGCATCTGAAATCTTGATGTCCGTTCCCCTTCCCGCCATGTTGGTAGCAATCGTGATCTTGCCCGGCTTACCCGCTTCAGCGACAATCTCCGCTTCCCTTTGATGCTGCTTTGCGTTCAACACGTTGTGATCCAACCCGCGAAGGTTTAGCATCCGACTTAATTTTTCCGAAATATCGACAGAAGTGGTACCTACCAAAGTAGGTCTTCCTGACTTGCTCATTCCTTCTATTTCGTCAATGACCGTATTGTATTTCTCCCGGGCGGTTTTAAATACAAGATCCTCCCGGTCGTCCCTGACGATCGGACGGTTGGTCGGAATTACCACAACATCCAATTTATATATCTCCCAAAACTCGTTTGCTTCGGTTTCGGCAGTACCAGTCATTCCAGCAAGCTTGTGGTACATTCGAAAATAATTCTGCAGTGTAACGGTCGCATAGGTCTGGGTCAACTCACCGACCTTCACACTTTCCTTCGCCTCGAGAGCCTGATGTAACCCATCGGAATATCTGCGACCTTCCATCATACGTCCGGTCTGCTCATCTACGATCTTGACCTGACCGTCAAGAACTACATACTCCTCATCCTTTTCGAATAATGTATAAGCTTTTAGCAGTTGACTTACAGCATGCAACCGTCTTGATTTTATGCTGTAGTCCTGGATGAGGTTCTGCTTGGCTTCCGATTTCTGCTCAGCAGAAAGCTCTTCTTGATCCTCGATCTCGACAATCTTGCTCGCAATGTCTGGCATAATGAAGAAGTTTGGATCATCGCCACCTTTGGCAAGAAACTCCGCACCCCGGTCTGTCAAATCGACGGTTCGATTCTTTTCATCAATCACAAAAAGTAACGGTTCGTCCACTAAATGCATATTCTTGGATTGCTCCTGCATATAGTAATTCTCCGTTTTTTGAAGGGTTACCCGTACCCCATCCTCGCTGAGAAATTTGATTAGAGGACGGTATTTCGGTAGTGCCCGGTATGCCCGCAAAAGAGCCATGCCTCCTTCATCTTCCTCATATCCAGCCTTATCCTCAGCGATTTGTTTCTTGGCATTTGCCAGATAATCAGTAGCCAATTTTCTCTGGGCATTGACCAATCTTTCTACCGATGGCTTCAGAGATATGTATTCCTGATCTTCCTGGCCCTTACCAACCGGTCCGGAAATGATCAATGGTGTACGAGCATCATCGATAAGCACAGAATCGACCTCATCCACCATCGTGAAATGATGCTTCCGTTGGACGAGTTCATTAACCGACCGGACCATGTTGTCCCGGAGATAATCAAATCCAAATTCACTGTTGGTGCCATAGGTTACGTCACATCGATAAGCATTCTTTCGTTCCTCAGAATGCGGCCGGTATTTGTCAATACAGTCAACAGTTAGAAATAAAAACTCAAAAATGGGTCCCACCCATTCACAGTCTCGGCGGGCCAGGTAATCATTCACGGTAATTAAATGCACACCCTCACCAGATAGCCCATTCAGATAAGCAGGCAAGGTGGCAACTAAGGTTTTACCTTCTCCCGTCGCCATTTCAGCGATTTTCCCATCATGAAGCACCATGCCACCAATTAGCTGCACATCATAATGAACCATATTCCAGGTAATTTCTCCACCAGCTGCTACCCATTCATTCTGCCATATCGCTTTGTCGCCACTAATCTGCACGTAGGATTTGGAAGCCGCGAGGTCTTTGTCATGTTGAGTCGCCGTCACTTCCAGCCGATCCTTATCCATAAATCTGCGGGCAGTCTCTTTGACCACTGCAAAAGCCTCAGGTAGGATTTCATTTAACACATCTTCCAGATGCTCATCCTTTTCCTTCACCAGCTCATCAATCTGATTATAGAGATCTTCCTTTATTGCAAAATCTGCCTCTTTTGAAGCCTGTTCCTCCAAGAGACGAATGTCTTCTCTTATGCCGGCTAGATGGTCGTCGATGCGAGCCTTGAAATGGTGGGTTTTGTTCCGAAGTTCATCACTACTGAGCTCTCGCAAACCCTCATAGATATGAAGTATTTCTTCGACGATCGGAGAGTACTTCTTTACATCCCGATCGAACTTTGTCCCAAATATTTTTGTGAATACTTTCAGCATTGTACTTCTTTGCGACTTAGAGATTCAAAGATAACGATATTACCCCTTAGGTAAATCAAACGTATTTATGAACGCACACATATCATTCCACTTGCATTTTCGACCGGGATACAGGCCATAATGACAGATATTTAGCGTTAGATAGGTAATTGTTTCAGGTGCGAACCTTGATGATGAGGAAATTATTCCTGTTTACCAGTATTGCAGTTATTGTCTTTACCTTCAGATTGGAAGGGCAGATTAGCCCTCCAGTTTTCCAATGTGTGAAGGGAGATACACTGATCTGGATGCCCGTGACGAACAGTTGTGGTGTGTTTCAAAGCCTTGATATCTTTACCAGTTCTGTAAGGGGAGGCCCATACAATCTGCTGGCATCAATCCCCGATCACTCAACTTCTGAATACGTGGATGAAATGCAATCTGGTACGGCATTTTATTTCTTACAGTACCAATATGATTGCCCGGGCCAGGAAAACTTCACCAGTGATACTTTGGACAATCGTTCGCCCGCAGTGACTAAAATCAGGAGAGTTTCAGTTGAGAATCAGTCGGTCCGGATTGACTGGAATGACAACGGTTCGCCAGAAACGATTGGATACATCATTTATCGAAGTACTGATGTTGGTACAATCCCGATAGATACAGTCTTCAACGAACTTACTTATTTGGATAGCGATGCTAATCCCGATGCTGGAAAGGAGTATTACTATGTGCTGGCCCTGGACGCCTGTGGAAATACCAGCGTCTTTGATGACACACCTCACGGAACAGTTTTTCTCAGGACTGAAGTTGATTTTTGCGCTCAACATATCAGATTAGAGTGGGAGCCCTATACCGGATGGTCTTCTCCAGAGGAGAATTATCAGATTTGGCTCGGCCTAAATGGTGATTCTATTGAATATCTACATCAGGTAAGTGGATCCGACACCATGGCCTATATTACAGGAGTGATTGCTAATCAGGAGCATTGTATTCGGATACGGGCGCAGAAAAGTGGAGAAGCCGTGCAGTCTTTCAGCAATACTGTTTGTGTGATTCCCGATGTACTTATGCCTGTCAGTGGATTGAGAATTGACAATGTTAGCATCGATGCATCAGGAGCAGTTTCGGTCGATTGGACATACTCCTCGGGATCTGATGTCGAAATAGTTGAGGTCGAAAAATCTGGGGATGCAGTGTCGTGGACGTTGCACCCGGATAGTTATAATTCCCCTCCTTCGAGCGATAAAAATGATTTCATCGACAATAGCTCAAATGTGGGAGAAAACCAATGTTTTTACAGCATTAAGGTTTTGGATGAATGCGATTCCGTCCTAACGTCTAATACGATGTCTACGATAGGCCTGCGGCTGGAGTCTTCTCAGGGTTCCACAAATCAATTATCCTGGACACCCCTTGAGATTTCAGACAGGGATGTGCTTGATTACATCTTGTGCCGCACAGACCCTTCCGGACAAGAAGTGCAGATCGCGGATTTTCCACTTCCTGTTTTCCAATACACGGATATCATTGACCCGGGATCTGGTCTCACCGAAGTTTGTTATCTGATTAAGGGTCGACATATCCATCCTCAGACCGGCGATACTTTAATTTCTCTTTCGAATGAAGTATGTACTCAGCAGGATATCACGCTGTACATTCCCAATGCTTTTGTTCCGAATGGAACTAACTCCATCTTTAAGCCGGAGATCATAACCCCAGAGGCTATTCGTTCCTACAATCTCAACATCTTCAACAGATGGGGAGGCAAGGTCTTTGAGTCTAGCAATCCCGATTACGGATGGGATGGCTACTTCAATGGTGATCTTCTGGCACCAGATGTCTACATCTACTCGATTGAGATCGAGCAGACTGGTGGCAAAACCTCAACCCGTAGCGGAACGATTAATCTAATTAACTGATGCGGTAGAAAGCCATGGTTGGAAATACTTTAGTATTTGGCCAATGAATTGTCAATCTCTTCCGCAAATGCCAGAATTCCTCCTTTCAAATTTTGCAGATTAGTGAATCCGTATTTATTCTGTAGCAAGAGGATAGCGTCGGCACTTCGTTTACCAGAGCGACAGTGAACGATGACTGGACGATCACGTGAGATTTGAGCAAGGCTTTGTTCAAGCTGACCAAGCGGTATCAAATCGCCTTCCAGATTTGAGATTTCATATTCATAGGGCTCGCGCACATCTATCAATTGGTAATCATGGCCATGATCTCTCAGTTTCTGCAATTCTTGCACGGTGATCTCAGGCACCAGTGATGCAGTCTGATCAGAGTTAGGTCCAATTCCGCAAAAAGTCTGGTAATCGATAAGTTCTGTAATCTTGGGAGTTTCAGGATGTGGGGAAATCTTGAGGGTTCGGGTTGTAAAGGTCAGTGCATCAAATAGAAAAAGCCTCCCGCTGAGGGGTTCGCCAATTCCGGTAATTACCTTTAATACTTCGTTTGCCTGCAAGCTTCCAATTATTCCGGGTAAGACACCTATTACGCCACCCTCGGCACAGCTGGGAACCAGACCCGGAGGAGGGGGTGTCGGAAAAAGGTCACGATACTGAGGTCCCCGCTTTCCATTCTGGTCTACAAGGTTAAAGACTGAAACTTGACCCTCAAACCGGAAAATGGAAGCATATACATTGGGAACATCGAGTAATACACTAACATCGTTTACCAAGTACCTGGTGGGAAAATTATCGGTACCATCTGCGATAACATCGTAGTTCTTAGCAATTTCGAGAGCATTTGCAGAGTTCAGGTGAACATTATGGGTGATGATATTTATATGGGGATTGAGGCTTTCCAGACGCTCCTTAGCAGCCTCGACCTTTGACCGGCCCACACTTTCTACCCCAAAGAGCACCTGCCTCTGCAGGTTGGTCTCATCAACTACATCAAAATCGACGATGCCGATTGTACCCACTCCTGCCGCGGTAAGATAAAGGAGCAAGGGACTGCCTAAACCACCAGATCCCACCACCAAGACCTTTGCCTGTTTCAGTTTTTTCTGACCCTCTATATTAAATTCCGGGATAATCAGATGGCGGCTATAGCGTTCCAACTCAGCCTTGGAGAATGACACGTCCTGCATGGTCTTTTAGGTTTTAGCCGCCTGCTATAGCGGGCACAATACTTACTATCGACGATTCAGCCACCATGGTCTCCTCCTTCTGGAGGGAAAGTATATCCTCATCACCTAGAAAGATCCTTACAAATGATCTTATCTGACCGGTCGCATCCAATAGGTGATTCTTCAGGTCTGGATGCTGGTTCGTCAGGTCAACAATGGCTTCCCTGATCGTGTTTCCGTTGGTGGATATGGCAGCCTGATTGCCTGTAAACTTGCGAAGAGGAGTCGGGATAATAATCTTTGCCATTTCTGTAATAATTTAATTCTCAGATTTAAATAACCAGGTTTTCCTGCTCAAATAATTTCACCTTTTCATCTAGTCGCCAGGAGGTCCAATCCTGGGTAATCGAATTTTCGATGGACAGTATGATATAGGAAAAATAAGGTACTGCTCGCTTGAGATCATGTACCGAAGGAATCGCTGGATGATTGGGATGAGAGTGATAAATGCCCAGTAGAGAAAGGCTCCATTCTTCAGCGAATTTTTCAGCTTGAAGATAATCCCTGGGATCAATTTCAAATCTTTTTCTCTGATCGCCTTCCTTTACGTTCTTGACAGGTAATATCCGCTTGATGATCCGGTAGTTGTCCTTTTCATCACCATAAAAGAATCCCACACCCTCGTTAGGATAGTTTCCCTCAAGCAGCCGTTCGATCTGGCGCCGAATGATAATTGGGACGATGATATAACGGTCCTTCTTATGGTTTTCCTTGTACGTTAACACGATTTCCTTTGCAGCTATCATTTTTCGCTATTTATCACCTGCTTAAATACATCCATGTATTTGTGTGCATCATCGGGAAATACGGTGACGATATGTCCCTCATCAATTTCATCTGCTAATCTGATCGCACCAACCAAATTGGCTGCCGAAGACGGACTTAACAGAAGACCCTGAGTTCTCGCAGCACGTTCAATCAAGTCATACGCGTCTTGAGAGTAAACCGTGCGTAATCCATCACCAATTTCATTTCGATAGATCGCCGGCACTTTTGCCGTCTCGAGATGCTTCCAACCTTCCAACCCGTGTAAAGCTGATTCCGGTTGTAATCCTATACATTGGATTTTTTCATCATGTGACTTTAATCCAATAGTCGTGCCAATGTAAGTTCCTGTGGTGCCAAGGCCAGTGATAAAGTGAGTCACTTCGCCATGTGTTTGTCGTATAATTTCTTTGGCGGTGGTTTCTTTATGAGCCTTCCAATTATTTTCATTTGCGTATTGATCGGCATAATAGAAGCGTCGTGGTTGTTGGTTTGACAATTCCAAAGCTTTATCCTGAGCCTCATCTGTAGTACCAAATTTTGAAGAATAGATCAATTCAGCACCGAGAATATTTAATATCTCTTTTCGCTCTTGTGAGGCATTCTCCGGCAATACGATTGATAACTCGAGACCTAAAAAAGCACAGATCTGTGCATAGGCAATGCCGGTATTTCCGCTGGTTGCATCCAATAGGCATTTCGAGCCGTCCAGTAAACCGCTTTGAATGGCATCAGAGATTATGAAATATGCAGCTCTTGCCTTCACACTACTACCCAGTTGATTCCATTCCAACTTAGCTGAGATTTTCACTTTCGGATTATTATGTAATCCGGTTACCGCCCATAGGGGAGTATTTCCGACGAACTGGCGCAAGTGATTAAGACCAATTTCGAGATCTGCGTCTTTTATCGTTTCATAATTCATATTACTAAAAAACCCCCCTGCTTTATTGACAGGAGGGCTCTACTTTTTCATATCGTTAGACTCCTGTCAGCTTGTCAAGGGACAACAGAAACAACAACATGTATTTCTCTTTTTCATTTTCTTCATAAAAAAAACCTTTCTGAGTCATCTCAGAAAGGTCCATTTATATACTACGTTCCGTTACTGAGATGTCAATTTCTCATGCAACAACAGCAACAGATTAGATCCTGAATTTCTTTCTTCATCTTTCTAAAGATACAGAATTATTTGATCAAGTAAATGTCTTTTCGCTATCAGAAGTGACTCCTTTCCTCTTAAATTCTTCAATGGTTCGATTCACATAATGAAAAGTCTTAACCCGATGCCATCCATCAGCTGATACAAGTACTACAATGCCACCGATGAAAACCGCTGTACGTACGATCTCAACCGTGGAGCCATAATCCTCAAAAAATGGTCTTATAATCAGTAATTCAATGGCAATGATTCCTGCTGATATCAAGAAAAAAGCAATACTTATGGTTTTGGAGATCAACAGAAAGCGAGGTTGTTTCCTTATTCGACAGCGCTTTAACAAGTAAGAGGCCACAGTATTGTTCGGATTCATTCGAATCAATTCCCAAAGCACTCGTTCGCAAACGTCCAACTCTGAAAGTTGATAATGAGCGGCCGCTTTCTTGAAGATCAACTTTTCGAAAATGTCTTCACCTTTGAAGGCTTTGATATTGTGAAAGATCACAGATTCAAGAAGTTCGTCATTCAAAGCAAGAAATTCATGGTAGCGCCCGACTTCAAACAGGGCAGTAGCATAAGAAATCTGAACCTCCAAGAGCTCAAAATGATCTAACTGAAGGAAAGAAACCTCGTGGTTCTCGTAGAATGCAATTATATCCCGATAGGCAGTTTCCCCGATCTCCTTAAACATCGAGTATAGATCCGTTTGATATATTTCCGGAGCCCGGCTCATTTGTCACCTTTAGACCAATTTATCATTTCTAATAAAGAAACGCTAGTATTGGGACTAATTATACTTTCTCATATCATATCCCCACATCAACTTGTTGCGCATCGTTTTTGAAAAGGACATTTCGTCCAATTGAACCAATTGTATTTCAAAATCACATTTTCGGACCTTTAGCTTTGTATCGCTGTTTATTACCTCAAATCGCGAATCCAAGGTACACAGAAAACTGTCTGATCTGCCCTCTACAGTAAGGTCTATCTCGCTGTCATCTGAGATAACAATAGGCCTCACGTTTAAGTTGTGTGGAGCAACCGGGGTAATTATGAAATTATTTGATGTAGGAAAGATGATAGGACCACCGCAGCTCAAGGAGTAGCCGGTAGATCCGGTAGGAGTTGCCACGATCAAACCGTCTGCCCAGTAGGTATTAAGAAATTCTCCATTCACATAGACATGTACAATGATCATAGAAGAGTCATCACGTTTTAAAACCGTGATCTCATTCAGGGCAAAAGGAATCTCACCAAACAAAGGTCTATTAGCCTCCAAGCTTAATAAGCTACGACGTTCCCGTTTGTACCGACTTTCCTTGAGGTAACCGATTGCCTTGTCAATATATTTTTGTTCGATACTGGATAGAAATCCTAATCTGCCCAGATTGATTCCCATAATCGGAATGTCGGAATCACGAACAAGCGTGGCTGCGCTGAGAATCGTTCCGTCTCCGCCTAGAGAAAACAAGAAATCTATTTCCTTACCCTTGAGATCTTGGTAAGATCGAATGGTTTGCACCTCCTGCGAAACCTGAATGTGAGGCGTCAGTGTCTTCCAGTAGGGTTCAAACACGGAAATGCAAGCAGACTCGGAGGTTAATGTGTCAAAAAGAGATTGGATAGCCGAAACCTGACTGTCGTTTACCGTTTTCCCATAGATCAGTACATGCATCAAATGTCGGACCTGATATGTAAAAATAGACCTTTTTCCTTCAAGTGATTCATACTGTATTCCACCTGAAAGACAAATTTGTGATAGAGAATAATATCAAGCCCAATACCACCGCCCATCAGCCAACGGTCGTTAAATGGATTGTCCTCGTTAAAGCCACTTCGACCTGCTATTCCTATATCTGTATTTACTGAGAACCACAACATGACAGGCAAGTTGCGGTAACTTTCTAAAGGCATCTTTTTCTTCAGGTCAAAATTCCGGTTTAAGATGTTGAACCGGAGTGAATTGCGAGCATAGGCAAAATCAGAACCATCGACAACATAGTATTCGTACCCCCTGAGAAAATCCTCTCCATAGCCCAGAGCGTCTAGTCCTGTGTACAATATTCCTTGGTTTAACCATTCATGTTTTCCTTTCAGTCGAACTTCAAAATTGATCTTCGGCCGGATGGGAAAGTAATGGGCATAGGCCAAAATCGTGTAAAAGCGATCGACATCATTAAAAATCCCAACTCCTTCCTTATGTGCCCACGCCTGTAGGTAATTGCCATTCAATGGATAAAACCGGCTGTCTCTTCTTTCCCTGGCAAATGAATAGGTGACTTCGAAAAACTGCTGCTTGTTGCCCGACAAAAAGTAATGAGGATTTAAATCAGCCGCAGATTCATGGATCCTTGTCTTTTCATATTTGATCAGGACATCATGATAACTCTCAACTTTCGGACGGTAATGGAAAGTAAGGATCGATTTGAAACTCTTAAAAAGAAGATTGTTATCGTCGGAATAGAACTGTTGCTTATTGAATCGAGTTTCATAAGCAAATTCCCGTTTATGATCGATAAAAACCCGGGCTGAAAGCCCCAGAGTTTTGGCGGCATTGATGTAGGGGCGTTCATATTGCAGCAGAATCTTTCGCTTATATCCACCTTGTAATATGAGCTTCAATTTGTCACGATTTCCGGTGAAATTGACATAGGTAAATCGGACTCCATAATTTAGCCGCTCCAGCGAATGATTGTGTTCAACCCACCAGACATTAAAATTTCGATCGGCCAATGAAAGTATAGGAAGAGGATAGATGTACCATGACTCTACGACCTTTATGGATATGGCAATTGATTGTTCGTTTTCATTCCAGTCTTCAATATTGATCTCAACCTCATTAAACAATCCAGTGTTGATCAACAGATTTTCATTTTGATCAATCCGGCTAGTGAGATCATGGATCATAATGGTATCGCCACTTGCCAGGTCAATCTCTCGAAGAATCAGTGCGCTTTTAGTCTTCTTGTTTCCTTGTACTGTGATATGCTTGATCCACACCTCATCCGCCTCAATACCCCTGGCTTCTGCTGCCAGCAGAGTCGTCAAGAGCATAAGCCATAGAGAGGTCTTAATAAAGTACATAGGCAAATCAGTACACAGAAAGGCTAATCAGCCTTATTGCTATACGTTCAGATAATTCATTAACGAAGCGATTCTATCCTGATATATCTCCGACTGCTCAGCTTCGGCATACATTCCTTTGATTTGGTATCCGTATCGCTCAAATGAAGCTAAGAGCCGGTGTACATCCTGTTGATTCACTTTGATGTGAACCTGAATCTGATTGCTTTCGGGCTCATCGGTTATAAACGAATTTAGAATCGCCATATTTTCTGACTCCACAATACGGGCGATCTCCGAAAGCATGTAATCTGGTTTGCTCATCGCAAGGACAACTATACTACCAGATTCAGCAAAGGAGAAACTTTTTGAGAAGAACTCCAACAGACTATGTTGACTGATCATGCCGAGGTAGTTGTCTTCATAATCAATAACCGGAATGGCGGTCAAGCCCAATCGAGCTACCTGTGCCAACACCTCAAAAATATGATCACCCTGCCTCGCATACGGATTGTTTAGTGAAAGCTGATAGGAACCAATCGCTTCCTCCACATCATGTTCTAATACATCATCTTCAGAAACAAGGCCCAACAGTTGTCTATTGTTGACTATCGGAAGATGTAGCACATTGTTATCCCGCATCATGTCTAAAGCTTCCTGACCGGTATGAGACGTCTTGAGGGGTATGATCTCGTGTGATATAAGAGCGGAGGCTATCATATAGATTCTTACTTCATCAATTTTTTCTTCTGAGTGAAAAATTCCTCTTCGGTTATTAGTCCTTTGTCTTTAAGCTCGTTAAGCTTCTTGAGTTGTTCCAGCAGCAAATCGTTATCGAGCATATTTTCCTTAGGTGCGTCCAATTTCATTCGCAGTGTATATCCGTTTGCTTTGAAATCCTCCCATTGGGGTTGGATCCTCATGTACGCCAAGGCATCATGAGTGTCAATCTTATCAAAATCATTAAATCCAAGTTCTACTGCTTGACTAATATGTTCAAACGCCTTATCTGGCTTTTCAATCTGCGAATACGCACAAGCAATATTAAAGTGAATTGCCACATCCTGCGGGCTAATCTTCAAAGCTTGTTGAAAGTCTTCTATAGCCAATTCAAATTCAAAGTCTTTGAATTTCTTAATTCCTGCTTGTTTAAAGGGATTATTCTTAACGACCGATTTTCGTCTACTGGGCCGGGCCGGACGTTCACGTACGGTGCGACGGCGAGTGGCGGCACCTCTTGGGGATCGCGAGTCGTAGGATCGCTGTCTTCTCGACCGCCTTTCAAAATCTGGTTCCCTGCGAGGATCTACATACTGTGTCCGGTTGCGATTGTATTTGGCATCGAAGGTCTCTTGCTCCATGGTCAGGAAAATGATGCCATCCAGGATGCCTAGGATAACGGACAGTGCTGTCATGGAAAGAATACAATAAAAAATGCCCAGACCAATTTGACCCAAATAGAATCGGTGTATACCAAACACACCTCCGACAAATGCTAAAAGCGCCGCTACGTTTTTATTCTTCATCTCTATCCTTCCAACGAAATTAAGAGTCTTTAGGTTTTATTTTACAGGTTAAGACTGCGATGTCATCCGGAAACTCTTGCTTCCCTTTAAATTCTTCCATTGCTTTCAGGAGGTGTTCATTAAAAACGCGGGCATTTTGCTTTCGATGCTTCACCGAAAACTCCCTTATCATTTGATCATCAAAGTAATTTCCGTCATTGTTGCGCAAGTCAGTAAGGCCGTCTGTGTATAATACAAAGAGGGTCTCCTTCTTGTCCAACGGAATTTCTCCGACTTCGATGTCGTCCAGATTTTCTACTGCACCAAGGATTGTGCACCCTTTAGTTAAAGGCATAGATTCTCGTCCACGTACCATTAAGGGAGGATTATGCCCAGCATTGACATATCTGATTAGCTGACGTTCTGGATCATGCTGAAGAATAAAAAAAGTAACAATGCGCTCACTCTTGGTGATCGAAACCAAAGTATGGTTGAGATACCTGACAAGGTCGTCAAGACGATGATGGAACATCATAGCCGAGCGCAACGTAGCTTGAAAATTTGCCATTAAAAGAGCAGCAGGAATTCCTTTTCCGCTGACGTCAGCGAGACATATGATGAAGCCTCCGCCATCGAGTTTGAAGTAATCAAAATAGTCACCACCGATATTAGAATGTGGCCGGTAGATTGCAGATATTTCCACATTTTCCTCATCTGGAAGGATGGTAGGGATCAACATCTGCTGCACCTGCTGGGCCAGCTCCATCTCTTTGCGATAGGTCTCTTGTTGGAGCTGCTGATTAAATAGACGCTTATTTTCAATGGCAACAGCAACTACATTGGTGATCGTAATGATGAACTTAATACGGTCATATTCATCTTCAGTTTGCTGAAAACGGCCAATCAGGATATAGGCAATAGGATCATCTTTGTGCAACACCGGGATGATCATTTCAAAAAGCTTGAGTTCGGGAGGACTTAATTCACCAACACGGGAAAAGTCAGTATATCGGGCAGTGAGCAGACCGCTCAAATTGGGGTGTTGCTCTGGTGCAAAATCAATTGCTTTCCGACATATCCACTTGCCTTGTTCCTTAAAATACATGGCAAGACGTTTAACACCCAACTCCGATTGAAGGAAATGGCTATACATTTCAAACAGCTGAGTTGATGACATGTTAGCATTGATGGCTTGTGTAATACGCATAAGAAAGTTGAGCTGGACCTGCTTGTTTTCCAGTTCGTTTTCCAGCTTCTCTATTTGCGGATACACGTATTTTGATAGGGTATGTTCTTCCATCAATATAGAGCCTTTACCTTCATTTGAAATAAATTTAGTCAAATACTTTCCCAAGCCACTAGATTGAAGCAATGAATGTACTAATCGTCGAACCTTACCTGACCAAGAGCCATGAGTACTGGATGAATGGCTTGAAAGAACATCTGCCCTATCCGGTGGTATGCTTAGACCTCCCAGCTCGATTTTGGAAGTGGAGAATGCACGGTGCGGCGATTACTCTTGCCAATCGATTGAGGGAAAAAAATTGGATACCCGATTGCATGATCCTCTCTGACATGATGGATGTGGCCCTTTTTCTCGCCCTCACCAGAGACATAGCTAAGAACTGCAGCAGTCTCCTGTACTTTCATGAAAGCCAGTTAACCTATCCCATTTCAGATTACGACTTGGATAGTCAACGTCAATTCGATAATCACTATCCATTTATCAATTATACCAGTGCCCTTTCGGTTGATCAGGTCATTTTCAACTCAAGATTTCATCATCAGGTTTTTTTTGAAAAATTGGAACCTTTCTTGAGAGATTTCCCAGACTACAACAAGGATTTGCCTGTTAAAAATATTAGACAAAAGAGTCGTGTGGTGTACCCTGGAATCGATGTAAGTTCCTTGGATCGAGCTCATTGTTCAGAAAAGAACTCTCCACCCATTATTCTATGGAATCATCGATGGGAATACGACAAAAATCCAGAAGTGTTCTTTGAGATGTTATCGAGATTAAAACAACAAGGACTGAAATTCAGACTATGTATTCTCGGGCAGTCATTTTCATCCAGTCCGGCTGTGTTCAACGAGGCTAAGGAGAAATTTTCAGATGAAATTATCCAGTTTGGATATGAGGAGGACGACCAATTATATTACCGGTGGCTTTGGCGATCAGATATTGTAGTTTCTACCGCTGAACAGGAATTCTTTGGAATTAGTATCCTGGAAGCCATGTATTGCCGTTGCTTTCCACTACTCCCAAACCGCCTGGTATACCCTGAGCATATTCCTTCCGGCCTGAGCAAATTATGCTTGTATGAAAATGCGGAGGATTTCTTCAATAAAGCAATCTGGACGATGAAGCACCTTGAAGATATGAGGAGTCATCTGGACAACATACAGCAAAGAACATCTCAATATGACATTGCAAATTGTGCTGCCATGATGAGTGATTTGATTGAAGAATTAGCAAGTAAGAAAGAAAAGGGCACTACGTGAGTGAACGTAGTGCCCTTCATTCCATAAAACGGTTTTACCCGTTAATTCAATAAATCTATAACTTCTTGTGGCAGTAGCACACCATCTATTTGATGAATCACTCCATTTGATGCCCGGATATCTAAGAGAGGTCCTAAACCTTTGGAATCTGAAGTCTTATCGATTAGACTCAAATTTGTCAGATCGACTTCTATCTCCTCTCCCTGAAGGGTCGTTGCTCTCAAACCATCTTCCAGATCATTTGAGAAAATACAACCGTCGACAACATGATATGCCAATACAGTACTGAGGCCACTTATTCCAACGGCTGAAACCAACTCTTCCAAACTACCAACTCCAAGAACACCCAGCAATTCGATAAACGCATCATTGTCGGGAGCGAATACCGTGTAAGTAGCATCTTCGTCAGTAAGAATTGATGCTATAGAAGGATCAGCTGCCAGGACAGCATCAACCAGAATGCTGAAATCAGGAGCACCTTGGGCAATCTCAACAATATTGTTTGCCGGAGGAATAATCACCTCATTGATAATGAAGAAATCATTAATTCCACCTACAAATTTTCCGAAGATTCTTGCATTATTTATATAGTAGCGAGGAAAGAATCCGCGTTTCTTGGAAGTCACATGTGCCGGAGCACCATTGAGGGTTTCTACGCATCCTGGAACTGGATATCGCGTTCTCTCTCCAGCGACATGATAT
Source organism: Lewinellaceae bacterium (assembly GCA_024644235.1). GTDB lineage: Bacteria > Bacteroidota > Bacteroidia > Chitinophagales > Saprospiraceae > JAHELJ01. Next base: position 32,921 of record JAHELJ010000039.1, read on the forward strand.
AGAAGAATAGCGGTCAACTCATCTCGCGAAAAAGTGGAACAAATATTTTTGGAATTTAAGCCCAACTTTCTGAAGGCTGCATCAGTGGGTCCATAAATTGTCAGCCCACCTGCGGCAACAGCTTCATCTAAGCCAGTGCATTTCAAAGCCTTACTAAGTGTGCGATAACGTATACTTAATTTGCCTCCACGCGTTCGAGCTGACTCACTGGAATTGCCTTCCTCAAACCATTCAATTTCTCCCAATTGTTCAGTGATGTCGAATTCAATCTCGGTCGCATCCGCCACTTGGTCGGGTTGAATAGATTCCTTTTCGCAGCTGACTAAGAACAGAATTGAAAGAAAAGCCAGAAGGAAAACAGCATTAAGTTTCAAAATTTTCATTTTCTAAGAGTTTAAGTTTGTATTAAATCAAAACACAGATACTCAAACTCAATTTTGTTTAATAAGTTTTGAAAAAGTTTAAACAAAATATAGCCGTAGGGATAATGTAGGGATTAGGCCAGGATATCGTTGACCACATGCCCATGGACATCGGTGAGACGAAATCTTCTTCCCTGATACTTGTATGTGAATCGCTCATGATCCACACCCATCAGGTGCAGGAGGGTAGCCTGAAAGTCATGGACATGGACTGGATTTTGCACAATGTTGTAGCCAAATTCATCCGTTTCCCCATAAGTAAAACCCTTCTTTACACCGGCACCAGCCATCCAAATCGTAAAGCAACGAGGGTGATGGTCCCGACCATAATTGTCTTTTTCGAGTTTGCCCTGTGAATAGCATCCACGTCCAAATTCGCCTCCCCAGATTACCAGGG
>JAHELJ010000231.1 GCA_024644235.1 Lewinellaceae bacterium
AGCAGATGCGGTAAGTAGAGTCTTTCCAGTAATAACCCAGGTGCTCGTCATAAACACGCATCTTCGAGGTCGTATCCTTGCAATAGCACTGTGAATCTTCAAACGGTATGTCGCATTCGATCTCGGCGCCCTCAGCATCTACATAGTTGCCATAGGGATCTACCCAGGCCTTGCAGTAGCCACCTAGGATCGCATCCAGCTGATCAAAAGCATCGGCGTCGCCAGCTTTTCCTTTTTCCACAATGTATTCCAGGCTCACCGGATGTACCTCCCCCGGATAGCTGTAGCGAGCCTCTTTATAGGTCTTGCAACTGATGGGGTCATCATCGATGTCAACTACGTCTTTTACCACTTGTACCGGAGTCTTGTCTTCTACCCAAACCGTCGTCCACACTGTACCCCAGTTACACCAGTAGTCCATAACAAGTAATTCTACCGTCACCGGTCCGCAAGCATCCTCACAGGAGAAGGGTACTTCTTCTGCCCAGCCACCGCCGATGGCAGCCCATTCGTCGATTTTTGAAGCGAGTTGGGATTTGCTGTATCCGCAGATTCCGCGCTCGAAAAGCGCTGCTGCCCCAGCTTCATCATCAGCGCTTGTAAAAGGATTAGCAATCCCCGCCTCAAATGTTTGGGTAGCTATATCAAACACAACGATGTCATCATCATCATCATCGTCTACCATGAAGAGTTTGCCACCTCCAATACCCATTCCCTCTAAGCTTTCACCACTATCTGGGTAATCAGCAATTTTTGTGATTGTTCCTGCCTCCAAATCTATTTCGATTATTTCGTCTTCATCGTCATCTGCTCCATACAATTTGCCTGTTTCATCATCTCCATCAAGAGCTGTAATCTCGTCATAGTCTGTTCCTTCAGTATCCAGTACAAGAATTGCCTCAAGTTTCTGTAAATCAATTTCATAGATCCCGTCCTGGTCTAACGGTGTGCCCCAGATGTCATCTATATAAGCATATAGCTTACCATTGAGAAAGCCGATCCCTTGGGCGTCTACGAGATATCCTTTGTATCTGATGTATCCAAGCTTGCGCACGCCACCTTTCCCATCAATATTCCAAGAATAAAGGACCGATCCATCATTGTCGAATCCTGGTACCGAGCCAGTGAAAAGCAGTCGATCATATTTTTCGTCGGCTGCCATGCTTCTTACGGCCATTCCAGAAATGTCTGGTATTTCCACAGCATTCTCAGTTTCAACATTGACGACGTAGAAGTCATTGTCTGAAGTACCATCGCCTGAAGTGTTGTTTGCAGCGTCAGCTTCACCGTCGTCGGTACCCAAGAACAGTAGATTCCCAGGTTCAATCCCATCCAAACCATTCTCGCACTTAAATTTGTCAGCGAGACTTCCCTTCTCCGTCTCGATCTCATCAAGAAGTACCTGCTTGATCAGCTTATCGAAATATGCTTCATCTGCATAGTGGTCAGGCTTGCATTTTAGTGTACCATACTTCAGGAGATCATAAATCCAGGCATTGTAAAGCAATTCGCTGCATGGTTCTTCGTCTTCCCACAGCCATTTCAAGACCTTGGCGTAATGTGCCTCAATCGGATCTTTCGTTTTGTCTGGCTCGAGGAATGCCTGCCAGATCGTGTCATGATGCTCGGAGATCCAGCAATAGTCTACCGAGTCACATAGATCGATGCAGGCCTCATACCAGTCGGTACGTCGAGCCAGTAGGAGATTTACACCGCAGTTATCCCAACTACCTTCGTCAAAAGTTGATGCATCTACCCAAACTTTCTTGTCACTGAGGCTCACCGTAACACCTTTGTCAGCCACTGGTACTGGACGTACCCGATCCTTTATATAGAGATAGCACGTATCTGTACCTTGATTATGACAGCTATCATAGGCTTCATAAACAATGATGTAGGGATCTTCACTTTTAGGCAGTTTCACTTGTGCATGAGAACTGAATGACCCATCTTCATTTTCGGTGAATATGAACGAACCTATTCCCTCGATAGTAGCCTTTACCTGCTTCACTCCGCTCCAATCATCGGTCACCCACACGTCCGGCAGGTAGGTGTGAGCTGCGCATTCGTGAGTGGATGTACTGATTATCGAAAGGGAAGGATCTGCTTTGGCCTTACACAATGCAATCGGTGCAACCGTATCAAGCTCAATCACCCAAAACTCACATTGATAATATCCAGTACCTATTTCTACGAAGGCATTACTGGGAACTAGCGCTGGATCAATTGAACAAATTCCACTAAATGGGGGAACGCATGTTTGTTTAATTTCTAAGACATATTTGCTGTTTTCCTCGCAACCATTACTTCCAAAACTCCAGTAATCCAGATGAGTCA
>JAHELJ010000232.1 GCA_024644235.1 Lewinellaceae bacterium
TTGATCAATACCTGATACAAACCGTCTCCGCTCTTAACTTTCAAAGTAGACGATGTTTCACCTACGAGAGCGACTTTGTCCTTGTACCACTGATAATTTAGACTGTCGAAGTTGGGTACACTAAGTGAGAAATCGGCTGCACATAAGTTTGAATCTGGTGAGATGGCAAATAGGAACTCCCGTTGATCTGCCAGGACAAGATTGTCAAGAAAGTAGTAAAGACTCACGTCACGCATTCTTTCGATGCAGTCCGGACCAATTGCCATAGCAAATATATCTTGCTGCGGGGTGACATTGATTTCAGCGGTGCTCCAACTGTTGGCGCCGAAGACCCTGGTTTGCCCAAGGCGAACCCAGCCTGGTCCGTTGAGTGGGCATCCATGCGTATCATCTCCTTCGCCAAAAGGGAGGAATTCGCAGGAAGTGCTTCCATAAAAAACAACCGTAGTAGGAGGGGAGTTCTCCGGATGAGTAAAGCCAATGTTGAAGCGAAAGCGATAGGCAGTCCCGATCTTCAACGGACTGGTAAGACAGGCCCCAGTGTATTCCTTCCAGTTGGCGTTGGGTGCGCTCCCGGCTCTTCCATCCCTGAATCCAATACAAGCATCCCCATCGGGTATTGGCAAAGGTACAGGGAGATCTTCCCAGCCAAACCAACCACAGGTATGGAGGTAGTCGGTGGTAGCCTGGGAGGCCTGAATCCAGGTATCTGCACAATGGAGCTGCGAACGTGTTGTTGGACAGCAGGAGTTATCTTCAAATGATGGATTGGGGATAAGTGAAATAGGTTCAGCTACCGGACAAAGACATTCTTCATCATTCAGATCGATCAGACCATCTCCGTCATCGTCGATGGCATTGTCGCAGATCTCAGTTGGCTGCATGTCGAGATCTACCCGGTAAGGGGTATACGAAATAAGTAGTCCAACAATGATTAGACGGAGCATGGCCAGGGAAATTAGAATAAAATCACCTTATTATTCCACTATTTCTAAAGACGAATACTCACTTGGTTAGATAGATGACCCAGTGGAGGAATTAACTTATCTTAACTCTCGGATGTATGTATATCAATGGCAAAGCAATAGCAACCCAATCCTATGATGTGATTGTGATCGGCTCTGGAATCTCCGGTGGCTGGGCGGCAAAGGAATTTTGTGACCTTGGTTTAAGGACCTTGGTTCTTGAAAGAGGAAGGCCTGTCAAGCATGTGAAAGATTACCCCACGGCCAGTTACAATCCTTGGGATATGTCAGCACGTGGCGCACTATCCCGGGAAATCAGGGATCAGAATCCGATTGCCGACAGATGCTACGCATTTGATGATGCTACCAAACATTTTTTTGTTAAGGATAGCGAACATCCATATATCCAGGAGAAGCCCTTTGACTGGATTCGTGGTTATCAAGAGGGTGGGAAATCTCTAATATGGGCACGACAAACCCAGAGATGGAGCAACTTCGAATTTGAAGCTCCTGCCCGTGATGGCTTTGCTGTGGATTGGCCTATTCGATATCAGGATCTGGAAAAATGGTATAGTCATGTAGAACACTTTGTGGGGATCAGTGGAAATCGCGATGGTCTGGCCAATCTACCTGATAGTGAAGTGTTGCCAGCTTGGGAATTGAATTGCCTTGAAAAACACATTCAGAAAAGCATTCAATCTAACTTCCCGGATCGTCCTGTAATCACAGGCAGATGTGCTCACCTAACTGAGCCTAAACCGATTCATCTAAAGCAAGGCAGGGGAAAATGTCAGGCCCGGAATCTCTGCTATCGCGGGTGTCCGTACGGAGCATATTTTAGTTCCAACACCTCCACATTGCCCTGGGCTGAGAAAACTGGTAATCTGAACATTAGAACTCACTCTATCGTTCACTCCATTATTTACGATCAGGATAAGCAAAGGGCCACTGGTGTTCGTGTAATAGATACGGAAACAGGAGCTGCAACCGAGTTCTTTGCTCAGGTGATCTTTGTAAATGCAAGTACACTGAATACCAACCTTATTCTACTTAATTCAAAGAGCGCAAGATTTCCAGACGGTTTAGGAAATGACAATGGCCTGTTGGGGAAATACATTGCATTTCACAACTACCGGGGAAGTATTGTAGCTCAATATGATGGATTCAGCGATTTCTACTATAAAGGACGGAGGCCGACGATGGCTATAATGCCCTCATTCCGAAATGTTCACAGGCAAGAAATGGACTTTCAGCGGGGCTACTTGGTGGCTTTTGAAGCAGCTCGCCAAGGCTGGAATCGACGTGATACTCTAGGGGCCGCACCAGGAAGAGAGTTAAAGGATATGATCT
>JAHELJ010000109.1 GCA_024644235.1 Lewinellaceae bacterium
GACAATTGGTGGCTCCGGCACATATTTCCTGCACGTTGCCCGAAATATTTGAGGACATCAAACCGAACGAACCGATTTATTTCGACGATGGGAAGATCGAAGGGGTCATCGAAACTGTGAGTCCGGATGAAATGATGGTCCAGATCACCCAGGCACGAGATCGTGGATCCAAACTTCGAGCTGATAAAGGGATCAATCTGCCAGAGAGTGTATTATCAATAGGAGGTCTTACTGACAAGGATAGATCCGACTTGGATTTTGTCGCAGAGCATGCCGATGTCATCAATTACTCCTTTGTCAACCGGCCAAAAGATGTCAAGGATTTATATGAATTGCTGGATCAGAAGGGATCTCAGGCAGGAATCATCCTGAAGATTGAAACGCAAGAAGCTTTTGCCCGGCTACCTAGTATCCTGTTGGCTGCAATGCAACGCTACCCTTTGGGGGTAATGATCGCCAGAGGTGATTTGGCGATCGAGACCGGATGGAAGAACTTTGCCTCTATTCAACAAGAGATCATGCGGATTTGTGCAGCCGCACATCTTCCCTCTGTCTGGGCCACCCAAGTCCTGGAATCGATGGCCAAGAAAGGGATACCATCGCGGGCAGAAATCACCGATGCTGCCATAGCCGAACAGGCGGAGTGTGTCATGCTGAACAAAGGTTTCTACATCCATAAGGCCGTGAAAATGCTGGACAAGATTTTACGCCGCATGCAAAGATTTCAAAATAAGACAGCGGTGATGTTGCCCCGGCTGGAAACCGCCGACAAATTGCAACTTTCCCATAAGGCATTTGATGTCTAAACAGATAGGGGCATTCAACTAGGTTATTGGATCGCCGTTGCTTGACCAGGAAGTAGATCAAGATCACACCTGCTTTATTACCAATACATCAATAGAGCTATGGTAACACCAGTATACACCAGACCACCAATGAAAACAAACCAAGCGATATTGTTGTGTTTAAGCAGTTTAAACCACATTATCAATCCGGTTACGGAAAACACAATAAGGCTGATCCCGATCAAATCCAACAGGAATGCATGCACCAAATATTTAAAGGGTCCCTGATAACCCCTTTGCCTGTGAATCCCCACTAGAGCATTAGCTGTACTTTTGTGCACACGTCTAATTTCCGCTTTGGCATGCTGTGCATCATATTCAACGGTACAAGATTGACTCGCACTGGCATATTCCCGAAAAAACATACCCGCTTGATTCTTCCCTTTATTGACCAACCTACCTTTGATACCGTGCTCTTTCTTCAAATCGCTCCAATCCTCATCCGTTTCCAACGAAATCTCAACAGAACGTGACTCCGTAGATCCTTCCTGATTGAACCAGGTATGGTGGATCATGAGGTAACTGGTAAGAATAAACATGAGCAGCACTGCAGCTGTCGACAGGCAGGCATACAAATGTATTTTCTTGATCAATTCGTAACTCATAAAAGACACATGATAAAAATTGACAGGCCGAACACTCCTCCAAATACATAAAATTCCCAGGTCCGATAGCTGTACTTCAACCATAGCCAAATACCCAGAATTAATGAAATAAACAAGACGAGCAATGCAAGCCATTGATAGACCATCCAGGTCCGAAGAAAGAATGGTGCATTGGGAATCTTCCCATTGAAAAAATGCAAACCATGCAGGACGGCAACAAAACCTTTTGGCATCTCTTGTACTTCGGCTGTACTGGTCTTGAAGTCGATGGCAATTTGGTTGGTCTTACCAAAATGAGTAACCTGAAATCGAAACGAAGCACTATCTCGCTGAAATTGCCAGGGAGGCAACCAGCCCATGAGACCAAGCTGGTCACTCACACTCTCTGCTAATGGCATATCATCCAATGAAGTTTCCAGTGTCACCATGCTCTCCCATGTTCTTTTGACGCTGGTATTTTCCACTTTGATGTTGTGATTTAGGATAATTGAACTTACTCCGAAAGCAATCAAATAGGACCAGGTAAATAGTCCACAATACAGATGGAGTTTTATCAATAGAGACTTTTTCATCGGACAGTTGGTAATCTGATTGATCTAACCTGTTTCTCATTGCCACTGAAAAGCAAAATACATACAGGGCTTTGTGCCCGTGTTGCGGATGGCATGGGGCACGTTGGCTCCGGCATAATATAGATCACCTGGTTGCGTGGCCGGGAAGACTTCATTACCTATTTCCATTTCCGTTGTGCCTTCGATCATCAAGATGAATTCTTCGGCATTGTGGGTGTGGGGTTCGTGACTTTTGATGCCGGGATTGAGCGTAGTGACATGCATTTCGTAATACGAACACTGCACCGTAGAACTCCGGAAGTAATTTCGAAGACCTCCCCGCATGTGAGGCCGGAAACTCAGGCTGTCAAAATGGATGATAAAGGAAGCTAGTTCCGCATCGTCCCCCTTATCTTTTGCCTTAGCTGACTGGTGCTTGATCTGGTACAGCCGGGAATCAGGATTCTTCGATAAAATGGTACCGGTGTCCCCAGCTGCCAAGAAGGCAACGCTGTTCGCTCCGATGACTTGCTCCGCTGTTCTAAATTTTACCTCAATTTCTCCATTCAACATAATAAACATCCGCTCCTTGTCAACCTCTTGTGCAATGGTTAAAGTCTCATTTTCTCCAAGCTTGATCAACTTGACCTCCAGCTCCGAAAAATGTGCGGTGCGTCCTTTCACCAACACCGGTTCCCGTTCGGCTGCAGCAATGGGATACAGCTTGGATTCAACCCGCTCTGGCACGACATCGTTCCAGAGCCAGGTCAACGATTCAGGCAGTATGGCTCCGCCATGCTTCCCATTGTGAGCTCCATCGCTTGACACAAATTGATAATCATAATCTTTAAACTTGAGCGCAGCCTCCATTTGCAGATTGGCCAGCCACCAGTTGCCAAAACGGTTATCCAAATCATTGGTGCCATCCTGCAGAAATACCTTGATGTCCTTCTTGTCATTCTTCCGAATCATTGAAGGATAATTATGCCCACCCCGGATGTCCGTAAAACTCCCGATGTGACTGAGGACTTTGTGAAAGGCATCCGGCCGGAACCAGGCAGCCGAGAAAGCGCAGATGCCCCCGGAAGACAGACCGCAAATGGCCCGCATTTTCGGATCGGCCGAGATGTTATACTCCTCCTCTAACTCAGGTATTATTTCCTCAATCAGAAACCGGGCATAGGTATCTGATACCTCATCATACTCCACGCTGCGATTCGTCACCCGAAACGGATTTTCAGGTTCCTCTGCGTCGGTATCGTGACCGGGATTGATAAACAGACCGATGGTCACCGGCATCTTCCCTTGACTTATCAAGTTGTCAAAGACCACCGGCACCTTAAAGTCACCATCGGACTTTAGGTAGGTGTGCCCGTCTTGAAAGACCATCAATGCAGCGGCTTGCGAAGCATTGTACTGAGCCGGCACATAGATCCAGTAGTCGCGAATGGTATTGGGATAAATGTTGCTTGTGCAGGTATGGTGGGTAAGTTGTCCTTCCGGAATGTTCGGATATTTAGATGAATTGGGGCCCGGTTCGAAATGTTCTTGAGCAGTTCCTTGAAGGACAAACAAAAAGAGGAGCACAGTTGCCAAAAGACGAATTCTTAACATATCTGTCAAGGTATGGATTAAAACAAAAATGGCCAATCGAAACCGATTGGCCATCCGCTGTAGTTTTAAATTCAACCGGATCTAATGCTTCACAATTTTTCTTGAACTCAATTTACCACCGTAATCCTGCACTGTGAGGACGTAAGTACCTCGTGGTAAATCGAGCAGATGAAAGACCGCGTTTGTACCTTGTACCTTCTGGTGGATCAGCCGGTTGCCGGATAGATCATAGAGTGATATCTGCTCCAGGTCGGCCCTGTCCAGATTTTGGATAAACACCTGCTCGCGAGCGGGATTCGGATAGAAAAGTATATTGTCAGATATGAAATAATCCTCTGCATCGGTACCTACAGCCGTGAGGTTTGCTCCCAATGGCTGCCCCTCATTTCCGCCGGTATACGAAGCTGTATTCTCCGGATAGGAGAAGTCATGCCAACTGGTGTACCGCTCAATATCACCCTGACCAAGTGCTGAATAGGTGTCATCAGGTGAGAGGTCGCTGAAGTCCCAGCGGCCAGCTCCCTCAAGTCCATCACCAGTGCCACTGGTATCAGTTGTGATCGCTTCGATAAATTGGACAGGTACATTGGGCTCATCGGTAAAGCCAAGAATCTCGTTTATATTATCTGTAGCAGAGGCGGCCTGCATCAAAGCCTCACTTAACACTGGATCGAAGAGGAAACTACTACCAGAGACCAGGGTATCACCATCGGCGTTTGTGGTAGGAATAGCTGCATCATAAGCAGGTGAACTAAAAATATTGTTGTAACTGATCCAGATGTTGTCGCTTGCTTCAAAGGTGTCTAGCTCCATAACATAGTCCAATTCACTGGAAGTATCAATACTTACTCCTAAGAACATAGGATGCGCTATGATATTGTTCATGAAAATCAAGTTGTCCACTTCACCCCAAGTGAAACACAAGTCACCCGAAGCCACAAATGTATTTTGGTTGAAATAGCCATTATGTAATATGGAACCACTCCCGGGTCGGTAATAACGCTGTGTTACATCATAAACTACAGAATTCTCTATCCAGATGGAATCGATGGGATGACCGCGATTGTCCATAAACCGCCCATTAGCAGGATCAGTTGGTAGCCCGATACGGTTAAAGATTGAATTGCTTATGAAAACTTTAATGGAGTCGGCATTTAACCGGAAACCCGCTTGTCCTGTCTCCTCAATCACACAATCATCAACAACTACCTTACCTTTGTCACCACTCATACGGATTGCCCGGAGGACATTGTTGCCCAGGATATCCCGGCAGCTTATGTGCAAGCCGGATATAGTCAGATCTGCCCCGTCATCCAAGCGAAACAACTGATCCAGGGTTTCCCCTCCAGCGTCTACATTAAAGATGATCAATGGTCTTGGACCATCACCCTCTTCAGCCTTGATCCGGATGTGATAACCACTCCAGCGCATACTCTCTGTAAGCAGGTAGGGAGCACCCCTGCGCAATACATAAACACGATCCGGATCTGCCCTTTCGCCCGTTTCGGTGGTATCACCGAAAATCGTGACGTTCAAAACACCTACATCCGTAGGTTCAATAATCAGTTCATGCTCTTCCTGAGCTCCGGCCCAAATACCCAGGCAAGCGAGGACAAGGGTAAAGATTGATTTCATGGTATTTTTCTTAAATGAATACGGATAATCATATAATATAGTAAAATCATGTCTATTTAATCCTAAATAAAATTCCCAAATCTGCGGTCATTCCATAAAATTCTTCATCCCGCAATCGATCAATCACGCCAAGAAATGCTCTCTCCGGAGTATTTGTAAAATTGTTAAGATTGAAAAGCACCGTCCATAGACCCTTCTTATCCAGCTTCTGCTTCAACGCCAGGTCAAAGCGGTAAAAAGATTGGTCGTAGAAATCTTTCTCCGGGATTTCCCCTACTCCACTTTCAGAGCTGCCGATCCCTGGGTTACCTGGTGAAAGCGCATCGCTCTGATAGATCATAGAAACACGGCCGGAAAAACCGCCAATCTCGTATCCGAGTGTAATATTGGCCAGCAGGTCGGCCTGTCCGACTACCGGCCCCTGACGTAGGGTATCGGTAACTACCGTCTTAAAGAAAGTGGGAGGTCCGACAAACTTGGTTTCGACATTGAAAAGTGGATAAAATGTCTCAGATTCTGATAAGGTAAGGTTGCTACTAAATACGATGCCCCTTAAGATCTTGCTGTTGAGGGCTCTAAGGTTGGTCTGGAAATCAAATTCTATTCCCTTCACGGTGGAAGTATTTTCTATGTTTCTCGGCTCAGTCAAACTATATCCTTTGAAGTCACTTTCATTATCCGTGATCGTAATCCGGGCAATGAAATCAATATTTCTTAATTCTTTGTAGAAACCACCAATGGTGAAGAGGCCAAACTTGTTGTAGAAAGAGAAAAAAGCATCATAGTTCCACGCGGTAGTATGCAAGAGATTGGGATTCCCATTGGCTAATTCTGCTGAACTAGTGCTGATATAAGACCAGGGTACAATATTGAAAAAATTGGGTCTTGCTAATGTCTTGGTCGCCGCCAATCTGATGTCCATCCACTCTGTAGCTTTGTATTTGAGATGTGCCATAGGTAACCATTCGTGGTATTTCCTTCCCGCCGTGCTGCGAATCTCAACCACATTAGGGTCATCCTCATCCTGGTCACCGGCTATGCGTACACTGGTATACTCCTGATCGGTTTCTTCGTAACGCATACCTCCCATCAAAGTCAACTTTGGTCCCAGATTTAACGAACCCATCAGATAAGATGCCAATATGCTTTCCTCACCTTCATAATCGCCCGAGTTAATAAAAGGATCGCCATTGTAATCATTGCCAAAGCGGTCGAAGAAATATCTGATCTTTTCAATATCCAGATGACGATTATAATCCAGTCTATCTCCCAATTGATAGCTGGTCCTGAATAATTGATTGTACGCATTGATATCTACATCTTCCACATTTGTCATCAACTGATTGCGAATTTCTTGAGTGCCGGGTAACAGATCATATAAGCCATCATAGAAGTTTGGATTCGTGTAATTGCCGAGGAAGTTTGCCAGTAGAATTGAACCTCCCCTGCTTTTGATAAATAACTCCGGATGCTGCACCGCTGGATTCTCTCCAACCAAATAAGGCCTGATCAGAAGACCGCTGCGATCACGACTGCGGGCCACCTTCTTATACTTGCCTCCGGTCTTTAAAAATCCGGTGATCCGATCCGAGAGAGCGAAATTATACTTTAGGTCCAGCTGAGCGGTTGAGTGATCCTCCTTGACTTTGGTTGAATTTACCCTTGAATCATAGAAAATGGTGTTTTCAAGATTATGTTTGAAGGCCAAGGGTAATTGGGTCAGATCATTTTCATTCTGGATTTGCTCACCTATGGCTCCGATCTCGCGAAATCGACCAGTAATCTCACGGGGTGTGTCCTGATCGGAAAAAGAAAATGATGTCCTCCAGTTAATATCAAGTTTGCCAATGTGATGTTCGCCTCCGAAGCTGTTGGCCATCAGAATAACAGTTTGATCCCGATGCCTTATATCAAATTCCTGGTAGTTATTACCCAGACGGTAGCGCCGACGAAACCTCAATTCTTCCCGATCCGTCTGCCCATAGCTGGAGCTTAACAGGAAGGAATGATCCTTGTTTAATTCATAATCCAAGGTCAAACTGCCGCCATACCGGTACCTGGTCTCCAGTTTATCTCCGAGATTGTGATTGTCTACCGACAAGATCGGAACGCCGTCTTGATTAACTCCTTCGTATACATAATCCGAAACCAGGAACTCGTTGCTCCGGTCTGCCTTCTGGAAATTGGTGGTGGCGATCAGACCAAGCTTGTTTTCAAAGAAGCGATTGCTGAAACTAACGCTCCCCTTGTATTGGCCAAAGTCGCCTTTTAAGCCATTATATCCTGATAGTGCCCTGGCTTGAAAGCGAAGACCTTCCTCGGCTTTTTTGACCGTAAAATTAACTGTGCCTCCCACTGCATCTCCATCCATATCCGGAGTGATCGCCTTGAAGAGTTCAATGCCAGCTAGCATATCCGGTGAGATCATACTGAGATCAACCGATCTTTCTGATTCTTCCGTAGAAGGCAACCGCTCCCCGTTGATGGTGATTGCGTTAAACCTGGGACTTATGCCACGGATAGATATGCGCTGGCCTTCTCCGGCATCGCGGTAGACGGATACGCCCGACAAGCGACCAACGGCTTCGGCCGCATTCTGATCAGGCAACTCCTCCAATTTTTCTTTTGATACGACATTGACAATGGTATTTGAACGGATTTGCTGGTTGATTGCAGCCCGCTGTCCCGTGGCCTGACCGCTCACTACTACTTCCTGCATCGTTACCCCACCCTCAGAAAGCGTCACCGAAAATTCCTGCTCAACACCTGCCTGAAAAGTGATAGTCTCCCTATGAGTTTCGTAGCCCAGGTAGGAGAAGGTAACCTCATATGCACCAGGTGTAATGTTGGAAATACGGTACCGGCCATCAATCTCCGAAGTGGTCCCGATGTTGAGATCAGCAATCAGTACGTTCGCGAATGCCAGGGGCTCGCTCAGCGACCCGTCTGTAATTACACCATATAGTACACTCTTGGTCTGTCCTATCAGGGTAGCATAAACTAAAGCGAAAAACAAGACGGAAAAGAGCGTTTTAACTTTCATTCAGGTCTGGAACATGTCGCTTCAAGTTCCACTTTTCACACAACAATAGCAATCATTGGCAAGACAAATTACTAAGTCAGATCGCAGTGGGAGGAAAAGCGGGTAAGCAGATTTCCCACAGTCACATGACCGAAGAGACCTTCTAGTGGTGGCCTTTCAGGACTTTGCCTAGGCAAAGGAACGCGTGGACGTTCTGATCACTCCGGCTGTGAAGTGATAGATCAAACCCTATAAGTCTTCCTAGAGTTAATTAACGGCCTGAATAACAAGGTTTAATGATCTCTGGGGAAGACACCGCAAGGTCACTCGATCTCCTGGCTTACTGATATCAAAGGTGTATGAAGTATCAGCAAGGGTATAATTATACGTCCCCGGTTGCAGGTACCAGAGCCGCAGGACGACATCATGGACCGTTTGGCTGTGATTGAAGATCTCGATCTTCAGCTCACGTCGATCTGCATCAGTGACGAGTGCGGTAAATCCATCAAAAGTATCTTCCCACGTGGCATGAACATATGGCGAAGTACTGTTGTGACTGACATCTCCGCTCAACATAGATTTCAATACCTCCACATCCAATGGATAACCAGCTTGCCTGTGATATGTGAGTATACGATCTGTATAGTACACTTCTGAAGTTAGCATAGGCCAATTGAATGAAGAGCCTAT
>JAHELJ010000233.1 GCA_024644235.1 Lewinellaceae bacterium
CATCTGCATTTGGGTGAGAGGCCATCCGGATTGTACAAAGAGGGAGTCGTTCCTGGATGAAATGTTTACAGCCGATGAGGTGTACCTTTCACTGAAATTAAACGGGATACCCATGATGGTGATCCGGTCACCCTCTTTCACCACGAATTCCTGCCTTCCGTCAGAGCCCCCCATGACTATCTTGACCATGGGACGTCCGTTATCACCGGTGGTGATCTGTTCAACCGGGTTCGGGACAAACTCTTCAAGCTCAATATCTATGATCTCATCGCCGATTTGATACTGTTCACTGTAGTGGTTCGTACCCAGCGAGGCAAAAAATACCTCTTCATCGAAATGATACACCTGATCTTCGGCATTCACCTCAAACTGCAAGTAAGTGTCTGTAGATAAAATCAGATTTGTCTGCTCCCCCTCCCGGATGTGCATCAAGCCCTCACTTCCGAAATAACGGGTAGCTGCCGCACCCAATAGAATGACAATGGCAGCCGCATGAAAGGTAAGGATGGCGTATTTTTTTTGTTGGATCATGCGAAACCGAAAGATGTTGACAATCACGGTGATCCCAAATAGAACCAAAAGCAATTCGAACCACCCGGCCCGGTAGACCACTTTTTGCGCCGCACTGGTGCCAAAATCATTTTCGATAAAGGTGGCTATGCCAATCGCACCAGCAAAAAGGATGAGGTAAAGACCAGCAGCACTGGTGGAAAAAGCTCTATCCAGAATTTTCTTAAATCTTTTTTGCATCTGAATCAAATAGGTGTTGAAGCGTTGAATGGTTTCAATCAGTTGTTGAGTAAAGCATCTTCCATGATGAGATCGTACTTATATCCTGACCCGAAATCGCGGTCTACCTTAATGATGCCTTCCAAAGACACGATTGCTCCCAATGGAATTTCTTCCTGGGTGGTAATGGTGAGATCCAGTGGCTGTCCTTCGCCATCTAATTCTCCATCCTGGAGATGTACCCAATTTTTCCCCATGATATTTCGATTAACCTTGACACACTTACCTTTTACCAAAACAATTTTCTCGTTGAATTTATCCGGATTCTCGAATAGATCAGCTAGACTGGTTCCACCCTTGGGTGCTGCGATTCTTTCACTCAATGGCTCGCTCTTTCCCCCATGCATATCTATTTCCGGCCGGCTTTGTGATTCGTTCACGAAATTAGGTGTTTTCCCGAAGGCACCTACTAAATAGAGCGTGTCAAATACTTTATCAAGTTCCTCGCTTTCGAAGGAGTGCATTTCGATGCCACTCACGTAATAAATTGTTTCTCCTTTCTCCAAATTTGTTTGAGGCAGAGCTATCCAAATCTCATTATCATCCTGTTGCAGTTTTACATAGGTATACCGCGAAGCATCCATGAATTCCATCACCTGCCCCTCAAGGACCCTATGTACAGGAGCCTCCATCGCCTGTTGGCTAGTGGACTGAATTACCTTAGGTCGTGACGAACAAGAAATAAGCAGACTGAAAAGCAATAATCCGGATATGATCTTGACTAGAATTTGCATCTATGAAGATTTTTTGTTGGCAGTAGTACACACTTTAAAAAACGAGTGATGGACCAATTGGAGGTCATTCTTGGGCGTAAAGGTGAAGAAAACGATATCCAGCAAGACTGAGATTCTTCATATTCCCCACTGATATCGGTCAGCGAAAGGTAGCTGTATTCAGAGCACTTTCTTGACCCTAAAAGTCTTCTTAAAGATATCCTTATTGATTTCCTTATTTGACAATACGATGGCAGCACCAATTGCCGAACCAAGAGAGGATCGTGTAGCAAACACTTTTCGGTCCGGTAATCCATGTGCGAGCATATTAGTAAATATTTCATTCCGGGCAAATCCTCCATCTATGAAAATGCGTTTTGTTGAATCGTCTTTATCGATCAACCGGTACTTATCAAGCTGTGCCTGCACCAATTCCCAGATGGCTTGATGCAAGGCAAATTTTGGAGTCTTCAACTGATCGATCTTGTTACTGGGAGGCTGATGTGGAAGCGGCTCAATGAGATCAAAACGAAATTGGAAGGCTCCTTCTTTTTCGATCTTTCTCAGTGATTTCTTGTCAAATGACTGGTCCCGTTTCTTCAGCTTGTCAAGTTTGAAATAATGGCAAATCTTATCCGACAGTGATTCATATTCCTTACCCAGGAATAATCGCGAGGCCATCACCGTGGATCCATCTGGCTGCATAAATAGTAAGCAGTCGTTATCAAGGGCTTCGATAGTAAGACTCCCTTTATTGGTGGGATTCATGGCTATACTCCATGTTCCGGTCGACAATAATG
>JAHELJ010000234.1 GCA_024644235.1 Lewinellaceae bacterium
AGATCTCCACTCCATCGTATCCTTCCTTTTTGGATGAGGTGCAGAACGCTTCCAGATTACCAGGGAATCCCCAATTGGTTGCATGAAAGAAAATTTCAGATTTATTCTGGAATAAGCTGGTTCTATGAAGAAGTGACAGAGTACTCAAGCCTGACAGGGTCAGGGAGCTTTCGGTCACAAACTGCCTTCTATTCATCTTATTGATTTTCGTGTAATGATTAAATTAACCAAAACCCACCAGTTAGCCGATGCCAGACAAAGACGAAAGAGAAGTACTTCCAAACATCGACTGCGTAGATTTTCTGCAGTGGGCTTTACCGAGATTAAATTTCCGATGGCAGGGATTTCGGAAAGTTCGCAGGCAAGTATGTAAAAGGCTCACTAGAAGATTGAAGGAACTTGGATTGGACTCACTCAGAGCATATCGTGAATACCTGCTTAATGCTCCTTCGGAATGGACTAGTCTCGATCAGATGTGCCGGATCACCATCAGCCGTTTCTATCGCGACAGAGGAGTTTTTGACGCGCTGAGATCCGACATTTTGCCAAATATGTTTAAGGAGACCCAGTCCGTTAACATCTGGTGCATCGGATGTGCGTCAGGTGAAGAACCATATACTCTAGCTCTGATCCTTCGACTAGCTGAGGATATACCGGGCAATAAACATTGGACTGTTCTTGCCTCTGATGTTGATCAGCACCTCATCGAGCGGGCAAAGGATGGAGTCTATCCTCAAGCTTGTTTACGTGAACTACCTGATAATTGGATTCCGCTGGCCTTCGATGCGGCGCCCGAAGGATTCAGAATAAAAGATGCGTATAAGGAAGGAATAGATTTCCGGGTGCAGGACATCCGTTCAGCTGTGCCCGCTGGACACTTTAATCTGATTCTTTGCCGGAATCTGGTATTTACATATTTCGATACCTTGCTACAGGAAGAGATAGGATTGAAGATTGCCTCTAAACTTCACACTCACGGTTATTTAATTGTGGGATCTCATGAGCACCTTCCTCCTTCTTTGAGTGAATGTTTTAAACGTATATCATCTTGTGTTTATGTAAAGCGGTGAAAGCGGACTGGGAGGAACAGTCACTTAGGCTGAGGCAGTTTCAAAGTCTTGTGGATAGTTATTCTATTGTTACCGCTCAAGCTAAATGTTTTGGAAAGAGAAGCATCACTTACGGCCTCATTGGTTTTATGGATCTTATCACCTGAATGATCATGATCTGATGGTACATGTTCGGCAAAATGAGGTATCCAGATAGATGTTTCATCATCTACTGTTCTTGACCTACCTGGGGATTCTGTGTATAAGGTGTCAGCGGCGGGATCGATAGAGTAAATTCCATCTAACGCAATGCTGTAGCCCCAATTAATGGAAAGGACAAATCCCATAAATATTACAAAGCTCTCAAGACGGGCATCTCGGAAAAATATTCGCCGTCTCATGATTAAACTTTAAATTGTAAAAGAACTTTGTTTCGCTGGAGGGTTATACTAAATAATTACTATAGATATAACGCTAAATTTAAAGTTATCGTTCCGCAAAACGGAAGAGGAGAAGCATGCGATCCGGTGCCATCCTAATCTACCGCCTATCCAACTTTCTATGGAATTCGATGATATAATTCTGTAACTTGAAAAAAAAGCTTACCCAATGAAGTCACGAAGTTTCTTACACGGTCTTTTGTTTTGCATTGCATTTGCTCTGGTTCAACCCTTGTATGGACAGGAGGCAGCATTGGCATCGGCTGCTGATCAAGAAGAGGCGGTATCGGTCTTTCAATCCCTGGAGCGCGCCGAGATTCTTCCCATGACTTTAAAGACAAATACCCGCAAGCTCGTCAAGGAGAAGATGAAGGAGGAGTATCAGCCAGCAACACTTTCTTACACCGATCAGGATGGCAATGTGGTCACGCGGGAAATCGAAGTCAAAACCAGAGGTAACCTGAGACTAAACAAATGTCGCTATCCTCCGATTCGGATAAAGTTTGCCAAGGAAGACATTAAGCAAGACGGTCTGAGCTCACCAAGAAGGCTGAAACTGGTGTCTGGCTGTGAGCCTGGAGATCTGTACCAGCAACTGGTTTTGAGAGAGTATTTGGTGTATAAGCTTTTTAACGTATTGACTGACAACAGCTTTAAGGTGCAGCTTCTTTCACTCACGATGGAAGACACGGAAGGCAAGGATAAACCGCGCGAGACATTTGCATTTGTAATCGAAGATGAAGATGAATTGGCAGAGCGAATGGGTGGTGAAATCTACGATCCAAAGGCAATCACGACCCGGG
>JAHELJ010000040.1 GCA_024644235.1 Lewinellaceae bacterium
AATAGGAAAGGTTTGCTGGAGCAGCTGGTACCTGATCACAAGCCACGGTGGTATTCGCCGGTCCATTTGAAACGTTTGGACCATTGGCTTCTTCGACAGTGATGGTCTGAGTATGCGACAACGGATTGCCGCAGACATCGGTACCACTCCATTCTCGGACAATAGTACCTCCACATGGTCCGGGATGATCATCATTTCTGGTCAGTGGTATGGTGCCTGAAATCTCACAATCACCAGTCAATCCATTGGAATAGGAAAGGTTTGTTGGAGCAGCTGGTACCTGATCGCAAGCCACGGTGGTATTTGCCGGTCCATTCGAAACGGTAGGACCATTGGCTTCTTCCACTGTGATGGTCTGAGTATGCGATAACGGATTGCCGCAAACATCGGTACCACTCCATTCTCGGATAATTGTACCTCCACATGGTCCCGGATGACCGTCATTTCTGGTCAGTGGGATGGTGCCTGAGATCTCACAATCACCATTTAATCCGTTGGAATAGGAAAGGTTTGCTGGAGCTGTAGACACCTGATCGCATGCTAGTGAGGTGTTTCCTGGAGCAACAGATAGAGTGGGAGGCTCAGCGGCAATTATCGTCACCAGCGTCGAACAGACCTCCACCATGTCATCGTTGGGATCATTTGGAGTGCCAGCATCATCGGTAATGGTAAATGTCACTTGCATCATGCCACCGCAAGGTCCAGGATGAGTAAAGTCATCCTCAATCAGAACAGTGCCACACATATTGGTCACCTGGCCGCCACCATCAGCAAACAGATTCGATGGCAGGTTGTCGCAATCATAGGACTTGTCGGTAGGACAAATCACCTCAAGCTTACAACATTCCGGTTCCGGGGGTCCCTGAATGGTTTCTAGGCAAAGATCGAAGTTGATCGGATCGGCACAGTTTCCGGATGGTGGAGACTGGGCAGCCATGGTTATCTGACTAGGTGCAGTACCCTGATTATAAATTAGTTTCAAAGTGTCAGTAACATTGGGATCAGCTTGGCCAAGGTTGGTCAGACAAACGGGATCCGATGGGCCAGTTGCATTAGGATCGGTAGCGATATACTCTGCATTAGCCCCCATGATTGGGATAAATACGCAATACGTACCATCACTGTTACATTCGGTGTAGGGATCTTCAACCACCAGCTGGCATATCTCTACATCAGCTCCTCCGCAGCCGAATCGAGCCTTGAAATTGTTAATCATCAGATCATCATCGTCTTGTTGATCCCATATGGCTAGATAGTAGTTGGTTGCTTCAAAGAAGTCCGGTACCGGTAAGGTGTTCCAGGTACTTGAACTTTCCACACCACAGGAAGCCAAAATCAAGCTGCTACAATCACCGCTTAATTCTTGCCCGGTGACAGGGTGGGCAGGGTCCGTACCCATCTGATGTTCTGTAGAGTAATATAATGCCCAACCAATAACATCTCCCGAGTTGTCATTAATCTGAATTTGAAATGAACCTCCAAACGGCCTAACATCAAAATTTAACCAAATAATCGGTTGTCCATTTACAGGATTTTCAACGTTGACAATGGAGCCATCACTGGGATCAATGCAGTCAAAGCCCGACACATCAATTTCAAAATCATTTGAATTATAGGTACAATTGTTGATTGGCATCACCTGAGACTGAGTTTCAGCTGAATTCCCACACCTGATAATTCCGTTAGGAGGTGGGGCTTGATTGGAATCATCGATACCATCAACGAGGTCTGTGTCATCCCAAGTTGCTCCCATGAGCCATCTCTGAGCGCAATCACAAGGCAATGATTGCCCATTCAGCTGAGTGAATGGTACTATCATAAAGTAAACAACAATGACGGTAGTGAATCTGAGTGCAAATGTTTTGAATGATGTCATTTCAACGGGTTTTAGAAAGGAGTATAAGTTTATGGATAGGTGGATATTCGAATTGTTATGATGTGATGCTTAGCACCGACATCAGTATACGATGAGCACTTCAAGCACTGGTAGCAGTGCGAATAGTTCAGTGATATATGTCCACAGATGCACATGTCGGGGGAGACAAGATTTGCTACTACGCAGTATGCAAACCGGAGTTAGAAAAGTTTCCGGTCTATTAGCGTAGAAAATCTAATACAGAGCGACGAGCAGCTGTGTGGGAAAGCGGACCGGGTGGTAAAATGTTTTCATGAGCGGGTAATGGATTTCATTTATAATAACGGTTCAATTCAATCTGTCATTGGCACTTTCACCTGAGATTGAGTATTTATAAATTTGCAAAAAGAATTGAAATAAACCAGATAATCAGGTGAATATCAGATAATTATAAATTCTCATACGTAGAAATCCTGAAGTAATATGAATTACATGCTTTATTTATCTAAGCACTTGGCAAAGAGTTCAATTTATATAGGTGAATTGTATATAAGACCTCGGATAATATGATTGTATTAAATAAAAAAAAATCTGAGTATTGGTCAGATTATTGCCGAGCACGAGCAGCTATTAGATGACGATGGACCATATTATTGATGCAAGAGCACCTTTCCCGCGTCCATACGCCTGGTGATTCCTGACTCTCGCACTACTCGTCCGTTAAGGATAACGACGTCAAATCCGGATGCGTATTGGAATGGGTCGACGAATGTGGCATTCTCTCGCACCTGAATAGGATCAAACACGAGGAGATCCGCGTAATTTCCTAACCATATAGTTCCTCGTTTTTGCAAGCCAATCACTTCGGCAGGTAATCCTGATGCTTTTCGAATGAGATGGGTCAAACTGATACTACTGTCTTGTATTACATATTGCTGAATCATGCGGGCAAAGGTGCCATAGCCTCGGGGATGGCGCATAGACGGCGAGCCATCTGTGCAAATGAGGATCTCCGGATGGGTAATGAAGACATCCTGCAGATCCTTGTCCATCACGAAATAGGCACCGGAAGCTCCAAAAGGTCCAAGTTGCATGAGGATATCCACATATGATTTTCCCGACTTTTCCTCGACCTCTGCCAATGTCATTCCGGTGAACGGGCCGCTGCCAAATAGAGTTGCCTCGGGTCCGTTCCTTTGAAGAATTTTGTCTCTCAAGAAGGTTCGGAGTTCTGCATTCCTTGTTTTTTTTGCTGTCTCGAATGCGGATGGTGTCTTGGCCCAGGCAGGAAATACAATACTGATCCCGGTGTATCCAGCTAGATAGGGATAAACGTCAGCAGTAATTTTTACACCGCGGCTTGCATACGATTTCAGAAGATCAATGATCTGCCGGCCTCTCTCCCTTCCTTTACCATACACTACCTTCAAATGAGAAATATGAGTCCGGCAATACGTCCCCTGAGCAGCCAGCTCTGCTATTGAGTTTGAGATTTGATCATCATCTTCACTTCGCATATGGCTCATGATCAATCCATCGAACTCCCCAACCATCCGAGCCAATGCTTCCAATTCCTCAGTGGTGGCGTTCATCCCAGGCACATACTCTAGCCCGGTACTCATCCCAAAGCACCCGGCTTCAAGACTCTGACCCAGCATCTGTTTCAGTCTGGTGATCTCCTCGGGTCTCAAATTTGATTTGCTGCCGATTCCGGCACTTGATCTTAGAGAGCCATGTCCGGCAAGAAAGGCCAGGTTGACCCCCAGATCTCTTTGATTAAGTGCATCGAAATACTGTTCAGCACTGTCAAATCGATTGTCATGTACAGGGCTGCTTCCGTCCTGGCCTAGTACTATGGTGGTCACACCCATTGCAAGGAAGTTTTCAAACGCAGCATCTTCCATCGGATTGCCATGTGCATGCGGATCGACAAAGCCGGGACAGACCGTCAGTCCATGAGCACTTATGAGTTCATCCACTTCAATTAAATTGGTGTCGACATCACCAATGAATGCAATCGTATCGTGATCGATGATCAAATCAGCCTGAAAGGGTTGCGTTCCGGTTCCATCGATGACAGAGCCGCCCAAAATGAGCAAGTCGTGTTTATCTCCATGACTGGCAATAAATCTCCCGAATGAATTTTCATCAACTGAATCTTGGCAGGAAATTTGGACAACATAACAAAGACAGAGGATGGTTAGTAGCTTGCTCTTAAACATAAGATTGAAGGTAAGAAATGGTGCAAAATGAGCGACTTTCCCATTCAAGAAAAATCTAATATGTAAACCTTTCCTTTGTATTGATGGTTTACTGATCATATATTTGTCTTATGGAGTCAAAAACCAAGACGCTTCTCAATGAGCAGGAGGCGGAAAAACTGGAGCGAATTGCATTTATCCTCAAGACCGTTGCTCATCCTTTGCGCCTGGGTATAGTGCATTTGCTCGAACAGTATCCCCGTCTTTCAGTCAGTGAAATTTGCGAAATGCTGGGTTCGGAACAATCGCTTACTTCGCATCATCTGCAAAATATGCGATTGAAAGGGCTCTTGAGTGTAAAACGGGATGGCAGAAGCATGTTGTATTCTTTGAAAGAACGGGATGTTTCTCTGATCATCGAATGTCTGGAGAACTGTCAATGCAATATGTAGTTTGGCGACTGCGCGGTATGTCTTTGAGTAGTAATCTCATCGAACAAATATCTATTCCGTATCAATTTCATATCAAATGGAATTAGTTCCCATCTTTGAATAAGTAAGGTTAAATGGCAGATACCATGGATCAAGCCTGTGAAGTGCCGCGCTGGGAGATGCTGAAAAATCAACTTGAGAATCTGGACGTGGAAAAATTTCGCAGTGGTTTTGAAAAGGCCTCTGATGCAGTCATCCTTGACGTGCGAACTAAAGATGAAGTAGACGACCAGAAAATTCCGGGAGCCATTCACCTTGATTATCTCTCTTATGACTTCATAGATAATCTGGAAGCACTCGATCGCAACAAGGCCTATTATGTGTATTGCCGCACCGGTCGCAGAAGTGTTCGTACCTGCGTATTGATGAAAAATTGGAATTTTCGGGAAGTGTATAATCTTGAAGGCGGATTGGTGGCCTGGCTCGACATCTATCCGGATGGCAAATAAGCATCTTATTCCCGGGTTGGAAATCCAACTCATTCAAAAGGAACATTTTCAACATGTCGTAAGTATTATTAATGAAAGCATTCGCCTGGGTGACGCTACGCTCTGGTTAGAGGAGTTTAGTATCGAACGGTTTGCCAGTCAGATTCGTAATCAGGAAGACCGGGAAGAAACTTATGTCTTACGTTTAGAAAATCAATTGATTGGTTGTGGTGTGATTAAAAGATATAGCCCCAAGGAAGGCTACAACTTTACATGTGAAACGTCGATCTTTCTCGAGCGGTCCCATACCGGAATGGGTTATGGCACTGTGTTGAAGGAGTTTTTACTGACCCGGTGCAAACAATTGAATTATCACCATGTCGTAGCTCGCATCCTTGCCTCGAATAGTACCAGTATCGCCTATAATAGTAAACTAGGCTACGAGATTGTTGGTACTCAGAAAGAAGTGGGAAGAAGCAAAGACGGGTGGGTTGATGTAGTGATAATGCAGTACCTTGTAAACGAATGAAATCATTCTGGGATGAACGGTACAGTGAGCCAGGTCTGGCCTATGGGCCCGATCCTAATCTCTTCATAAAGTCTTTCCTGGACAAACACGAGCCTGGGCGGATTTTGTTTCCCGCTGAAGGCCAGGGTCGCAATGCCATCTACGCAGCAATTAAGGGGTGGAAGGTTGATGCATTTGACTATAGTGAAATAGCCAGACAGAAAGCATTACAAGAATCCGAAAGGGCAGGAGTGCAGATCAACTATTGGGTCGAGAAGCTACAAACCTTTTCATCTGACTCATCCATTTATGATGCAATTGCGCTTTGTTACGTGCACATTGCCCAGGAGGAAAGGAAATTGTTCTACGAGTCGCTCATCGATGCATTGAAACCCGGAGGACTGTTGGTAATGGAGGCTTTTACCAGGACACAGTTGGCGTATCGATCCGGAGGTCCCAAAACAGAAGACCTGCTGTACACAGAAGAAATAGTTGAAGACGATTTCCGACTCCTTGAAACGGTCTTCATACAGGAACTAAAAACTAAATTGAACGAAGGAAAATATCATGTGGGCGAAGCTCATGTAGTGAGATATGTCGGTAGGAAATAACCCGATAAATTTTATATGAAGAAATCTTCATATTTTTGCGACCTGTTCAATTATTTGCTTTAATAAAGCTATGGAAATGATAGAATTTATCAAGCAACCGTGGCCCTGGTATGTAGCAGGGCCGATGATCGCTCTCGTTTTGTTTTTGTTGCTGCATGCTGGTAAGCGCTTCGGAATTTCATCCTCATTGGAAACAGTCTGCACACTTGGAGGGGCTGGTAAGTTATCCGATTACTTCAAAGTGGACTGGCGGAACCGAAGTTGGCTCATTCTCTTCGTAGTGGGGAGCATCATAGGTGGTTTTTTGACCAGCCAGTTCTTACAAAATCCAGAACCGATAGATTTGAGTGCAGCGACGATAGCTGATCTGCAAAGTCTCGGCTTGGGGTATGATGGCAATTATGTTCCCGAGCAGATCTTTAGCTGGCAAAATCTCTTTAGTTTACAGGGGCTGATTTTCATGGTGCTCGGTGGTTTCCTCATTGGCTTTGGCACCAGGTATGCCGGAGGATGCACCTCTGGTCACGCGATATCCGGACTGTCGGATCTACAGCTTCCTTCTTTGGTGGCTACCATTGGTTTCTTTATCGGAGGGCTTATTACCACCCATCTTCTTTTGCCAATCATTTTTTCCTAAACCACAAAATCAACGATAATCATGAAAGGATTTAGATTTATTTGGATAGGAATCATATTTGGAATCATCCTCACAAAATCTGAGGTGATATCCTGGTACCGGATCCAGGAGATGTTCCGTTTTCAGGATTTCCATATGTATGGAGTGATTGGGAGTGCTGTGATTCTTGGTGCAGTCATTATCCGTATCATAAAAGCCAGACAGGTAAAATCAATTTTGGGAGAACCCATCGGGATAGATCCGAAGCCAAAAAATTACACCTCAGCCTTGGTGGGAGGGAGTATCTTTGGATTGGGATGGGCTCTAACCGGTGCTTGTCCGGGGCCGATCTACATTCTTATTGGAAATGGATTTCTCCCTTATCTGGTGGTGCTATTTTTCGCGGTGATTGGTGCTTTCACTTATGGGTTGATCCGTAGTAGATTGCCACATTAATTTACCGGTTTCAGAGTATGATCCGCATTTGAATCTTCAGGCGAGACCTGCGGTTTCCAGTGATCAGATCTTGTCCTGATCCAATGGATTCGAGAAATCGAAAATTGCTTTGATCCCATCGGGCCTCCAGCATGACATTTCGACTGAGATCATGCCGAACCTTCAAATAATAGCGAAGACCCTCATCGCTAAATGCCGGTATTGAAAAACTATTTAGAACGTCGTTCTCATATGCATATATTCTTGATGCAAAATCGTCTGTATCGAAGTACGCCAGGCGAGCGGCAAATGACCATGGCGATTCCAATGACTTGAAAATAAAATCCTGATAAACTAGTATTCCCTTGCTTAATTGACCAGGGCCATTGCTGGCCCATGAAAATTCAAGCCGGGTTCTCAGTTCTAGTTCTGATCTGACTCGATTGCTTAGATGCAATCTGAGATTACGCCTTTTACCCGAATAGATCTGGTTGAATATGTCGCCTTCCTGCCTGAAATTGCGAGCTTTTTCCTCCGACTTATACTGAATGTAACTTTCAATCGCCCGCTTCTGATAATAGGTCAACCTAATAAAATATTCGTGGCCTTCGGTCGGAGCATCAGCTTGAAAACGAAGCCATCGATGCGACCAAAAATCACCATACATACTCAGTTTTAGATCGTTGCGCAACCTGATTTCATTTCCAATATATACACCATGTTCGGCTGATGAGATTGACGATTCCAGGAATGCATTACTTTGGAGGGCATCATAACTGCGTCCGATTGCCCGGTGGAGCAATGCCAGATCTGCCACCCGGCCCAGTCCGATCAGGACACCATTGACTGCAGCAAAACCTTTGTTGTCAGAGAATGCTAGCTCGCCAAACCAATGAAAATTTTTGTAGACATACCGGTAATCAATACTGGCATTGACTAGCGAACGACCACTGAATCTAAATTGATTGTAGGGTTGATCCCTTCTTTCAAAAGGCAAATTAAAATGGTTGATCACTCCGTTCAGATTGACTTTTAATCCTGCAGATTCAAATCCTGTGCTCAATCCAAAGATGGCATTGTGAACACTCTTCCGGTCTTGAATTTCGGAGGACGTTCGATGCAGACCTGAGGCCTGCAATGAAGAGAACGATATCTTGGTCGAATCTAGGCTAAGAATGAGATTGGCATCTCTTCTTCTCGAGGAAACAAAAGCCGTGCAAGTCCATTTTCCGAATTCTACTTTTGAGGCAATTCCCCTGAGATATGCCGATTCATCAAGCGAAGTGTAGGGACGGATAGTTCTGCTTCCTCGCTTGATCCGGGTCACCTGGGAACTTTTACCGGTACTGAAGCCCGAATGCATGATTAACCCTTGTCCGAGGCTAATCGCAAAATCGCCAATTGCCAGGTACTTCAAACCAGGGTAAAGATCTTGCCCAAAGAAATGCGCACTGAAATAATCCGGAGTTTTGCCTTTTGAAGGGGAGAAGGGTTCTCCCGGATCTTTCTCCATAGTGATTCCATAACTGACCTTATTCTGGTTATTATGCCGATATCTGAGATAACATTGATTTGGGTCTCCCAGGAAGCTGGGATCTGCCTCTGGTTCTTCAGGACGGAAGCCCCTTGATTTGGGCAGTGATCGAGACCATCTTATAAGTAGTTGATCTCGGCCGTGTCCAAGCGATTGCCATAATCCGTTAATCGCTTGAGTGGGAGTCTCCTTTACGGTGACGAATGGGAGAATTCGTCGGATCGTGAGATGATCAAATGAGGGAATTGACTGTATCTCGTAAATCGATAAAAATGCACCTAGTTCTGAGCGATACTGAAGAAGATCAACGATCTGAATATCGTTGAGTAAGCCCAAAGCATAAAGGTCATCTTCGGAGGCTGTGTTTAATGACAGCGGCTGACGCCAATAGTGCATCAACTCGTCGATGAGACCGGTAAACAAAAATTCTCCGGCTTCGTCAAGGTTTTCCAGATAAGCCTCCACCTGATCCTGGATAACAGTGAGATCATCTGCATTTTGCGACAGGATTTCAGGCGGCAATATGCCTAGTGCAAGGACAATAAGAGAGAACCGAAGGTTCATTGTTAGATCTTACCGTCCTAAAATAAAAAAACCGTCGAGCACTTCTTGCCCGACGGTTTTTAAAGTTCGTAAGCTAATTACTATTTCTATGATACGGATTCCATAACAGCTGCTTTTACTGTTTTAATGATTCGCCCAGCGACTTTGTATGGATCAGCATTTGAAGCTGGTCGGCGATCTTCCAAATATCCATTCCATCCGTTGTCGACAGAGGCAATTGGAATTCGTATAGAAGCACCACGATCGGATATCCCATAACTAAATTTGTCGATTGACTGTGTCTCGTGAAGACCTGTCAGGCGTTGATCGTTATCAGCACCGTATACAGTAATATGTTCCTTGATAAAAGGTGTAAATGATTCACAAATCGATTCAAAGGTCTCTTTTGATCCGCAGGTCCTTAAGGTCGTATTGGAGAAGTTACAATGCATTCCACTTCCGTTCCAATCACCTTTCACTGGTTTCGGGTGCCAATTCACTGCCACACCATACTTCTCAGCAGTACGTTCCAGCAGATAGCGGCAAATCCAAGTAACGTCCCCGGCATTTTTACCTCCCTTGGCAAAGGTTTGAAATTCCCACTGTCCTGCTGCTACCTCTGCATTAATACCTTCAACATTGAGGCCTGCCTCCAGGCAAAGATCAAGATGTTCCTCGACAATTTCGCGACCATAAGCGCTACTGGCCCCTACGCCACAATAATAAGGCCCTTGTGGACCAGGATAGCCGGAGGCTGGAAATCCCAAAGGCAAATTTGTTTCTGGATCCCAGAGGAAATACTCCTGCTCAAAACCAAACCAAAAATCATTATCGTCATCATCTATCATAGCCCGCGCATTGGATTCATGTGGAGAACCGTCTGCATTCAAAACTTCCGTCATCACCACATATGCATTCCTACGAGCCGGATCTGGATAAATTACTACTGGCTTAAGGAGACAGTCAGAGGAACCACCTTCAGCCTGTTGAGTGGAACTTCCGTCAAAAGCCCAGATGGGACAATCTTCGAGTTTGCCACTAAAATTCTTCACGATCTTGGTTTTGGCACGCAGACCCTGAGTGGGTTTGTTTCCGTCCAGCCAAATGTATTCCAGTTTGCTTGTAGACATGATAATTTGATTTTTGAATTAGGTAAACAGTGCTTATCGGCCACAAAAATAGATCTCCTCAATCAGAATTATAGAAAGCATCTCGAAGGTTTTTGCTATTTCTACAGACGTAATTGGCACCTTAAATCATTGATAAACAATGGATTAAATATTTAGTTTTTGTGATTTCTAGTTACTGTTTCATAAGGATATTCCAAAAACAATAAACGGTTTATCCAGGTTTGGATTCATTGCAAAAGTGCCGAAAACCGGTAATGAAAACTTTTCTGAAATCTGAATTTCCTTCGAATAGGTCAAACCCAGCGACACCAGGGCAAACTTATCCTCCTCACCATCATCTTCGAGGGAGTACCATCCATTTCCACCTTCGAGGTACACCTCAATATTCTCGCTTGCTGCCAACGCTAACTTCGTATAAATGCTATTGTCATCATCTGCTCCGGCAAAATTGTAATAAATACCAAAGGAAACAGGAATCTCATCGGTTCCATCGAAGCTTCCTCCGATTTCAAAAACATGTCCGGTTGCATCACCATATTTGAAGTATCCGTCGGAGGCGGCATCTTCCGCAAAAGGGTTGTCGGAAGGGAAAAAGTAGTCAGTGAATGTGAAGGTTACCGGGCCGGTGGTCAGCGACACATAAAGGTCTGCTTCTGTTCCATCATTCCCGTTTGAAAGACCGTATGATCCCCAAGCTCCTATTTCGAATGAAGTATTGTCACTTCCTTTTGAATAAGAAACCCAAGGTTGAAGAGCAGATCCACTCGCAAGCAGTTGGCCCCTCCACAAGTATCTACTTACAAAATCAGCTCCTGCATCGAATTGAGCAACACTCATTTGATAAGATGCAACTATTAGAAAGAAGCAGAAGACACTTTTAATGATTGATAATATTTTCATGATGTTTGATTTCTAAATTGTTAAATAAATGAAAGGAAGGAGCACGGCCTGATTTTCATGCTCCCCCAGGTATAAAGCATTTACCTATTCCATAGCAAAAGCGAAACTCTCCTCTTTCTCCTGATAAGCCTGCATGTCATGTTCCGCTAGATCCAACCCCTGGATTTCTTCTTCCTCTTCTACGCGAATTCCGATGGTCACTTTCAAGACATAGATCAGGAGGAAGGCAAATGCAAAGGTGAAAACACCCACCGATGCAATACCGATTAATTGATTTATCAGCTGACCCAGACCTGCTGCACTACCGAAGATACCTACAGCCAGTGTGCCCCAGATTCCACAGACCAAGTGCACAGAGGTAGCTCCCACCGGATCATCTAATTTGAGCGTACGATCAAAAAAGACTACCGATAATGGTATTATGATGCCGGCAATCAATCCAATGATAATTGCCTCTGTCGGACTCATCAGATCGGCTCCGGCAGTAATGCCTACCAATCCTCCCAAGATCCCGTTTAGAACCATCGACAGATCATGAGATTTAAACATTGCGTATGAAGTAAAGAAAGCACCAATAGCACCTCCAGCAGCAGCCAGTGCCGTGGTGACAAACACCAGCGATACCAGTATGGGATCTGCAGATAAGACAGATCCACCATTGAATCCAAACCAACCAAACCAGAGTAAGAACACCCCTACAGTGGCTAGTGGCATGCTGTGTCCAGGAATAGCCCTTATTCCCTTAGCTGTGTATTTTCCTTTGCGGGCTCCCAATACAATGATGCATGCAAGTGCAGCCCAACCTCCAACCGAGTGCACGATAGTCGAGCCTGCAAAATCATAGAATCCCAGGGCATCTAGCCAACCTGCACCCCACTTCCACATCCCGGTCATGGGATAGGAGAGAGATACAAAAACCAGCGTGAAAACCAGGAATGCATTTAGCTTCATCCGTTCTGCTACTGCACCACTCACAATAGTGGCACCAGTAGCGGCAAACATTGCCTGGAAAATAAAGTCAGACCAGTAGGTATAAGCACCATCGGCATATTCAATAGCTCCTGCTGCCCCCTCAGGCATACTCAGACCAAATCCGGCAAATCCGAAGAAGCCTCCTTCGTTTACACCGGGGTACATGAGATTGAATCCTATGATGCAATACGAGATCAATCCAATGCCAATGATCATGGCATTCTTAAATAATATGTTCACTGTATTCTTCTTCCTCACGAATCCTGCTTCCAGACTGGCAAAACCCAAATGCATGATAAAGACCAACACAGCCGCTATTAATATCCAAAGATTATTAGCTGTAAACATTGCTTCGCTCATGGTAAGTCATTTTTGTGTTTATGATTTTTTTTAGTTCCTCGATCAAACAGCAGCGTGATCGCGCTCTCCCGTTCTGATCCGTACACTCTTTTCGACTTCGAAGACGAAAATTTTTCCATCTCCAATTTGTCCTGTACGACCGGAGCGTTCGATTGTGTCGATGATCTCATCTACCTTTTCAATATTGGTGACGATATCCATTTGTAGCCTGGGAATAAAATCTGCCCCCAGGTCTGCACCCCGGTACATTTGCTTTGATCCTTTCTGGAGTCCATACCCTCGCACCTCTTTGAGAGTGAAGAATCGAACCCCGATTGATGCCAAAGCATCTCGAACCGCATCAAATTGTGTAGTCCGAATAATCGCTTCAATTTTCTTCATAGCGGTAATTTTATTTGCGTGCAATAAATCGATTGGTATTATTGTCACTTTGTTAATGGGAGCAAAACTATATTTGAAGAATTTGAATCTTTACCGGATATCTTTTAGAAATGCCAAATCCAGTCGTATTATATTTACTACAATTCGTATTGAAAACCAGTGTGTTAGATTGAGCTAAATTGTCATGCCTATATCCACTACAGATCAACTTTTTAACCTGGTAAAGAGCCTTTCAAAGGCTGAAAAGCGAAACTTTAAACTCTATGCAAGGCGGACTCAGCAAACCAGTGAGGCCAGATTCGTAAGGCTATTTGATGTGCTAGATAAAATGGAGGACTACGATGAGGCGGTTATTTATAAGAGGTTTAATCGATTGTCCAAGGGACAACTTTCGAATCTGAAAAGACATCTCTATTCTCAGATTCTAGGTAGTCTGAGGCTGATTCATATTCAGCGCACCATCGATATTCAAATTCATGAACAGATCGATTTTGCACATATACTCTATGGAAAGGGTTTGTATATGCAAAGTCTGAAATTGCTAAACCGTATAAAAGGAATTGCTCGCGAAGCGAACCGTGATATACTGCACTACGAGATTCTCGAATTCGAGAAGTTGATCGAGGAAAAACACATTACCCGGAGTAGAACGATTAAAGATAAGATGGAGAATCTGATACAAGAATCAGAAGATAGAAACCGGGTACTCAACAGCGCCAACCGCCTAACCAACCTCAAACTCAAAATTCATGGTTTGTACATCAAGATTGGCCACGCGAAGAATGAAAAGGATGCTTTCATAGTCAAAGACTATTTCCGGTCAAATCTTCCCAAGTTGGAAGAGGGAAGGATGACCTTTTTTGAAAAGATCTATCTGAACCAAAGTTACGTCTGGTATTATTACATCTTACTTGACTTTGAAAAATGCATGAGTCACGCACAGAAATGGTGCCAGCTCTTTGAAGATAACTACCATATGATCCAGGAAGATCCGGATCTCTTTATGAGGGGCTTGCACTATCAACTTACATCGTTATATAGTCTGGGAAAGAAGGAGCAACACAGAAAAGTACTAGCGAAGTTTAGATCTCTGATTAGTGATTACGGGAGCGATTTCAACACGACTTCTGAAATAATCTCCTTTCTCTATTTTACTTCAGCACAATTCAATCAGCACCAATTGGATGGATCTTTTGAGGAAGGGTTGGGCTTGATCCCAGATCTGGAGGAGCGTATTAAAATCTACGAAAGGCATCTCGACTCGCACCGTATCCTGGTGTTTAATTATCGGAGTGCCTGGCTGTATTTTGGATCAGGCAGATACAGCGAAGCTATTGACTATCTCAACAAGATAATCAACCTAAAGGCTGGCCATCTTCGGGAAGATATTCAGAGCTATGCCAGACTTCTTCATCTCCTGGCCCATTTTGAATTGGGTAATTATGCTCTGCTTGAATATCTGGAAAAATCAGTGAGCCGCTTTTTCGAAAAAATGAAAGATCGAAATAAGGTGCAGTTGGAGGTACTCTCATTTATCCGAAAGCAGTTGAAAAGCAACACGATTCCCAATGAGAGTTTGCTCAAGAGCATGTTGAAAAATCTTGAAAAACTCCAAAAAGATCCCTATGAAAAACGATCCTTCATCTACCTGGATGCCATTGCCTGGGTCCAAAGCAAACTAAGTGGAAAGACAATTCAGGATATTGTCAGCGAAAGAATCTAAACATCAGATGATGACTTTGTCCGTGCATAAGAATAACCCTCAGGCTTCAGGTTGTCATCCAGTGTCAATGCCGCCAGTAGATCACCTGCTGCGGAGCAAGACAAAATCGTCTTAGTGTGGAGATCGGGAGTACCCATATCTGCCTCCAACATTCTACCTACCGCTTTTTCTACCGTCCTGGCCTCTCCATTTAATTCCAGATGATCAAGCAGCATGGCCACAGACAGTATTGTGGCGATTGGATTGGCAATGTCTTTTCCGGCTCCCTGAGGATACGAACCATGAATTGGCTCAAACAGACTGGTCTTTTCACCAATCGATGCTGATGGGATCAATCCCAGAGAACCAGCCAAGACACTACTTTCGTCCGAAAGGATATCTCCAAACATGTTCTCAGTCAGGATCACATCAAACTGCGAAGGATTGATGATCAGTTGCATAGCTGCATTATCAACAAAAAGATAATCAACTTGGACATCAGGATATTGGGAAGAAAGGCTTTGAATAGTCTCCCTCCAAAGACGGGAAGACTCGAGGACATTGGCTTTATCGACCAAAGTCATTTTGTTCCTACGCTTCATCGCCTGGCGAAAGGCCAAGTGAGCAATTCTTTCGATTTCACTCACATGATAAGTACATGTATCAAAAGCAGTCTGACCATTGTTTGATCTTCCCTTTTCACCAAAGTAAATTCCTCCAATCAGCTCCCGGTATATTACCAGATCAACATCGCGCAAATAATCTTTCTTAATGGGTGCCAGGTGAGAAAGGTTTTCAAAAATCTTGACTGGCCGGATATTACAATATAGACCGAGTGCCTTACGAATGCCTAAAAGTCCCTGCTCAGGTCGCACCTTTGCCTTTGGATCCAGATCATACTTAGGGTCACCAATCGCCCCGAAAAATACAGCATCGCTATTGATGGAAATCTCAATGGTCTCAGATGGCAATGGACTTCCCGTCTTGTCAATGGCGATACCACCTACATCGCCAAATTGATAATTAAATGTATGCCCGTACCGTTGACCCACAGCATTGAGAACCTTTAAACCTTGATCAACAACCTCAGGGCCTATTCCGTCTCCTGGAAGTACAGCTAAATTAAATTCCATAGGTTTCTTATTGAAGGTGGTTTGCTTCGAATGCTTTGATTTTCGGTGACAAACTTAATAAGTAGTCAATGTCGTCATATCCATTGAGCAGGCACATCTTTTTGTAGGGATCAATTTCAAAAGATTGCACCTCATCAGTGTTGATAATTTTTATGGTTTGATCCTGCAGTGAAACAGTCAGTTCAGCGTTGGGGTCCTTCTCAACTTCCTGAAAGATCCGATTGAGAAATACCTCAGGAACGGTGATGGGCAGGATTCCATTATTGAGTGCGTTGCCCTTGAATATATCGGCAAAAAAACTTGATATCACTACCCGGATCCCATAATCTTGAATTGCCCAGGCAGCGTGCTCACGACTACTTCCGCAGCCAAAGTTTTTTCCCGCCACCAGGATTTCGCCACGGTAGATTGGATTATTTAGCACAAAATCCTGCTTTGGAGAGCCATCCGGATGATAGCGCCAATCGCGAAAAAGATTTTCTCCAAAACCATCCTTCGTAGTAGCCTTTAGGAATCTAGCCGGAATGATTTGATCCGTATCGACATCTTCGATTGGCAGAGGGATGACAGTCGAGGTGACTTCGTTTAATTTTTTCATTTTTAGATCAATTCTCGTACATCTACTATTTTTCCTTCGATCGCTGAAGCTGCGGCCATCAGTGGACTGGCCAAGATAGTACGCGCTCCCGGACCCTGTCGTCCTTCATAATTTCTATTGGAGGTAGAAACACAATATTTCCCGGCAGGAATTTTGTCTTCATTCATACCCAGACAAGCCGAACACCCTGCCTCCCTGAAATCAAATCCGGCATCGGTGAGAATTTTATCCAATCCTTCCTTTACGGCCTGAGCTCGTACCTGCTGTGATCCGGGCACTACCATAGCGGTGATTGTCGGGGCTATCTGCTTGCCTTTTACATAAGAGGCTACCAGTCGAAGATCTTCGATGCGGGAGTTTGTACAACTACCTATGAAGACATGACTGATCGGGTGACCAACTAGCTTATCCCCAGCCTTTAAGCCCATATAGTTTAATGCCTTGTTGAACGAATCCGATCCATTCTCAGCTGGCTTGGGAATACTCCCTTGTATGCCCATGCCCATACCCGGATTGGTTCCATAAGTAACCATGGGCTCGATGTCGTTTGCCCTAAAGTTCAGTTCTCTATCAAATACAGCATCCTCATCGGAATATAATGTTTGCCAGTAACCGAGTGCATTGTCCCAATCTTGGCCTTTCGGAGCCTGCTCACGATCTTTCACATATTCAAAGGTTGTTTGGTCAGGTGCGATCATGCCACCGCGGGCGCCCATCTCAATACTCATATTGCAGACAGTCATCCGACCTTCCATTGACAGCGATCGAATGGCATCGCCAGCATATTCGATGAAGTAGCCCGTTCCTCCGGCAGCAGTTAGTTTGGATATGATGTGAAGGATGATGTCTTTTGCCAACACACCTTTTTGCAACTCTCCATCCACAGAGATTCGCATCCGCTTGGGCTTACTAAGCAGGAGACATTGGGTGGCCAGCACTTGCTCCACCTGGCTGGTTCCGATCCCAAAAGCTATAGTTCCAAATGCTCCATGAGTAG
This sequence comes from Lewinellaceae bacterium, assembly GCA_024644235.1. Taxonomy (GTDB): domain Bacteria; phylum Bacteroidota; class Bacteroidia; order Chitinophagales; family Saprospiraceae; genus JAHELJ01. The sequence continues at coordinate 17,396 of JAHELJ010000040.1, forward strand.
AGGTATGGCTGTCGCCACAGACAATGGTCATACCGGGTTGGGTGATGCCCAATTCAGGTCCGATGACATGCACGATGCCCTGGTAAGGATGGCCTAACCCATAAAGCGTGACACCAAATTCCTTGCAATTATCAGTCAGAGTCTTGACTTGCAGTCGTGAAAGCTCTTCTCGGATCGGAAGATGTTGGTCCTTGGTGGGTACATTATGATCGGCGGTTGCTACCGTTCTATCCGGTCTTGCCACGGGAATATTCCGGTCGCGTAGGCCCTGAAAAGCCTGAGGTGATGTGACTTCGTGTATCAGATGTTTGTCGATGTAAAGTACATCCAATCCCCCTTCAACCTGGTCCACGACGTGTGCATCCCAGATTTTATCAAAAAGTGTTTTCCCCATGTTTTAGTATTTAACCGAATGTTTTGCGAAGGTACTCAGCAACTCATTCTTATTTTCCCACATTCGGTGCAGATCAGCATCCACAACTTCTTTTTGCTTGTCTGCAACCTCCAGGAACTCTTGATAAAAAGCATCTAGTTCCAATTTGGTTACATCATAGCCAAGCTCTTTCAAACGGTAGGCCAAGGCAGCCCTGCCGCTTCGTGCAGTAAGTACGATGGAAGATTTGTCCACACCTACTTCAATTGGGTCTATGATTTCATAAGTCTCCCGCTTTTTGATTACACCATCCTGGTGAATTCCGGAGGAATGAGCAAAGGCATTTGAACCCACAATTGCTTTATTAGGTTGTACCGGCATCCCCATCTCTTCGGAAACCATTTGACTGACCTGGTTTAGCAATTGGGTCTTGATATCGGTATCAAAACCCAAATATGGATGTTGCCTGAGTATCATCACGCATTCCTCCAGAGAAGTATTGCCAGCACGTTCTCCCAGACCATTCATAGTACATTCGATTTGACGGGCACCGTTGATCACTCCTTCAATGGAATTTGCCGTAGCCAATCCAAGATCATTGTGACAATGCGTGGATAAAATCGCCGCATCGATACCAGTCACGTGCTCCTTTAAGTACTTGATCTTTGCACCGTACTCATGTGGCAGACAATAACCGGTTGTGTCGGGTATGTTCAGCACAGTGGCTCCTACTTTCAAGACTTCTTCACAAATCCGGGCTAAAAAATCATTATCGGTCCTGCCGGCATCTTCAGCGTAGAATTCTACATCTTCCACAAACTGCTTTGCATATTTGACAGCATGAACGGCCCGCTCTAAGACTTTCTCCCTTGTACTGTTAAATTTGAATTTGATGTGTGAATCTGACGTTCCAATACCAGTATGAATACGGCAGTACTTGGCGTCCTTGATAGCTTCTGCTGCCGTCTTGATATCTTTTTCGACAGCTCGCGACAGGGCACAGACTTTGGTCTTGGTGAGTGCACGGCTGATCTGTTGCACTGACTCAAAATCACCTGGGCTTGAAATCGGAAATCCCGCTTCAATGATATCCACCCCCAGATCTTCCAGGGCATGCGCCAGCTTGAGCTTTTGTTCCTTATTTAATTTACATCCCGGAACTTGTTCTCCATCACGTAACGTCGTGTCAAAGATGAAGATCTTTGTATGGTCCATCAGAATCTATTTACTTTGGAGAAATCCTCGATCTAAAAATAATACATCAAGGCTTGCCACCGAGGCCTAATTTAAGATTCGGATTACAAAGCAACCGTAGAAGCTTTTGCATCTAAGTCGCTGATTATCAAAGATAAGAAATTTAGATAGTTACAATGGCCACTCAGAAAACAGATTATCTGGTCCAATTGATAAACTCCCTTACAAAGGCGGAGAAGAGAAGTTTCAGGCTTTTTGTGATGAGGAATCAGGCCTCTGATGACATTCTCTTTCTGAAATTGTTTGATGAGATCAGTCGTACCAAGACTTTTGACGAGCAGTCCATTCTTGAGCGCATTCCGGCAATTAAAAAGAGGCAATTGTCAAACCTGAAAGCTCACCTGTACAAGCAACTTTTGATCGGGCTACGTATGGTGAGTAGAAACAATACCCCTGAGATTGACATCCGCGAGCGGATTGATTATGCCAGAGTGCTATACGATAAAGGGCTATATCGTCAGGCCCTTGACATTCTAAGCAAGGCCAAGACCATCTCTCTCAAACTCAGACAATACGTCCTGGTCCTCAACATTCTTGAATTTGAAAGATTCATCGAATCTCAATACATCACTCGAAGCATCGAAAGTAGAGCAGAGGAGCTAAAGAAACAGATTATTCAACTAACCAGGAAAATCGAGAGCATTCAGACATTTAGCAATCTATCTCTACAGCTCTATGGTCTCTATCTCAATGTTGGTCACGTTAGAGATGAGCATGATCGTCGCTACCTGCATGATTTCTTTGAGTCCAATCTACCGGAGTATAAGATTGAGGAGCTTGGCTTCTACGAAAAGTTATACCTGTATCAGGCATTCGGATGGTATCACTACATGGAGCAGGACTTTGCTAATTATTATAAGTATTGCATGCGATGGTACGAACTATTTAAGGAGTATCCGGAGATGATTGAATTAGAGACGGCATTGTATCTCAAAGCGATGCATAACTTGCTCAACGCACTTTACATGTCGTTTCGAGATGAGAGATTTCTTGAACTGCTATCCGTGCTCGAGACCGTGCCTGACCGAGGCCTTCTACAAACCAGAAATGATGAGGGTTTACACCAATTGTACTGGTACATAAATATGATAAACAAGCACTTTCTTACTGGTTCATTTACGAATGGATTGGAGCAGATGCCAGCATTGGTCAAACTACTGGAGGCGAATCCATACAATTGGGATAAGCATCGCATACTGGTATTCTACTACAAGATTGCTTGCATGTATTTTGGTAGCAGCGACTGGGATACCTCTATTACCTATTTAAATAAGATCATCAATGCTAAGTCTCCTGATTTTCGCGGTGATATTCAATCTTTTGCCCGAATCCTCAACCTGATTTCTCATTACGAATTAGGCAATCGAGTCCTGCTCGAATATCAGGTCAAGTCGGTCTACCGGTATTTGGCTAAAATGAGTGAACTCCAGGAGGTCCAAAATGAGATTTTTCGCTTCCTGCGGAAGGTGCCTCGTATGTCAGAATACGAAGTGAAAGATCGATTTACCGATCTGCACGACAAACTGGTGAAACTTCGCGACTCAGATTACGAAAGGAGAGCATTTTTGTATCTGGATATCATTTCATGGCTCGAAAGCAAGATGTATTCAAAATCTGTGGAATCTATTATACGGGCAAAATACGAGCAGCGGAGAGCTAAAAGCATTGATCAATCGGTCAAACTGTGACAAGTACTTAGGTAGTCTGACCGGCAAACACCACTTGGGCCAATTCAAGGGAATTCCTGAGTTCAATTGACGAAATGCCTAGCTTCGGAGTCTTCTCTTCAAAGTAACGGATTAGGTTCTCAGTTGGCATATTTCCGGTCAGTTCATCCTTTGCCATCGGGCAGCCTCCAAATCCTTTGAGAGCGCCATCAAATCGCAGGCAACCACTGTCGTATGCAGCTTCGATCTTCTCAATCCATGTGGACGGAGTGGTATGCAAATGTGCCCCAAATTCGACATCCGGATAGGGAGGAATCAGGTTGGAAAATAGATAGCGAATGCTGTCGGGGGTCGACACTCCAATGGTATCAGAGAGCGCCATGATCTTTACTTCCATATCAGCAAGAACATCGACCCACTTTTGGACCGTTTCGACATTCCAGAGATCTCCGTAAGGATTTCCAAATCCCATAGACAAATAGACCACCAGATTTTTGCCTTTCGAAATACAAATCTCCTGGATCTGCTGCACCCTTTCAAGAGATTCTTGAATCGTTGCATTGGTATTTCGAAGTTGAAACGTTTCTGATACTGAAAAAGGAAAACCCAGCAGATCTATCTCATGGTGTTCCACAGCATCGGATGCACCTCGCTTATTTGCAACTATCGCCAATAACTTCGTATCGCTACCGGTTCGATCCAAGCGGGCTAACACCTCTGCGGTATCGCGCATCTGCGGAATAGCTTTGGGCGATACAAAACTCCCAAAATCCAGGGTGTGAAATCCAACCTTAAGCAGTTGGTTAAGGTACTTTGCTTTTAGGTCAGTCGGAATGAAAGCTTTAATGCCCTGCATTGCATCTCTTGGACATTCGATCAGCTTGATGGTCTTCATTCAGATCTATTTGTATAAAGATAAGAATGCGTCAAGACAGTACGATATCGATGGTTTCATCCGCGAAGAGTTTTGCAATTCGCAAATACATTCTACCTTGCGGGATGACCAGAAAGGACGTCATCACTATTGTTGGATTCCTTCTCTTTATTCTTGGATTTACGGCTATAACTCTAAGTCTGGTTGGAATCAAATGGTCATTCTTGGCCTGGATGGATCGCATCAGTACCTTGTTTGGTTTTGTTGCTAAGATCCTGATGATTATAGCAGGTATCGTCATGGTTGCAATGACGAGAATGAAACAGGATTGACTCTATGTGGATGAGAAAGTTAGCGTTTAAACACCTTGATGGTGTTCTGACGATGTCCTAGAGTGATCTGCAGGTTATAAATGCCACGTGGTAAACCTGAATTCAGGCTAAGGCTGATCGTGTTTATACCCTTATATAGATGCACCGGCTCCTGATTCACAATTTGACCGAGTAGATCGGTTGTAAAGAGATTAGCGGTACCTTCCTCAAAGGAAAATATGGTGATATCATAGTCACTTTCGATCGGATTGGGATAGACGAGAAGTTCCAGGTGTCTCTCCCGAATATCGACGGTTCTGCAGGTACGTATCATACGGAACACATTATCCTGCAAAGCCTCAAGATTGGTATTTCTTCTCACCACGTCTGCCATAGTCGTGTTGCGGATCATCTCTTTTTCCTCTTGAGAGAGTTCTGGATCGCGAGGGTAATAGAAATTGTCCCCATCTCGTAAGACCTGAAATTGGTCTTTCAAAATAGTCATTACGGTTTCACCGAAGAGGGCACCAGGCATATGCTTCTCAGCCAACATACCCACCCAGGCGTCAATGTTATCGACTGATCCATATAGCTCTTCCATTGTTTTACCGTCTTCTGGATTGTCAAAATTTTCCTGAAAACTCCTGATCCGGCCAAGGCCCAGCGATTCCCGGATGGTGTTGTAGTCTGCCAATCCTCGCTCTCGTCCGCGGTTGATATTAATCGCTGCCAGGTCCATACCCATGCCGCTGCCGGGAGGACCGAAAAGAAAGTTTCTCACATCATCGACCACCCGGCAATCCAATTCTTGCTGAATCTGTGCACTCATACCCTTGAATAAGGGATCCAGACCGCTAGTCAGTACGAGTGACGGATTGAAAAATGCCTGACGCAATGTCATATTACCTGAAGGCATTGTCTCACAACCATCGTCCATTCGCAAAATATCTTTGCTTAACAATGAGTGTCCAAATCGATAAGCAGCCGCTGAGAATACATTCGAAATATTGGGATCTACGTCATTCTTGTATCCACTGTACGGATCAAGCGTGACACCCATCGTGGGCAACCATTCTTCGTAGGTGATGGCCTGAATAATCCCACCAACAATTTTACGGGCTCTCTGATAGAGTTCTTCATCTGTCCATTCTGGGTGAGTTAACTTCAGCTGCTCACATAGTCGATTATGCTCGCGAACGAAGAGAGTGTGTATGGCAGTGAGAAGGACATTTTCATTAGCCCTGACGTCTCCCGCCACAAACCATCTTTTGTTGCTTACAATTGGATTGGCCATGTGAGGAGCATTTTCATCGATGATTCCCTCCAACTCACCGTTTAAGGTATTAAATGGCAACAAATCACCCGTCGACGTTTTCAGTTTTCCATCAGTGAATAGCCTTAACCAATCAGCTCTTTCCTGATCAGAACCGTACACAGCGCTACCGTCAATAAATGCACTAATGGCGTTAGTATACTGTCTGGGATTGTCGGTGCTGGTACCCGTACCTTCCATGGGTAGTGAGCGCATCATCGGTATGATGGTGGGAGTTTGACACAAAGGGTCAAAAACCGGATCACAGGGCGGGACCATTACAAAAGCAGGTTCTATCTCGCTGTCATCTATTAGGGTGATATCATGGTCAATAAACTGACCGAAGACCCATATATAATCGCTCAACTCATGCTGGTCATATATGTATCCAGACTGAGCAAAAACAGTATTGCTAATTTGTCTTGGATTAGGTCTGTTCACGCCATTTGGTGCAGAAATACTATCAGCAAAGGCTAGGGGAGTGACTTGGCGTAAAGGTGACCCAACAGTACCAAAAAGGGGAAACTGTTCGTTATTCCCATAGCCATCATAAGATCTGATCTGGCCATCCAGCGGTGTGGATGCCAGGCCAAATAAAATTAATATGCACCAAATTGGGTAGCGGTTCACGTCCATTGGGCCAACTCATTTTGGGTCTTGAAACGTCACAAATATGACGCCCTCTACTTTCCTTCCTTTAAGTACAAAAGTTCTCTCCAAGAGTTATTATCCACAACTCTCATACCTAAAAGTAAATCATTTTTTCCTATGAGATTGTCAATTACATATGACAACAATTAATATATAACAAACAATCTATATATGTACCACTCAAATTAAAGGTAAATAACACAAGATGAATTACTTACGAAAATTAATTCAAGCAACAGTGTAGTCTTCGTTCAGCTAATTTAGACTCAGTCTAAATTAATAAAAATTGTTTATAAGTGGATAACCTCGTCGTAAGCAGCAGCAGTAGCCTCCATAATAGCTTCGCTCATGGTGGGGTGAGGGTGAATGCTTTTTATGATCTCATGACCTGTAGTCTCCAATTTTCGTGCCGCTACTACTTCAGCGATCATTTCAGTCACTGTTTCACCTATCATATGACTCCCCAGCCATTCTCCATATTTAGCATCATAGATGACTTTGACAAAGCCTTCGCTATGCCCTGCAGCTTTGGCTTTTCCTGATGCTGTAAAAGGAAACTTTCCCACCTTGATTTCAAATCCCGCTTCCTTGGCAGATTGCTCGGTATGACCAACCGAAGCGACTTCCGGATGACAATAGGTGCAAGATGGTATATTATTGTAATTGATCGGCTCGGGATTGAGTCCTGAAATTTTCTCGACGCAGACTATTCCTTCAGCAGATGCCACATGTGCCAGAGCCGGTCCTGGTGTTACGTCACCTATGGCATAAATGCCTGCAATGTTGGTCCGGTAAAACTCATCGACCTTGATCAGCCCTCCTTCCAATTCAATGCCCAGAGTCTCTAAGCCAATATCTTCCGTGTTTGGACTGACACCTACGGCTGATAGTACGACGTCTGAGTCGATCCATTCTTCCTTTTCAGTCTTCCTATCCTTAACCCTCACTCTGCAGCCATTTCCCTTCAAATCTACTTCCTCCACACTGGCTCCTGCTCTCACTTCGAGGCCTCGTTTCTTAAATATCTTGGCCAGTTCCTTTGAGATATCAGCATCTTCCCGTGGCAATAATCCTTGCTCAAGGAATTCAACGATGACCACCTCTGTCCCTAAGGTGTGGTAGAAATAGGCAAATTCTACACCAATCGCCCCTGCCCCCACCACAACCATTTTCTTGGGTTGTTTAGGGAGACTCATGGCTTCACGATAGCCGATAATCTTTTTACCATCCAGTTTTAAATTTGGCAATTCTTTTGATCGAGCACCGGTAGCGATGATGATATGGCCAGCTTCATAGGCCTTGACACTTCCATCAGCAGCTGTTACTTCCACCTTCTTTCCTCTTGCCAAACGTCCAGTGCCTTCAAGAATATCAATTTTGTTTTTCCGGAAGAGAAATTGGACTCCTTTGCTCATGCCTCCGGCTACATCCCGGCTTCTTTTGATGATTTTTTCAAAATCAGCTTTGGCGTCTTTGATGCTAATACCGAAATCACTTGCATGATTGATATATTCAAATACCTGTGCGCTCTTCAGAAGGGCTTTGGTTGGTATACAGCCCCAATTGAGGCAGATACCCCCTAACGATTCACGTTCCACAACAGCTACTTTCTTGCCGAGCTGGGAAGCCCTGATTGCAGCCACGTAACCCCCCGGTCCACTGCCGATCACTATGATATCATACTGCATCGATGTTAGTGTTTTATGGTTTTAATGGGCGGCAAAGATAATTAGAATTTGTTGACTTGATAATGATGCATGGATGACGTGAATCCGCTCCAGACCCAGCGCTCTTTATCATTATACATTCGCTTTAACCTACCCTTAAGAACTTTATTATGCAGCTTAGCGTTCAAGATTTATGCTTCAATCATTGGGACTTGCCACCTTGATTTTTCTTTCCGCTCAATGGGTGACTTATAAATCTGTAGAAGGCCGGTTTCAGATCGAAGCTCCTGCCACTTTAACTCCACGCATTCAGCAAATCTCTACTGCGGTTGGTTTGGTGGAGTATTACACCTATTTCCATGATGCTCAGTCAGACTCTACCGGAAGCTTTCTCTATCTGGTCAGTACTTGTGTGTACCCTGAAGGGGCCTTTCATTCAGATTCCCTAGATCTGCTTGATGACTTTTTTATGGCTACAATTGAACAGTCTGCTATGTCAGTCTCGGGGGAGGTTGTCTTCACAGATCAAATTCGATATGATAATTATCCTGGCCGATTTTGGAGGACTCATTATAATGGAGGGCGAACGGTGATGAAAACCAAATGTTACCTCGTCAACGACCGTTTTTATTCAGTGCAAGTGGCCGTCGATGCTGATTATTCCCTACATCCGGATATCGACCGTTTCTTCGATAGTTTCCGAATAATTTCTGAACCCTAAAGAAGTTATCGCGATTCATAATCCTCCATTCATTCCTCCTCAGCACTTGAATCAAGCATAGTGTGGGGTGATTCAATGAGTGATTTGAGCTTTTCGTACATTTTTCGTTTGGTGCGTTCGGCACTCCTTCCAAAAAAGAGCAGCATGGCCCGGGCAGCAATGCTTTTACCAGTACCCTCTGTGCGTTCTGTTATCAACGTTCCGCCATCACGATCTTCAAATCTCATGATCACATGGAACTTAGCGAAGGAATCCTCGATATCAAAAGCAAATAGTTCATTTTCTATGTAATCCGTTACCGTCTCACTCATTTCTATTTCGCGACCCCGGCCTTCGTAGGTCAGTTTCCATTGTGAACCAATCTCCTTACGACCTCCTGAGATATTTTCCATTGACTTAAAAGTCATCTGATCACTGCTCAGCCATTGTCCCATCAATGACTCATCCATCGCAACAGAAAATGCGTGGGACCGGGGAGCATTCACTATTATCTCCAAATCACTTTTGTAAGTGGATTTACTGATCAGCCAGGCAAGGAATACCAGCAATAGCAAAACAAATACCCAAATCATGTAGTCGGATTATGGATTTAAGATGACTTCGGCCTAAAGGCCTTGATTACTTTTTCGTTTGTCTCCAGGAAGGGGCCTCCAATCAGATCGATACAGTAAGGAACCGCTGGGAAAACGGCATCCAAACATTCCCTGATCGCTTTGGGTTTTCCGGGAAGATTTATGATGAGTGTCTGATTTCGAATGCCGGCAGTCTGTCGTGAAAGTATAGCTGTGGGGACATAATTTAGACTTACTTGTCGCATAAGTTCACCGAAACCCGGCATCATTTTGTGGCAGACCATCTCCGTTGCTTCGGGAGTGACATCTCTTGGTGCTGGACCGGTTCCTCCAGAAGTAATGACCAAACAGCATCCTTGCTCATCGGCCATCACTTCCATCGTCCTGGCAATCTGATCCGCTTCGTCCGGAATGACGGCATATTCATGGTCAAAGTCTGTCTTCAGATACTCTTGAATGGTTGCCAAAATCGCCTTACCCGGAATGTCCTCATAGACTCCACGGCTGGCCCTGTCAGATACATTGATGATTCCTATTCTTGGCTTACTGGACATTTTTGGAATTCTTGTCCTCGCTCTCCAGTTTAAGTATATCCAGACCCAAAGCTTTGTAGTCGGCATTAAAGGATGGAATATCTTCATTAAGGATCTTGTCCAGTTGACCTAATTGACCATCGATTTGTCCAGATAGCTCATTCTTTACCGCCATATTCTGTTGAGTGGGAGGGTACTCACCACCTCTGCTGATGGTGTTCAGGTAGGCGAGCTTGTTGGTGAGCCGAATGGGGAAATTCAAGGGATCCTGGCGACTTTCGTTCTTGGTCTGATACAGTGTCTTTTCGATCTCCGATAGTCTCTCCTGAATACTATTGCTCTTTTCGAGCAGCTCCTTTGCAGATTCGTTCTCCTTCAGTATGGGAGTGATTTGTTTCATCTGCGTTTTGATCTTCCGAATGTTTGCGATGGCCTTGTGCGCTTGAGTCACTTTTTCGTTGACGTCTTTCACAAAATCGAATTGTGCAACCAGAGCTTCGAGCGGAGTTTCTGATCGGGGATCTCTGAGGATGTTGAAAGTTTTTGTCATTTCTGTTTCTCCTACCTTTAAAGTCACCTGATATTGACCGGGCAGAGCCTGCGGTCCTATCAAGCTCCCTGCCCACATAATCATTCCATCGAAGTCTTCTGCATCCGGATAGCGTAGATCCCAGACAAACAGATTCGATCCTGCTCCCACCTCCAGCTTATTTTCTTTTTCGTTCTGATTAGAGTAGGCCTTGACTTCCTGACCTTCTGAATCCTTAAAGGTAAGGCTAACATCGGTGGAATCGTCGAGATCTGCTATGTAGAAGTAAGTCATTGCGCCAGGAGGGTGATTCTTGCCAGCCAATAAATGATTATTAGATTGACCACCTGAAATTCGATATACATCTTTTGGCTGATAAAGGAAGACACTAGATCGACTGGCCTCAGCAAGCTCATAAATCGGATTCAAATCATCAATAAGCCACAGACTCCGACCTTGGGTGGCTACGACAAGGTTATTGTCTTTTACGGCGAGATCTGTAATGGGAACGATAGGCAGATTTAATTGAAAGGGCTGCCAGTTTGCCCCATCATCGTGAGAGATGTACATGCCAGATTCGGTGCCGGTGTATAGCAGACCTTCCTGATTTAAATCACTTCGTATAACGCGGGTGAAATGTTCATCATCAATTCCTTGTATGATTTTTGTCCAGGTATTGCCATAGTCCTTGGTCTTGAACAGATAGGGTTTGAAATCTCCCCATTTGTACATAGTCGCGGCAACATAGCAACCTCCATCGTTCCATGGATCTGGTTCGATACTGTTTATCATGATCCACTCGGGCAAACCTGAGGGTGTCACTTCAGTCCAATTTTCACCACCATCTCTTGTCAGGTGTATCAGACCGTCGTCTGATCCTACCCATATCACTCCCTCTGTTCTGGGCGATTCTGCAGCGGCAAAGATGGTGCAGTAATACTCCACACTGGTATTGTCTCTTGTTATCGGACCGCCGGACGGGCCAAGTTTAGAAGAATCATTTCTGGTGAGATCTGGGCTGATGATTTCCCAGCTATTTCCTTCGTCAAGGCTAACGTGTAGATGATTGGAGGCAGTGTAAAGCTTATTCGGATTATGAGGTGAAAAGAAAATCGGGAAGTTCCATTGAAACCGATACTTCATGCCTTCTGCTCCATGCCCCATCGGATTATCGGGCCATACATTTACGGTTCGGCTTTGGCGAATAGTGTGGTTTCTCCTTTGAATAACACCTCCATAACAACCACCATAAACAATCTCCTGATCTAGTGGATCGATGGCGATATGTCCGCACTCACAGCCGGCTGTTGGTTCCCAGTCGTCTGTACCAATGGTGGATCCTGGTGATCGGTGGGCAATACGAACAGTGCTATTGTCTTGCTGAGCAGCATAGATACGGTAGGGGAAATGGTTGTCGGTAGTTACCCGGTAAAATTGTGCCGTGGGCTGATTGTTGTAAGTGGTCCAGTTTTCTCCTCCATCCTTCGACACTTGCGCACCACCATCATCGGCAATGATCATTCTCATATTGTCTTCCGGAGCTATCCAGAGATCATGGTGATCCCCATGTGGAGCATTATGAGCGGTAAAGGTCTTTCCTCCGTCTTTTGACTTATGGTATCGGACATTCATCACATATACGATATCCGGATCCTGAGTGTCAGCATAGATCCTAGTGTAGTACCAGGCCCTCTGCCTCAAAGCGCGACTGGTGTTGGTTTTCTGCCACGACTTACCCGCATCATCAGAACGAAACACACCACCAGTTTGAGACTCTATTATTGCGTAGACCCGATTTGAATTTAGAGGAGAAACTGACAATCCGATGATGCCGATAGTATCCGTAGGCAATCCTTTGTTATTGGATAAGTTTTGCCAGGTTTTACCACTATCTGTGCTCTTCCAAAGGCCTGAACCCTCTCCTCCACTCGAAAGAGCCCAAGGTCGGCGCTTCACCCGCCAGGTGCTGGCATACATTATTCGGGGATTGTTGGGATCAAGACAAAGATCTACCGCACCCACCTCATCGCTGATAAAAAGAACCTTTTCCCAGCTAGCACCTCCGTCAACACTCTTGAAAACTCCACGTTCACTCGAAGGTTTGTACAAATTTCCCAGTACGGCTGCGTAGACAATATTAGGATCTGTCGGGTGAATGCGAATACGGGGAATATGTCGAGAATCCGGAAGGCCAACGAATTTCCAGCTATCCCCAGCGTCTTCACTCTTCCAAATTCCGTAACCATGAGATACATTACCTCTGACAGTCTTTTCACCTCCCCCCACGTAGATGACATTGGGATCGCTGACTGAAACAGCCACTGCTCCTATGGAACCACCAAAGTAACCATCTGAAATATTCTCCCAGGTGTTACCGGCATCTTTCGTGCGCCATACGCCACCACCTGTTGCACCAAAATAATACAGGTCAGGTTTCCCGGGAACTCCCGTTACAGTACATGATCGACCTCCCCGGTAAGGACCAATACTCCGATATTCCATGGCATTGTAAAGGCTAGTGTCAAAAGCCTGACCAGCCAGAGGAGCAGGAAGAAAAATAGGAATGAAAGTAAAGACCAGTGCAAGGAGGAGCATTCTCATGGTAAGTGCCTTTAATCAGATTAGGGCCTGGCAAGATATGAAAAGTGAGTCGAAATCAAGACTCCCGACTCACTCTTCAAAGTTATAATCCCGTTAACATGAATCCATTTGCATGGAAGGAAAGTAATATCTAAACGTCTCGATTTTTTCATTATTATTTGCAGACAGTATTGGAATACCATGCTTTTCTGCTGAATGTTTATCCAGTTAAATGACATCAAGGTTATTGTTGACCAACTTGCCTTGCGATTGCTATGGCAGGAGGGATCCAATCGCTACTTCCCCATGCATCACAGTTTTCACCTGCCTTTAGTCGGTACTATTCCCTTTACGCTATCTGATTCCCTTGTGCATGCTGTTGAGATCACTGAACATGGAATCCTGTCTGACATACGAATCAAGATCAGCGCCCACTCTGCTGCAATGCGCTTTGAAGGCGCATTGGATGTCCAAATGGCAATGTCAGTAGATGTTGATACTGCAAAGATCAAGTTTAAGACCGATCTGGTTTCAATTCAATGGACCGAAAACCCCATAATTGATGTTGGTGGGTTGAATATACAGGTAGAGAGATTAAGCTCTCACTTCATTTCACATTACGGCACCGAAATATGCTCACAACTTGCCGATCAATTGGAAGATACAGTCGAAAATTACCTGGGTGATTTCACACAATTTGTAAAGCCGCATTTAGAAAATACATCCTCCGTATTTCAGGTTCACTCTATTTCGGCGATTCCAGATTCTTGCTATCAGTACCCGGGATTAATGGAGTTGAAAATTCATGTGAGGGTGGACCTGAATATGAGGGGTCAGGCTGAACCTGAAAGGTCCGGAAAGGAGCAGAATCCAGTTCGGAATTGCATCTCCACTGGGTATTTCGAGCTCGAACCTTTTATTCTGGAGGGAATCCAAGAAGCAGATCTTCCCTTCTCTCAGCACATCGAAAGCATCAAAATCAGGCATTCAGAAGACTTACTCATCCTAGATCTCTTATCCACGCATCGGCTGTTGCCTGGAGTTCGGGTTCAGTTCAAACCGGAGTTGGATAAACCTAATCAACTTATTGAATTAAAGGATATCCAAATTACAACTCAAGGAAAATCGATGAAGTCCCGCCTGCTTGCTCCTGTAGTACGATTATGGGTGAAGAAAAGACTAAGAAGAACCAATCTACTAAATCTGGAAAAATTATTAGAGGAGGCACAGAACGTCTCAAAAAATATATCGACGCAACAGATTGAAATCAAAATTGAAGAGTCCAAAATAGTATCTCTAAATTTTGCGGAGTATGGAATGGAATGCTACTTTGATGTGGCGATTCAGATACGTCTTCATGGGATAATTCCATCATCGATCTAAAATTGGGAGTAATGGCTAAGTTTAACATAAAGTTGGAGAATTATGTTGTTGATCTAGGAAGTGGTTCACTGGAATTTCCCGGATTTTCAGCTGTAAGATGGAATGCCAGAATTCGGGCTTACGGTGAAGGCTATGAATTGACAATTGTGTTTGCTAAAGCCACTGAGGATTATCCCTTGTCTTATTTCGATAAAGAAAGTAAACACATTTATCAGGCTTTTGACACGGCAAGGTTTTCATGGTGCGTCGACCTTTTACGAAATGAAGGACCGGTGTTTGTTTTTGTGGATACAGAACAACCAAGTGACGTGCTTTTTACTACTGGTTTCGAACCCGTAGGTGAGGGTGAGGGTTCAACGGAGTAGCAATCAGTCTATCTTAATGGAGTAAAGTGATGGAGCCGGATAGTTCGTGATCCAAACCGTCATTCATCGTCAGATTTATCCGATACAGGTAAACACCTTGCTCCACAAGTCGGTCCTTATCTCTGCCATTCCAGAGAATGGCCTGAGTATCTTGCATGTTTTCATTTTCATAGATAAGTTGTCCCCATCTTGAATAGATTTGAATCCGGTTTACCCTAATGAGTTCTTGAGTCCCATACAAGGTAAGGTGATCATTTATACCATCATTGTTTGGTGAGAATGCATTTGGGATGTATACATCATAGAAACCGAGCGTGAGTTGCACAATGCTATCACAACCTAGGCTGGACGCCAGAGTAATCACTTCGCTAGTGGGATTCTGAAAGTTGAAATCACCCACCTGATATGTTTCTCCATCGAAGATTTTGGTTGAGTCAGATACAGTCACAGATGAAACCTTGCTGAGATTGATTTGAATGATGCTATCACATCCATCCCTGGATAGCAAGGTGTCGAAGTAGGTGCCAGATTCTGATCGCTCCTTACCAGCGAAAAAGAAGCTCTCTTGCTCGCAGAAGTGCTCATTTAATGTGGTGTGAATTACAGGTTCCGACAGGAGGTAGGGATTGGTCAATTTGCAGGAGGCAGGACCTTTGATCAATACCTGATACAAACCGTCTCCGCTCTTAACTTTCAAAGTAGACGATGTTTCACCTACGAGAGCGACTTTGTCCTTGTACCACTGATAATTTAGACTGTCGAAGTTGGGTACAC
>JAHELJ010000235.1 GCA_024644235.1 Lewinellaceae bacterium
AGCGTATTGAGCTGGGCTTGCCTCAATTCAGCCCAATTGCTTTGCGATGGGCTAGGATGAGATTCCATGAAGTTGGCAAGTTGCACATATAAGAAGGGAAGTTCTCTTCCCCATTTTTTTCGCCAATCAGCGATCATGGCCGAGAATCTACCTTGATAAAGATCCGGCTCATCTGTGTTGGATTCACCTTGATACCAGATTATTCCTTTGGTCTGATAATTGACTAAGGGGGCAATCATACGATTATAGAGACCGCCCGGCTTCCATCGGATGAAGGTCTGGCTCTCAAGTGGATCCATGAGTGTGCCGATGTTATATTTCCAGATGCCTTTCAGATCAAAAGTATCCGGACCAACTTCCAGGAAATAGGGCTTATCCGGGATAAATCCACCCTTCCCCTGATTATTGATTACTCTTACCGCCAGGGTATTCTCACCTTCTTTCAGAATGCCTGGTTTGACAATGTAGCGTCGCGGCGGATATTGGTACCCGGTGGTACCGGTGAGCTGTCCATTTATGTACGCAAAGTCTTGATCAACAATTCTTCCTAACCACAACCTTCCCGGTCTGCCTGCAAGGTCGGGAGGCAAATAAAATGTTTTGCGAAACCAAAAAACTCCATTCAGATGGTCAGTGGAGTGATCCGACCAAAACCCGGGAATTTCCATCACATCCCATTCCACATCCTCGTAGTACGGTTCGTACCAACGCGCGGAAGATGACAGACCTTTGTCTAGCCTGTTCAGTTCATTGTGCCAGAGACCAATCCGTTTTCGATCAGCTGACTCGATGCTTTCAATGAGCTTGTCGTCCTTGTACTTTTGCATTTCATCATAGGCATCGGGAAATTGTTTTAGAGCATCTTCGCTCATCCAGGCTTCCACAGGCGAACCACCGACTGCTGCATTAATCAATCCGATGGGTACATCATATTTGTCATGCAGCTCCCTGGCAAAAAAGTAGGCCACAGCAGAAAAACTCAAAATGGACTGGGAATCAACCTCCTCCCAGCTTCCTTCATCGAAGTCTGAATGTGCGTGCTTAAAGTCATATTGATCCGGGACTGTAAATTGCCTGATATATCTGTTGGAAGCAGAGGAAATAACGTCCGGATATTTTTCCTTGACCCTTTCCATGGTCAGTTCCATGTTGCTTTGACCGGAACAGATCCACACATCGCCAAATAACACATCCTTTACTATGATCTCATTACTGCCTGTGAAGACAAGTTCATGGGGCCCACCAGCCTCTTGCGGTGCGACGGTGACCGACCATTCTCCATTGTCTTCTGCCTGAGCAACATACTCATAGCCTCCTAGCTTTAAGGTGACAGACTCTCCTGGAGAAGCCCAACCCCAAATATTAAGTGGCTCGTCATGCTGAAGGATGACGCCATCGCTAATTAGTCTGGGTAATTGTATTTGTGATTGGCTAGAATGGAGTATCGAGCTCCAAAGTAGGATCAGTGCAATCGCTCTCTGCATGGATAAGAGACATTTGGTGATTATTATCTTTACCTTTTAAGTTGGAATAAGGTGGCACCTTTTCCAGTAAAAATAACATCTCAAAATTAGAGAGATCTGGTATTGGCACCAAAGAATCGGTCAGCGTTGGCAAGCCTTGATTTACCGTAAATGGGTGAGTCGGAAGTATAATCAAATAGACTCATGAACAACTCTTTACAAGTAGCCATCGACAAGGTGAAGGAACAATTTGTGAAAGCCTATCAAGCTCGCAATGCTGGTAAGATAGCTGACCTATATTCTTCTGAAGGAATACTTTATCCTGCGAACGGTGCCATCGTGGCTGGCAGGTCATCCATAAAGTCTTACTACAAACACGGCTTTGCAAATGGAGCTAGTGATTTCGTTTTTGAAAGTAAAGATCTATATCAAGGACTATCTAAACGGGTGGCTACAGAAGTTGGTCACTATCATTTTGTTTTGTCTGAAACTCAGGTCGCAGGCAACTATATTATCATCTGGAGGTTAGAGGCTGATGGCTGGAGATTATACAGGGATATGTGGACAATTGAGAGCAGTCGTCAGAAAAAATGAAATTATGAGGGGGAAATGGGAATTTAGTTGAACCAGACTGCATATCGTTTTCTTCTCAGCTCAAGAGCAAGCTGTTTCTCCATTCTTAGTGCTTCTGAGCGGGACATTGGTTCAAGATGATTGTAGAGGCTAGGTCGAAGATAAAGACCATATTTTTGGACAATAGCGGAAGATATGCGGTGTCCTCTCTTGCTCTTCTTTCCTGTCTTGTGTTG
>JAHELJ010000236.1 GCA_024644235.1 Lewinellaceae bacterium
GTCATTTCTACAGTGTCTGCTTCTCCTCTATTGTCGGCAAAAAGTTCCCGACTCAATGTCAGACATAGAAGTCCGACGCCACCCAATAGCAAAACCAAAGTCACTTTTTTCATCTTAACATATTTATCTCGAAGATAATTCAACTAATGGAAGTGGCATAGTATGTGAGGCTCTTGCAGGAAATCATCTTCATGTTTGTACCTTGTAAAAGGTTAATTAAAGACCGATGACCTACACACTTATCACTGGTGCTAGTTCTGGGATTGGTCGTGCTATGGCGTTCGAATGTGCAAGTAGAGGGATGAACCTCTGTCTCGTTGCATTGGATGATCTAGCATTGTATGAAACGGCGCAGGAGATCCGTAGGCAATATTCAGTCGAAGTACATTGCCTCGGCATCGATCTTACGGTAGAATCTGCACCCGTGGAGGTTTATCTATGGTGCCGGGAAAATGACTTTGATGTCGATGTACTTATCAACAATGCAGGTTTCGGCAACAGTGGTTTATTTGAACATAATCCGCTCCAAGAATATTATCAGATGCTGGAATTGAATAACCATGCCCTGATCGGTCTCACCTACCAATTTCTGCCAGACTTAAAGAATCATACTTCGGCACATATCTTAAATGTCAGCAGTATGGAAGCTACTTTGCCCCTTCCATATAAAGCAGTTTACACCGGCACGAAAAACTTCATTTATGCTTTCTCTTTGGCTTTGAGGGAAGAGGCAAGAAATACCGGAGTGGCAGTAAGTGTGCTTTGTCCCGGCCCGGTGTTAACCAATCCGGAGGGGTTGCAAAGGTTGAGGTCGCAGGGAAAATCAGGAAAGATCTTGATGATGATGCCGGAGGAGGTAGCGAAGATTGCAATAAAGTCCATGCTCAAAAAACGAAGGGTGATCATTCCTGGGGTCCTCCCCTACCTTATTGTCAAACTCCTTAAGGTAATGCCGACCTCTCTTAAGATGCGCCTTTTGGAACGTATCTTCAGAGTATACCGCAATTTGCCAATCACTCAGAGCTCCGGGTTGAAGAAATCCGAAATTCCACATAACTGACAACTGATCTCCCACAACTTTTGGGCAGATTCTTGATCGTAGGAATTTTTCGAAGAATCTTTAGGTTTCAAATTATCCCAATATTTGCCACTAATACCTTTCGCTTCCGGAGCCGTAGCCAAGTATACCTGTGTTCTTGCCCCTTCTTCAGACGATACGCCTGACTGGCGCCGGAATTTCCAGGCCAGTCGATGCAACCACGTCGTATGTTTAAGGCCGATATCGGTTTTGACTAAACCAGGTTGCAGACAATTCACTACCACGTGTGGTTCACGCTTTCTTCGGTCCAACTCATACGTGAACATCACGTTGGCTAATTTTGATTGGGCATACGATCTGAGTCCGTGGTAGTTCGATTGGAGACTGATGTCGTCAAGATAAAGCTTGCCGTGAAAGTGCGAATCAGAACCCACATTGACGACACGGGCATCTTCTGATCTTGTCAGGGAGGGATACAATAGATGAGTCAGCAGGAAGTAAGCAAGATGGTTTACTGCAAAAACTTGTTCGATTCCACCGTCATTGAGTATCCGCCTTGAATTCCAAATCCCCGCATTGTTAAGAAGGACGTCCACTACTTTGAAATCTCTTACAATTTGCTTGCCCACTTCACGAACTTCAGCCATCGTCCCTAGATCTACCGGATAACTATGTACCTCTTGATTTCCTGTGCCCCGCAGCTCTGATATTAAATCTTCACATTTTTGTGGATCTCTCGAGAGCAGCACCAGAGTATGACCTTGATTAGCCAATGCTCGAGCACTGGACAGACCCAGGCCGGAGGTTGCCCCTGTAAGTACAATTGTTTTTGTCATCTGTCTGAACTAGATTTACATGGAAGCGTTTTCCATTTCGCATGCTAAATTAAACATGCCCATTAAACATAGCATGCTCTAACCCACTGATGTTAAAAAATCCCGGCACAATTTGCTCCATGTTTGAAACTGTTTAGGAGAGAACGAACGAATCGCTATACTTTTATGACATTTTTGCGTACGATGTCCACGATTGTAATTACAGGAGCAACATCAGGAATTGGATTCGCCACTGCGAAGGGACTCCTGAATTATGCTACCTCGCTCCTGCTGATCGGTAGACTTTCAGAGAAAGCGACATCTGCCATTACCCAACTCAAGTCAATTTCAACCGCATGCAATATTCAGTACTATGAAGCGGATTTAAGTGATCAGGTGGAGATCCGTCAAG
>JAHELJ010000237.1 GCA_024644235.1 Lewinellaceae bacterium
GGTGGATTTAGTAATAGGAATAGATATCGGAGGAACAAAAACCAAAATCGGTCTGGTGAACATAGAAGGTCAGTGCATGCAGATGACCGATTTCCGTACCCGGGAGTATCCCGATCTCGACAATTATTTGGACAAGATACGTGAAACCGCGAACGAACTTCAGTCGAGATTTCCTCATGAGGTCAATATCCTGGGGTGCGGAATTGGAGCGCCAAATGCGTCCAGCAAGAACGGGACAATATTCAATGCGTCTAATCTGGTTTGGAAGGGAACAATTCCTCTGCTGGAGAAGCTCAATACCAGAATGCCTATGCAGATGAAGATCATGAACGATGCTAGTGCGGCTGCTTTAGGAGAAATGTTGTTTGGAAATGCAAGGGGTATGAGTGATTTTATTGTAATCACGCTGGGCACCGGTTTTGGGGCCGGTATTGTTGCGAATGGCAAGCTCATTGATGGATTTGATGGTTTTGCAGGTGAGCTTGGTCATGTCGATATGACTTTGGGTGATGGCAGGTTAACCGGTCTGGGTGTGCGAGGTGGATTGGAGGCTTACGTGTCTGCTACTGGGCTAAAGCGTACCATTCTTTATATGATGAGCCAGTATATGGACGAAAGTCGTTTCAGAAGCATCGCTTACACTGATCTTCATGGCGAAGAGATCACTCAGGCAGCCGAAGAGGGAGACCCGATTGCCTTAAAGGCATTTGATTTTACTGCAGACATTCTGGGTCAGGCACTGGCCAATTTTACCGCTTTTACCCAGCCCGAGGCATTTATTCTCATGGGTGGACTGGTGAATAGTGGTAAGTGGATTATGGAGCCACTAAAGAAGTACTTTGAGGCTTACCTTCTCGATGTGTACAAAGGCAAAGTAAAAATTCTCCTCTCAGGGTTGCCAGGTAAAACTACTGCGATTTGTGGGGCCGCCGCGCTAATCTGGGAAAATCACACCGATCTGACCGACTAGTTCAAGCCTGATATTTTCCCCTTACTCTTTCCTTATTAGTCCTACCCAGTCTTCGCCCGGCTTTTCAACCGGACTTCCTAAGTCCCTGATTCCATTCCCCTGGATGGTGCTCACTGATCCAGTGACCAATTCTCCTCCTTGGCGTGGATTATACCAGCGCACCAAGTATGAACCATCCTGATCCTGTAGATCGAGTTGACAGTTGGAATATCGTGGGAGGTAAACGGCGTAGATCTCACCTGGGTTGGCAAAACAATATCCTTTGCCCGGGTAGTGTAAGAGCTCATCATGCGGTGTCATAGTGGTAAATGGAAGGTGAGATTGAAAGAATTCAAGAGCAATCCGGGTGTAGTCCCACAGCCTGTCACGCGACCGCCAATCTTCGCATCCCAGGTCATTGTTGTGATTGCGGTATCCAAAATACCACTCTACTCCACCACCTCCCGCCATCAGGTTGGCCCAGAGTACCGCAGCACGCATGGTATCCTGGTTATTGTCTGGTCGATCATCGGGATCGATCCCCCGGTAATGGGGACCCAATTCATCCAGGCACATCACCCAAGGCTTTCCTGCCTCCGCAGACTTGGCTATCCACTCCTTCGTGACCTCATGCGTTTGGTGAGGATTGCCGTTTTGTATAGACATGCCATCGAGGTAAGGAAAGCCCAGTAGCGGAGTGAACAGCTCCTCTTTTGATGTATTGTTATGATGGCTGTGAATGACTAAAAAATTGTTGTACGGATCATGGGTTTTGAGGTATTCGGCCATGGCCTTTTGTTGCTCGGTAGTTTGTCCGTTCGGTGAGAAATCCATGGGGCCATTTTCCTCGCCAAGGTTCCAGGTGATGGCTAAATGATGGGCAAACCGGGCAATCAACTCGCGGTAGTAGAGCTTTCTGGTTAGGCCAGTGTCACCGTCATCGAGTAGTCGCTCATTTTCAGTTTCCTGGGTCACAATATGCAGCATGAGCCCTAGACGATCCATATGGTCGAATACGATTTCCCATTGATCAAGTTTGCTGCAATCAAAGCGAAGTCGCTCTTCATAGGACGTGTAGGGCCAAACATCTTTTCCGTCGCCTTCGATGTTCATCGTGAGAAAGTAGACCGAATTCATTCCCTTCCCTGCCAGATAATTTAATGCTCCAATGATCCCTTTGCCTTTCCCGTTTTGCCAGGTGGGATCTCCCTGGCGCCAATCTCTGATATGAGCTTCATACTTATGCAGACTTTCCATGGCAGTGGCTTCACCGGAGCGTTCCTCCGGCGGAGTACTCCGGTAGGTCCC
>JAHELJ010000238.1 GCA_024644235.1 Lewinellaceae bacterium
CATACCAGTAATGAAACCAGAGTTGATCACTTTTCCGACCTTATCATGCAATGTTGCCTCCGGATATTCCGATTTGTCCACAACATCTATAATGGGCAGCCCAAATTTTTCTGCAAATTTCAGATCCCTCTCGTCATCACTCGGTACTGCCATGATGGCACCCGTGCCATAATCCATGAGCACGTATTCAGCTACCCAGATTGGTATTCTCTCTTCGGTGAATGGGTTCAGTGCATAGGCTCCAGTAGGGGCACCTGTCACTGTCTTCACCTCTGCCATCCGGTCTCGCTCCGACCGGCTTTGCACATATTGGAGGTATTCTGCCACGGAGGCCTTCTGATCCGGAGTAGTAATTTGATCGACAAGTGGATGCTCAGGTGCCAAAACCATATAGGTTGCACCGAAAATGGTGTCGGGCCTGGTCGTATAGATTTCCAGCTTTTCGTCGTGATCGATTATGTCAAAGAAGACAGTTGCTCCTTCCGATCTTCCTATCCAGTTGCTTTGAATGGTTTTCAGTGCTTCGCTCCAATCTATTGTTTGCAGATCATTGAGCAGACGCTCGGCATAAGCAGTGATTCGTAGGTACCATTGCGTCATTGCTTTCTTTACCACCGGATAACCACCTCTCTCACTCACACCATCCTTGATTTGATCATTAGCCAGCACAGTACCCAATTCCTCGCACCAGTTGACGTAACCCACTTTCCGGTAGGCCAGACGATAATCCATCAGAATTACCCTCTTTTCCTTTTTCGTCAATGCATTCCAGGTTTCAGCATCAAAGGTCTTGCCGTATTCGTTAAATGCCTTTACTCTGCTATTGCCATCCTTTTCAAATTGTGCAGCCAGCTCGGAAATTGGCTTGGCTTTTTGCTCTGTGAGGTCGTAATAGTGGTCGAACAAAAGCGTGAAAATCCACTGTGTCCACTTATAATATTTAGGATCACATGTCTGCACCTCACGACTCCAGTCGTATGAAAATCCTAGTTGTGACATCTGCTCCCGGTACCGCTTGATGTTGTTCTCTGTAGAGATCGCAGGGTGTATGCCTGTCTGCAAGGCATATTGCTCAGCGGGCAGGCCGAAGGCATCGAAGCCCATGGGGTGGAGGACATTATATCCATTTAACCGCTTGTAGCGGGCATAGATATCCGACGCAATGTATCCCAAGGGATGACCAACATGAAGACCCGCTCCCGAGGGATATGGGAACATGTCCAATACATAGAATTTAGGACGATCTGATGTATTCGAAACCTTATAAGTGTCGTGATCGATCCAGTATTGTCGCCATTTTGCTTCAGTCTCGAGATGATTATACTCCGGCATAGTAATTTTTCTCCAAATTTGCGTCTGCGAAATTAGTTAAAAATCGACCGAGTGAGTCCTTCTGTCGATCTTTCCTAAAGCTGTGGAACTATTTGAGGAGCAGGTAGCTTTAGTAGTTTTGTTACACATTGATTAGACTCGAAAATTCATAGCGAATATGAAAACCCTGATAAAATTGGCTTTGATCCTGATTGTGGGTGTACTTGTGTACAACTATTTCCTTGGCACCGAAGAGGAAAAAGCCACCTCGGAAAAAGTCTTTGAACAAGTAAAAGACGTTGGCAAATCTATTGGTGAATTGCTGAAGGCAGAGAAACAGAAGTTTGCCGACGGAAAGTATGATGATACTTTTGAAAGGTTGGGATCGAGCTATGAAAAACTAAAAGAGAAACTGTCCAGCAAAGAGGATCAGGATAAGCTCGATGAACTCGAGGAGCGAAAAGACGAGTTGATGCGAGAAAAAGAATCTATAGAGAAGGCCCTTGAGGCTGATGAGATGGAGGAGGATCTGCCCAAGCGTCAGGATAAGCTCAACGAGGAACTAAAGACTCTTTGGGACCAGACTAAGGATTTGTTGCGAAAGATAGGGGAGAAGGAAGAGTAGATATTATGACCCTTTGAACACCTGAATGACTTGCCGGGCAAATTAGAAAGGCCACCCTATCCGGATGACCTTTTTATAAACCCCATGACTACAATAAAACTAAATTCCTTACGCGATCTCGATCTCCTGAGAAAACGTCTCAAGTCCTTCTAGTTTGGGAAGGATTACAGTGAGAATTCCATCCTTGTACTCAGCTTTGATTGCTTCTTTATCCACTTTTTCATCCAACTCAAATCGACGTTGAAATTTGTCGCTTCGAAATTCATACCTCCGCCAATTGAACAAGTCCTGATCATCATTTTCCTTTTTATC
>JAHELJ010000110.1 GCA_024644235.1 Lewinellaceae bacterium
TGATCTTAATTGTGCTGAAGACGTGCCACAAACGTCTTTCCTCCGAAAGACCCCTCGGTTATCCACGATCCACTCATTTATTGACCGGGCAAGACCATGAGAGACCGTGAGCGTATAACTGTCTGATTTCCAGCATTTACACGATTGCTACTTCTCGCTTTTGTCTTGTAAAAGCTTATTAGGTGTATGTGCAAGGAACGACTACCCCGTGATTACCATCTGTCCAGATTGGTATGGATGGCTTCAGTCATACTCTATTCCGCAAGCCTAAGTTTGGCGCAAGAAAATTTCTTTCAAGCCTTCATCGTTGAGGACCATGGTCGAAGTGGTGTGTTAACCCAATATTTTGTAGAGCCTACCATCATTAGTCTGGATGCACAGAGACTGGATGAATATGTTAGACGAGGCGATTATCAGGGACAGATCTCGCTGCAAATAGGCAGTGACCGGATCTGGAATATGATGCTGACTGAACATGACATCAGAGGTGCTGAATATGTTGCCATGGTAGCAACCCCATCGGGTATACAAGAACTGCCGAGATCAAGAAACATAACTTTTCAAGGGCATCTTATCGGTGATCCGGAAAGCGCAGTTAGACTGTCTATCGACGGAAACTTCATTTTTGGCTATATACAGCAGGCCGATGATCTGTACTTTATAGAACAGAGGAGAAATTTTGAAAAGGCGGTGCCTGCAAATCATTACATTTTCTATCATGAAAACACGGTTTTGGATGCATTCACCGAGAACAAGTGTGGAGTTACTCTAATGAAGAATGCAGATAATTTGGTGGAAGAGAAGCGGAAGCAACGCAGTGCCGGAGCAGTGGCACCATGTATTGCCACCGAACTCGCTGTTGCTGCAGATTGGAGCTATTCACAGGATCATGGCGGTACACAGGGTGCAATCAATCAGTCAATCGCCGTGATGAATACCGTGATTCCAAACTATAGCGGTTCTTTCAGCAGCGACATCGATTTCCAAATCGTGGAGCATTTTATCTCCGGTTGTTCGACGTGTGATCCCTGGTCATCTAGCACCGATCCCAGCACCTTATTATCTTCTTTCCGGACTTGGGGACCGTCTGGTTTCAGTAATACTTTCGATCTAGGTCAACTCTGGACTGATCGAGACTTCACCGGTTCGACGGTAGGATTAGCTTATGTAGGGACAGTCTGTGGATTCTCCCGATATCATATTCTCCAGGATTATACCACCAGTGCAACTTCTCTTAGGGTGCTTACCGCCCATGAAATAGGACACAACTTCGATTGCAGTCACGATGCATCAGGAGCACCTTATATCATGGCGCCCAGTGTCAACAGTTCGTCTGCGTGGTCGTCCGCTTCAATTTCAAGTGTTAACTCTTATATCAGCGGTGTCAGCTGCCTCGAAGCATGCTGCCCTGACCCGGATCTGAATATTCAATTGGTATCTCTAGAGATTGAAGACTGTACGGTGGGGAATCCTTCCACCCATTCAATTAGTGTAACCATCACCCATGGTGGCGGAAACGGATCCGGCTTCAACGTCAACATAGATGGCACCAATCATTTTCAGAGTTTCACGTCGAGTCCGCAAACCGTTATCATCGATGGATTGGCCTCAGACGGCAGTCAAGCTATTCCGGTAACCATCATTCCCGTTTCCAGCAGTGACCCCGGGTGCCAGGCTTCTGGGACTTACGACGCACCTACAGCCGGCTGCGGATTCTTGGCTAGTGAGAATTTTAATGGCTGCAATCTACCCAGCGGATGGTCGCGGACCACTACGATGCCATGGAATTGGACTTTAAATGGCGAACCAGCCAATTTTGAATGGAAGTTTGAAAACGCAACCAGACTAATAAACAATTACGATAACGGAGACAATGCCGGATCCCTACTCACCATAGATGGATCATGTATGGCCTATTTTGATGACGATATCATAAGTAGCACCGATTACTCCGGAGATATCACATTGACTAGCCCAACCTATGATATCACTGCATTCGAAAATCTTTCCCTCAACTTTGACTACAACTTTCACAATTTTGAAGATGGAAAAGTTCCGGATTACTATACGTTCAATGACAGTGAATTTGAAGTCCAAGTGTATAATGGATCTTCTTGGGTATCGGTATTAGTGGACAATGACGATGCTTGCCCCTGGACGGATGTGTGGCCATCCGGATGTACTACCTCCATTAACCTGAGCATAGATTCATACCGTAATGCCAATTTCAAAGTTAGATTTCTCTATACAGATGGAAACGATGGTAAATGGACCGGTATGATCGCCCTGGATAACTTTGAAATTTCAGGTGATCTCATCTACAATGGTCCCTGTGAACAAGACCTTATGGTTTCCGAATCGCCATCGAATGGCACTTACAAAGCCTCCAGTTCCATTACCACGACTCCTGGGGTGACGGTGAGCACCAATGCCATGTATGATGCTCCGTCTATTACGATTCCTTCCGATTTTGAGGTAGCCGCCGGCGCCACGTTTGAAGCGAGGACGGTAGGATGCAATAATTAGCGGCTTGGGAGGTGAGACCTGCGACATGCGGTTGTTTTCGATGAGTTAAATTATGCAACCGTTGATTGTAGAGATCGGTAATCGGTAGTCGCTTTTGGCGGGGACGCCAAAAGCAACCGGGTCCCCCTTTGGAGGATTTAGGGGGCTACGGCAGCCGGTCACCGGTAAGCGGTAAGCGGTGTGCGGTACGCGGTCACCGGTATGCGGGAATCGGTAGTCAGTACTCTTGGCCTTTAACCATTGACCTTTAGCCCTTTGAGGATGTTAAACGGTAATCGGTCCTCGGTAGACGATCTTGTATTTCGCTAATCCTTTTTACCCCCTTGTCCATTCTAGCCACTCTTACCTAGAATGAATAAGAATCTTGGAAGAGACTTGGGAGGTGAGACCTGCGAGATGCGGTAATCGGTAGTCGCTTTTGGCTGGGACGCCAAAAGCATCCTGGTCCCCCTTTGGGGGATTTAGGGGGCTATGGCAGCCGGTCACCGGTAAGCGGGAATCGATAGTCAGTACTCTTGGCCATTAACCCTTGACCTTTGGCCCTTTGAGGATGTTAAACGATAATTGGTAATCGGTCCTCTGTAAACGATCTTGTATTTCATTAATCCCTTTTACCCCCTTGTCCATTTTCGCCAACTTATACCTTGAATGAATAAGAATCTTGGAAGAGACTTGGGAGGTGAGACCTGCGACATGCGGTTGTTTTCGATGAGTTAAATTATGTAACCGTTGATTGTAGAGATCGGTAATCGGTAGTCGCTTTTGGCGGGGACGCCAAAAGCAACCGGTTACCCCCTTTGGAGGATTTAGGGGGCTACGGCAGCCGGTCACCGGTCACCGGTAAGCGGTACGAGGTCACCGGTCGCCGGTATGCGGGAATCGGGAATCGGTAGTTGGTAACCTTTAGCCCTTTGAGGATGTTAAACGGTAATCGGTCCTTGGTAGACGATCTTGTATTTCATTAATCCCTTTTACTCACTTGTCCATTTTCGCCAACTTATACCTTGAATGAATAAGAATCTTGGAAGAGACTTGGGAGGTGAGACCTGCGACATGCGGTAATCGGTATTCGGTAATCGGTAGTCGCTTTTGGCTGGGACGCCAAAAGCATCCTGGTCCCCCTTTGGGGGATTTAGGGGGCTATGGCAGCCGGTAAGCGGTAAGCGGTACGCGGTCACCGGTCGCCGGTATGCGGGAATCGGGAATCGGTAGTTGGTAACCTTTGGCCCTTTGAGGATGTTAAACATTTAATTGGTAATGGGTCCTCGGTAGACGATCTTGTATTTCATTAATCCCTTTTACCCACTTGTCCATTTTCGCCAACTTATACCTTGAATGAATAAGAATCTCAGAAAGAAAAATGGTTTAATGTTGATACTATCGGCTTTTTGGCGGGGACGCCGAAATCATCTACGGCTTTTGACTTTAACCCTTGACCTTTAGCCCCTTGATATGAATTCGCTGAATGACTCTTTTACCTTTTGTGCCCTCTGCAATGATTTGGTAGGTGCCCTGCTTCCAGTGCTTGGCAGAGAAGCTGAATGTAACCTGGCTACCAGGTGACAATAATTTCTTTTTTACCGGCATGCAGATGATCTGACCCTGGGGATCGATAATCCTGATGCTGTATGTGTCTTGTGCAACGGCTTGGAACCGATAGAATTCGTGGACATCTGCCGAGCGTTGATTCTTCGATACTTTGATGATTTGGGCCTGCAATGATGGGGATGTGCAAACAACACCCAAAACGATGACGCACTTAAGAAATTGATGGATCATAGTATACCGTTAATCTAGTTCAACGAATTTGACTCTATCAATGTAAAAGGTGCCAGCTTGCTCTCCGTACAATGGTGATACTTTGATGTTCCCATTCACCGTTTCGTCGGCGGTGAAGGTCATTTCATAGACTTCCCAGTATGGTGTAATATCAAAAGTCTGATCGCCGTAAACGGTCCATGGGGAGGATTGTAGTTGTACCAGCATACCCATTTTGGTGGCACCGGTGGCCCTGGCTGCAAAGGAGACCTTGTATGATTTGCCATTTTCGATAGAATGCCCGCCCTGCAAAAACTGAATATGCCAATCCGTACCCGTGGCGTTGGTGACATTGATCTGGGCGCTCTGAGTTTCCTCATAAGGATCTCCTGTGTGTAAGACCCAATTGGCTGTAGCTCCACTTTGAGTGCTCAATGACCAGCTGTTCGTACCGGTTTCAAAACCGGGATTCTGTAAAACATTTACATCGCAATGCCTCATCTCTACCAGGAAGGTACTGGGTGAGGTGACCTCGAAACCCGAATTGAGTTGAACCGATTCGTTGTAGGTAAATTGCACATCTGAGCTGTTGGTCACCCGGCCGGCGGAGTTGATGCCATAAGCGCGATACTGATCTTCAGGGATCGGATCCATATTAACGGACATTGTGTCGTCAAGCACACAGTCGGCACAATCGGGACAGCGGCCATCGGTACACGGCAAAACCTGAATGTGATCTTTCAGCATCCCGCCCGCATGATTATAAATAATCTCGTGAAGACCGGGTCCTGCAAGTACAGCGTCAAAATCAAAAGTTTCGTCCCCATTGTCAATTACGCCCATGCCACTGAAATTTCCTCCCAGCGTGAGGCCTGACGAAATGTTTTGATAGATTCCATCTGTCTCGCAAAGTACCAGGGTGAGGTCCAGGCTGTCCTGTGTCTGATCTTCGGTATAAATTCTTACCTCGCTAAGAGCATAGCACCCTCCACCATGATTATCCAAGGCCGTGATCAACACATATCGCGCATTAGCACCTCCCAAATCGGGCCCTCGAAATCCTTGATAGAATCCGGAAGTGCTTGCCTGAGGAATCGTGACAGTATCCGCCAAAGTCCAATTGGACCCATTTGACGAATACTCAATAAGCGCATTCTTGATACCATCGTTGCTGTAGTCCGGGTGGTTCATATTCCAGATCGTGATATCATAGAGGCTATGGCCTTGCCCCAGGTCATACATGATCCAATTGGAAATACCTCGAGCCGGATTGGGATTAGCCGATTTTTCGCAAGAGATCCAACCGTCGAACGTGTTGGTTGTGTGCCTGTCCGGATATGGCTGACCGATGAGATTGACTGCGATAAAGGTGAAGACTAAAGCGTAGATGGTGCGTTTCATATGATCACAGGTTTAAAAAGCCGATGGGCAGATTGGGTGAAAATGGATCATAAAAGTTGCCCAGGTTGGGGAACAGGACACTTAGGTCGGTATTCGGAACACCAAACCATTTGGCTACTTCGGCAAAGTACTCATCAGTCGAGAGCTGAGGAATGAACCGGCCCAAACCAACTTCAATGGGGTTGGAGGGGCCAAGAGCTAAAGAAGGGTACTCTCCATAGATTGCTCCGCCATTCAGCAATTGCGGACCTCCCATCACCATGGTGTTTCCTCCCCAAGCGTGGTCAGAGCCATTACCATTGCTGGTGAGCGTACGGCCAAACTCTGAGACCAACATGGTGAGGACCTGGTTTTCCAGATTGATCCCTTGGTGGGATTGCTGCATGCCATTACCATCGATGTAATTAAATGACGATCCCAGGGCATCCTGAAATCTTCCCAGGGCATCGCTGACCATCCCAAGCATGCCTAGTTGATTGTTGATCACCTCATCATGATGATCCCAGCCACCAACCGTTATAAAGAAAACCTGTCTTTTGAAATCGAGGATATCTCGTATGTCAAGGGTGCGGATGATCATTTCCATTGAAGCGCCGAGATAACTATCGGGAAATACATCTTCCGGGAAGGTGATCGCACTTTGGAGGGCTGTATCAAATTCGATGAAACCATCACGAGCATTTTTGACCACATTCATGAAGGTTTTCTTAAAAATGTCCTGGTACTGATGACCTATCATGCTATCGATAGCCTCCGATCGAATACTCTCCGTGAGGTACATGGCTTCAGGATTGTATCCATCTATTCCCACCGCTCCGCTGTACGGATCAATAGCATACTCGATAGTGACATCTCCCGTTTGCCATATGTTTGAACCGGAAAGTGAGACATTCATTGAGATGTTCTGATTGCTGTTGCAAGAACTGATCAGGTCGGCCATTTTGCCAGCCCATCCTTTCGCTCCCCGTTCGTCCGGGATGCCGGTCTGCCATTGCTGGATTTGATCAGAGTGAGAAAAAAGACCAAGAGGCAGATTCTGATCATTTTCATATTGAGTCTTCGTCGTTTGCTGGATGAGGGTGCCGACATTGCTGAGAAATGCCAGCTTCCCATTGTTAAACATCTCATGAACTCTGGTCATCGATGGATGGATAGCCCATTCCTTACCACCATTGGTGTAGTTTAGCACCGTTCCGGACAACTCGCTCCGAGGTAATGCCAAACCTCCATTGGTGTACAGACCTGATCGGGCAGTGACATACTCAGAATGATTGGGTGTATCATACGGCGTTAGCATATTGAAAGAATCATTGCCTCCAGCGAGGAGAATACAAACGATGGCTTTGTAATCATTGAAATCACCTACGGAAGAATTTGAAATGGCACTGGCATTCATGCCTTTCAAATTCAACAAGGTATTTATGAAGGTCAAGTAACCTAAGCCAGCGCAACTGGCTTCTCCGATGAATCTTCGTCTGGATAGAAATTCTTTCATTTTCTTGTTGATAGTTTAGGGTTTAAGGATTTGGGATCGACCCTTAACCTTTTACCCTTGATCTTTAACCGTTCACCATTCACCCTTAATCGTTTATCGCATGACACTATACTCAGGACTAATAAGTGCCAAATACATCCCAACCCGAACCCGGTTTTCCTGGTAATCATGCCATTCTATATTTGGATCGAAGCTGTTTAGTGCTTTCCGGATAATACCTCTGGTTTTATCTGTCATTTGCCCACCCAAAAGATGTTGGTCCAGCCAGTTGATGTAGGTCTCGCTATCATGCACAATATTTAGCAGATCATCTATCACCCAGGTCACCTCGGTGTTATTCATGATATCACCCTCCCAGGTACCCATGATTTCTCCCCATGATTGAGTCCATCGATACGCATTGTTCATGTAACCGACACTGGTCCGGGAATCGTGGATCTTGAACTCTGGTGCGACCAGGCCCATATCATTGATTTCGCCATTGGGCGAATCATCTGGAAGGAAGAAATTAAATACACTTGGACTAGCGAGGATGGCTTGCTTGGTATCTTCGAAGAAGCTGTAGCCGATGTTCCAATAAAATCCATTGGGATTGAATTTCTCAACCGCTCTCGAAAACTGAGTGAACCGAAACAGTGGTTCCTTGAGTTTCGAATTTACATCGCTTAGTTGATAGCTTACCTCCCTCGCTTCTTCATCAAGAAGAATCGCCTTTATCACCGATTTCATATCCCCGCGCATGGTTCCATAGGGTCCGGTACCATTAAACGCTTCTGCTACGCGGGTCACATAGGCCGGTGAAGGATTTGATTTCACCAGCCGTTGGATCAGCCGGTAGCCGATGAAGGGGCCGACGTTATCATGGTTAAACAGATTATCCAAGGCATCATTAATGTCTTGAAGTCCCAATTGCCCATCAGTGACAATGAAGCCATTTAACAAAGATTTCTGCCCGTCTTCATGTTGATCTTCATCTCTCCAGGAGGTGTTGGGATCATCATATTCATACATCCGCATTGGTACCACGACATTGGCTTTCCAAAGCCCCATCCCAAAATAGGCGGTGTCGTCATACATGTCATTGGGATCAAGGAGTTCCGGTATCACATCTCCGACACCCAGGCCGGTTAGTACTTTAGCGAACTCGGCGATATCGTCATTGTCATAGGTGGGAATTTCCTGGCCACCTAAGGTCTTTCTACTGCCGTCTAAGTTCAATTCATACAGTCCAATCGTGAGTAACTGCATGAGCTCACGGGCGTAGTTTTCGTCCGGGTGTTGCCCTATCGAATCTATGGTCTTGGGATTGTTCAAGTGACTGAGATAGAAGCCCATGCAGGTATGCAAGGTGACATCATAGAGTAGATCGCGGTAGTTGCCAAAAGCATGTTGTAGCAATACATCGTAGTAACCAGCAAGGCCATCTCCATATTCGCCCAAATCAGAGAGTCTGGAAATGACCAGAATTTCTGACAGCGCCGCGG
>JAHELJ010000111.1 GCA_024644235.1 Lewinellaceae bacterium
CTGTAAGACATCCCATAAAGAATAAGCTGATCGATGCTCAACAGATTCCGTAAATCCTCAATGTCCTGTACTGATTCCAAGGTGTTGTATCCATCGAGATCAGCTCCATCACTTATCCAGCGATTGTAACAATCTTGCACAGCTTCCAGATGGAGTCGCTGGAGTTTCTGGCCAAAGAAGCCATTCTTAATCCCCTGGATTCTGGCCGAATCTATCTCGGGACAACTCAAGTAAGGCTTGGCATAGAAGGTTCCCCTTTGATCCATGACCAAGACATCTCCAGACGAGCCAACCCTGGAACGGGTAAACCCATTGGCCATGTGCAGAGAGGAATTACCCGGACCTCCAGACATGATCAGGACTGTCGAGTTGACCGATTTAAGTGAGTCTGGGACTTTCGAAAGAACAAAAGGGAGTTCAATGGTCCTACTGTTTTCTATGCCTCGGTTTTCCGGTACAGATAACCATCCTTGAATCCATTCACGATCTGTTTCATTTTGTAATGGCACTGCATCTAATATCAAGTGCTTCCCTTCTTGACGTTGCTGACAGCAAAAAACAGCCGTGATTACCAAACATAACAAGGCATTCCTCACAGTCAATTTTTTGTGTTTAGTCACTCGATAATTCATTAGTATACTATCGATCTAACAAGGAAGAAAGGCAAGGGCCATGTACTCATCAGTGAAAATAAATGGAAATTGAAGAAATCAAGTCATAAGATTAAATGATGTCAGAAATTTCGTCAATTGTCATTATTCGGGCTTTCTTATTGATACTCCATTCCCAATCATTTTCTTCTAGTCTAAAGGCTAAACCTTTCCCTTGATATGATGTTAGAACTACCACAACATCCATTCTTATTTAATGCTCTATGAACCATGTCGCTCTTAAAAATAGCTGCAAATACTTGCTGATCTGCTTTTTCTATTCAATCTCTGTAGAAGTTTCAGCTCAAGACACCGTGTTGACTTCCTATCCAAACACTGATCAAACTTGGGAAAAAATATATGAGGATGGAAAAAGAATCGCAGAGAACATTTATCATGAGAACAACAGTCCATGGATGACAGTTAGATATGATTCTAAATCTGCTGAAAATTGGAAGTGGTATTACGATAATGGAAGGCCGTACTTTCAGGCGACCATCATCAATAATCTTCTTCAAGGAGAATATAAAATGTGGTACGAGAATGGACAGCTCGCTGAAGTTCTCACCTTTACAGATAATTTCGAGAATGGTCTAGCACAATTTTATCATTCCAACGGAAAGGTGGCTATGAAGGGCAATTATAAAGACGGGAAAATGGTGGGCAAATGGCAGTTCTTTGATAAAGATGGAACTCTTCCATCGGGCCCATGGAAATGGGTCTTTGCAGCATCACCTGAGCACTTTCGAATGGAAGGCAATCTCGTCAACGGACGGCCTACTGGCTTTTGGGAGTATAGTACCACGGCAAACCAAGGCAAGTCAAATCAGTTGACATTCAAACATTTGCTTGACTAGTATTTACCTTTCACGAACTCTAAACTGTCTTCCGTAGTACTTGCTATTAGATGCTAGGCTTTAGCTACTTGATTTCCCTGCCTAGTTGCGGGTCGTTTTCTCTTATCTGATTTGTCTATCTTACTCATGATTGGTATCACCAATTAATCAAATAGATAAAAAGTAAAGAGTTTGCAGCGTAAATATGTTAGCTCACCTCACAACGATAAAAATGGACGGTAATATTTAATGTCGGTTCCCTTGAGAGCATTTACGAGATCCTCTGAAGGCGATCCGAATAGTTCAAGGGAAAGTTCGCAAAGAGATAAAAGCTCGCCTAAGGTATCTCCCAGGTTTCCCATATGCTCCAGAACTGCCTCCGAATCTTGATACTTTTCGTGCACTTTGCAAAGCATTTGATCTTCGTTCAAGAACCAATCATACTGCAGAGTACCTTTATCTTTTTCTCTCACTGATTGCACACATTTTTCTACTACAAGTTTAAATTCCTGAAGTTTTCCCTGTTGAATTCTGAGTTCAGCAGATGCCCGTATTTCTTTCATGAAAATCAGATTTAGGATTTGATAGTAGCGTAATTTATCCTTTTAAATTCTGTTTTTTCATTACGGATGCGGGGAGCAGTTATTTTCAGTATGAATGAACGTCACACAAAATGATCGACCCGCATAAATGATCATTCGCTTAAATCAGCAAAAGTCTCACACCGAAATTCAGCCTAACTTTAGATCAAATTCTTAGCTATGAAATTAAACCGGTTTTCTTATAGATTGCTCTATTTTTTCATGCTGCTATTGGGGATTATCTCTTGCTCGAGAAATAAATCGTAGCAATTGGCATTTAATGGTAACAATGACGCAGTGTCGTTAGCAACTACCATGTTTGAGAGCATTGGTGGTGCTGAAAAATGGTGCGCACTGAAGTCCTTATACATTAAAGCCGAACACACAGAACCGCAAATGGATGTTCCTTATCAGAGTGAAATATGGAGGGCGATTGATCGATTTGAAGTGGTGATCGAACAGCAGAATGACTCATTTCATGTCAAAGGAATATTTAATTCACAAGAGGGCACCATTCACTATCTGGATGATCGCGATACGTTCAGGGTACTTGATAATGAGCAGCTGGTTGACTTCGAATATGACCACAATCATAATGTATACGTTCTGCTAAATAAATTGGCATGCAATCCTGCCGACTACCGAGTTGAGATTGACACATCAGACAGGATTACTTTTTTTCACGACACTGCCTTCATTTGCAGTTTCGCCCTGGATGAACTCAGTAGACCTTTTGGCTTTGATCATCCGCTAAAAGATGGAACCATTGTTGGATCACTATTTACCCATTGGGCAACTGATGGTGACTTAGTCCATTCAGCCGGTGGTCATGCGCTGGACAGCAGTTTTTTTTACCGGACGGAAATATGGATACCGAGCGTGGAAACTCTTACGGAAGCTTTTGATGAAGAAGTGTTTGACGGTAGGGAGTAGAACCTTGTTTGTCAACTCCTTCATCGCCGCTTGCCACCGAGATAGAGCATTAGTTGTTCATAGAATTGGGGTGTGCTTCCCCTTTTTTGGTGATGGAGATCTTCATCACTTCCGTGTCATTGTTAAATGGAGTAAATTTATCTAAGGTGCGAAAGACTAAAATACTGTACTGCCTTAAGAATAGAGTTATTGTTTAAAACTTTACCATGAAAGCTAGTGATCTGAAGATTCGAGAACGTATGGACCCCAATCTAATCATTTGTAATACCCCGGAAGAGTATCGCGAAGCCCAGCAACTCATTCATGAGTATGCTGATTCCTTGTCGGTAGATCTTACCCATGACAACTTTGACAATGAGATTGACAATCTAAGCAACTACTATGGCCCTCCTACCGGTCTGATTCTGATGGCCAAGGACGAAGGTGACTTCGTTGGCGTGGTATGCATTAGAAATCTAGGTGACTTTGTTGCAGAGATCAAACGCATGTACGTGAAACCTGCCTTTCGTGGCAAAGGTCTCGGCAAGAAACTGCTGACTCGAGCCATTTCCGAAGCCAAAGGCCTGGGATATCGCTACTTAAGGCTGGATACCATACCCGAAATGAAAAGCGCCATCAAACTGTTCTCATCGATCGGCTTCTACGAAATCGAAGATACAGGTTACAGCCCCTACGCGGGAATCCGCTTCATGGAGTACAAATTATAGGTCTAATCCATCAGTTTGAATCAGATCTTTCAATCTGGATGATTTATAACTAGATAAATTGTGGAGCATCCAAAATAATAACCCCTTTTGCTGCATTCTGATCAGCTCCATCAGGGGAAGCTGATCTACGCAGCTGGAGTAATTGCAGGGTTTGTTTTTATTAATTCCTTCTTTTAACCTACCTTATGGGAATTCGTAGTAACTAAAAAACAAAACATGAAAAGCTTACTTCTATTCTTGATGATGGTGCTGTGTCCCCTGGCATTCTATGCACAGGATGATGACACTCCCGATGTCATGTATGAATCCATTTTGATCACTCCCGAAAATGAGAATCTTCCCGCTCTCAACGAAGCATTGACAAATCACAACAGGACCTTTCACAATGAAGGTGCGCATGCCGCTCACGTTTATGCGATCAATACGGGTCCCAATACGGGTAAACTTGTTTGGATGATGGGCCCCTGTACATTCGCCGATTTAGACACGCGACCGGATTGTGGTCAGGACTGGGAGGCCAACGTAGCCCCTCACATCCAGAAAATTGAACAGGGCGAATATTGGCAAATGGATACAGAATTATCCAAGTTGCCCGCTTACGATCCCAATGTATCTCCCATGCCAATCCTTGTGGTGCGTTACCATGAATTCCATAGGGGGATCAGTGGTGTAAGAATTAACCATTGGCAAAAACAGGTCAGTGAAACCATCAAGTCGATGGAGGGTGAGAATATCTGGTGGGGCTTATTTGACAATCTGTTTCAGCAAGGCTACGCTGAGGGACACCGTCCGCACGCGGCGACCATATCATTGCACAGTAAGTATGCAGATTTGGAAAATGGTTGGCAGTTCCGGCGGCATTTCATCGACAAATTTGGTCAAACTGCATGGCAGGCCTTTCTTGATGAAGGTCGACAAGTGCAGGCTAATAGCTGGGAAGAATTGTGGGAATTGATGCCTGAGTTATCCGGTCCTGAATATTCCGCTGGTAATTGATCGTTGATCGAGAAGATGTCCGGCCATTGCAAAGTCTGCATGTCTAAATGAAGCTTTACAAGGCTCTGTTCACTACAGGGCCATTTTTTTTCAAACGGGACTTCATCTAGACAATCTAGCACAATAAAGCGGAGGTCTCAAGCATGTCCCCATCTCTAAACACTTTCGGGAGCAATTTTGTAAGCCACTGGATAGGTATCAAGTGTGGCATCGGTCTGGCCATCGAATGAGAACATATGGAAATATTTATTTTTCAAAGCCAAGCAAATGACTGGCCCAGGGAATGAAATACTTCATATTTGGCCAGTCCGTATGTCCTCCGTCATGTTGGCGCCAAGCCAGGTGACCATCCAGGAGATCGGTATTGAACGGAGGCATTTCTTCATGGAGATAATCACCGGTGACACCGAGATCTCCTGCACCAAGCAGCTTGTAAACCGGCCCGGCTGCAACAGCGGCCATGTAGCTTCCTTTCTGATCCAGCCAGTGTGCATCACCTTTCTCAGGAATTCCATAACTGATAAAGGTTGGTCTAGGGGCACATAAGGCGAGGAGTGCGTGCGAATCCACACCCAGATCACAAGCGGTTTTCCGGCCGAAGTTCGATTCCTCCGCTGCATATTTGAGATAATTACCGGCCATCCAATGGCTGGCTCCGGCTCCCGCTAGATTCTCAACCGACTCCCCAAACGACCGACGGTGCAGGGTAACACCTCCCTTACCGCTGGAACCGATAAGGCCGATTGCAAAGCGCTCTTCAAAAGCGAGGGCGACCAGAGCTGCCTTGCCGTACCGTGACACGCCTTCGATACCTACCCGGCTTGCATCCACCAAACTATCTGTTTCCAGGTAGTCAAGACCACGTGCAGCACCCCAGGCCCAGGCGCGCAGGGCTCCCCATTGATCTGGCAGCCTAGGTTGTCCCCTGTTAACCAGTCCGATGATACCACTGGTCAGACCAGCGCCATTATCAGCCTGAATACTCGCCGGTTCAATGGTTACATAACCCCACCCGGCTTGTAACAATTGCTCTGTTGATGGTGGATCTCCCTCCGGTGCTGGTTCAAAAAAATTTGGACCAGGCAACCGGGTGATCGGACTATAGGCAGGATACTTGTCAAATATCTCTTGTAGACCGGGGTCGTATTCCACCATCATTTTCTTGAAAGCAGAGTTGACAATTTCCAAATCTGATGCGGAAGGCTGAGCAGGAGCTGGGAATGAAGGACGACCAAACATCATGAGAACCGGGACCGGACCATTCACATTTGCGGGTACAACCAACATCATATTGATAGTCACCTCGATGGCAGGATAGGCAGTATTATCTACTCGGCCGACAAGCTTCTTAGCAATTACCGGGGTACGCCGGACAAATTCTTTGTCCTCGATTTCCACGGTCCAGTTCACGTCTGGGATATTTGATGGGAGTCGTCCGTATACTTCGGTCTCAAGATCTTTAAGAAGTTCTTCTCGCCGAACCTCCCACCACTGCTCAGGGGTCGTGACTCGATGGCCGCTTTTCGTGACCAGAACATCGGGAAGTTCGGGACAAGGATTGGCTAATGATTCGTCGTAGTTAGCTGCATTTGAAGCTGCTGAATCCGGACTGCGACCTGGCCTCAAAGACGTGATCCCCAATTTTTCCATCATAAGCGAATGCATATACTGATTCAGCTTGTTGATACTGTCTCGTTCCTCTGGCGATAGAAAGAATTGAGCATTTAATGATAGGGTACTCAGAATGAGAATAGCAAGCAGGGATTGTCTTTGTTTCATTAGTATCGTATTTATCACCCAAGAATACTACCTCAAATCAAGATCTTATCAGGAATCAATCACTAAAATCCATCTTCTCCATTAGCTGACGGAATTCAGGATGATCCCTTAGCCCGTCCAGCTGAGGATCAACCTTTAAAAAAGCCAGGGAGTGCGAACGTTGATCATAAGCCACGTTCAGCCATGAGATCGCACGATCTATATTTCCAAGGGCGAGATTTAATTTTGACATCTCATAGGCAGGTACATAATCTTGTTTCGTCTGAAGATCACTCAGCATCTCCCTTGCCTCCCCCAAATTGTCAGCATATGCATTTGCTATTGCCAGATAAGCCTTATTCAAGGGGGTTTCTCCGGATAACTCCAGGGCCTTTCGAAACGAACCCAGTGCATCGTCGTAATGCTTTAACATCAATTCTGTACTTCCCTTGAACAGGTAAGTGAGTGCGTAGTTTTCATCAAGTTCTAAAGCTTCATTAAACTGAAGAATAGATCTTTCATACTGGCGGGCATAATATGAAACCCAGCCCTGAACAGTATTAATAATAAGTGATCTTGGATCCAAAGTAAGAGCTCGCTCCGCATGCTTTTCTGCTTCGTCAAATCTGCCCATGGCTACCAGAAAGTTGGCATACCATTGATGCGCAACCTCGTAACGCGGATCTTTTTCTATAGATAGTAAAAATTGCTTTTCTGCTTCAGACCAATCCCAATCATAGTATAGTGCGACATAACCAAGGGTAGCATAAGCTTTGGCCATTTCCGGGTCGAGGGCCAATACATCTTTTGCATACGACCGGCTTTTTTGAAATGCCTCCGAAGGTGGCAGGTAATCATAGAATCCCAATACAGCGTAAGTGTCAGCAAGTGCTGCAAGCGCATCGACGTAATTTGGTTCGAGGGCTATGCAATCCTCAAGGTATCCGACAGCAGCTTCAAGACTCTTTTGCGTTCGCAAGTTCCAGGCATGCCTTCCTCGTAAGAACAAATTGTAAGCCTCCACATTCTCCATCGCCGGAGACCATATCCTTTCAACTTCAGCGTCCTCACCTCCCAACTGTGCGACGATCATTCTGGTTATATCATCTCGAATCTCAAAAATGTCGCTGGGTAATTTTTCAAATGATTCGTTCCATAAGGCAAAACCATTCGAAACATCTACCAGCTCTACATTGATAATAAGCACATCCTCTGTTTTACGAACACTGCCATCCAGGACTGTTGCCACGCCCAATTGTGCACCAATCTGACGAATATCCATTTCATCTTTCTTAAACGAGAAGGATGAGCTCCTGGCGGCAACTTTGATGCTTTTAGATTTTGACAAAGCACCGATCAAATCTTCGCTGAGGCCCTTGGCAAAGTATTCCTGGCTATCGTCATTGCCTTCATTGGTAAAAGGAAGCACAGCTATGCTTCTCTCATCTACAGCATTGGAAACCACCTGGGAAGTGGGAAATACACCGAACCAGAAGAATGCAACTACCACCAACATTAAAATTCCAAGGATCGACAGAATAATCCGCGATCTGGAAGACACGGATTTTGGTTTAGAGGTTGTCGGTATTTTTTCGGGTAGCAATCTGGGAACTTTCAATGGTGCATTTGCTAATGCGAATATGGTAACCGGCTCCTGAATATTCTTTAAAGCAAAACTTCCCAAGTTGTGTGCTTCATACTTGCTTTTGTTCTTTATTTGATCGTAGATATCCTTGGAAAATAATACCGACCCAGGAATTCCCTGGCCTTCGATACGAGAAGCTATGTTTACTCCATCTCCGTAAATCTTCCCATCTGTTTCAAGAATATCACCCCAGTGAATACCGATGCGTAAAGGAATTGATGGATTCGAATCAAGACATTTAGTTTGAATCAAGAGAGAAGCATCCAGTGCATCCGTAATGCTTGTTAACTTGCACAAACTGCCATCTCCCATGAAGTTGGCTACCTGCCCTTTGAATTGATCCATGGCACCTGCTACAATGCTCTCGTGGGTTTGAGCCGCCACCATTGCCAGCCGCTCGTTTTTCTGCATCATGGCAGAGTATCCCACGATGTCGGTAAACATAATCACGGCAAGTTGATGTTTAGGCTCCATGGAAATCAAATCAATTAAAATTAAGGAATGTAGCATTTGCTGGCTGAGGTTCAAGATCGAAAACAATCA
>JAHELJ010000112.1 GCA_024644235.1 Lewinellaceae bacterium
TGTCCCCCTCCCTTAAGGGGACTACAGAACTCATAAACCAACGAATCGCCCTCGGCGTCGCTCGCGCTGTGATCAAAATTAATGGCATTACCTACGCAAACGACCGTAGGTGGGAATTGATTGAAAGCAGGTGAATTGTTGCAAACTGCCTGCGCTTCAGGCGTGATCTCAATGGAGTAAGTCGCCCCCACCTGCTGTGGAGTGGCGATATTCGCGATTGTATTGTTGCGGCAGCACCGCTGATACACAATAAGGTAAGGCTGGGTAGAAGGCCAATCGGCAAAGGTGTATTCCCATTCATAAGTACCTTCTTCTACACACAGGTTGTCTGGAGGGATGAGGCAGGGTAGGTCCGGTGGCGACACAAAACCATTTGATCCCAGGGGAATCTCTAAGGAGGTAATCAAATTGCTCATGCCTCGATAGATAGCTATGGCAGCCATATCATCCAAGGGGGCCGCTTGCTGCTGGGGACGACAGTCCCGATAGATCTTCATTACAAAACGGTAGCGACCATTTCCCAGGCATTCGTAAGTGATGTCGCCACCTATTATATGGAAAGCCTGTACCGTCCCTCCCATTAGCAGCACAAATGCCATACTGGTAAAAAATCTATTCATCCCAAGTAATCAAACGAATTTACTTTCGAATTGGTGGTCTTTTGTGGAAAAATCTTCTCTCGCATTGATTCTAAGCTACGAAAAGATGAGAGGGCAAGGTCGTGATTTACCCTCTTGCTCATGGCGATGACAAATTTTGCTTTCGGGGCATAACTAATTCGAGTTGATTGACGTTAATAAATATCTGAGCGCACAAAAAGTCAAGAGTATACGAGAACCTGATGACTGAAGTAGATAAGATTGTTGAAATCCTGGATGGTGGGGGGATCATTATTTATCCCACTGATACGATTTGGGGATTAGGTTGTGATGCAACCAATGAGGGAGCTGTAGATCGAATTTTTGAGATCAAGAGGCGGCCAAAAACGAAACCCTTTGTCATATTAGTAAGTAGCATCGATATGCTGAAGAAGTTTGTGGACGATGTTCACCCGCGGCTGGAGACTTTGCTAGCCTATCATCAACGTCCGTTGACTGTGATCTACCGAAAACCAAAGAACTTGCCAGCCAATGTGACCGGTGGCTCAAGCACGGTGGCTGTGCGCATTGCTACCGATTTGTTTTGCCGGGAAGTCATTGAGGC
Organism: Lewinellaceae bacterium; assembly: GCA_024644235.1. GTDB lineage: Bacteria > Bacteroidota > Bacteroidia > Chitinophagales > Saprospiraceae > JAHELJ01. The sequence goes on from JAHELJ010000112.1 coordinate 1,204, forward strand.
CTTTGGTAAACCAATCGTGGCCACTTCGGCTAATTTTGCCGGCGAACCCTTTCCTACCCATTTTGGGAGTATCTCTTCGGAGTTGATACGTAAAGTCGATTATGTGGCTAAATACAAACAAGACGAATTATCGCTTTCGGAGCCATCGGTCATCGTAAAACTTACCGATAAATCAGAGCTGATCTTTGTGAGAAGTTAATTTGCTGTTGGACTTTTTTTTAAGTACTTCCAATCCCTTTTGAATTTCACTATCATTCTTGGCATTATAACGGTAATAGGCCACATCACCCGATACCAACCATACCAAGGTCGCTTCACCCTGATGCTGTATCATTTCGCTAAATGCTTCTCCATATTCAGATAGAAGCGAAGTGGCTGTTGAATCGCTAGTGATGAAATCTGTTATAGTTTCAGAAATATCAAGTTGGTGAAGATGGCCGGTCATCACTGCCTGCTCTGTTGCAGCCCTATTGCTGATGAAAAAATTGAAAATAGTTTTGAAAAAACGCTTTTCTAATGGACGCCATGCTTTATTGTAGGTGATCCCGAGAGTAGGCACACAGATGTCGGGTACAACACCCACACCGGCCTGCATCACGCGACCAGATTTACTCAGATAGGGAGAGTCCTGAGAAGTATATGTGGTATCCTGACAAGCAAGCTCCCCATTAAGAGGCCGTTTGTCGACCTCTTCTTCATATTTTGACTTCTTTTCATAGGGTTTTTGGATAAACCTCCCTGAGGGCATATAGTACTTGCCAACGGTAAGATTTATCGCTGATTGGTTGCCCAATTCATACATTTCCTGTACCAGCGCTTTTCCGAACGTGCGGCGACCCACAATCGTTGCCCGGTCCAGATCCTGCAGTGAGCCTGCCAATACCTCACTGGCGGACACAGAATGTTCGTTTACGAGCACGACAATATTTCCAACCGGAAACAGGATCTTTCCCGTAGATCGATATTCCGTTTTCTTCAGGTGTTTGCCATCCATATAGACCAGTAATTCATCTTTTTCTGAAACCAGCTGATCCAGAATTTCTACTACTCCCTGAAGATTACCACCTGGATTATTTCTCACATCAATAATCAGATCTCTTTTCTGCTGACCAATCAATTCCTGCAACGCTTGAACAAATCGACGGGGAGTGTCGTTGGAGAAACGCTCAATTTTAATGTAAGCGGTCTCATCGTCCAGACGAAATGCTGCCGGAATGCTGTTGAGCTCGATGGTTCTCTTCTCCAGGTCAATATTTTCTGTTTGACCATTCCGGGGAGAGTAGACCTGAATGGTGAATTCATTGCCTGCCTGTCGCCATATTTCATAGACCTCCAGGGGTTCCAAATCAGCTCCTGAAACTGCCTGACCATCGATTTGTAATATCATATCACCGGACTGCATCCCGGCTTCTTCAGCGGGGCTTCCCGGATAAATACGAAAAATGTTGATGGTATCTTCTAAGGTTTCGTAGTCGATGCCGATTCCATCATAGCTTCCCTGTTGACGTTCCTTGAAGTAACGGTAATCGTACCCACTTAGATAGTAGGAGTGAGGATCCAAGCCATCAATAAGATCTTCAATGGTCTTCTGAGCAAGGGCCTCATCATCCAATTCCTCTCCATATCTATTTTGTATATACCGGATAGCATCAACGGCATGCTCTAGATGCTCGAAGTCAGTGGCGCGCTTGAAGACAAGCGGCATATCATCTGGCAGTTGATCATCTAGTCGCGTACCTATGAACATGCCAATTGCTACCAAGGCAGCAAAAATTAGCGGTTGCCATGAATCAAATTGCCTTTCCTTTTCCTTCACAGGAAATAAAATTACCACTTTATAACACGATGGACTCCCAGGCCCTCAACATTACTAACCTTTCAAATGATTGAAGAACTTTTGCCAATACATTGCAATTATGATAATGTAAATTTTGTTTAATTGCCATTTTTTCACTTATTTCCATTCTAAATTGATTCGAGCTTTATGAGAAAACAAGGTGATATTGACAAATTAGATCGTCAAATCCTATCTCTTTTGATGCGGGATGCGAAAATGCCATACACTGACATTGCAAAAAGATTATTCGTATCCGGTGGAACTGTACATGTCAGGATGCGAAAATTGGAGCAATTGGGTGTCGTAAAAAATGCCAATCTCATGGTGGACTATTCTAAGCTCGGATACGATGTCACCGCATTTATCGGAGTGTTTCTCGACAAGAGTTCAATGTATCACGATGTGATCGAGAAGTTGAAGAATATTCCGGAAATTGTTGGTGCCCACTACACCACTGGCAACTATGCCATTTTTGCCAGATTAATCTGTAAAGACACCAACCACCTCAGATATGTGTTGAGTGAGAAGATTCAATCTATCCAGGGAATTCAACGGACGGAAACCTTCATAAGCCTGGAAGAAAGTATTGACCGCCCCATCAATATCCTGGAAGAAGAGGAAGAGTTGGAGGGGGTGTTGGAAGAATAATCAGACTCCCAGGTAGTTTTTAAGAAGTTTGCTGCGGGAAGCGGACCTTAGCTTGTTAATGGCTTTGTCCTTTATTTGACGAACCCTTTCGCGGGTAAGACCAAACTTTTCTCCAATGTCTTCGAGAGACATCGGATGCTCCACACCAATGCCGAAGTAAAGTTTGATTACATCGCATTGTCTTTCAGTGAGTGTATTGAGAGATCTTTCAATTTCCTTTCTCAGTGATTCGTTGTATTCGAGCCTGGTGTCGGTACTTGGCGTATTCCCATTTTCCAACACATCAAGTAGTGAGTTGTCTTCACCATCCACGAAAGGAGCATCCATCGAGACATGACGAGCTGCTACGCTAAGCGTAGTTTCCACTTCATCAGTTGGTATTTCCAAAACCTCTGCCAATTCTTCAGGCGAAGGCTCCCTTTCAAATTCTTGCTCCAATTCGGAAAATGCTCGGTTGATTTTATTCAGCGATCCAACCTTATTGAGAGGCAGACGCACTATTCGTGATTGCTCGGCTAGAGCCTGCAGGATGGATTGCCTGATCCACCATACCGCATATGAGATAAATTTGAATCCGCGAGTCTCATCAAACCTTTGTGCCGCCTTTATCAGGCCCAAATTGCCCTCATTAATGAGATCACTGAGGGACAGTCCTTGATTCTGGTATTGCTTTGCCACTGAAACCACAAACCTCAAGTTGGCCTTAGTAAGTTTCTCCAAAGCTTCCTGATCGCCCTGCTTGATCTTTTTTGCTAAATCTACCTCTTCCTCCGGAGTGAGAAGATCTACCTTTCCAATTTCCTGCAGATACTTCTCAAGTGACTGACTCTCTCGGTTGGTAATGGACTTGGTAATCTTTAGCTGTCTCATACAATCAATTTAGTAAATGTTCAATCAGGATGAATTTCTTTAACGTTCGTCTCAAAGGAAGGCAAAAATATATGATTCCATCCGTTGGCGCAAGTGTGACTAAGAATCTAAGCAAACAGAAGGAAAACTCCTGATGGAGGCCATGCCGTGATGAAAACACGGTTCCAAAATCACTGACTTTGATCGCCTGGAAAAAAAAGGAACCTTTTTTTGCATAACTCAATATTTTGTTCTTAATTGCCGACCGACCGGAATGGTCTGGAACCCCATAAAAATAAGCTGCTAAAGCTAGTGCTGAATGCCAAGAGTTTCTGTTGAAATGGAGTTTTTGTTTAGGGCGTCACCCACAATCCTTTACAAATTTCTCACTACTCCTTCTTGCTTAGTTCGCTGGTTCTGCGATGGTGTGGACATCCAGGCTGAAGAATTTGTTTTCGAATGGGGTGGAGCCGAAGAAGTCGCATATCTCGTTGATGACATCGAAGATGAGCGTGTCCGGTTTCAGTGGGAAGACGCTGATGAGGAAGACGAGTATCTCGAGTTTCGTATGGTGATATCACCCGTGACGAATGAGACCATCATGTACATTACCGATTTTTGCGATGAAAATGAAGTAGATGATCAGCGCAAGCTTTGGGAGAACCAGATGGAACTTCTACGCCGAGAGACGGGTGGCTAATCTAGCTTAAATCAATCCCTCCCAAATTGTGGTTTTCTTTTTTCAACAAAGGCCTGGATGCCTTCCGCTGCATCCTCCGAAGCCATTGATACCCCGAAAAGATTTCGTTCTTTCTGAAACCCAGCAGCTTGATCTACGTAGTGCAAGTTGACCAATTCCAAAATACGGGAAAGGGCACCAGGAGCTTTTTCAATGATCGCCGTCATCATTTTCTCGGCAGCTTCCACCTCAGTGCCAGCTGGAACGACTTCATTGACGAGACCAATTCGTTTCGCTCCGGAAGCATCAATCATTTTGCCACTAAGCAGGATTTCCATTGCGGTTCCTTTTCCAACGAGGCGGGGTAATCTCTGGGTTCCTCCATACCCGGGTATCAAGCCCAGATTTACTTCTGGTTGACCAAATTTGGCTTTTTCACCTGCAATTCTCATGTGGCATGCCATGGCCAATTCACAGCCTCCTCCTAAAGCAAAACCATTGATCGCAGCTATAACCGGCACATGAGCAGATTCGATGGCGTCAAAAGTGCGATGCCCAAAAGAAGAACGTTCTTCGCCATCTTCTTGGGTGAGAATGAACTCCTTAATGTCTGCTCCAGCCACAAAGGCACGATCGCCGGCTCCGGTCAAAATAACTCCCCTCACTTCCGGATATTGATCGAGGCCAGTGAACAATTGATTTAAGTCCGTCATCAAAGCACTATTGATGGCATTAAGTGCTTCTGGGCGGTTGATCCGAACGATCATAATTTGGCTGGAGATGTTGATCAGCAGATGTTTGTAATCCATAATTTTCTTTTTCACGGATCCAAAGATAGGTATCCGCCTCTGATCCCATAGTCTGAAAAAACTAATCTGTATTTTGATTGGCAAATGACCTATGATGTTGCTATAATCGGAGCTGGCCTAGTCGGATTGGCTACGGCTCACAGACTTCAGACGCTGAGGCCTGATTGGAAGGTCTGCTTGCTCGAAAAGGAGCAGAGCATTGCCTTGCACCAAAGTAGTCACAATAGCGGGGTAATTCATTCCGGTATTTATTATCAACCAGGTAGTCTACGGGCGAAAAATTGTCTCAGTGGATATGCTTTGCTGCTTGAGTTTTGCAGCCAACATCAGGTACCTTTCGAAATCTGTGGTAAACTTATAGTGGCTACGGAAGCCGATGAGATCCCAGCACTTGAAAAGATCTATCTCAGGGGAAAGGAGAATGGCTTGTACGGCCTCTCGATGCTCGATCGTGAAGCTGCACTAGAGATAGAACCTAACATCGCCTGTGAACGTGCCATTCAAGTTCCTCAGGCTGGAATAATCGACTTTCGCAATGTAGCGCTAACACTTTCCGAGTTGGTCGAAGAGGCGGGAGGAGTGATGTTGTTGGGCGAGGAAGTAAAACAAATTCAAAGCCTGGCAACGGAGGTAATTATTGGCACTTCCGGAAACGAATTACGCAGCCGGTATGCAGTAAGCTGCGCTGGGTTGTATGCCGACAAAGTAGCCCGCCTGACAGTGCCGGATTTGCCTTGTCGGATACTGCCCTTCCGGGGTGAGTATTATGATCTCATTCCGGAACGAAGAGATTTAGTAAATCATTTGATCTACCCGGTACCCAATCCCAATTTTCCGTTTTTAGGAGTGCATTTCACTCGTCGCCTTCATGGTGGAGTGGAGGCCGGTCCAAACGCAGTGCTCGCATTTCGGAGGGAGGGATACAAATTTGCAGATTTCGACATGGTAGAATTAACCACCACACTCGCTTACCGTGGTTTCAGAAAGATAGCCTCAAAATATTGGCGCACGGGTTTGCAGGAAATGCGGAGGTCGTTGTCTAAGAAGAAATTTGTCGAGGCTCTCCAGAAATTGGTACCCGCTATCGTGGAGCAAGATGTTGTGCCAGGCAGATCGGGCGTGAGAGCAATGGCATGTGATATCGAGGGTAATCTGCTGGATGATTTTCTAATTTTGGAAGAGCAAAGAATTATACATATGGTCAACGCACCTTCCCCTGCTGCTACTGCTTGTTTGGCAATTGGTCGCGAACTGGCGACTAAAATCTTAAAAAAGGAATTGTAATGCAGATTACCAAACCGATTCAGATGGTTGATCTGGGTCGACAATATCAACGAATTAAAGGTGAAATCGATCAGGCTATTCTGGACGTTGTTTCATCGACACGTTACATAAAGGGACCTGTCGTGGATGCCTTTGAGCAAGAACTGGCCGGTTACCTTGGTGTACGGCATGTGATTTCATGTGCAAACGGAACTGATGCCCTGCAGATTGCTCTTATGGCATGCGACCTTCGACAAGGCGATGAAATCATTGTGCCTGCATTTACGTATGTAGCCACTGCCGAGGTGATCGGATTGCTAAAATTGCACCCGGTGATGATCGATGTAAATACAGATGATTTTAATGTAACTGCGGAATTGATCGAGCAGGCCATCACTGAAAAAACCAAGGCGATAGTCCCTGTCCATCTTTTTGGCCAGCCTGCACCGATGAAGGAAATTATGGAGATCGCCGATAGACATAAATTGATGGTGATAGAAGATAATGCTCAGGCGATCGGGTCCGACTATTTTTATGGAAAGGACCAGATCTTCAAATCAGGGACGATCGGCCATATTGGTTGCACTTCTTTCTTCCCCTCTAAAAACCTTGGATGTTTTGGAGATGGTGGGGCTATTTTCACCAATGATGACGATCTTGCGAGTAAATTGCGAATGATCTCTAATCATGGTCAGGGTGAAAGATACTACCATGAGATGCTCGGGGTTAATTCCAGGTTGGATGCGATCCAGGCTGCTATACTGCGTATCAAGCTGAAACATTTGGACGATTATTGTGCCAGAAGAAGGCATGTTGCTGATCAGTACGACGAAATATTTCGTAGCGAGGCAAGGATCAAGATACCAGAACGGGTCGAATTTGGAACCCATGTATTCCATCAATATACTTTACAAGTGCCACCAGAGGACAGGGAAGCACTTCGGGCTTACCTCAGCGACAAACAAATACCTTCGATGATTTATTATCCGGTGCCGTTGTACAAACAAAAAGCTTTTGCGGAATATTGGCAAGATCCGGAGCGCGAATTGCCCGTCACTGAACAGCTCTGTAGATCAGTGATGTCACTTCCCATCCACACCGAGATGGAGGAGGATCTTGTTAGGTATATCAGTCGGTCTGTCATCAATTATTTTCAACAATGAATGACGAGTTGAATTATTTTGTACACGAAACGGCAGTAGTTGATGCTGGTGCCGAAGTAGGTGAGGGTACCAAGATCTGGCACTTCTGTCATATCATGTCGAGAGCGAAACTAGGTAAAGGATGCAGCTTGGGTCAGAATGTTTTTGTAGCGGACGATGT
>JAHELJ010000239.1 GCA_024644235.1 Lewinellaceae bacterium
GACCCTCGTGCAGGACCTGACAAGCAAAGAAGGAATCGACGTTTTTATCTCAGCTGGCGGCGACGGCAGTCTTCATTTGTTGGTTAATGCGCTTTTCCCCTTGATAGCAAATAAGTCTGTCAAATACTATATCGGTGCAGTCGGATTAGGATCAAGTAATGATTTCCATAAACCTCATAGGGAATTGATTGGTACCATACCGGTGCGAATTGATCTGAGCAAGTGGATCCAGGCCGACTTGGGTAGAATGACCTATACTTCTGAGGAGGGCTCCAGAAGAATCAGATATTTCCTTATCAATAGCAGTTTGGGAGTAACCGCACAGGCTAATGCTCTATTTAATCGGGAAGATGTTGTGCTTACATTCCTTAAGAAGAGATGGCCATTATTTGCCATCAATTATGCTGCTCTGAAGACTATTGTCCACCATAGAAATTATCCAGCTGAAATATCTTATGGTGAGCATTCGGAAAGGATCCGATTATCCAATCTGGCCATACTGAAGAATCCTCATGTTTCGGGTAGCCTCTCTTATGGCTATGTTCTGGCTCCCGACGATGGTAAACTTGTTCTCGCCTACTGTCACGACATGAATAAATGGGAGCTATTCCAAACCCTACGAGATTTGAGTCATGGTGAATTTCAAAGCAATTCTAAGCGCAGGTCCATCTTTACCACCTCAGTGAAAGTGGATGTAGATCAACCGGTGATCATTGAAGCAGATGGTGAAATCTATCGTGGAATCCAATTGCAATATTCCGTGCTCCCCGGAGCAATTAATTTGTTGACGAATGACACATAATAAGATGCCGCGGATATATTCATTCACTCACTACCGATTTTGGACTTCTTTTTGGATTCACATGCGGCCCTATCTGCTTTTTGTTTCAGGGATTGCCGGAATGGCCGGAATGAGTTTCTACTCTGATGTCGATTTCACAAACTGGAAATTCTGGGTGGCACTGCTTTCGTTCTTTTTTGCCTATGGCTTTGGTCAGGCCTTGACTGATTGCTCACAAATCGATACTGATCGCATTTCCGCACCCTACCGACCTCTTTCACGGGGCATCGTCACTGCAAGACAGGTAGCTATTGCGGCGATTCTTGGCCTATTGATGGTTTCGATTGTAATTGTCTATTTAAATCTTCTGAACCTGATTTTTTGCGCACTCAGCATAGTTGGGCTAGCCACCTATTCACATATCAAACGTAATTATTGGTGGGCAGGTCCTTTCTATAATGCCTGGATCGTTGCTTTGTTACCGGTAATGGGTTACCTGGCTGTGTCTGGTACGGGACTCCATGAGCTAATGGACCAAGACATGACGTATCTGGTGCTGCTGACTTTCTTTTCCTACAGCTATTTCGTCCTTATCGGATACCTCAAAGATATTAGCGCCGACCAGCAAACAGGCTATCAGACGTTCCCGGTGGTATTTGGTTGGAACGCCTCAGTTTGGGTTGGTGATATACTGATGGTAGTGAGTGCCATTTGGTGCTGGATGATCATTACTCCGAAATCTGCCAGTCTATTCATCTGGATATTGGCGATAATAATCGCTATTGTCGGCCAAGGATATGCACACATGGTTAAAAATCAAAATGAAAAAAATGCAGTTTTTCCAATCCAGGCCAGTCTAAGAAGTTTCATCTTATGGCACCTGGCTGTGGTAATCGCTTATTATCCATCAGTCCTAGTCTTTGCTGGCATCTACTATTTTACTTTTGAAATGGTACTCCGAAGACGACCACTTAGAGAGCAGATCTAAGATCAATGATTACCGGAGCCGATTGAAAGCGCATCAAGCGATAGGTAGTTAACTAGATCAAAGGAATTCATTCTTAGCACTGCACTTCAAACCATCTTGCTACTTTCCGATCCTTGATCTCCCATTATATCCAACAAATCAATTCATTTTTTTTATCTTAGAATATGAGAACCCACCTAATCAAATGAACAATGTTGAGAAAGCTCAATCCGGTCATCATGATGGTTCTTTTGCCATTCATGGCCTATTCCCAGGACTCAGAATCCACCGGCATCCGTCCTTCTACCTTTGGTGTCACCTTAACTATGGAGAATGCCTTTGGTTTTTATCCGGTGATCTACGGTAGTGTAGGTCTTTCATCTTCCCTTGATCTCACCTTTTACGGTGCCATGTGGACCAATCCCAGCTTCGGTTTCCCGCAAACCACTTTCAGTTCCGATCTGTGGCTGGAAAATA
>JAHELJ010000113.1 GCA_024644235.1 Lewinellaceae bacterium
AGCGCGCTGGCCAATACCCATTCAACCTTAGACTTTCAACTATTAAACCGCGGGATGCTTCAGCGCGCTGGCCAATCAACTTTTCAACTGCGGGCTGCCATAGTGCGCTGGCCAATACCTATTCAACCTTAAACTTTCAACAATTAAACCGCGGGATGCTTCAGCGCCCAGGCCAATCAACTTTTCAACTGCGGGATGCGATAGCGGGCTAGCCAATACCCATTCAACCTTAAACTTTAAACTATTCAACCGCGGGATGCTTTAGCACGCTGGCCAAGCCTTTGATACGGATCAAGCTGTTTTATGATCACTATCATCGGATGTATTCATAATACTGCCGATCATGTAATTGATTGATCATCTTAAAATTCAAGGTCATGAAAACCGTATTTCTCCCAACAGATTTTTCGGAAGCGTCGAAACAGGGCATTCACTATGGATTGAAGATGGGTAAGGCCCTGTTTCCTGAAGGAGTTAGATTTGTCCTACTGCATGTCTATCATCTAAGTATGCCCTCAGGGGAATTTGAGCAGATGTATGCAGCCGATGATCTTCAGAAGAAGGAATCTGAAGCCCGTATGCTGGAGCTGATCGAAGAACTCAAGGCCCTGTATCCCGATACCGCTCTTGACTCTAAGGTTACCTACGGATATCCCTCAAATGCGATCGTAGATGAAAGCGACAAGGATGAGGCTGATTTATTAATTATTGTTGGCAAACAAAGATCCCTCTTTGACAGGATCATGCAGGGTTCAAACGCCCGTCGTATTGCTTACCAATCAAGCTGCCCGGTCTTGGTTGTACCGGAAGATTGTGCCTACAAAAAAATGGAAAAGATGCTCTTTGCTACGGATTTTGAAGCAAAGGATCTGAATGAACAAGTCACTTTCCTCAAGCAATTTGTCGAAGCCTTCGATCCTGAAATCAAAACGTTGCATTTGTATACTAAGGATGAGTCAGAGCTTAGCACCAAAGCGGAAAAAAGCGAAGCGCTATTTGATCTCCTGGGGAGCGATAAGTACAGTCACTTTTTCCTCGAGCACGAAGCTCCGGCCAAAGGCATCACCGATTTCACCAAAGGCTACCAAGCAGATGTGCTGGTGTTAACTCATCATGATCGTACTGTATTGGAAAACGTGTTCCATCGGAGTATGACCAAGGAATTTATCGATACTCTGGATGTGCCGGTTTTGATCCTACATTCTAAACAAATGCAGGTAGAAGGGATACCCTTCAACAAGAAGGTAAACATCCAACTCGAAAAGTGGCGCGGTGAGCTAGACGAAATGCAGGTACAGTTCCATCTGGGTCAAAAAGCTGCTGGTGAAAAATGGGATGAAAAAAAAGAAGTGGCGCTTAGGCAACTTGAAGGTTTGAAGGAGCGACTCCAGGGAACCTCAGAAGTTGCGGAAGACAAATGGGATCATTTCAAATCAGAAATTGGGGAGGCCTTTCATCATGTCAAAAAAGCATTCATCGGGCAAAAAAAATGATCCTCTGGTTGCTAGCCGAATAAAGCCCAGAGAGATGCGAGGATGATAAGACTTTTTACGAAATGGACAAATTCGAGCAATTGCGCTTTGGGCTCCGTCTCATCCCAAAACTTGTGTATGACCAGTGCCGACAGTACCAGAAAACCAGATAGCACATAGAGACCATAATCCCGATACTGATCCATCTGCAGAGATATCCCACTTAGGATAAGAAAGACTCCACTCATTCTTATAGCAATAGTAGGATTGAGAACACCTCTTTCCACGGCATACTTTTCCAGCATGCCGGACTTCCAGAAATGAAAGAGACCTAAAAAAATGAACAAAGCACTGATTAGATATGTCCAATTCATTCTTCTTAAATTAATCCGCGGCAAAATAGATAAATCCACCCACCCTAAAACTAACCGTCCCTCAATCTGTGGTTTACATTTTTGGAGTCGTCTCCCTAGTGACGGCTTTGCTATTGAAAGATCAAAGCTAATTCATCTCTATACCGTAAAACATGGCACCATATTTGGTGTAATTCGGTTGAACCTCAAAGGTTATCCCCTACGCGAGCCCGTCTGATTTATCACTTTGCACAGTATTCAGGACATGGGAAAACTCTACCTCCTAACCAATCTTACATTCCTTATCCTGTTGATCACCGCAGACCTGTCTCTACTTGGTCAGCCTTCCAATCTTTGGCAGCTAGCCAGAGACCGGGAGGGGGTTGAAGTTTATATCCATCGAGCAGTGGATAGACAGGTGAAAGGTTTCAAAGCAACTACCACAGTGAATATCTCTATGGAAGACCTCGAAACCATCCTGGACAATGTCGATGAATATCCAACCTGGCACGCCGGCGTCAAGCATGCTAAGAAGATCCTGAAAAAGACTGAGGAAACCTTCTATGTGCTGGTAAAAACCAACAGTGCTTGGCCAGCCAAGGATCAAGAGCTGACTTGGTTTGTCAACAAGCATTGGGACAAATCCGAAGGATATCTGTTCTATGATCAGATATGCTCATTGAATGTGTCAGCAGAAAAGAGGGTAAACGAACAAATTCCTCAGGCTTGGGGAGGTTGGCGATTGCGCGAACTGGAAAGTGGTGAAGTTGAGATCCAGTACATTTTGAGTGCAGATCAGGGGGGCAAGCTACCCACCTGGCTGATCAATATACTTAGTGCAGACAACCCTCATAAGACACTATGCAATCTCAAAGCCCTGGTTGAAGAGCCAAAATCTAATCCCTGAGAAAACATCTTTATAGATCTAATATAACCTTAATATTACGTAATCGATCCCATCCATTTTCTCCTTTAAGTAGGTGATTGAGGCCTTGCTACAGATTTACAATCTTTCTATATATGGAAGATTTCAACGATTTGGGCTCCTCAATCCCTTGATATTTCAGTCACCTCTGCATCGCCCACTTAACTTAATTACTTGGTTTTGAGCTATCCAATGTGTACTTTTAAGATAATTCGGGAGGTATGAGGCTATCAAACCTCTTGAATCAATTTAATCTATTACGACGATTTCGAAAAGTTAGATGAAGTATTCGTAGTAATTTAGAAGGGTCAGTGATTCTGGCTACAAACAGTCACCCATTCAGAGGGTATGTCAAAGCCCAGACTCCACCTTGCTTAAACATAATGCCAAAGTTAGCTGATAGTCGATACCTGACAATTACATCTGCCATGGCTAAGGTGGCCACGCTGCCTTGTACCCTATTTCTTGAAAAGAGGGGAGAACATTATCTGAACGATGGTCAGAATGTACTTCTGCCGATCAGATTGACAGGCAATCGGAATACACAATCGTTGATATATGGATCAAACCTTGCCATTTCAGATCCAACTGGTACTTATCACGTCGTAAGGTATAATGTACTGAATGGTCGGTGTCGATTGATCCGTGAACGGTATGGCAATGTTGTTGACAGATATGACCAGCTTGAGTAGCGTATATCAAGTTGGCACCCAATTTTAGTACACTCACGACCTTCGTTTTATGAACAACTCATCAACTAATCAAGAAGCATTTGCTGAAGTAAATCTTCACGACTTTCTTAAAAAGATCTGGAAGAAGAAATGGCTCTTTGTTTCCAGTGTTGTGCTTTGTATCGCCCTGGCTTATGCCTATATCAAACAGGCGAATCCTGTTTTTGAGGTTAACACTAAGCTTCTGATTGATCCTACCGGAGGTAGCAGGATGCTTAGTGAAAGTAAGTATGTCGAAGGGGGCGTAGGGCTAATTGAAGTTGAGAAGAACTTATTCAACGAAATGAACATTATTCAGTCATTTACACTGATTGAAAAAACGATTGAAGAGCTTAATTTTGATGTTAGTTATTATTCGGCCGACTGGTATAAGCGCACGGAGCACTACCGTAATTTTCCGGTCCGCGTCGAATTTTCGGATTCTTGCAAGCAAATCGTTGACGTTCCGATCACGATTGATATTCTGGATGAGGAGCGCTTTATCTTGAGCGTCGATGTTAAGGAATTTCATCTGGCGGATCGAGATCAAGCAACCAAATCAAAGCACGAGAAACCGTTTACATACTCGACCGTACACGAATTCGGGGTACCTGTCGAGCACCAATACTTCTGCTTTACTGTTTTTCATGGTAATAGGCCTCTTTTTGACGATGAGTACCAAGACAAAGAACTTCAGTTCGAACTGCACCACCTGCAAGATGTTGCCAGTAGATACAAGTCGGCACTAGAAGTTGAACAAGTGGATATTCAGGCCAGCGTCTTGGGTCTTAGCAGCAAAGGTGAAGTAGTGCAAAAGGAAATTGACTTTCAGAATAAGTTGATGCGCAATTATATTCAAGCGAAGCTTTCTGAACGTGATGCCATCGCCTCCAGTAAGGAAGCCTTTATTCGAGAACAATTGCTAAATATATCCGATTCACTCGCTCAGGCTGAAAGGAGTTTGCAACGGTTCAAACAAAGAGCAAATGCCATTGATCTGACTCATACTGCTTCACGGACGCTCGATCAAATCCAGGACCTCCAATCGGCGCAGGCTCAAACTGAACTTAATATTAGATACTACCAGTCGCTGCTGACCTATTTGACTGATGTTGAAGGTGTAAATAAGATTATTGCCCCATCGGTCGTGGGCATTGAAGATGCCCTCCTCAATGAGACCTTGTTGGAGTTAAAAAGGCTGAAAGGTGAAGAAACAAGAATAGAACTCCTTCAAGGATCAAAGAGCTACGACTTGGAAATCTTGCAACAACAGATCGATAATACGACCGAATCACTCCGCGAGAACATCAGTAATCTGATAGGATCTTCCAACCTGACACTCAACGATCTCAACAATCGGATTGCTCGTCTGGAGCTTACCATGAATCGGTTGCCCAGAAGCGAAAAAGAACTCGTGAATTTTCAAAGAAGGAGCAATTTGTATGAAAACTTATACAATTACCTAAGCCAAGAACTGGCCAAGACTGGAATTGCGAGAGCTGAGGACGTACCGGATACCAGGATTCTCGATGCTCCAAGGATGACTGGCAACGGACCTGTGACACCAAAGAAGAAAATGATCTTGGCGCTAGGCTTCCTAATTGGTGTGTTCGTTCCCTTTGGTTATATCACCATGATCCCTGCACATGACGACTTTTTCAAGGATGCAAGTGAGCTTGAAAAGATTACGACGATTCCGTTGCTCGCTAGTATTGTGAGAGACTCTGCAAAGGTGGACCTGATGACTACTGAGAATCCCAACTGGCAGGCCAAAGAGTCATTTAGAGATCTAAGTGCCAACTTACAATTCCTCGTCAATTCTCGGCAAAAAAATGTCATCGGTGTCACTTCTACAGTGCCTGGTGAAGGAAAAACATTCTGTGCTAGTCATCTGGCGCTCAACCTTGCGTCTGCAGGTCATCGGGTTTTGCTGATCGACACAGATTTTCGCAATCCAAGCCTCTCTCGCCAACTGGAAAAGAAAAAAGGCCTGGCATTCAACAATTACCTTAGGGGCTGGATTCCTGACCCCAGAGATGTACTTCAGCCGCATTCCAGGTATCGGAATCTTGAGTACATAACTGCAACTCGAGCAGACAGAAACCCTCACAATCTATTGTCTAGTCCCAAATTTGAATATTTATTAATAGAACTAAGGGACGAATATGATTTCATCATTTTCGACTGTCCTGCTGTTGGCTTGGTATCAGACTATCTAATTATTTCAAGACTTATCGACGTCCATCTCTTTGTGTTGAGGCACCGAAAATCGAAATATTCCTTTGTGTCTGAATTTGAGAAACTTAAGGATAAAGGAAACTTGGAAAACCTGTACTTCGTATTCAACGATGTTCCACCGAAGAAATTCAAGTACGGATACTTTTCCTATGATGAAGGCCAAGTAGAAACATCGCAGAAGCAAGCGCTAAGAAGGGTCTCAATGTAAGTAACATGTGAATAGGCAATGATTTCTACCTGCTTATGGGTTCAATAGTTTTAATAGGAACCGAGCCCTCCTTATCTCTAAGTTTGCTTTCTATTCCTTCAGAAATTTACTTAGGATTTGATTCTCCTTAGTCCTTACCCGATATATGTAGCTTCCGGAATTGAGCCCATGGGTTGGAACCACCTGTTGATGACGGCCTGAAGATTTGTAGCCGCCCTCAATGGTCATCAGCAATTCACCTTTAAGGGAGTAGACTTCAAAGGAAACTTCACTCGCGTCTTCCAGACCAAAATCAAATTGTATCCAATTTTGGGCGGGGTTGGGAGAAGGTGGATATAGCTGAAGTCCATTGCTTTTGACAAAGACATCTGTGCTAGTACTAACTGAATCTTCAAACTCTACAATCGCCCCCAGGAAAAAATCGCTATTCAATCCCCATGACATCTGATCAATGATCGAGAACCATGTTCCATTTGAAAACTGTTCCCATGTGTCAGATCCAGATCCACAACTTTGATTGGTTTGCCAAATACTCAAGGTATCAGAGGTGGCATACAAGGCTTCTAAATCAACGCTGGCAAAGAAGGACTCACTTATTCCAGCGATCGGCTCCGGCAAGTCAAAGATGGTCATTTGTAATAATGAATCAATAGGAGGAATAATGATCTCACTCACCAGCATCGATTCAGTTGTGCTGAGCAGATCGCCGGGTCCTTGTGTAGCTTCATCGACAGAATAGGCTTTCATGCTCACCATGCCATCTCCGACTGCAGAGGCTTCCCCAAAAAATGCAAATAGTGAATTTATGGTGTATTCAGCTGACCCTGTGAAGGTGAGTCTTTGAGCCTTTTCAAGATCTCCAAAGGAGTTATTACCTGACACTGCACCCCAACCATCGTTGACAAAAAACAAGAATGCAGTCTGGCTACATGTGTCGTCGATCGTGGGATAGAAAACATTTTCAAGAGCGGATCTTTGCGTTTGTTGCATCGATTTGACAACCTTACTGGCTTTGGCAGGGTGCTGAATATAATTCTTTTGCTGCCCGAACAGGGTTGCACAAAGAAAAATCAAGGCAAATGAAAGGATAAAGGTGCTGACTGTTTTCATGATGGTTTGGTTTGTAAAACTAGATGGATTTATTCGTCAAATTAGCCAAAAGTCAAGCCCTTTCCTAATGAGCGCTAAGTTCGTAAGCTGTTCCATGGACTTTCACCCGATACCTCGACTACTTCATATCCACTTTGACCTACAGCTGGTCCTAGTATCGCCAGCACTTTTGCATTTGTACTTCCAATATTAAATGAGGCATGTACCATATCAGCCGGAATAAATGCAGAATCTCCCGGCTTCAAAATTCTCTTCTCCTTGTCCACCCACTGCTCGATCTCACCGTCCAAAACATAAATAACTTCCTCCTGGCCGGGATGTTTATGAAAATCATGTCCTTTTCCCGGCAGAAGTGTCACATGCAAGATCACCAAATCTTTAGCATGAGTCACCATCGGACCGCTGATTCCAGCTGTGGAACCCCAATCCCATTTTTCAGGTATCAGATCATCTTGCATCAAGAATTTGCCTTTCGTCATATTTTTAGCTTTTAGATATATTTTTAAATGCCTGCACTTGACTTTGGATAGCGACTTCGGTGGGTAATCTTTCCATACTGCTAGCTCCATAAAATCCGTGAATTCCTTTGCAGTGTTTCAGAATAAAATCTGCATCTTCCGGCATCGCAATGGGACCACCATGACAAAGCAGGATAATGTCCTGGCGCACTGATCTTGCCGCTTTTGCCCATTCATCAATTATTGGAACGCAGTCTTCCAATGTCTTGGCAGTATGAGCCCCGATTGATCCGGAGGTTGTCAGACCCATATGACATACTACAATATCGGCACCCGCCTGGGTCATCATCACTGCTTCTTCAGCGCTAAAAACGTAAGGTGTCGTTAGAAGATCTAATTTCGTGGCTTCACGAATCATTTCGACCTCCACCCTATAAGACATACCTGTCTCTTCCAAATTCTGACGAAAGACACCATCTATCAAACCAACCGTTGGAAAGTTCTGAACCCCTGCAAAACCAAGATCCTTCAGCTGTTGCAAGAATCGAGGAACAGAGATGAAGGGATCAGTGGCATTCACACCTGCCAATACAGGAGTGTGGCGGACGACTGGCAATACCTCCTTTGCCATCTCCACCACGATTTCATTGGCATTTCCATAGGCCAGTAGTCCAGCCAGAGAACCCCTGCCTGCCATCCGGTAACGACCCGAGTTGTAGATAATGATCAGGTCAATGCCGCCGGCTTCCTCACACTTGGCTGAGATGCCCGTACCTGCTCCTCCGCCTATGATCGGAATGTGGTCAGCGATCATCTGTCTAAACCGGTCCAGGATTTCTCTGCGCGATGTTGCTTTCATGTACTTTCGATTAGTGTCAAGAAAATCTCGGTTGCTGCTTTAGCAAATGCTGGATCGTTAATGTCTGCTGCTATTCTAGTGATTTGCCGATTTTCATTTATCTCCACTTTGTCTTCAAGGGTTTCAAAAAGCGCCTGATCGGCCTCAGGATCATAAAAAGGCTGTCCCTTCACTGCTAGGGCTGAGACTCCCTTTTCCGGAAGCAATAGGTTCACTGGGCCTGTCATCTGGTTCA
>JAHELJ010000114.1 GCA_024644235.1 Lewinellaceae bacterium
TCAGCCGGTCCCCTCAAATTCTCGATCATCTTTATCAATTCAATTACCGTCAGGTTTTCCGGGAATCGTGCAATTTGAGGCACATAGCTGATCAACTTTCGGTACTGGGAATCAGTCTGAGTCAGTTTTTGTTCTCCAACTATAATATTTCCCAAATCCGAATGCACCATACCCATGATCGATTTGATCAAGGTAGTCTTACCCGAACCATTCGGCCCAAGAATAGCATAGATGCCTGAGTGATTGAATGTGAGACTCAAAGCTTTCAAAACATCCAGGGGGCCAAACGATTTATATAAATTCTCGATTCTGATCATGACAGTGGTTTCATTAAAGGCTTATTATCCAACACTTCGGCGGGGGTGAAAATCGGGGTGACTTTTTCAGCAAAATTCAGGAGATCGACAAAGAGACTTCTTAATAGTATCATTGACTCGGGTGTACGGTCGATGAGGAAGGAGAACAACTTAACCGGACGATAGGGTATATCTCCTATACCGTCGTGATCGAGGTCATAGCCGGTATATCCCGACCAATAATTCTCATCGAAGATGTTATCATTTACTCTACCGTGCATCAGAAGGTCCAGGGTATTCGAATAAAAATTATTACCTCTAATTTCATTTTCCATACAACCTCCTGTCATTCTGATCGCCCATCCGTTCCTAACAAATTCATTTGCGAAATATTTTATTCTGCTGGATCCCTCCACATGAATGCCAACAGAGTTTTCTTTAAATACATTATCTCGAATATCCCCATCATAAATCTCCTTCAACAAAAGTCCATAGGAAGCGGATCCCCAGTTGTGCCTAAACATATTGCTATACATCGCGATTCGTTTAGAGAACATAACAGCCACACCAGCACCGTTTTCGACGAAAGTGTTGGATTGGTAGAGATCATCGTTTGAAAACATGAAGTGAAGTCCATATCGGAGGTTCTGATGACTGTAGTTATTTTTGATCTCGCTGCTGTCGACAAATTCGAAGTAGATTCCATCTCTGTGATTGGACATCTCATTGTCTCGAATCAGCAGGTTCTTACAATACCAGGCATGAATCGCATTTCCTGAAGAGGCCTCATCACTTGCGTCGCCAGATATGAAATTACTTTCAATGGTTGCACCATTGCAATGCTCGAGGTATATTCCAAAAAAGCTGCGAATTATCCGTACATCACGGATTACCGTAGCCCTCACTTTTTCCACCCGAATTGCTGCCAGGTCTTTTAAATAATTGGGCCGGACATTCTCAACTTGAACTCCCTCAATCCTTATTCCATCAGACTGCAAAACGAAGATTTCATGATTTCCCGCTCCCACGAAAACTGGAGTACCATTTCCAAGAATTTGAATGGATTTGTTAATATGATATGGTCCTCCCTCATATCGACCCCCCGAGACTAGGATCGTATCTCCATCATTACATTTTTCAATCAATTGGTTCATCTCGCCCTCAGGGCAACCTTGGCACATGACCCACGTGCGCGCTTGCAACCAGGTCGCACCCAGAAGTAATGATGCCAGTATGATAAGACCCTTTTTCATTGAACGACGGCTTTTGAGTCATTGAATTTTACGAGGATCTGATGCCAGGTGAATAATTCTCCTCCATTTTGAGTTTGAACAGCTTGCGCTTCAGCAAGACTGGCGAATGCCGAAAGATATCCACCCATGGGACTGGGAATTTTGGGGGAGATCAGAAAAGTAGCTTCACTCACTTCAATCCATTCCCCTGGTGACAAATAGTTGCAAACGAGTTCGTACGAAGACAATTGTTGGGCCTTAGACAGCTGCCTGGCCAGGCATTCAATTGCATCATATTTATATACTCTTCCTTTTTTTGTCACCCATTCCGCCGCAAATTGGGCGTCGACAATACTCATTTTACAAAAGTGGCATTGATCCAATCCGAAGTCAATCTGCCTGGGCTTGGGCGAGCATGCCATCAGCAACAGGCATAGCGTTAGAGGTGTTAGCAGTTTCATAATCTTTTGTTTTATTCTTGATCCAGTATGCCAGAAAAGCCAGAATCATGGACGTAAACATGGCCATACCACCCAGGTGGGGGTAGGATTTAGCCAAAAAGTTTAGAAGGGTTTTTTGTCCTATTAAGGGCGGCTGATAGGCTTGTCCTTCAATTTTAATGGGAGCGTTGGGATCTAAATTGTGACCATAATCATATTCCCATAAATAGAAGTCATACATTCCAAGTACTCCGAGAGCAAGCAAAAGAACGGCCCAACCCAATATCACCATTTTCCGGTTTATCCAGGCGGCAAGTAGACCTAGGGTGGCCATCACAATCACGATATATTTCAGATAGCTCAGTTCAGGAATTGACTCTGGTTCTATAGGTTTCATCCCCACATAGTGATTCAGAATATTGATGTTTTGCAGCGTGCCGGGCTCGTTTCCACCGATCTTATCTATCCAAATCTTCAGAACTACTCCATCCGGATATTGAGGAGCGATCAGGGTTATCTGCCACAGTGGAAAAATGAACAAAGTCAATAGAAGTACGGCAGCACCGATCATTAATATTCTGGAGGTTTGCATAACTGATTTTTATAAAGCCGGGCAACAGGTTGTTGCCCGGCTTATACTTGCTAAAGCATATCGATTCTTACATTGGAAGATCACCCAAACCCCATTTCAGCGCTATGTTAGAGCTCCGGCTACTGACACGGACGTAACCCTGCATTTCCTGATGCAGTGCAGAGCAAAAGTCAGTGCAATAGAATGGAAATACACCTTCTTTCTTGGGTTCCCACAGCAGGGTCTCTGTCTGTCCAGGCATGATCAGTAACTCAGCATTGGTAGCTCCCATCACTGCAAATCCATGGGGAACATCGAAGTCCTGCTCCAGATTGGTCACATGGAAATACACTTTGTCACCAACCTTGATACCTTCTATATTATCCGGAGCAAAATGGCTTCGGATCGTAGTCATATAGACATGAACTATATCACCATCCCTTTCGACCCGTGCGTCTTTTTCGCCTTTGGCTGCATAGGGATGCTCGTTCTCCTCAATCAGGAATATCTTCCTGCTATTGATTCGAGATGCGGAAATACCCTGACCATAGTGAGGCTCTCCCACCGTTGGAAAGTCGCTCAGTAATTTCATTTTCTCACCTGAAATATCGAAGAGCTGCGCAGATTGGCAGAGCTCAGGACCCGTAGGTAGATATCGATCTTTAGTGATCTTATTAAGAGCTACCAAGTATTTTCCTTCCGGGTTCCTGGAGTCTCCTCCCGGAATCATCAAGTGACCCACAGAATAGTAGGTCGGTGCTCTGTCAATCACTTCCCAGGAACCTACTTTCCATTTCACTACTTCAGAACTGATAAAGAAGGTGGTGTATGCATTGCCTTTGGCATCAAACTCAGTATGTAATGGGCCTAGTCCAGCTTTTTCAACTACTCCTCCGACTACATCTTCATACTTCAGTACGGGTATTCCTTCGATTTCGGTTTCAAATGCACTGGCTTCAATAGCTTCCTGCATTCTGGTAAAGGAGTGCACTGTCAGGTCAGCTGACAATTTTCCATTTCCTACAATGTACTCTCCGGTTGGATCGACATCTACCCCATGAGGTGATTTAGGAGTGGGAAGGAAGTAAACCAACCCAGGACATTCTGATGGGATCAACACCTTCACCGAATTACGGGTATGAGAAGTTGCCATATGCGTTCTATCACTGTAGATATTGTGCATGTACTCCGATGGCATATCATGGCCTTTCCCTTCAGCCAGGTACCGCTCCGCCTCCTTCCAGTTCACTGCCGCGATAAAGTCTTTATCATTTTTGGAAGCATTTACTTCAAGCAGAGTACTTTGTTGCTCGGTATTATAGCTGGTGAAAAAGGTCCACCCATGTGATTTTCCCTTACCGGAGTGGGCCAGGTCATAATCAAAAGCAGGAAGAAGAACCTGGAAAGCAATACTCATCTCTCCCGTTTCAGGATCTACCTTGATGAAGGTGAGCATGCCTTTGAAATTTTCTGCATAGCTGTCAATAGCTACATCTTGTTGGGGATATGGTACTCCAAAGCGGGTACCCGCCACGACATACTCAGTGTTCTCCGTTGTAAATGGCGAGCTATGGTTTCCTCCACTGTTTGGTATTTCGATAATCTCTACAGTCTCAAAAGTTGAGAGATCAACCCGGGCGACCCTTGGTGTATTATTTCCATTGATGAAGATCCATCTGCCATCGGTTTCTCCATTGGTTTGGCTGAGCTCAGGATGGTGTGCGTCATCCCATGGAATAAATCCGAACGAAGTATTTAACAGCGGCTTGGTTTCTTCGTTAAAGCCATATCCCTTTTCGGCATCCACGGCGAAGACGGGTATCACTTTAAAAAGACGCCCTGAAGGTAATCCGTAAACCGCCAATTGGCCGCTAAATCCTCCCGAGAAAAATGCATAAAACTCGTCATATTCTCCAGGGGCGACATAGACCGCTGAGGCCGCATCAGAACCCAATACGCCCGCACCACTCATTGATGTCTGTTGGCCGCATGCCACCAGAGACAGCAATGTCACGGTCATTACAGCCTGAAATAGGTTTTTCGAAAGCATTGATTTTTTCATGGTTAATTCATTCATAAATAAAGACTATGATTCACCACTCCTCTAGGGAACTTGTCGCAAAGATTGATTCAGCTCAGAGAGTTTTTAATGACATCAATCAATAGTAGATATGAGCCTAATCAGCCAGGAAGGATTTGCTTTATGTCGACTTTAGACCAACTTTGCAGTTCACTAACACTTCAGAGATATGAAGACATATTTATTCTTGATACTAGCCGTCGCCTGGATTGCCTGTGGCTCACCATCTTCGGATAGTTCAACCGGCTCGAATGAATCAACCTCAACGAGGATTGACGACGGAAAGGGCGTAGGAGAAATCAAGCAGGTTACCCTTACCAACCCCCTCAACCAACAGATGGTCGAAAGCGGCAAAGCGATTTACGAAATGAAATGTGCTGCCTGTCACAGACTGACTGATCAGCGCGTTGTAGGTCCTGGCTTCCTGGGTGTGACCGAACGTCGCAAACCGGAGTGGATTATGAACATGATCACTAATGTTGAAGTCATGCTTGAAGAAGATGCTGCCGCGCGAGCCCTTTTGGAAGAATGTCTCACACGAATGCCGAATCAAAATGTTTCTGTGGGCGATGCCCGTGAGCTGTTGGAGTTCCTCAGGCAAAATGATGGTGAAGAATAGCCGGTAATTGGTATGACCCCCTATCATAAGGGCTGGTATAAACTATCGGTACTTCTGTTTGTTTTTGCTGCACTCGTGGGTGTGGTTCTGCGCTTTGCTTTCGTAAAAGAAATTCCCAATTTCAACTATAAGAACGCTTTGCTTTCACACAGTCACCTGGCACTGTTGGGCTGGATTCATCTGGCCATTTTGAATTTTGTACTTCACTCATTCCTTCCCGACAATACTCCTTCGGTGTGGTATCGTAACAACTTTCTAGCCACTACCGTAGCTGCAATTGGTCTTTCACTTACATTGTTCTTTGGCGGATTAAATACCGCAAGTGCTTCTTTGTTTCTGGCCTTTCTCTTGGTCAATACGATCATATCCGTATCCATCTTGCGAAAGATTCGAGGTTTGAGATCATTTTCATCAAGATGGCTGAGGCGAGGATTGTATTTTCTGTTACTGTCATACCTAGGCTCCCTTGTTTTGATTGGAATGATCCTGGCCGGTGCTCCCAAGGTCATGTTATTCTACCTGGGAGGCCAATTCTTTCTGCATTTTCAAATAAATGGTTGGTTCACTTTTGCCCTTTTTGCCCTGTTTTTCAGGTTTTTTGAATCCAAAGGAATTGCATTTGATCAGTCCAAATATCACCAGGTAGTGGAGTGGTTCTCCGTTTCGGCATTTTTGACATTTGCTTTGTCGGTGGCATGGTCCAGCCCAAGCACCTTGACTTTTAGCATCAACAGCACCGGAGTAATTGTGCAGCTCATTGCAGTGACGCTTCTATTGCTGATGATGTACCAGCGCAAAGAAGAAATAATTCGGGTATTTGATACAAAGTTATTTGTGTTGGTTCGATTCTTTTTTTTCTGTTTCGTTGGGAAGGTCGTAGTTCAGTCGGCTGTGGTTATCCCTTATCTTGCAGAAATTGCCTATACCATTCGCAACTATGTCATTGCATTCCTGCATCTCATCCTGGTTGGTTTTTTATCAGTTGGTATAATTACCTATCAGGCCCTGCATAGTCGACTATTGGATCGAAGAATATTTGGGCTCTTCATCATCCTGTTTGTTTTTTCTTTTCTGACTACAGAGATTTTGCTAGTTGGCCAGGGATCTATGTTTTGGATGGCAAAGGGATTTATTCCATATTACTACGAATTATTGTTTGCCTCAAGTTTGGCTTTCCCTATTGCTTTGATGGGCTACTTGCTGGCACTCGTCAAAGAAAGCATCTAACTGTTGAAAAGGCCCATATTGGAGACCGGTTCAAATTCTGCTGGATTAATTCTATATTTCTTCCTTGCAGAAAAGGCTAACTATGAATAGGCTGATAATTTTTGGTGATAAGATTCTAATATTGTGTATTGCATTTACTCTCATACTCAGCTGCAATAACGAACAATCCAGCAGGACTACTTTTGACTTTGTCCCGGCACCAAAAGCTGTGCCGAAACAAGATGTTACTCCACTTGCTATTGGATCACAGGCACCCGATTTCCATTTACCCGGAGCAGATAGTCAATATTATAGTCTGCAGGACTTTGCTTCTGCGAAGGTCTTAGTCATAATCTTTACCTGTAACCATTGCCCCACTGCCCAGGCTTACGAAGAGCGGTTAAAAAATGTTGCGTCGGAGTACGCTGACAAAGGTGTACAAGTGGTAGCTATTTCACCCAACAGCCCAATCTCATTACTCTACGAAGAGCTGGGCTATTCGGATCTCAATGATGACTTTGAGGCGATGGTGGTAAGGGCAAGAGACGCTGAATACAACTTTCCATATTTGTACGATGGAGATGATCATGCCGTATCATTAAAATATGGTCCTGTTGCCACACCTCATGCCTTTGTATTTGATGAAGATAGAAAGCTTACCTACCGGGGTCGTATCGACATGACTGAGAAACCACCTGGCCTCAACAATGCCATGGAATTACGAATGGCGATCGATTATGCTCTCGAAGGCAAAGATCTTATCGTGAAAGAAACTCCCAGCTTTGGCTGCTCAGTAAAGTGGGCCTGGAAAACAGAATACAGGGACCAGGTAGAAGCCGATTGGGAATCAAAGCCAGTTACTATTCGAACTGTAGAAATCGACACCTTTAAGACCATCATTACCAACCTCGGATCGAAACTGCTGCTGGTGAATTTTTGGGCAACATGGTGTGGACCCTGCAAATTGGAGTTTCCTGAATTTCCGGTTATCCAGCGGATGTATGGAGGGAGAGACTTTCAATTTGTTTCTATGTCGATGGACAAACCTGAAAAAATTGAGGATGCTCTTAAGTTTCTTAAGGAAGTGCATGCCCCGGTTCCTAATTACTTAATTGATGCTAACCCCTATGAAGTGATCGAGAAGGTTCCGGTAGAATGGGATGGATCTCTTCCATTTACAATGCTGATTGAACCACTTGGCAATGTTGTTAAATCGTGGCATGGTGTAATCGATCCCTTGGAGGTTAAAAGAGCCATTGTGGAGCATCCGCTAATGGGTCGCTATTATTAAAGCTAACAACATGCGTTTTTACCTAACGATACTGATCCTATCGATCTGTTCTGTATTGAGCAGCCAGGATATCACCCTGGATCCTGAAAAGTTGGATGGTTTGAAATATCGCTCTATTGGTCCCAGTCGGGGTGGAAGAGTAACGGCTGTGTGTGGAGTGCCAGGCCAGATACACCGCTTCTACATGGGATCTACGGGCGGAGGTGTTTGGGTGACTGATGATGCAGGTATCACCTGGACGAATATCTCTGATGAGTACTTTAAAGTCGGATCAATTGGTTCTATCGTTGTGCCACCTTCCGACCCACACATTATCTATGTTGGTACAGGATCAGCTTGCCCCAGGGGAAATATTTCTATGGGAAATGGGATGTACAAATCGGATGATGGCGGTAAATCCTGGGAACACATTGGTCTGGAAAAAGCAGGAATGATCGGCAAAATAGAAGTGCATCCTGATGATCCGCAGCTGCTCTATGTGGCTGCACTCGGGAACCCTTTCGGACCGAATGAAATGCGGGGAGTGTTTCGCAGCAGCGATGGTGGCAAAACCTGGGAAAAGATCTTTTTTGTGAGTGATCGCACTGGTGCTGTTGATCTAGTCATGCATCCATCCAATCCCAAAATATTGTATGCAGCTATGTGGACTACGGAAAGGAAACCCTGGA
Organism: Lewinellaceae bacterium; assembly: GCA_024644235.1. Classification (GTDB taxonomy): domain Bacteria; phylum Bacteroidota; class Bacteroidia; order Chitinophagales; family Saprospiraceae; genus JAHELJ01. The sequence continues at coordinate 8,404 of JAHELJ010000114.1, forward strand.
CCTTAATCGACGGAAGTGAGGAGGGAGGCATCTGGAGATCCAAAGATGGGGGTGAAAATTGGGAACGGGTACTAGGAGGCTTACCGCAAGGTATCATTGGCCGAAGTGGCATTTCCATCTCACCCGTAAACCCCGATCGCA
>JAHELJ010000240.1 GCA_024644235.1 Lewinellaceae bacterium
TTGAAGGCAGGAAGGTATGGGGTGATTTACTTCCCTTTGGTGAAATCTGGAGGGCTGGTGCAAATGAGACCACATCGATCGAGTTCAACAACGATGTACAAATCGAGGGTCAACCGATTCCCAAAGGCAAATATGCCTTCTTCCTGATTCCGTCACCGTGCGGCAGCGAATCGACTGCCATCTTCAACAAGGATTGGGATCAATGGGGTGCCTACGGCTACGATGAATCGTTGGATGTGCTGAGGGTAAAAGTGCGATCCATATGTGGCCAACCTCCGGTGGAGCGACTGGAATATAGTATCTCCAACCAGGGATTCGATCATGGAATCATCCGGCTGGCGTGGGATGATGCAGAGGTGCAGATCAATGTGCAAACCGATGCCATCCAGCAATCGCTGGCTAAAATTGAAGATGCACTAATTCATGGCGAAGCTGATCAAAAATGGGCGATCTATGCCCAGGGAGCAGATTTCCTGCTGAGTGCCGGAGGTGATCTGGACAAGGCATTGGAATGGATCAATGAATCTGTCACCCTCAAAGCTGATCAATCTTGGAATTGGTGGATTAAAGCACAGGTGCAGGCGAAACAAGGCGACATCAAAGGAGCGATCGCAAGCGGAGAGCAAGCTCAGACCGTAGGGATGGCTAACGAAGGTGACCGGTTTTATAATGCCATGAGAGCCACCATGGATAAGGTCATCAGTGACTGGAAGAATCAAATGTAATTTGTTTGTTTAATTTCTGTTCAGCAGATGCTTTACACTGCATTGGCACTGGTCTAGGTGTCTGACATGTTATCAAAAAAAATATTTATCTCCGGATGCAAGTTTTTCGATTTGAGATTGGGAAATAATCTAATTTTGACCTTGCATTTGTTCGAAGAAAAACAGATCGCAGCATATATGCACTTACCTCTCGACGCCGCTTAGGCAAATTCAAAACTCAAGGCAGTTAGCTCCCGGTTCGCGGGATCAAGCCTGATGCACTCGATTGCATCGAACCTGAAATCTATTATTTATTCCAAATGTAATTCCAATGAAAGGTATCATACCTGAACCCAATGCGCTATGCGCTCTTTTCCATCTCAATTCAAAATCAATTTCATACAGAATAGACCACCTGAAAGGCCAACTCCAATATGCCCTGGGAGTCTTCCTGATCACTTTAATTCCGTTACAGCTAGTACTTGGCCAGGCTACGGTCACCACTGACAAAGACGACTACTACCCCGGTGAGACTGTGCTCATAACCGGCTCAGGCTGGGAAGCGGGAGAAGATGTACGGCTGCATATCATTTCTGACTGCGGTTGTACCAATGTCACCTTCATTACAACAGCTGATGTAGCAGGAAATATCTACTGCAATGAATTCCTGATCGAAGACATGCACCTGGGCGCTACCTTCTGGCTCACCGCCACGGGATTGTCGTCGGGGCTGACTGCGGAGACAACGTTTACGGATGGTCACTCGGTAACTAGTGTGTCTCCAAATTCAGGAACAACCGCCGGCGGTACAAACGTAACGATCACAGGAATGGGTTTCGTCCCGGGTAGTGCTACATTTACGGTCACTTTTGGTACCTCAAGTGCTACTTCGGTTGTCAGGTCAAATTCTACTACCATAACATGTGTCACTCCAGCCCATGCTGCTGGGCAAGTCAACGTTGTGGTTGGAATCAATGGACATTTGGCCACATTGACAAATGGATACACATATATCTGCGTAAATCCGGCACCTCCCTCCAATGTCATGGCTTCGCCATCTAGTATCTGTCCTGGGGGTTCCTCCAATCTGACAGCTACCTCAACAGGCAATACCATCCATTGGTTTACGACCTCCTCTAGTGGCACCAGTATCGGAACCAGTGCCAGTGGTGTGAACTTTCCCGTTTCACCGGTGGCAACGACGACCTATTATGCAGAGGCCGTTACTCCGACTAATTGTAAAAGTGCGACAAGAACTTCGGTAACGGTTACAGTAGTAGCACAACCTGCTGCTCCCGGGCTTACCAAAAATCCGAATATAGCAGAGGTTTGTGCTGGAACAATCTTAACAGCAAATGCAACTCCCGGCACCGGTGGTACTGGAACCTCAACTGATCAATACCGTCATTCCACCGCGTTGAGATCCTGCTCCTGCATCCGAGATTCCAGCACATCAAGCCGCTCCTCACGCTGACTGCCGCCAATGATCTCGCCAACCCCCGGCAC
>JAHELJ010000241.1 GCA_024644235.1 Lewinellaceae bacterium
GAAAGACCGGACTATAGGCGGTTGGCATGGTGTAACCCTCATGGTGCCGCATGCGGAATCAAAGATCGACGGGATCATGTTTTCTCCGGCAAGGGCTCCGCAGGATATCACAATGCCGTCACTGAGCAAAGATCAGATGATCGGCGAGTTGAGGACCATGGTGGAAAAAGTATGCAGCAGTGCCGTGTTTTCCGGTGCCGTGTTGGTCGCTCAAGATGATCAGGTCCTTTTTGAAAAAGCCTGCGGCGAAGCCAGCAAGCGATTTAATATCACCAATAACCTCGATACCAAATTCAACCTGGGCTCCATGAACAAGATGTTCACTGCGGTTGCAATCATGCAATTGGCCGAAGCAGGAAATTTGAGCATGGATCAAACCATTGATAAATTTCTGGATGACACCTGGCTGGCTAAAGATGTCTCTGCCAAAATAACTGTAGAGCATTTACTCACCCATCGTTCAGGTCTTGGTTCATACTTCAACGACACCTATTGGAAGAGTTCTCGTCTACTTTTTCGCGAACTAGAAGACTACAAACCATTGATCGAAGACGAAAAACCAGCATTTACCCCTGGCAGTCAATGGCAATACAGCAATACCGGAATGTTTCTGCTGGGGGTCATCATTGAGAAGGTATCAGGTGAGAATTACTTTGATTACATGCGGAAGCACATTTATCAACCAGCCGGCATGCAAAACACCGATTGCTATGACATGGACAAGCCAGTGCCTAACCTGGCTATCGGTTACATCCCTGAATCCGATGGAAGCTGGCGCAACAATATCTACGACCACGTAGTTCGCGGTGGACCTGCAGGTGGTGGCTTCTCTACCGTGCGAGACCTCCACCGCTTTGCCCGTGCCCTACAGAATGGAACATTGCTCTCCAAGGAGTCGACAGAAATGCTCTGGACTGATCACCATGGCGACGGGTATGGTTTCGGCTTTGGTTTGGAAGACCATCCCGTCGGCAAAGTTGTCGGTCACAGCGGGGGCTTTCCCGGGCTCAACAGCAATCTCGATATCTTCCTCGACAACGGCTACGTTGTTGCTGTAATGGCTAATTACAGTGGCGCGGCAAGTCCGGTAGCGAGGGGAATTCTGGAATTGATCAAGCGGGTAGAGTAGATTCGTGTTTACAGGGCGAAGGCATTACTAGATATATTAGACCGCCGTCGGACTTATCCTGCGCTTTCATGTATTAGGGTACAGAGGTAAGTCTTCGTCACTGCTGCACAAATGGCCGTCGTCCCTGAAGGGACGAAGGGATGCCATAAATCAGATACGAATCCTGGCGGACTTGTCGAAGGGACGAAGGCGGAGAAGGAGGGATTCGAACCCCCGGTACCGTTGCCAGTACACCGCATTTCGAGTGTGGCCCGTTCGACCACTCCGGCACTTCTCCTGATAAATTGAAAGTTACGAACTAAAGTATCAGAGATAATAGTCATGAATCACAAGTCAATAAGAAACGGTTTTCTCGATCAAACTCTTGCGCATTTCGCTCCATGCAACTAATCTAATAGGCACCAACGCCCGCTGTCAGCTCTTTGATGACTTTTTATTTAACTTAAAGAAGCGTCAAGATAAACCAAGTGATTCCAACCGATCAAGGCTCCCAATCCAGACGTCAACTTGCAGCGATCATGTTTAACGATATCGCTGGCTACACAGATTTGATGAGCAGAGATGAGCAGGCTGCTGTAAGACTCCTGGAAAAGAATAGGTTGTTACACCAGTCTGCCTTAGAGGAATTCAATGGAAGATTGATAAAGGAAATCGGCGATGGAATCTTGGCCTGCTTTAACACAGCTTCTCACGAGATACCACTGATCTCGTATTTAGAAAATTTGCCGGCTTCATAAAACATGCGGTTCAGGGGGAAAAACAAATAGCATTGGGATATCTCACGGATGAGACGAAGGTGCAAGCGGCCACTATGGACTTCATGAATAATCCCACTGCCTATGGATATATGCTTCTCGATGAAGAGGAAGAAGCACTAAATTGGATGGAGAACACGATTACTTTTGAATATGGAGTCGTTGATTTTTTCAAGAAATTATATGACGGAAGATTTGCAGATAATCCAAGATATCAACGTTTCCTATCTAAGATCCGACAAAGGAAGGAGACATTTGAAATCTAGCTGGAGCATCCTTCCGGCAATTGAAAACCACAAAGTAAACCTTGGGTGA
>JAHELJ010000115.1:0-3749 GCA_024644235.1 Lewinellaceae bacterium
CGGGCCTCTTGAGGGTTGGCAATTTGAAGCTCTTGGCCAAACACCTCTATCGTCCCTTCTGAAGGTCTGTGGGCTCCCCCAAGCATTTTGATCAAGGTGCTTTTCCCCGCTCCGTTTTCACCGATGAGAGCCAGGACTTCTCCTGTTCCAAGTTGCAGATCAACGCCTTTCAAAGCATGAACACCTGGAAAATACTTATGTATACCTTTCATAGAAAGAACGGCCTGAGAGATCATCTTCATCACTTGGGTATCTACAGTGCCGGATCAGCTTCAGCGTCTGCCTTCTTATAGAGATATGTGGGGATCTGGATCCGCGACTCCACTTCTTCCCCATCAAAGTATCGCATGATGGCTTGCACCGTCATCTCTCCGATCTTCTCTGGAAACTGGATTGGGTCAGCGTATATCTTGCCTTCTTTGATAGCGGTTTTTCCCTCTGGCATCCCATCAAAACCGATTATCTTAATATCATTTTGCTTACCTACCTTCTCCATAGCTGCATATGCCCCTAAGGCAGCAGGATCATTGATGGCAAAGATTGCTTTTAGGTTGGGGTGAGCTTGCAACGCATCACTGGTCGACTGATTCGCCACATCCCGTCGCCCACCGCTTGCCAGTTCACTGACGATTTGAATTTGAGCGTCTGGACTGCTGACATTATGATCTGCAATGACTTTCTTAAATCCGGCAACTCGTTTCAAACAAGATTCTGCTTGTTTGAAATCAAGGACCAGCACCTCACCTCCTTCCTCACCTAGGAGTTCGATCATGGCCTGTCCTGCCTGCATACCACCCTCATAATTCGCTGTTTCGATGGTCGACACCACTTGAGCAGTCGAATCAGTTGTACCAGTATCAGCCATGAAGACAGGAATACCTGCTTGATTGGCTGACTTGATCGATGCTCCAATGGCATGAGCATTACAGGGAGAGATAATAATTGCTGCCACCTTCTTTGCTATAAAATCCTTTATCTGCCTGTCCTGCTTGTCCGGGTCATTGTCTCCACTCAATATCTCCGTCTCATAACCATGCTTTTTCGCTTCTTGATCTGCGGCGTTGGCCAGCACATTGAAGAAAGGATTTTCAGAGCTCATTATGGTGATACCAATCAGTCCATTTGATTGCTGATCCTTCGAATTCTCGCCATCATTACAGCCGTTCGAAGCCACCAGAAATAGAACCAGGATGCAAAGTCGATAAAATGGAAAATACAAATTCATTAGTTATTTCAATTAAGTCAACACTTACTGTCAGAGGCAACAAAAATTTGTCAAATATTATTCGTACAAGTGAGCTACAAGCTCTCCATAGCCGTTATACTTTTGAGTTGCTCGTCGATCGCCATCTATTATCATGATCTCGGTTTCTTGCGACCATCTTGGATGTGGCACTGATGGATCAACATTTGCCAGGAATCCGTATTCTGCAGGAACTGCTTTGTTCCAGAATGTTTCTGGCTGGTGATCGAGGAACTCAATCTTTACGATTGACTTAATACTCTTAAAACCATACTTCCAAGGTACCACAAGACGCACTGGAGCTCCATTCTGTTTTGGTAGAGGTTTTCCAAACAAGCCAGTGGCTATAAACGCAAGTTCGTTCATTGCTTCCTCGATTCTCAAAGCCTCCACATATGGCCAGGGCCACCAGGTTTGATAATCGATTCCTTGCATTTGATCACGGTTTTCTATGGTCTGCATCCGAACGTGAGTTACCGTATTCTTGGGCTCCAGAAACTGAATCAACCGGGAAAATGGAAATCCAGTCCACGGGACTGCCATTGCCCATGCCTCGACACAGCGGTGCCGGTATAGTCTTTCTTCCAAACCCATTTCTGTGATCAGATCTCCCAGGTGAAAGATCCCGGTCCGTTCTGCCAAACCTGATACTTGTATCATCCAATCACGAGTATCGAAGACACTGACGTATTTGAAAATCGATTTTATGTCTTCGTCATCGGGATGAATAAATTCATAGAAATTGTTGTAGTGGGTGACATCAAAAGGATCACTCAAAGGCCGATCAAGCTCATAATTGGAATTTCTGGCAGCGGGATATAGGCTGTCCATTCCAGGAAAGGCAAAATTCCTATCGCCTATCGAACTGTCTGGGCCTTCGACTGGGTCAGATTCATCACTGCAGCTCGAAAGCATTGGGCCCGCAATGAGGCCAACGGTTACCACCGCAAGATCACGAAGGATTTCTCTGCGATTTAAGTATACATGCTCCTCTACAGCTCTTAATTCACGATCTTCCCAAGCTTTCGGAACAATGATATTCCCCATTTCAACAAATTAAGTCATTCTAGCGAATTCACTACCAGATTGATTTCAATTCATGCACTTCCAAAAAACTGATCTCCAACGGGGACCAGCCTGGTCCGAATTCAAGTCCACGCTGGTTTTCGGGGGCAGGCAGCTCTTCAACTACGGTAAATACACCCCCATCAGCAAAAATTTCCACCGAAGTTTTGTCAATCAACATCTCCAGTTCAATTCCGCCAGATGTTACATTCAAACCTTCATAAAAAACTCCATTCAACAGATTGTAATTCATATCATATTTCGCGACGGAATTTCCATTGAAGTGAAACTGAAATTGGGTTCCATCCACAATTGTTACTTTCATTTTAATGTGAAATAAATCACCCTCTATGGATTTGAGTTTTTCATTTGCCGACTCTCTATCGAGGTCTTCCCAACGATAACTTTTGGAGTGCAAATTTTTGATCTCCTGAATCGGATTGTTAAACATGCGCACTCCGGTTGGAGTTGATTTCAATGTTAGCTCCGTGGGAAACAACATCATTTGGCCAAACGGCATCTTACCTCCATGGGTCATTCCACGTCCCCAAGCAAACTGGATACGCCTGCCATCTTCTTCAGGAATGTTATTGTATGTCTGGGCAGCGTACAATTGACCACTCACATACTTGTGTTTGCCTGAAGTCACCTTGAATTCTCGACCATCAAAATCTCCCAACATGTAGGTGCCGGATGCTCCATAGATCACCCATTTTGTATTATACTTATTCCCATCAATCGGAAGCTCAAATAATTCTGGACACTCCCAGAAGCCGACCAGATGGCTCAGATATGTCCAATCCTTTAGGTTATCAGAATTGTAGAATGAATGCCCGTCCTTCTCAAAGAGCACCATCACCCATTTATTTGTTGGCTCATGCCAAAACACCTTCGGGTCCCTGGTGTTTCTTGAGTTCCAAACCTTTTTACTATCAATGACCGGATTGCCTTCGTACTTAGTGAAAGTCCTCCCATTATCATTGCTGTATGCGATACATTGCGTTTGTATGGCATCGCCTTGGTTGCTCTTGTGGGCAGTATACGCGGCTATGATCGGAGGCTTACCACCCATCTGAAACCCGGCAGTGTTATTCACATCGATCGTGGCCGTGCCGGAGAACATGGTGCCTAACTCATCCGGATAAAGGACATCTCCTATCTCCTCCCAATGAATCAAGTCTTTACTTACAGCATGGCCCCAATGCATATTCTCCCACAGAATTTCGAAAGGATTGTGTTGATAGAATAAATGATATTCCCCGTCATGGTAAACCAGCCCATTTGGATCATTATTCCATCCTCGCTTACTACTGAAATGAAATTGGGGCCGGTATTTTTCTTTGTAAACACTGTCCTGACCTGCCCAGGTGTCAGATTGATAAATCTCATCAAAACCAGATGCACTTCTGGGATAGGAAATCGCTAGCTCCTTCCCTTTATA
>JAHELJ010000115.1:3849-8449 GCA_024644235.1 Lewinellaceae bacterium
AATCCCGATCCCTCAACAATTTCCACGATCTGATTTGCTTCAATGTCACCATAGGATTCAACCAGGCCACTGAGCCAAGTCACTTCAATTTTGTCAATCCGGTTTGATTCGCCCAGGCCGAAGTGAACTGGTTTTATACTTTGGCCGTGAAATCCTGCACCATGATGCCATCGATAATATGACCTTTCGCCAACCGTGATCATCACTTGGGTACCAAATGCATTTCGGTTGCTTACTGTTCCTTCCAACCGAATCTGGATCCAATTCCTGCTTTTTTCAGATTGCTCGGCATCAATGATTTCATTGCGATAGAAGTAAGGGTGATCTCTTGTATTTCCAACTATCATGTCAAGATCTCCATCATTGTCGTAATCAAATACCTCAAGGCCCCTAGCTCGAGCAGCACCGTTCGCCCCCGATTCTTTAGAATAATCGACAAATCCCCCAGCACCTTCCATGATCATATTCTTGAAAAAGAAATTGTCTACATCTTCTTGAATAACTCCCCCAATTGACTGTTTTTCTTCGACACCATTGACCGCCACCAAATCTTCATCACCATCGTGATCGCAATCGAAAAACTGAGTTCCCCATCCCCAACCAGTGTTGTCAACTCCCACTTCTGCAGCCACATTTTGAAACCTGCGATTTCCGGTGTTCATCAGCAAAGGATTTGGCAAATGATTGAAGATGTTGGTGACATATAAGTCAAAATATCCATCGTTATTATAATCTCCAATCGCAATTCCCATCCCTGCACCTTTATCGTCCAGTCTATATGCCCGTGAAGCCTCATTGTACACGAGCCCAGATCTATTTTCAAAAAACTGATTAATCTGGGTATCATTTGCCAGATACAGATCCAGAAATCCATCCTTTCCTACATCCAAAGCAACACTGGTCCAAGTTATGCCTGCTCCAGCAAGCCCAGTTTGCCTTGTCACATCCCTAAATGTTCCATCTCCCAGGTTCTCATACATAATATTCTCTCCATTCACTATGCTTACATAGAGATCCAGGTCACCGTCCCTATCGTGATCCCACCACAATCCACTGGCGCCGTAGCAGTTGTGACAGCCCTGCACGCCAGCCTTGATTGTGACATCTGTAAATGTGCCATTACCATTATTGTGGTACAGTTGATCCTCCCTACTGTTTGTTAGAAAAATGTCTGCAAATCCATCGTTGTCATAATCTCCCCACGCTGCACCCATTTTCTCGCCACGAGCTGCCGGAATATCCATATTCACAAATTGCTGGTCGAATCCCGCTTCAATTGTCACATCTTCAAATGATCCTTGACCATTATTTCGAAAAAGTCGACTCCAAGTGGTGTCTTCTGATGGAACAAATGAATGATAACCCACCAAGAAAATATCGAGATCACCATCGTTGTCATAGTCAGCTACTGCAACACCATTACTATTCCTCGCCTGATCTAGACCCACAGTATTTTCCACACGAACGAACTCCTGGCCTGACGAAGTGCAAACAGCCATCATCAAGATGATAAAGAATATGTATCCTGCCCAGATCTTCATTCGATAGATCTTCACTACTTCTTTACAGTTTAACCATTCTTCCACTTCGTTCATGGCCTTCAAATCTGGCCACATAAAAGTAGGTGCCACCCGGGATCTCGACACCTGATTTATTCTGACCATTCCACAGCAATTTAATAGAGCCCGAAGAATTAATGCGGCGCTGCTGTGAGACTATCATCTGTCCATCGATAGAATAGATCTCTAACCGGAGCAGGCCTGTTTTTTTAAGATCAAAATCAAATGTTACCTCATCCAAGAATGGATTGGGGTAGTGGTTCGTCAATTCAAAATACCATTGACCTTCTGATTGATCATCCACATCGGTAAGCATCGATCCCTCAGTCAATCGAATCAACTGATTGGCTGAAATGTCCTCGAACATTTGAACAAGACCAAGCGGCCAGGTGACCTGGATCTCATCAATCTTGTCGGCACCGGCCAAACCAAAATGAACAGGCTGAACGCTTTGTCCATAAAAGCCGGAGCCATGATGCCATCTATAGTATGATCGATCACCCACTGTTATCTTTACTTCTGTACCAAATGCGCTTCTATTTGACTCGGAACCTTCCAGCCATATTTGAATCCAGTTAGAAGATTCGGATTCACCGGTCTCCATTACCTCATTGCGATAAAGTTGTGGGGCTTGCTCAATATTTGCCACCAGCATGTCCAGGTCGCCATCCCCATCATAATCAAACACTTCAAGGCCGCGGCCTTTAGTTGCTGCACTTCCAGCTGTCTGAGACTCGGCTGACCAATCGATAAATCCCTCAGATCCCTCCATCAGTGTGTTCTTAAAGAAGTAGTTCTCCGTGCCTTCTTGAAGAGTTTGGTTGATATACTGCTTATCCATCGTGCCGGTGACTACATACAAATCTTCGTCGCCATCATGATCACAATCAAAAAATTTTGTCCCCCAGCCCCAACCGGCATTGGATACTCCCATTTCTAGAGCTTGGTTTTCAAATCGTCTATTGCCCAGATTCTTGAACAATGGATTTGGCTTATGATTGAATATATTGGTAACGTAGATATCAAAGAAACCATCATTATTATAGTCGCCTATTGCAAGTCCCATCCCCGCTCCTTCATCTGCCAATCGATAAGCTCTGGAAGCCTCCACATAGTTGGTACCAGTGCGGTTTTCAAAAAACTCATTAATCTGTGTGTCATTAGCATTGTATAGATCCAGGAATCCGTCTTTACCCACATCTAGCGCTATACTTGTCCAGGTTATACCTGCTCCACCCAGTTTGTAAAAATTCGTTCTGTTACTGAAAGTGCCATCGCCATTATTCTCATATAAAATGTTTGGACCATCGAGGATACTCACATAAAGATCTAAGTCTCCATCACGATCATGATCCCACCAAAGGCCGCCTGCATTATAGCAGGTGAGGCATCCGGCCACGCCGGCAGACTCGGTGACATCCACAAAAGTGCCATCTCCATTATTGTGATAGAGCTGATTCCCGCCCCGATGAGTTAGGTACAAATCAGGATATCCATCGTTGTCAAAGTCTCCCCACGATACTCCCAGCTTCACTCCAGTTTCAGTGATCACAGCTGGGCTAGTATACTGGGAGATAAATCCTGCTTCTAGGGTGACATCGCTGAATTTCCCATTTCCTTCATTCCGCATTAGACGATTATATGATTCAGGAACGGAGTCGATAAATGGAAGAAATCCACTGAAATAGATGTCAAGATCACCATCCCTATCATAATCAGCCACCGCAACACCATTCATACTACTGATCCCATCAAGATTTGCCTCAATTCGAGCTTCTGTAAATACTTGTGCAATCATGTGACAAGCACATAATGTAAAAAGCGTAAACAGGAAACTGATCTTAAGAAAACTCATCATTATCAGTTTTGCACCTTCTCTTCCGGGAACGTCAGGACATCGTTTCAACCAGAAAACTGCACCCCGCCAAGAGAAGAGGTATGGCGGGGTACCGTTATTCTATCCTTATCTTAATTGTATCCAGGATTCTGTACGTACAGACCCTGACTCAAAGTTATTTGCTGTTCCGGTATTGCCAGATACTCATCACGCCCTGATGTGAAGTTGCCATCGATGAGGTGTGGTGCTCTGACCTTTTCGATCTCGAAATATGCATCGATGACCTCTTCCGCTATTCCCCATCGCACCAAATCGAAAAATCGCTTTGATTCAAAGGCCAGTTCCAGTCTTCTTTCCCATCGTAAAATCTCACGGGCTTGATCCTGGTCTCCCATTGACGTGTATTCTCCAATCATCCAAGTGCCGGTAGGGCTACCGTCATTGAAGTTGATTCTACCAGTACTTGCAGCAGCTCTTCTCCTGATCTGATTAATGATAGGAAGTGCCTCATCTTGACGACCTAATTCGATGAGAGCCTCTGCTTTCCAAAGCAATACCTCTGCCCAACGTATCTGATCCGTGTTTCTGGCAGTCATGAAGAATGCCTGATACTGACGAAAACAGGGACACTCAGGCAATTCCTGGTCCTTCATCCCCAAGAAAAAACCATAAATGCCGGGCACGCGAGAGTAGCCCTCATCCATGATTCGATTCGGATCGTATTTCCAGGTAACTCCAGGCACTCCAAACGTGTGGGCGATTCTTGGATCCATGTTATTGGCAATCAGGTCAGGCTGAGTAAGGATTTGTGGTGAAGAAGGATCATTGAATGTTTCAAACAAGGGCAGCCCATTCGCATCTGTCTTAAAAGCATTGGCCAGATTCCGGCTTGCATGATTGAATGAGCAACAGCCATAGCCAGGTCCCATGGAGGATGTCAACCCCGAAGACAAGCTTCCTCTTCCAGCTTCCGGAGAGCCATCTGCAACTGAACGCATAACAGCCCATACTGACTCAATCCCACTCTCAAACTCCCAGAGAAAGTTTTTTGCAAAATCATCATACAGGGCATACTCACCGGTGGCTTCTACTGCTTCGATCAAGGAAACCACTTCCTGTAGTTCGCTTTGGTTTATACTCACAACCTGATGGTTGTCATCTTGCACATAAGCCTTAAATAAAAGCACCTTAGCTAAGTAGCATC
>JAHELJ010000242.1 GCA_024644235.1 Lewinellaceae bacterium
TGCTATCGAGATCAAAGAGACAATGGTAATACAGTGGTACGATTTCATCTTCGAACTCCAGTCCCCGGTAAACATTCTTCAAGGCATGGAGGCGTTCGACATACAAACCGGCAATACCATTGCGCTTCAGGGTACCCAGGTCTCCACCGGAGCCCTTCACCCACATCACTTCCTTCTGATCTCCTGTGAGCGGATCGTTCTCCATTGTCCTGCACGATGTATTACCTCCTCCGAAATTGGTGATCCTTAAGTCCGCACCCAATAGATTTGACCGGTAAATAAACAAGTCAACCTCAGACATGGAATTCTCTTCACTTTCAGTAAGGCTCCAGAGATAATCTACATATTGAAATGATGTTGATGCCATGGTCTGTTTTTCGCAGATCCAATTTAATCAATTGAATGGCAATAGCTGACTGGCAACTTCAGAGTTTGATCTTTAAAAGCATTGGTTCTGAAATAGACTTAAACCTGTTTGGATTCTAAAACCTTTAACTGCATAATAAGATGTGAAATAGGGATTCAAACAATCTCCGTAAATTAGGTTGTAGTCCACCACAATCATTTTCTGCCGGCCTCCGGTAAAATAAATGACCAATCGGAGATGTTCAAAACCACTGTACCGATCTTCCAAACGTTTCCAATTCTCACTCAGATAGTGACTCCATCAACACTAGTAGTCCTTCTCCTGATTGCTTTGTCTTGTCAGAATCAGCAGTCAACTTCCGCCTCTGGAGACCTGCCGGACAGGGTCGATTTCAATTTCCACGTAAAACCCATTCTTTCCGATCGCTGCTTCAAGTGCCATGGTCCTGACGAAAACACCCGGGAAGCTGATCTAAGATTCGACATAAAGGAAAATGCATTTGCACCGCTAGATAGTGCTGATCTAAGATTTGCCATCCTGCCAGGAAAGTCCGGGCAAAGTGAAATGGTAAAAAGAATCAGCAGCACTGACCCGGAATACATGATGCCTCCCCCAGACTCCAAGTTGAGACTTACCCAGTACGAGATCGAAGTGCTAACTCGCTGGATCGATCAGGGCGCGGAGTGGAAAGATCATTGGGCATTTATAGCTCCCGAAGTACCCAAGATTCCCACTAAGAGGAGTAAATGGGAAACGAATCCGATTGACCACTTAGTACTGGCAAGGTTGAAACGGGAGAAGCTCAAACCTTCGAAGGAAGCGTCCCCGGAAAAGCTCATTCGAAGACTATCATTCGACCTGCGTGGTATCCCGCCGAACCTGGAAGAGATCGATCGCTTCCTGGCAGACCAGTCAGACCATTCCTACGAAAATCTTGTCGATCAGTTCCTATCGGATCGACACTATGGGGAACGTATGGCTTTAGAATGGTTAGACGTTGCCCGGTATGCCGATTCACACGGTTATCAAGATGATCTCGAAAGAGCTATGTGGCCCTGGCGTGACTGGGTGATCAAAGCCTACAATGAAAATATGCCGTACGACCAGTTTGTAACCTGGCAACTTGCAGGTGATCTCTTGCCAGATGCAAACTATGAGCAAAAGCTGGCAACCGGCTTCAATCGTAACCACAAAATCACGCAGGAAGTGGGCGTAGTGGATGAGGAATATCGGGTTGAATACGTGCTTGACCGGGTCAATACCTTTTCGACCGCTTTTCTCGGACTTACCATCGCTTGCGCTCAGTGCCATGATCATAAATTCGATCCGGTTTCTCAGAAAGAGTACTATCAACTATTCAGCTTCTTCAATAATGTGCCTGAGCAGGGCAGAGTGGAGTATGGGGTTGAAGTTGCCGAGCCTGCACTTGCCATACCCGACAGCACCGTTGACAAATACAAAAGTTACATCAATGCTCTCGTGAGTGAACAAGAAGTCCGCGTAGATTCATACGAAGAAAAGAAATGGTTGGCTGAGAAAGATTTTACCTATGCTGCTCACGAAATATCGGGACAAGGTAAGATGCCTGAAGGCTTGATTGCATATTATCCATTCGACTATTCAGATGAGCACCAAATAACCGAAGAAACTAGCACAGCCGGTAATGGGCTTGCAGTTAATGGACCAGTTCCGGTGCCAGGAAAGTATTCCGGAGGTTTTGAGTTTACCGGAGAGAATTTCCTTGAGCTCTCAGATCGACGTGGCAGACAACTTCGCAGTTTCACATTTAGCTTTTGGCTGTACTCCATTCATAGCGGAGCAAGGG
>JAHELJ010000116.1 GCA_024644235.1 Lewinellaceae bacterium
AGATAAACTCGTCAAACGCTGCTCAACTATCAACCAAAAATTAATCAGGCATTCTCTATCATTCCAATTCAGGCACATACATCCAAAAATTATTGGTGTTGTTGAAATAGACGAAGGCTTTGGTGCCTATCACTACCGCGGCTTGTGGGGTTCCCTCAACGGCAGAGGGAAAATCAGGCAAAGCTTTCCATTGCTGCCCGTAGGATGCATCGGGGTCAAATAGCCAAAAAGTTTTGAGTTCCGTTTCCGTTGAAGCAATAATATAACCTTTGCTGCCTATTCCAAATCCTTTGGCCTCCTTGTAGTTTTCGGGAAAATCATCTAATTGAGTCCACTGACCCCCTGAAGCTTGAGAAGCGTTAAATTGGTAGAAGTCGTTCAGGACGGTATAGTCCTCGAAGAAAGACCTGATTGTGTTGCGAGGGGGATCAACTTCTCGGCCCATCCCCACATATCCCTGATCGCTTATGACCATCGACACGGCCATCATCCGACCGGGGCCGGGTACAGGATCCTGAGTTAGCCAGGTTAAAGTACTCTCATCAAATGAATAAAAGTCTGAAAATACGGTAAAGAATCCCAGGTTCACCGTGACAATATCCCCGGCACAAAACCTGAAGCCACAAAGAGTCGATGTCTGATCAAAAAACCAGCAAAGATCTGATGCCTCTTCTCTGCAAGCGTGATAATGAATACCGGTGCCGAAATACAGCTTGTTCCCGAAGGTCAATGCCGTGCTGTGTATTCTTCCGACGCCAGGTAGCCCGGCCAAAGACGACCAATCGGAGGTGATAGGATCAAAAATAATGAGCTTGTCACTGCTACAAATACATTGAACTGCTGGTTGCTGATGCTCATCCGGGCAAGTGGTGCAATCGCTTTGAGGAGGACGGCCTCCCATGGCGAAACCTATCGAGCCAAGGCTGACTGAGCTACTATGAGCAACCTGGATAGAGTCAAACCGGTCGATGAAATTCCAGGATTTTTGTGCATCGTTGAATTGATAAAAATCATTGAAATTTCTGCCCTCCACACCGCCGGCGCCGAGATAGATAGCCTGGTCCCCGGCAAAGGCAATGGGACCTTCTCTGCCAATACTGGCTCCCGGAAATGAAGGCTGCTCAATCCAAGAACCACCCGATCGGGTACTAAAAGCCACGACCTCACTGTAAAATATTTCCGTGGCGGTATTTTGGATAAAGACCCTGACAAAATAAGTCTGATCGCAATCCACTTCCAGGTCTCCACTAAAATTTAAGGAGCTGGATTCAAGCTGCCGCACGACACCATCCTGCAGGGTAGGATAATTTTCTTCCTCATTATCGGACCATACAAAGCCTGCCGATCTGCCTGGGCCAGGACTAAAACCGTCAAGCTGAAAACTCACATTCACTGTTGTCGGGCAACCAGGCTCCTGTCGAAGGATAGTTGGACTGGGCAGATCAAGAACCGGAGTGAAGAAGGAGTCAATTTGTCCATAGGCAAGGTCTGGCTCATCCTCCAGCTCGATGTAAGCCCTGAAGAAATAGGGGGTACCCTGTTGTAAAATGGTGATTCTGGCGGCAAAGGCTCTATCCACTGTGATGGTATCCCGGAACGGTGAGGGTTGGCTGATGACATTAGGCGCTCCACGCCGCAGCGTCTCATCACCGGATGCCAGGTCAGAATACACAAAACCAGATTCGACAACTCTTCCAGCCCTTAGACCCTCAATGTCTCCCGTGAGAAAAGCTGAGGTGGCACTGACTTCAATGGCGCCAACGGTGATCACCGTGGTGAACCCCACCCGGTCGAAGTCATACTTTTCGCAGGAAACAAACACCATGGAAATCGACAAAAACCATAAGATAAGGTACTTCATGTTGAGGGCGTGGTAGATGTCTTTTCTTAAATGTAAGGATTCACAGCGATCAGTACAAGAGACCATGAAAAACTGACCCGACCATCCTCAAGATCTGGGTCTGGAGCAACTACAAGACCTCAATTCAATTGCTCACGACATGCAGCTATTTTTTCCCTTATGGATTGGTCACCGGGCTTTATGCGGAGTGCTTCCTGGTAGTTTTGCAGGGCATAATCATAACCTCCCACTTTGAAGAAGGTGTCTCCATCCCTTACAAATTTGTCAAACGCGGCTTCGAGCTTACCGCTCACTGCCGTGATCTTACTATCCGCCAAGGTGTTGTTGAAACCAAGCTGCCGGGCACTCCGATACCTGTCCAGCGCGTTAGCGAGAAATTGATCTCCCTGACTGTAGAAGTTGTCTCCTTGTTGAATCAGCTGCTCAAAACGGCTCCTTACGCCGGATAGTTCCTCGCATTCGGCCTTCAATTCCAGGGCTTCTTCTCCATCTTCCTTAAAGGCCAGGGCTGTCTCAAATTCCTGAATCGCCAGGTCATACTGACTTTGCGTCATCAGCACCTTACCTTGAGCCAGGTGACTGTTGTATTGCGCCAGTGCTTTTTGAGACTGTTCGGTTTCAAATAGCCGGAGATTTTCCTCCGCGGCTGCCTGGGCCTGCAGGGCCTCGGCCTGTCGGTCTTGAGCGATCCGGCGTTGTTGAAAGGAATAGATCGAGAATGCGGCCAGCACTGCAAAAATGGCAAGCGTGGTAGCAATTAAGATTAGCCTTCGTCTCTGCACGGCTGCTTTACTTTTTGCCACGTACTTCCATTCTTCTGGCTGAAGACTATTCTCGCTGCGGAGCCGTTGATCAAAATTCTTGATTAGTTGCAGCTCGCTCGCATTGAGCAAAGTGTTGGTAGTCTCATAGAGATGATGCCTGTCCTTCACCATCTTTATCACTTCCAGAAAGACCACCTCCTCCGCACTGCGTTTTTCCGAAAGGCTTAGAGCCAGTGTATCATGCGCCAATTCGTACAGGCCATCCACATAGCGAAGGATCCGGGCTTTTTCCAGCTGATCGAGTGAGAAATTCAGGGCTTCCGGAGAAATACCCTTTAGCTGGATCTCTGATTTTTTCAGCGGTCTCTTAGTTCCTTCCAGGGTTATGAAGGCATTGAGAATTTGATCAAGACTCTGTGCGTTGATGCCGGGAAATCGTGTCAACATTTCGGCTTGAATCCGGCTGGTTTGGTCATCCAGAAATTCGCCCAGGACTTCCCCGATATGCCCGACCTTATGGATCAGTTCATTAGAAAAAACCGTCTGGGGATATTGGCTACTTTCCATTGCTATGAGCTTCGCGATATAAGCGGTCAAGATATACTTGCAAATAAGAAAGTTGTACACCGGATCTTCCGTCACTCACGCTGTCAATAATTTCAGCCATGGTTTCTTCCCCTTCCTTCAGTTGAATATTAAAACGTTTGGTAGAGCCTTCGATCACTTTCCGTACGTTAGCAAAACTCATGGGCTCTACTCGAAGCCTTCGATCAAATAATTGGGGAACGACTTTTTCAAAATCATAGAGCTGAGCGATAAACTCCTCGCGCATCACGATAATTACTTTGCAGGAAAGCTCTGCCTGTAGAAGCTCGCTGATGGTGGTGATGAATTGTTCTCTCTCGTCCGCTGTACCTAATAAGTAGAGCTCCTCAAATTGATCAAAGATCAGGTAGATTGGTTTGAAATAGTCCAAAAACAAGGATTCGATCGCTTTCGTGATCGACGCATTTTCCGGAATTTCCGTCAGGGCATTTTTGTTGATTTCATTTCGCAGGGACAGATTGACATTATCTCGCCTGCGGATGTACAGATCGTGCCAATCGGTGCTCTGAAAACGGCTTGCCAGGCCACACTGGATCAAACTGCTCTTACCCGTTCCGGAGGCTCCATAGACCAAAATAAGATTGGTGTCGAAAACCAGTTCGTAAAGGGTGTCAACCTCACTGTCGCGCCCAAAAAACATTTCTTTGTCTTCCAGCGTGTAGGGATCCAAGAATTTAAATGGACTGTTAACCTCGCTCATTAAACCGTGGAAAGCTCGTTTCACTAAATTTACAAAGATCTGACACTAACCAGCCGTGCCAGTCTGAATTCCGATCAGAAACTACTCAAAAAGTGGTACTGAGCCCAATCACCGCTTTAGTCCAATCTGCCAGATGACAAGGAAAAATTGACCAGCTCGGTATCTGCTCTCTGCTTTTGTTCAACTGACAATGTACCATTTGCAGAAAAGTATCTGTTCACGGATCACTGGTATCCTACTAGGTATAAACCACTGATGTGTATTTTTAGGATTTACCATCAAGAACGAAGCTCAATTCTATGGCGTCAGTATCGAGGGATTCACGGGTGCAGCTGGTACGTCAGGCGCTGCATGATGTCGATCTCCCCATGGCCGAGGTAGATCTCATTTTGGAGAGACTGACCCAGTCCAATGTGATCGATGATCATTTGTTCAGCACCCTTACCTCAGCAGATCCCGATCTCTTCATTCTGCTTTTCGTCCTTACCGGGATTGTTTCCGATCCGAAGATTCCGGAGCCTTCGGTGGCGATACTCTTTTCCCAGGTGGAAAGCCATTTTGATGAGTTGAGTGAATTGGGTGAGGGAATATATTGGCATCTCACCGGCCACCTGCTCTGGAGAGAGGATCGAGCTTTTTATCAGGCTTTGCATCATCTTAATAACAGCTTGGCTGCTCTTGGTGGTGCTGAAGATGCCCGTGCCAATCCATACCTTGCCAGAGTTCACGATTCCCTGGGACAGCTTTCTTACAATATGGGTCATATAGAGGATGCGCTGCTACATTTTCAGGCCGCCATTGATTTGAGACCCAAAGAAGCAGATGACTTTGGCAAGGCCATCACTTTCGGTAATCTTGGCCGGGCCCATATGGACCTGGGGAATTGGGGTGAGGCGATCAAATTCTTTGGCCTGGATCTGCAGATCGTGCGGAATCATTTCAATCATTTGACCAGGATCCAAACCCAGTTGCTATCCCATTTAGGTAGCTGTCATCTTGAGGACGGGGACCTCCAAGAAGCAAAAAATCAGTATGAAAAGGGAAGAGATTTGGCTCTTCGCGACGAGAATGATCTTGGTCAAATCCATTGCATGATCGGTTTAGGGAAAGCTGCTGTATTGAGCGAGCGACTGGAAGAGGCGATGCATTGGAGGAATCAAGTCGTGCTGTTGCTGGAGGAGCAGGCACCTACATCGGCTCATCAGGACCTGATGGCACACCATAGCCATTTGTCAGGATTGATATGTTCTGCAAATGGAGATCTTCCCCAAGCTCATCAGTATTTTACCGAAGCCCTGCAATTAATCCGGCAATCCGGTCATACATCCGCGATTGAGTTGGCTGGATTTCTCTTAGACAGCTCCAAATGCAGTAGTGCCCTGGGTGACCGCGACACGACTGCTGATCTGTTGGCTGAGGCGCTCACCCAACTTGACTCCACCAGTGCTGTCGCCAGAAGAGTTCAGGTGGAAGCTCAGCTCAAAGCACAATTTCGGGATCGGTGGATCCTGCATACGAGCCGGCGTCTCAGCGGAGGCCGGTCATTCGAAAGCTTGCTGGACAGAACTGGGGCCGAAGGTTTTTCGGTGGAAAAGAAGCAGGTGGCTGTCTTGTTTGCCGACATCCGCGGATTCACCAAAATATCGGAAGGAATGGACCCGGAGGATTTGATCAGCCTGTTAAATGACTATCTCTCCAGCATGATAAGATCGGTTTCATTTTATGAAGGCTATGTAGTGCACGTTTTGGGAGACGCGGTGATGGCTGTTTTTACATTACCTGAAAGTCATGCGGATGACGCTGACCGTGCCCTGCTGGCAGCAATCACGATGCTCGAAGAAAACCGCAGGTTGAATGCACTCAATTCGGGTAAGTATGCACCGCTAAAAATGGGGGTGGGGTTGCATTTCGGCGAAGCGGTGACGGGTTTGATCGGTTCAGCGCTCAAACGGTCTTATACCTTGATCGGAGATGTAGTGAATATATCCTCGAGATTGGAAGGCCTGACGAAGGTACTGGGGGTGCCCGTCTTGGTAACGGATGAATTCAGCCGGGCAGTGAGAAGCAGGGAAGATTATATGTTGTTGCCGCTCGGCAATTTCAGGTTATACGGCAGGGAGGAGGCTATTTCCGTGCTTGCCGTGCTGGGGAAGAAAGATCATAATCCCAGGGTAGCCAAATTTCAGGAGCAAATTGAAAAGGCTAATGCAGCTCTGGAACAATTTCGCGCCGGATTATTTGAAGAAGCAGCTGCTCTTTTTCTTGAGCTGCGTCAAGATACCGGTATCACTGGATTTCAATACCTGGCCGACCGGGCAAGACATTATCAGAGCCATCCTCCTGATGATGGCTGGTCGGGGGCGATCGAATTGGAAACAAAGTAGGTGACTTTCTTTGGGTGCGTCAGATCAGTTCCGGGACATACATCCAGAAGTTTTGATCAGGACCAGCGAAATATATAAAGGCCACATGTCCGATGCTAAAGGTGGCGCTGGGCAAGCCCTCGAATCCGGGCTGAATATTTTGTGATAGTTGGGACCAGGTAACGTTACTGACGGCAACCATCAGGCTTGCAGTTTGATCATCACGTTTCTAATTGGTTGCACATACACCTGACCGGAGTGATGGTTCATTTCGAGACCAGTACACATCAATTTCGAACTAGGGCTTTATATCCCACATGACTATTGATATACTTTGCTTTTAGTACTTTATGGATTGCAACCAATAATCATCACACCTGAATGACCACATTTCAATATTGGATGACTGTCTTGCTTAGCGGAACAACAATCTTGACTCTCTCTTCCTGTGATAAGTGGGACTTTGAACGGACCTCATTTACTCAGGTGATTACGGTGGGAGCATTGGAGGTTGGTTTTAACTCAGCTTTTCTTTTGGGAGATATTGAGGGGTTGAAAAATGCCAATGTTATCGAAACGGGATTCGCCTTCTCCTCGACAGCTGATAATGAGCAAAGCCTTCGACTAGATCAGCCAGGTGTAGAGGTTGTGATGTCTCCGAGACACCAGGACAGTATCATCACCGAAGAGCGGGCGTTTGCTGCCCGTGCTACCGGATTAGCGGCTGCTACCAAATACTTTTTCCGCGCTTTTATCACTTTGGATGGGTCGGAGATTGCCTATGGAGCAATAGATACGCTGACCACCATCGACCTTACATTATCTACGCCGGAAGTTGAGAGGAACTCTGAGGACTGTGTTGGCACCGTGACAATTACCGTAAACCTATCGGGAGTGGTTCCAACTCCTGACAATTCATTTGGTATTGTATGGTCAACAGTTGAAGGCAATTTTGATCCTTTGTTAGGTTCAGCCACTCGATTAGAAGTTGAGACGATTGACGCCCAGGGCAATTTGATCGTAGAGCTTCCGGTAGAATGCAGTAACATCTATAGTGTACGTGGTTTTTATATGATTGGGGAGACCGAAATCTACGGACCGGTCAAAATTTTTACGACTAGTAAGGGAGGCACCTGGATTGCCGTGGATTCGTTTCCGGGAGAGCTCCACCTCGACATGTGTTTTTATTCCTTTTCCAATGATAATTTTGGTTTTGTTTTTACGTATGATAACATGCGGGCGCAACACCAGCTATGGCGCTTTGATCCACAGGAATTGACTTGGCAAACTGTGGCAGAACCACCATTTCTGTTTTTTTGCAACCAACGTCCTGCCAGGATTGTTGAAACTGTTTTTTTTGGTGAAGGCGGTTTCCATGATTTGTGGCAATATGATATGGAGTTTGATCTATGGTCCAATTCGAGTACAACCCCAGTATTAGGCGGTACTTCTTATACAAATGGTTTCCTCTTTATTCATGATGATGTCGCATACTGGGGAACGGGACGTTCAGCTTTCACCGTCTATGATGATGCCTGGTGGAGCTCATCCACGTCTTCGACTTTCAGTAAGCTGCCCGATTATCCGGGTGGTCCCCGACACAGCACTAGCTACTTTCTAATAGGAAACAGTGGCTATGTGGGCTTAGGTCAGAATCTGGATGGTCAGCTCTTCGTAGATTTCTGGAAATTGGACTTTAAGGCATTTTCATGGTCCCCGGTGGCTTCTCTATCTGATCAAATACAACCTTCATTAGATTTTACGATGGAGGACAAAGCCTATCTTTTAACCGGATTCGACTCTGACGAAAGCCCGCTCTCTAATTTTTATGAGTACGACTCCATGTTGGATCAATGGACCAGATTGGCAGATTTCGGTGACGGCGATGGCACAGCCGATGTCGGCTTTGCCATTGACGACGTCATCTATGGAGGATTGGGCATCTTAACGAATGGCGAACGTAGTCGGGAAATCTGGCGGTATGTCCCAGAAGTAAACTGACTAAGCTTTGTCCGGCGACCTTATGAACTAATCGGCATATGTAGTTCTCCCTAAACAGACTTTAGAATCAAGATGAATATTGAGATATTTTACATTTTAGTACTTTATGGATTGCAACCA
>JAHELJ010000041.1:0-21176 GCA_024644235.1 Lewinellaceae bacterium
TCTCATGACATTTCTAAAGCATCTTGGTAAACGATTGTAAATCAATATAGCATGAACCAGAAAGTTGTAATTGTGGGTGGGGGAACCGCGGGTCTCACCGTAGCATCTATGCTTTTGGCAAAGAATGATCCACCCAGAGTAACTATAGTGGAACCCAGTGAAAAGCACTATTACCAACCGATTTGGACATTGGTAGGTGCCGGTGTATTCGATAAAGAAATCTCCGAGCGTCCGGAAGCGGATTATATTCCTAGTGGTGCTGAGTGGATAAAAGACTATGTAGAATCATTTGAGCCGGAGGAGAACAAACTAACCCTGAGAAATGGAACCAGAGTAGAATACGATGTTCTCGTTGTAGCAGCAGGTCTGCAAATAGATTGGGAAAATGTGCCTGGACTTAAAGAGTCTGTGGGCAAACCCGGTTCGGGAGTTTGCAGCAATTACTCCTACAAGACTGTTGACAGTACGTGGGATACCCTCAAGGATCTCAAGAAAGGAGTTGCATTGTTTACGCACTCGGCTGGTATCATCAAATGCGGTGGGGCTCCCATGAAGATTGCTTTTCTGGCAGCAGATTATCTCCGAAAGAAGGGGCTATCTGACCAGGTGAAAGTGAAATATATAAAAGGCGGTAAGAAAATCTTTGGGGTTGATAAATACATTGACCCGCTGAATAAAGTAGTGGACCGTTACGGGATACAAGTCGATTACCAAAGAGACCTGGTGCGTCTTCAACCTGAGAAGAAGGAGGCAGTATTTGTGAATTTGGAGAGCGGTGAAGAGTATATTGAGTCTTACGATATGATTCACGTAACGCCGTATCAAAGCGCTCCCGATTTTATCAAAAAGAGCCCATTAGCCAACGAAGGAGGTTGGGTGGAAGTGGACAAATACACAACCCAGCATATGCGATTTGCGAATGTATTCTCCCTAGGTGATTGCAGCAGCTTGCCAACCTCGAAAACAGGAGCAGCCATTAGAAAGCAAGCCCCGGTTACGGTAGGAAATATCATGTCTTTTCTTGGCGGCAAGAAATCGAAAGAAAAATACGACGGCTATACTTCTTGTCCGCTAGTCACTGGCTACGGCAAGTTAATCTTGGCAGAGTTTGACTACGATAATAATCCCATGGAAAGCTTTCCCTTTGATCAAGCCAAAGAGCGCTATAGTATGTATGCTCTGAAAGCCTATGGCCTGCCGCAGATGTATTGGAACGGGATGCTCAGGGGCAGGAAGTTCTAGGTACTTCTACTGAAGGTTACGGATTTTAATACTGCGAAAGCTGACCTCATTGCCGTGGTCCTGCAGTAGAACGTGGCCCTGATCGGCCAGGCCAAAATCTCTCCAATCTTTGTATTTGCTGATGGCAACGAGATTAAGAAAAGGTCTTGAACCTCGTTCGTATTCCAAAACCTTGCGATGATTGAGCCAGTGCTCCACATGATTGTTGGGATAGACCACGATCCTGGCGTGGTTCCATTTTCCGGGAGCGTTTACAAAACGTTCTTCTTTCTGAGCAGGAATAAGATCATATAGGGACGCCATCGTCCTGTTCCCTTCCCGTCCATTTTGAGCGTCGGGGTGCTTTGCATCATCCAGAAGTTGATATTCCAATCCTATGGCGGAGCCCTCTCCAGCATCGTACTCTTCTGTGACGAAGTACTTGATACCACTATTGGCACCTTCGGTCAACTTAAATTCCATTTGAAATTCGAAGCTGCCAAACTCATCTTTCGTAACAATATCTCCTCCATGCCTCGCTTCACCTCCACCTGATTCTAGTACCCTAAGAGTCTCATCTTTTACTTCCCATCCCATGCTTGGGAAAGTCTCTTTATGAGCGCCTCTCCATAGATCGGTGGAGAAGCCATTAAACAAAGACATCCAGCCTTGCTCCAACTCAGCATCAGAGAGGTTATTTGGGATCATATTTACAACGAACGGAAAATCTCCTGATTTAGGCTCAAGATTTCCAGTCTTTACGTGGATATTTCGCCATTTAATGAGTCTACCAACTAATTCCGGCTTGTCAATTGAATGTACCTGCAAAGCGATAAAGCCTTTATCAGTAAGGTCATCGATCAAAAACGCGGTTGGCTCATCATTTACCCATGTCTTGATCGAAGTGCCGATTGCTTCTACAAAAACATGATTCCATTCGCCAGTTTTGAAGGCTTCGCCAGCTTTTGGATTAAGCTCTAGAGGGTATAACCAACCCCGGCGGGCCTCGTCATATATACCACCCGTCCAGGCTCGCTCCGAAGGATCTATATCGATCTGTAGGCCATGTACTCGTCCATTCAGATAGTCAGAATAGCTATTGCTACGGATCTGAACTCCCGTATTGATGTATGGATCAATCCAAACTTCAAACTCCAATTGGAAATCCGAGTAGTCTTGCTCGGTAGCTAGAAATGTATTTGGTGTGTTTCGTTTTGTCCTTCCCACAATCGTATTGTCCTCTACAACATATTCCGCATTGCCATTGAGGCGTAGCCAACCTTCCAAATTCTCACCATTAAACAGAGGCCGCCAGGATCCATCATCTGCTACTTGAGTGCCTCCGCATCCAATGAGCAAAAGTGAAAAGAATAAGAAGAACAACTGAGGCTTGAACATAAGTCCGTCTTTAAATGAGAATTTCTGAAAATTGATCCCAGTGTGCTGAAAGGCTAACTAAAAGTAAGCTGGCCATTCCCGGCCGGCAAAGATAGATATTTCATCCTATAGAAGCTCCTATGAATCAAATTGTTGTGAGTCAAGGCCACCGCATCAGCACTCCTTTAGAGTCTTGCATAAAGATCTTCCCGGTACATCTTCTCACGCAAATTTCGCTGAAATTCTTTCATGACATCTGCGATCATTTGCTCGTCGGTGGGGAATGCGGCCAAGGGTTTCTCAATCAGCTTTTTTGTTTTAGTGCTTAATGCTCTTCGATTTCCTATAAATCTTGCAGCCAGATCTGAGAATATCAGTTCTGCTCTCAAAGGAACATAGTCAACAATATGAGTGGATAAATTTTTGCAACGAATCGTTCCCTCCACATAAGCCTCTTTAAATAGCTCGGTATGGATGACTTTTGCTCTTACTGTCGTAAGTCTGGTCTGCTTTATGTCGTTGCCCACACTGTCTTTCTTGACATTTCCATTTTCGTCAAGTACGTACTCCCAGCCATCTTCAATTTCACGGAATTCCTCCGTGATAGTCTCATGAATTCTTTCAGGTGAAGTCCAAATACGATTTATCTCAGCTACGACTTCGAAATCCATTTCCCTACCTTCTTCCGGTTGCACATGAAATGCAATCCAATTTGACGCAGTGTTTGCCAAGATAAGTTCAGCTAGTATATCATCAGATATTGGATAATCACTCTGGTTTTGTACAAACAGGCCAACATTGGTCATGCCCAATGACCTGGATTCCGCTTTTAGCTCACGGGTATCCTTGAAGCTATGACGAAGCTCCAGAATACGATTCAACCTGTGGTGAGCTTTTCTTGCGGCGTCTCTGTTTCTAAACCTGGCTTCCTCCAAAAGATCATTCGATTCTTCATATAGAGCTCGGACCAGATTTTCCTCTGCACTCATCTGATCAACTTCAAAATCAGTGATTTCTACCAGGTCTCCCGGCCAATCGTTTATTTGGTGAGGAATTAGAGCCGGCAAAGCATCTTGTCTACGCCCCAATTTTTGATACAGATTTAAAATTCTTTCCCAGTCAGCCGAGGTGGCAGAGCGCTTCAGCCGAGAGATCTGGTTAAGATCACGGTTTACAGCCTTCAGGTAAGCTTCGCGCAAGGCCAACAAATGCTTTTCTTTTGGTTGAGACTTACCATTTATTTTTCGATGTGCTTTTAAAAAAGCTTCATCATACGACCCGCTGTCGATCATTTTGTCGATTGAGGTACATTGAATGAAAAGAGGAGTAGCAACAATAAGTAGTATGAGCGCTTTCATGGCAATTGGTTTTCTTAATAGACCGCCAATCATGCCGGAGAATCATTAAAACCTTGTTAAAAATCTCAAACTGGGAGAATCAACGCCGATAGATAATTCGATCTACCTGAAAAATGCCCTGAAGTGGATCAGAAAATTCCAGGAAGTACATTCCTTCAGTTTCATTTGAAAAGTGATAAGTAGAAGATTTCGACACAATACCGCTGTACAGTACTCTTCCTAAATAGTCAAGTATTTTGTATTTCACTAAGGGTTTTTCAGATCTGTTTTCAATATGCAAAACCCCATGGTTTGGATTTGGATAAATCACCAAGTCATTGAAGTGAAGATTACGAATAGAGCTTGTTGTCTCGTCGAATGAGACCAAACCATTGCGCAAATTATTTTGCTTATAGGTGGGCCACTCATATTCTTCGGGTGTGTGTGGTACTCCCAGATCAAAAGCATAGATAAAAGCAGTATCAGGTGTCGCGCCCGGATATTCGGTATAGCTCAAGATGACCAGGTCCAACATGCCATTGCCATTGATGTCCCCCAGAGTTGCCCCGTTGAGAAAAGTCCAGCCCCTGACCTGGATAGGGAAGCCGTCGGGGCTCCCGCTTCCGTCCAGCTCAGCGCTATGGATTTGACCTATCCCTCCGTCCAGAAGCAAATTGGAGGAATATAGCAGTTCTGAAAATCCATCTCCATCCACATCAGCAATGGTGGTAATTCCCTCATGGCCTCCTGGCTGGACTACCGGGAAGCCCGGTTGTCTAGAACCGTCTGGCTTCCAGGCGTAAAGCATGTCAGCGGGAGTCTCACCAATTGGCCGGGCGGTTATCACCACGGGAGAGTCGTCGATTCTAGCGATAGAGGGGGTGTGAAAGGTCCACGATTCTCCTGGTACTGGAATTGGCCATCCCAGGGTGGATTGACCGCTATGATCCAGAAGGTAGAATACAGGATTATCTCCATGACCAGCTCCGGCGATCTCCAAATCACCATCATGGTCAATGTCTACGAGGATCGGAGACTGAAAGCTGTACCTGGTCCCGGTTTGCGAGTAGGGCCATCCTTGGAGCAGACTTCCGTTCTGATCCAATGCGTATATATCGCGCGTGGTGCAAACGACAATTTCAATGTTGCCATCTCCATCGAGATCGCCGGCACTTGGAGTCACGGCCGGTCTGTCTGGCAGCAGAACAGGCCAGTTTCCCTCTACGAGATCACCGTTATGATGATAGAGATAAATCGAACCTTGAGTCCCTTGTAAATCTGAACAGATTATCTCCAGATCACCATCGCCATCTACATCTGCTAAAGCGGGCGACGAAATCATCCAGTTGCCATCATTGGAAACTGGCCACCCTTCTTTTAGACGGCCATCCGCCGTGAACACATAAATCTGGCCTGGGTCCTGATCAAACCCGGTGAGTAATATGATCTCCTTGATCCCGTCAGCATCTAGGTCTGCTACAGCGGCTGGGAAGCGAGCAAGTCCTAAAACAGGCGACGACCACAGAATCGAATCGGCAGTCAAGACAATGAGTTGGTCGGCAATCCCTATGATCACTTCGTCCGAGCCATCATTATCCAAGTCATCCAACGTCACGTTTCTAAAGTTCTTGAAAGCGGGATCCGCGGGAAAGAGTAACGGGAAACCAGGGAGAAGGTTATGCGTATTGGAAATTGATATCGGGCGACTTAAGGGCTCCCGGTGTGATGATATTTTCAATGTCCCATCTCCTCGCAGGGTCGCAGTAAGGGTCTGAGAAGAAACCACCGAGAGTGTGGATACGTTAAGTAGAATCAAAAAAAATATATCTTTCATAAGGGCTAGCTAACCTGATCAAAGGTTATAATCAAGTTAAAACAAAGATAGACGAGTAGACATTATGATGGACCAGTTTAAAGTGTACCTCCAACTAGGATTTGAGCATATTTCAGATGTAGGCGCTTATGATCATATGCTCTTCATTATTACACTATGTGCATTTTACGCCTGGAAAGATTGGAAAAAAATTCTGATACTGGTCACCGCTTTTACCATCGGGCATTCTATTACTCTGGCCCTTTCAGCTTTGGACATCATCAGTGTCCCGCAGCAATTAGTAGAAACCCTTATTCCCATAACTATTTTCCTCACGGCTATCCATAATGTTTCAGTCAATCGCGAGAACTACCTCAAACGAAAAATCATGCTGAACTACTTGCTCGCGTTATTTTTCGGCTTTATTCATGGAATGGGGTTTTCTAATTTCTTCAAAGCACTCAGTGGAGGCGAAAGTATAGTGGGTGAACTTTTTGCCTTTAATATAGGTTTGGAAATTGGACAGATTTTGATCGTGGTGATGTTTTTCACACTTTATTTTGTCTTGGATAAATTGTTTGGAATTAAAGACAGAGATTGGAATCTTTTCATATCTGGTGCCGGAGCTGGGGTTTCACTAATCATGATCCTAAACGCAATTTTGTGATAGCAGGAACAACATGGTTTATCCTGCTTTTTGCTTCGTTTCTCTCTGCTAGTGAACATCCACTAAAAATGAGTGTAGCTAATTTCACCTATTTAGAGGAAAAGAAAACATACCAATTAGATATCCGGCTTTACATTGATGATTTGATCATGGCAACTGAGGGTGAACTCCCCAATGCTATTAGTGTTGATTGGTCGATGATCGCTCCTGGTAAAGCGGTAGTGCGATCATATCTCAATGAGCATCTTAAGATTTCATTGAATGGCACCGAACATGAACTCAAATTCTCCAAGATGAAAGTTGAAGAATTGACTGTATATGTCATCTATAATTTGAAATCCGAAATCATTCCTTCCCTCATAAAAACAATTGACATTACAGACACTGTCCTTGTAGACGAATTTGTGAATCAACGCAACATTGTGCATATCGAACTCCCGGGGAAGAAGCGGAAATCAGTTTTATTTAATCGTTATCATCGAACCGGTAGTGCTGAATATTAAGATCAATAATTGTTAAATAAATCCTATTGAAGGGTATTGTGACACTAGAGGCGATCTGGTTTTAGTTTTTTTAAACGTATTAAAGCAATTGAATGAGTAGATAATACCTGTATCACCTTTCCTAACTTAAAACCAGAAAGCTATGAACAGGTATTTGTTGTTTGCATTCGTTTTAATATATGCCCTATTAGAATGGTCCTGTTCGAGAGATACGACATTCTCAACGCCACTGCTTCTGTTTCCGGAAGTAGATGAAGAATTATGGCCTTATTTCACAGCGTTTGAAGATGCAGCAGCCTCCCAGGGAATTTTTGTTGATCTGGCAAATTCCGGCATAACCGGAACGATTGAAGAAATCCATGAAAGTGGTGTTGCCGGACAATGCTCATATAGTTCCTTCAACCCGGGAGATGTACTCATCGATGAAAGTTTTTGGAGACAAGCAGGATATCTTGCCAGAGAGATGATTGTGTTTCATGAGTTGGGTCACTGTTACTTACGCAGGAGTCATTTAGAAGATTCCTTCGCTACGGGTATGTGTACGAGCATAATGAGAAGCGGCTCCTGTTGCTGTTGGGACGGATACACCAGCGAGACAAGATCTTATTATATCGAAGAACTATTTGCCGGAGGGGGTTTATTTGCCTCAAATTAAAATAGACA
Source organism: Lewinellaceae bacterium (assembly GCA_024644235.1). GTDB lineage: Bacteria > Bacteroidota > Bacteroidia > Chitinophagales > Saprospiraceae > JAHELJ01. The sequence goes on from JAHELJ010000041.1 coordinate 7,582, forward strand.
AAAACTTGGTCAATCCAGCTTGCTCCTTAACCGTCAGCTACGTTGATACATTTTTAGAGGAGTAGCGAGCATCAGTAATGCCTGCACTTTACAAATACATAGGGTGCTTGCCGCTCATCTTCCAAGACTTTGAAGAAATCCTCTACGTAGTCGATGGCTGATTTCTTGTTTTTATCGGTCAGATTGGATTCGTCAATCATCTCGAATATCTTGTCTTTATTTGAGACAAACTTAGCTTTGGCCTTGGACAACTCCTCCTCGGTAAAGCATGGACCCACGTAAAGCCTTTCCCGTACATTATCAAGGGGTAAGGATTCGTGCGGAACAGCGTAATGGGTATTGACCAGACCCGCGTAATCGAAATCATAAGCTACCGGATAAACAGCCTTTTCTTTACTCACTCTGATAATGCGAACATTGTGACGGTTGAGTATCTTCCAATCGGTATTTCCAATCAAATACTGAAACATGCAAAATTCCAGATAGCTTTCGCGATCCAACATTTTTTCCTGAAAATATTTCAAATCGTAAACCGATCCATTAATTCTGTCAGCCATTTGATCCTCATGCTCGATTAAGAATCCATCAAAAGACATCGTCTTTCTCTTGCCCTCGCTGTCTTGGTAGGTCAGGGACACCATTTTGGTACGAAAGCTCCGATGAGTAAATAATTGATTGAGTTTGTATGCCAGATATTCTGACCACACGTATCCCTCATGAAGATCTGTCAACGAACAGGCATTCACGACTTTAATGGTGGGATATTTTGAAAAGCCCAAGCTTCTTAGATAGTCCTTTTCAAACCTCAACTTGGTAGGTGGCACAAAGCAAACTGCTTTTCTGGCATTACCACGGGTCCTAATTTCTCCTTCATAATCCATTATGATTCCTTCCTGGGAGGAAACCACGATGCGGGCCGGGATATATTCATCCTTTTTCTTAAGGAGCTGCCGCAAATCGGTGGTGACATGTATGGCGAGGGAATCATGTTGAGAAAAGAAATCGAAAATACTGATAGAATCGCTGGCAGATAAATTACCAATGAGTAGAAACCAGAGCAAGAGGCTGGTTGAGATTTTTCGAGGTCCCATCTTAGAATGAAAATTATGACTATAAGTTAAGCTTTTTTCCAGGTATTCCAGATGCTGGTTTTACTCCGGATAAATTGGTTAAGCTGACGTCGGTCTACCACCCCAACCATCAGACCTTGAGAGATAACGGGAATAATGGAATAGCCTTTTCTTTGAAAAAGTAGAAACAATTGCTTTAGGTTGATGTTTGTACCCACGGCCTCATAGTTTGAACTGGTATAGTGGCTAACCAGCTCTTTTTTAGCATTATTTTTTATGGCGTCCTGGACAAATTCTTCGTGAAGTACGCCATGCATATTTCCATTCCTGTCGAATACAAGAAAGTCCTTTTCTTCCCCTTTCTGGGTAAGTACAATGGGTTTTTCCATGGGATCACTGATGTAGACCGGCGTATAGGATTTTCTGAGGATTTGCTCGACGGTATTTTCTCGCAGAACAGTATCTGCTCGTACACTTCGATATTCAAAACCAGCCGAAAAAAAGACAAATAGACCAATGAAGCTGAGGATGATATCACTTTCAATTATTCCATAGATGACAAATCCGATAGCGATGATCTGTCCGGTCAGAGCTGCTATTCTTGTCGCCCGATCCCTGCCCAGTCGCATAGACAGCAACGATCTGAATATTCTTCCGCCATCCATTGGGAAGGCAGGCAAAAGGTTGAAGCCGATAAGAAAAAGATTGAGCCAAAATAGAGCCGGGAGAAAATTAGATACTCTATTGAATAAAGTGACTTGATCTCCCAGTAATCTCACACCTTGATCGGTTAATAACAACAAGGATACACATAGTATAGTGGCTATAGCAAAATTAACAGCCGGTCCGGCAATCGCTATGACCAGTTCCTGAAATGGTTTGTCAGGCATTCGCATTAGCCGGGCTACTCCACCAATGGGTGAAATAATAATATCCTTGGTCACCACTCCATATTTTCGAGCGGCCAAGGCATGTCCAAATTCATGCAGCACTACACAGAAAAAAAGAACGACCGCAAAGAGACAAAGATTAACAATCCCGGTTTGATCCATTCCGATCCGGTAACCGGCATATGCGATCCAAAGAAAAAAGAATCCAAATGTCCAGTGTACTTTCAGTGGGATGCCAGCTACCCGAATGAGTTGTATGGAGCCAGAAATCATACCTATTTAATAAATACCGGATCTTGTAAATGTCCTTTGAGGATACTTCGAGCGATGACCAATCGCTGGATTTCACTGGTGCCTTCATAGATCTGAGTGATCTTGGCATCGCGCATCAACCGCTCCACATGATATTCCTTGACATACCCGTAGCCTCCGTGGATTTGGACGGCCTCCACCGTATGTTTCATTGCTACATCAGAGGCATAGAGCTTGGCCATGGAGCCTGCCATGTCGTAGTTTTTTCCCGCATCCTTCAACCTGGCCGCATGATAGACTAGTTGCCGGGCAGCATCAATTTCAGTTGCCATCTCTGCCAGCTTGAACGCGATAGCCTGATGTTTGATGATGGGCTTGCCAAAAGCCTCCCGCTCGTTAGCATAAGCAACAGCCAGTTCATAGGCACCAGCAGCAATTCCGAGAGCCTGGGCCGCAATTCCAATTCTACCTCCAGCCAGGGTTTTCATAGCAAATGTAAAACCGAAGCCATCATCACCAATCCTGCTGCTCAGCGGGACTTTTACATTGTTGTAAATGATCGAGTGGGTATCGGAACTGCGGATTCCCAACTTGTCTTCTTTGGGTCCGATCTCAACTCCTTGACGATCCGCCTCAACGAGGAATGCATTAATTCCCTTATGACCCTTGTCGCGATCAGTTTGCGCTATCACAATATGGATCGAACTGGTGCTGCCATTTGTGATCCAATTTTTGGTACCCGATAGGATGTAGTTTTCTCCCTGTCTAATAGCGGTGGTTCTTTGGCTGGTAGCATCACTACCTGCTTCAGGTTCCGATAGACAGAAAGCACCGATCCACTGACCGGTCGCCAGCTTGCTGAGATACCTCTCCTTTTGGTCATCATTCCCGAAATGCTCAAGGCCCCAGCAAACGAGGGAATTGTTTACCGACATAATCACTGCAGTTGAGGCATCAATTTTCGATATTTCTTCCAGTGCCATCACATACGAAAGTGTATCCATCCCACCGCCACCATGATCGGGAGAAACCATCATGCCCAAAAAACCAAGCTCACCCATTGTCTTCAATTGATCAAGAGGCACCTGCATCTTACGGTCTCTTTCGATGATATCAGGGAGGAGTTCGCGGTTTGCAAAATCCCTGGCAGCCTCCTGGACAGCTCGTTGTTCTTCCGATAATTGAAACTGCATGAATATTTGTCTTATGGGTGACTCCACGAAATAACGAAAATTAATCATGTGCACCGGGCTGATTGACTATCTGCATATATGCAAAACTGGTGCGGAATGACTAGTGAAAAAGGAGTTAGAAGATTACCGGATTTTCGTATTTTAATTGTGTAGGTAAGTGGACGAGAGCTTAAAACATGTTGTTCCCTTGGAGCTCTTCCCCAATAAACTAAATCAACTATAGTGAAGAAATCAAACTGTGATTCCCCAGGGTCGATGCCAACTGTTCCGAAGACCATTAAGGTCCAGGTGCAAGTCACTCAAACCATTGAACCTGAGGTATTTCTGCCTTTTTATTACGCATCGATATCATCATTCTGGATCTACTTTGCGATCGATATCAAAACCCTTAAACCTTATCTCAAAGATACTGGACTAAAGCCTGTCGACTTTGATGGAAAGGGGCTGGTGAATCTTAATTTTCAGAATTACACCGCCCACAATGGCAATAGCCTGGCACAGACCAATGAATTGGAATTCAACATCGTAGCGTATCCCGAGGTAAGGGCTGATGAGGTGCCCCGTTTTGCGGCGGAGTGCTTTCTGAAAGGAGAGGATCAGACAAAAACTATGGGGCACTATCGGGTACATGTTCCTTGTGACAACAAGTTTGCCGTGGCAGCTGGCAAAGCTCTTTATGGTGAGAACAAATTCTTTGCAGCTTTCGATTACGAAGTGCCATCGCTGAATCTGCCAACTGTCAACTACTGGAAATATACAATCGGTGAGCCCAATGGACCGGAAATCATCTCTCTTGGCAAGGTGGACTTCCATCATTTGCACCCAGAGATGGCAAATCCAGCGGCTATCATCAATTATAGCATGTTGAACAGCCGCTTAGTGGGTTCACGTCGCAACTTGTGGGCTACTGTCCAGAATTATTTTCCACTTCCAGCGAAGGATGCCAGAAATTTCAAAATTAGCATTGGCAAAAGCAAATTAGCAAACATGACAAAGGATTTGGAAGGTATTCTTGGAAAGAACAAAAATGGTTATGTAAAGACCTTGCCAATAGCTGTACAAGTTATCCAAACGCCTCCAGTGATAGCGGAGAGTCGGCCATACTATGCTGGTTACTAAAATGGATAAGGAGAAATTCGATAATTTCTTGCTTCTCTCATCGAAGCTGACCGGATTTCCGAAGCTTGATCTTCTGGGCACTGGTCTGGCCCTGGATTACTATGACTTGGTAAAATCGATAATTGGAGACACCATTCTTGATCAACTGTATAATGCCGGTATTGAGATCTTTTCCAAAGATCATGAAGTCACCCTGGAAGAGGAATATATCCGGGATAAAATCTTGAGCGATTCAAAGTTTGGCCCAGTGGCTAGGAGTATGATCAAACTGTGGTACCTGGGCCAATGGGATCCATTACCAGCTGGATGGCGCGCTGAGTTTGGCAGTCATACCGAAGACACCGGACGAATCATTTCATCAGAATCGTACCAGGAAGGCTTGGTGTGGGTAGCCATCGCAGCTCATCCCATGGGAGCGAAGCAACCCGGTTTTGGAAGTTGGACTCAACCTCCTCAGAAGGATCTTAGATAACCGTAATCCAAATTTAAAGGCTTTGAAGACAAAAGTTTATGATGTGGTGATTGTTGGTGCCGGTATTTCCGGTGCTCTGGTAGCAGATCAGTTGAAAAGGAAGGGCAGGTCAGTGCTTATCCTGGAAGCTGGTCTTGATGAGGGTTTGAAGCCATCCAGTTATCAGGATTATCTCGAGCATTTCTATACCCAAGAAGTGAAAGTACCAAACTCTCCCTATCCCAATAATCCGAACGCCCCTCAGTCTAACGTGCTTGATATCCAGAAGATTGAACCTGGCAAGCCCGATGTCTCAGGATATTACGTTCAATACGGTCCACTTCCTTTTTCCAGCACTAATACCAGGGCCGTAGGAGGAACCACCTTGCACTGGCTTGGAATATGTCTTCGCATGCTTCCCAATGACTTTCGGATGAGGTCTAAGTATGGCTATGGAGTTGACTGGCCTTTGAAGTACAAAGATCTAAAGTCATACTACGAACAAGCGGAGCTGGAGATCGGGGTTTCAGCAGATGTGGAAGATCTGTGGTACCCAGGCACCAATGCTTCTTTTTTTGGGAAGGGATACCGGTTTCCGATGCATAAGATTCCACCAAGTTATCTGGATCAAGTATTGACCCGGAGACTGAAGGGAATGATCTATTATGATCAGCAGGATGAAGTCAAGATAGATGTAGTCAGTATTCCACAGGGACGTAATTCCATACCAAACAAACATTACATTGATCCAAGGACAAATAAACCTTATCAACCGGTCAGCGCAGTTGGACATCCACATATGGGTGAGCGCTGCGAAGGCAATTCGAGTTGCATTCCTATTTGCCCCGTTCAGGCAAAGTACAATGCCCTTAAGACGCTGGACAAAGCCGTAAATGGTAAAGGCAAGGGACGAGTGGAGGTGCGGACGCAATGTGTAGTTAGCAGGTTAGAGATTGATTCCGACAATGGGAAAATTAAGGGTGTTATCTACCAACATTATCCAGGAAGTCATAAAGAAAGGACTGCCGTCGGAAAGTGCTATGTGTTGGCTGCGAGTGCTATCGAGAATGCAAAATTGATGCTGGCATCAGGAGCAGCAAAGACAAGTGGTCAGCTGGGATGCAACCTTATGGATCACCCTTATTTGCTTACCTGGGCTTTGATGCCCGATCCGGTTGGTCCATTTCGGGGGCCTTTTTCGACCTCTGGAATTCCCTCATTTAGGGATGGTCCCTTTCGGAAAAGGCATTCTGCATTCCGCACAGACATTGGTAACTGGGGGTGGAATTTTCCCACCGGTGCTCCATTTTCTGATGTTCAATTAATGGTCGATCAGCATAATTTGTTCGGCAAAGAACTACGTAATCAGCTCTACAACTCGGTTCAAAAGCAATTCCGTTTTGGATTTTTGATAGAGCAGATACCACAAACATCGAATCGAGTAACCATTGATCCCAATCATGTGGATGCAATGGGAAATTATCGACCGGTGATCTACTACAATCTTTCTGAATATGAACTTGCTGGATTCGCAACAGCGAAATCATTTTCGGATCAAGTATTTCAGCGACTTGGAGCGGCACAGTTCACCAGCTACGCACCTTCAGATCCCGGCTTTGTGCAATATGAGGGAATGGGTTATTCCTTTCATGGATCAGGGCACATTGTTGGCACTCACAGAATGGGAAATCATGCTCATGATTCGGTAGTTTCAAAAACTCAAAAATGCTGGGATCATCAGAATCTTTACTTGGTCGGATGTGGCAGTATGCCCACCATTGGCACATCAAACCCCACCTTGACTATGGCCGCCCTGGCACTCCAAGCCAGCGAATCCATCATTAATGATTTGAGATAAGCCGCATACATGAAGAAAGTTGAAAGCCCAAAAGATCCTCAGATTACAACATTAGAAAGCCTTTATAAGCATTTGCAGTTGGCGATCGAGGTGGAACACTTTACCATTCCTCCTTATCTGTGTGCACTGTATTCTATTAAGGATGATGGACGAAATCGGGTGGCAGCAGAGTTAATACAAAGTGTGGTGATGGAAGAAATGTTACATATGACACTGGCGTCAAACATCTTACTAGCTGTCGGAGGCCGGCCTGATTTACATCATTCGAATTTCATTCCCACTTATCCCGAACATATGCCTCATAGTGATAAAAAATTCAAAGTGTCTTTGGAGAAGTTCTCAAAATCGGCTATTAAGACATTTATGAAGATTGAGAAACCGGAGACAAGCAAAGCTAAACCGGAAGCACATAAGTATCATACTATCGCTCAGTTTTATGACGCTGTATTAGAAGGATTGGAGTATTTGTGTTTTACCCTCGGGCCAGATAAAGTATTCACCGGCAAAAAACACCATCAGATCACCAACAAGTATTATTATGGTGGCGGGGGGCGAGTGATCCCTGTAATTGATTTGAAATCTGCGATGCATGCCGTGGAAGAAATCAAAGAGCAGGGCGAGGGACATATAGCAGGCAAGTCTATTTATGATGGAGACCACAAGTATGGCCAACCCCGTGAAGTGGCTCACTACTACAGGTTTAACGAAATCCTTGAAGGACAGTTTTACGCTCCCCGAGACAAGCCGAAAAAGAAGCCCTCTGGGGAAACTTTTAAAGTGCATTGGAATTCAGTATATCGAATGAGAAAGAATCCCAAAGCCGGGGATTATGACCCGGGAAGCCCCATTCGGGAAAAAATGGATGAATTTAATCGAAGCTATACTAAGCTTTTGGCCCTACTTGACAAATCATTCTCCGGACACCCTTCTGCACTGCTTGAAGCGGTGCAGCTAATGTACAGTTTGAAATACAAAGCGGTTGCGCTGATGAAGATTCCTTCCGGAAAAGGAAATACGACAGTTGGGCCAAGTTTTGAATTCTTACCTGAAAGCACTTAATTCGAAGGCTAACAGCATCGACATTGCGACGTGATGAAAATCTTTCCATTTTTATTGATTGTGTAAGGTAACGATCGGGTTATCATGATAAAGATTACCTCTGATATTAGGGCAAATGTCATTTGAAGAAATATTGGTTCAGGCAATAGAAATGCTACAACGACATGGTAGAGTTTCATATCGTGCGTTGAAACGTCAGTTCGATCTGGATAATGATCTTTTGGAAGATTTGCGGTTCGAACTGGTGGAAGTCCAGAAAGTGGCTGAAGTTGACGATGAGATTTTTACCTACATAGGCGATTCATCTGCTGGTCATTCCGGTGAGGGGATCGCATCGAAAGCCATGGATAGTGGCTCTAGAAAGGCCAGAGTGACTACAGCCGAGAGAAGGCAATTGACGGTGATGTTCATTGACCTGGTTGGATCGACGAAACTCTCCAGAAGTATTGATCCGGAAGATCTGCGTGAGATCCTTTATGACTATCAGGATTTATTTGATAGAGTAGTCAGTAAACATCAAGGCTTAGTCGTACAACACCTTGGCGACGGTATTATGGCATACTTCGGGTATCCTACTGCCCACGAGGATGACCCACACCGGGCTATTCTGAGTGGGTTAGCGATGTTTAAGGCACTTAAGAAACTCAACCAGAAATTACAGGATCAGAAGAATCTTTCTCTTAAGGTACGGATCGGTGTGCATACCGGATTGGTGGTGATTGGGTCGACCGGGGGTAAAGGACATTCAGAGATTTTGGCCCTGGGAGAAGCACCTAATCTGGCTGCTCATATCCAGGGAGTCGCTCAACCTGACACCCTAGTGATCAGTGAGGCAACCAGCAAACTGGTGCAAGGACATTTTGAACTTACATCATTGGGTCCCATAAGTCTTAAGGGGTTTGCCGATCCGGTTGAATTATATCAGGTACTGGGGGAGCAAGAAAAATCATTTGTCGAATCCTTGCCTGGAGATCATCTTAATCCCATCGTAGGCCGTGAAGCGGAAAGAGACCAGATTTTGGATCGTTGGTTACAGGCCAAAGAAGGAAGAGGGCAGGTGGTTTTGATTGGTGGAGAGGCTGGCATTGGTAAATCACGTCTCGTCCGGACTATGGTGGGAGAACTTACGAGCGAAGTTCAGAATCTGCTTTCTTTTAGATGCTCGCCATATCATCGTAACACTACTTATCAACCAATAATTGAGCGATTGATTTATGAGATGAATGCCGGCAGACCCGCTGGCAAAGAACTCACCCTGGAAAATGTACGACGCTATCTTGATAGCAAGGGGCTGCGCGAAGAGCATGATTTGGAGATGTGTGCTCTCTTACTATCCATTTCTATGGATGATCATGAGCTATTGATGTCAGCCGAGCGTAAGAAGGTTCTAACCCTTGATATGTTGGTACGATGGCTACTCGATTACGACCGGCGTTCATTGATCTTGATAGAAGACCTTCACTGGGCAGATCCATCCACACTTGAATTGTTAAGACGGGTAATGGAGGCCATCGTAGAATTTCCTGCCTTTCTCATTGCCACCTATCGTCCGGAGTTTCAACACGAATGGAGTGGGGCATCTCACATTCTGACGCTTGTTGTCAATAGATTGACGAGGAATCAGGCATCTGAAATGATCCGTCATCTAGCAGGTAATATGCCAAATGACGTTTTGGAAGATCTGCTGAACAAGACAGATGGGAACCCACTTTTTGTGGAAGAGGTTACCAAGTTGGTCTTGGATTCAGGGGTCTTACAGAAATCAGACAAGGGATACGTTGTGAAAGGATCATTAAAATCCATATCTATCCCAAATACCTTGCAAGACTCCTTGATGGCAAGGCTTGATCGACTTGGAGAAGTGAAGGAAGTGGCCCAGATCGGAGCCACTATTGGCAGGGAGTTTTCTTATGCACTCCTTGCCGCGATCAGCAAAATGCCGGAGGATTTGCTCCGTGATTATCTTAAGAAACTGGTGGAGGCAGAAATGCTTTTCAAAAAAGGCAGTGACCCTGATGCCGTGTATACATTTAAGCACGCTTTGATTCAGGAAGCTGCATACGAATCACTATTGAAGAAGAGCAGGCAGGAGTTTCACCGAAGAATCGTTGATGTTTTGGAAGAGCATGATGGTGGAATCAGTCATTCAAACCCGGAATTGATCGCCCAGCACTGTACAGGAGCCGGATTGCATGAAAGGTCTCTTCCTTATTGGCGTCGAGCTGGCGAATTGGCGGTGAGCCGGTCTGCTCACGCTGAAGCGATCAGTCATCTAAATGAAGGCCTGGCTGTTCTGCACGAGCTACCTAAATCACAGGCTCATTTTCAGGATGAGATTTTGTTCCAGATCGCATTGGGTGTGCCCTTGACCGCGCTGAGAGGATATGGTTCTCCTGAGGTCGAAAAGGCTTATGCCAGGGCCAGGAGTTTATGCAATGAAGTCGGGGAGACCTGGCAGTTGGTTCCGGCGCTCTATGGACTTTGGAGGTATTATTTGCTTCGAGCTGAGTACAATGAAGCTCGTGCTTTGAGTGATCAGATCTTGAGTCTATCCCGGAGAAGTGAAGATCCGGTGCATCTGGTGGTAGCGAACCGGGCATCAGGGTCAACCCGGTTTTATCTTGGCGAACTGAACACCGCCCGTTCCCATCTGGAAGAAATCATCTCATCAAACACTTCTCCAGACAGACGGGGTGGAACGTTATTGTACGATGTGGTAGATGCATGGGTCACTGCCCGATCTTACATTTCATGGACACTCTGGCTCCAGGGCTATCCGGATCAGGCTATGCAACAGAGCACTGTAGCCGTGGAAATTGCCAATGAACTCAATCACCCTTTTAGCAAAGCACTTTGCCATAGTTTTGCAGCCTGGTTGAGACAATTTCGCGGCGAAACGAAGGAAATAAAGCAATGTACCAGGCTGGGATTGGCTATAGCCCAAGAGAATGGCTTTCAATTCTGGGTTGGCTGGGGACACATCTTAGAGGGCTGGGCAGGTGACGCTGAGAATGAGCCAAATCAGCTTGATTACATAAAGGCCGGCCTTGAAAATTGGCATACAACCGGCTCGGAACTCGGCACGTCATATTTTCTCTATTTGTTAGCAGAAAGATTGCTCGCCCACCGGGAACTAAGTGATGCCTGGGAATGCCTGGACAAGGCCAAAGTTTTTATAGATAGGACTGGTGAGCGTTGGTGGGAAGCCGAATTGCTCCGGTTAGAGGGCTTGCTGCATCTGGCAGCAGATGTACCTAACCAGGCCGAGGCGGAAAAATTGTTTCGCAAGGCAATTGAAATTGCTCAGAAGCAGACGGCTCGTGCACTAGAACTACGGGCTGCTACGGATCTGGCAGATCTGCTGGCAAGAACAGGTAGACCAAGGGAGGGTTTTCAGATTCTAAATGAGATCGTTTCCTGGTTTCGGGAGGGCTTAAACCTCTCTGATATGGTGGAAGCTAGAGATCTCCTACTAAGTATTTCTTCTGATTCAGAGATGGAATTGAGGTAAATTTCTACTGTGCAGGATCGCCACCTTCTTCTTGGAAGTCACCCCTTAAGATACGATACCTTTTGCGGGCTTCGACAGCCAGAGTGCTGTTGCTAAATTCAATAAATAGCTTCTCAAAGAGTTCTTTTGCAAGCTCCTTATCTCCTAAGTACATTTCATGCAGATTGGCGAGGGCAAAAAGTGCATTATCTGCCCTGATCTCATCAGTATAGTTTTCGATAATCTGTTCGTACATGTCTGCCGCTTCAAGATACAGATGCCGTTTTTCATACATCCGGCCCTTAGTATACATGATGTCATCGTTCAAAGAGTGATCAGGAAACTGTGCATTTAATGTTCGCCAGATTTCTTCGGCATCTTCAAAGCGATTCTGAAAAACCAACAGCTCAGCCTTAGCATACAACTCCAAAGGCACCGCAGTAGTATCCAGCCCCAAATTATCCATGATGAAGACACTGAGATCCAGAGCATCATTGGCGATGAGTTTCGATGTCGATGCTTTCAATACATCAAACTGAGCCTGAGCCCATTGAAAATCTCCAATGAAATATGATAGTTTAGCATTGCGGAATCTGGCATCCTGACCCAAGAGATCATCTTTGAATTCCTTATCGACCTGCGAATAAAGCAGTGTGGATTCCCAGCGCTCACCCATCATCAGGTAATAATCTCCCAATTGGATTTTCGACCTTGCTTTCAAGTAACGATTTACCCCGGGAAATTCTATCAATTCTTTCAATAAGTCTATCGCTTTGGGAAGATTATTAAGGTAGAATGCCTCGAGAGATGCGAGATCGTAAACAATATTGGCAGTTACCTTATTGCGACCGAATTCGGAAAGAAATTTTTCATACTCTGATTCCAGTGTAACGAGGTCCTCAGATGTAAACTGAAATCCTTCGGTAATCTTCTTTCTTTTGGTATCTAGAGACTCTTTTTGTGCATCGAGATAGAAAACCGAACTTTTTTCTTTGTTCTTGACGATATAATCGTAGGCATCAATGGCTACATCATACTCCTTTGCATTTACTGCCATAGCCCCTAGTTCAAATACTCTGCTGCCGTTTTCCTGAAGGCGCATATCAATGGCTCTCACCTGACGCAAGGCATTTTTAAAATCCTTCTTTTGAATGAATACCCAAGCCAGTAGTTCGGTATAGAGCACATTTTCCTGATTGGTTTGGAGCCTGTCATACAACTGCGTCTGTAATTCAACCCAATCATCACCATCAAGGTATCGCTGTAGCAATAATTTTACATTGTCAGTTCGGGCCGCTTCGCTCTCCATAGCGTTCAGGAAGAAGAATATCATGTTAGGGGTGTCATGCATTCTTCTATAAAGATCACCAAGGTTGTAGGAGAAAATAATATCATCTTTTAAAAGCTTTGCGCCACGTTCATAGGTCTTGATAGCCAGGTCAAAATTGTTCATCTGTACAAATTCATTTCCCAGCTTAACAATAGTAAGTCTATCGGGTGGCAGCTTCTTTATGGCATCTTGAAACCACTTCTCGGCTTCGTCCGTCTCAAATTGAGCTTCGAGAATCTTGCCTTGGGTAACATACAAGTTCAGATTTTGAGGTTCCTTCTTAATTCTGGCTCGCACTATCTTCTCTGCCGTAGAGTAGTCTTCCATTGCCAGCAGACTTTCAATATACTTGTCGAAGTAGAAACTTGATCGCTGATCTTTGTTGTACAGCTCCTTGAATAGTGATGCTGCCTTTTCGAACTCACCTGTTTCGAAGTACTGCATTGCCAGCTTTGAGGTTTGACCGAAAGCAATGGTCAGACTGAAGAATAGCAGGCCACTGATAATAGTTTTTTTCATGCGTCTCCCTTGATACGTCCAAATATAACGTTAATTGGAGGGCGGTAGGTCTACAACGAGGTTATAAAAGGTGCATCTAAAAAGAAAGCCTCGATAAGTTTCGAGGCTTTCGAAGGATATTATGTAGTTGATATTTCTACTCGAGTTGGAACTTCACAGGCAGGTTAAACTGAACCTTCACCGCTCGACCTCTCTGTTTACCCGGTGTCCATTTTTCACCCATGCCATTCATGAGCTTTACTACTCTAAGTGCTTCATCTCCACAACCGGCACCAATATCTCGAACTACTTGAGGATCTGTAATAGTCCCATCTTGAGCGACTACAAATCTCACGACCACAGTTCCTTCAACGCCATTCTCCCT
>JAHELJ010000041.1:21276-31370 GCA_024644235.1 Lewinellaceae bacterium
TATTTTTCGGTAAAATCCTCTTCCGATCGCTTCTTAAACTGATTGCGAAAGAAAAAGATGATTGCCGTGACCAGAATCATGATACCGATCAAGGATATGATGAGTGAACGACCGTCTACTGCGATATCCATAATGATTTCTTTTTATCTCTCAATAAATGTACGATAAATGTACCTGCTATAGAGCCAATAATATTAGCAATTAAATCAGGAACTTCAAAAAGTCTATCTGTCAATAACCAGTGTTGAGTTCCTTCTAAGACGGCTCCAAATGCCACGCTCGACAGGAAGATTTTCAACAAATGGTTGAATTTGATCTGTCGCTTTTGCCAGATCCCGTAGCCCAACAGTAAGCAAAGTATCATGTACACTCCGAAGTGAGCTACCTTATCCCAGGCCAGGACGAATTCCCATCCGATCTTAGGCAGAGATCCACCTGGTAATACTGATAAGACCAGGATGATTATCGACCAAGCAATAGCTGGGATGAAGTGTTTTATTTGTCCTAACAATCTCTAAGATGTTCGAGAGTCTATTTTTGGCGTATGGCATGTCATGAAATCATCTCCTCGTAGGCCTTGGCATTGAAGAGCTCATTCAGGTCGTTTGGGTTGTCCAATTCAATTTTTACAATCCAACCTTCACCATATGGATCCTCATTGATCAGTCCGGGGTTGTCTCCGTCATTTTCGTCAAGAGCAGGGTTGAACTCCAGGATCTTTCCTGATACAGGCATGAAAAGCTCCGAGGTAGTCTTGACGGCTTCAACCGTTCCAAAGATTTTGTCCTTCTCAAGATGTTGACCAACAGTGTCTACTTCGACGTAGACCAATTCTCCCAACTCGCTCTGTGCGAAATCTGTTATGCCTACCAGAGCCACGTTTCCATCAGACTTGGGATCCTCTAATCGAACCCATTCATGCTCACTGGTATATTTCAAATTATCGGGAAATTGCATGTTAATTCACTTTGTTTTTTTCGACATGATCAAATATCCATTTTGAGGTTACGGATTTAGGTCTCTCCAAGGGGAAACCAAGTGCTCTGCTCCAACATAGAGCGGCCAGCACTCCCAAAGATCTCGAAACTCCAAACAAGACGGTATAGAATTTAAATTCTTTCAACCCATAGTGTACCAATATGGCACCGGAGTGAGCATCAACATTTGGCCAGGGATTTTTCACTTTACCAAGTGATTCTAGTATAGGCGGAACCACGTTAAATAATTTCCAGACGACATTCACAATGACTGAGTCACTCAGATTCTTTTCGGCAAAGTGTTTTTGGGCCATGAATCTGGGATCTGGCTTTCGCAAAACGGCATGACCATAGCCTGGAATAACTTTGCCATCATCAAGAGTGCGTTGAACAAAGTCAGCGATTTGTTCTTCTGTGGGATCTTGGCTATCTAAGTCATCTAACATCTCGAAAATCCACTTAATGACTTCTTGATTTGCCAGACCATGCAGCGGACCAGCTAGTGCATTCATTCCTGCTGCAAACGAAAGATATGCGTCACTAAGGGTAGACCCAACCAGATGTGTGGTGTGTGCCGAAGCATTTCCCCCTTCGTGATCTGCATGAATGGTTAGATACAACCTCATGAAGTTGCGAAAGCTTTCGGAATCCTGACCCAGCATATGGGCAAAACTAGCCGCCCAGTCTAAAGTGTCGTCTGGTCCGATGTGATCGCCTCCATGAAAGGATCTTCTGTATATGTATGCAGCGATGGATGGAAGGCGAGCTATCAAATTCATGGTGTCTTCATAGCATGCAGCCCAATAATCCGATTTTGCCAGTCCTTCAAAATATTCTCGCGCGAAGATGCTTTCGCTTTGCATTGACATTACGGCTATACTAAATTGGGTCATCGGATGTGTATCAACAGGCAGACTTTCCAGCACCTTCAGAGTGTGCTGAGGAATTTTTCTCCTTCGTTCCCATTCATCAGCAAGCCATTGTGCTTCTTCCTCCGTTGGTACCTCACCTACCATCATCAACCAGAACAAACCTTCTGGAACAGGTTCTGTACTGCCATTCAACCTCGGAAGTGTATCCTGGAGTTGTGGGATACTCCGACCTCTGAATTTAATCCCTTCGATTGGGTCAAGATTGGATGTCTCCCATATCATACCCTTGATACCACGCATGCCACCAAACACCTGTCCCAATACGACCTGGTCCACGACCATGTCACCATGAGCTTTGACCATTGATCGCAGTTTCTCTCTGACTTCGGTTGACTTAATGCGAAATTTTTCCTTCAAAGGATCCATAAAAAGTGATTTACTTTACTGTGTGATTTGACTAAGATTTCCGCTCTTAAATGCGGACTCTAAAGATACACTTTTATGCTACATGCAATTAGCTCCAATTCAAGTTGAGAATTGATCTAAATACGGTATTCACCTCATGATTTTAGTGCAGGAGATATTGGTAAGTGAAGAAGTCTTAGAACGAAAGTTTGCCTGCAAACTCAGTGCCTGTAAGGGAGCCTGCTGCTGGGAAGGAGATTGGGGCGCTCCATTGAATGAAGAGGAACAGGGTAATCTCGAAGAACATATTCAAGACCTTAGCCCTTATCTCAATGAAGAGAGTATAAAGACAATTGAGCAGCAGGGAACCTCTGTCTACTATTCTGTTCCTAAGATGACCGGAACGCCGCTGCTAAGTCAGGGTCATTGTGCCTACCTTGTCAAACTGGAAAGCGGTATCGCAAGATGTGCAATTGAAATAGCCTACGAGGATGGAACGATACCCTTTCGAAAACCCATCTCCTGTCATCTTTATCCAATCAGGATTCATGAAGATGCCAGGGTGGGACTCACCGCACTAAACTATGATGAATGGGATATTTGCCAGTCGGCCTGTCAACATGGAAGTGAGCTGGGGATAAGCGTCATAGCATTTTTAAAAGATGCCCTCGTCCGTCGTTTTGGTCAATCTTTTTACGAAGAACTATTGCAAATCTCCGACGACCATCGGAGGGAATAACGTATAGACACCAACTGCTCTGGCCTTTCTTTATTAATTGCATTTTACGCCCTATTCTCTTACCTTTGCCCATCCTTTGAAATCGACCAGCTGGAGAAACCACTGACTATTTGTAAAGCTTCACTAATAACTAATTATCAGCAATTTACAGAGTCAGTTATATCTAAATATATGGATTGGAATCTTTAGCAGACAACTCGTACAAAGGAAGATCACTGTAATAAATTAGTAAAAGAGAAGAACGAGGAATGGCTTTAATAGGCAAAATCAGAAAGAACAGCTGGTTATTGGTAGTTGCAATAGGATTGGCCCTAGCCGCTTTTGTCATCATGGATATGACTGGTCAAGCTGGTCCTACAGCGGGTTCGATGACATTGGTGGAGGTCGATGGTAAAAAAGTAGACTACAGCCAGTTTCAGAATGCAGAGCGAATTCTGTACACGGGGTCAACAGTCGATGTATTTAGCAGAAGAAATTACCTCTACAATTATTTCGTGGATAGAGCTATCGTGGAGGAAGAAGCTGATGCCAATGGTTTGAAAGTACCTGTGCCCGAACTGATGGATCGTCAGTTTGGTACAAACATCAGTCCTTTGATTCAGCAACGGTTTTCCAATCCTCAAACGGGCCTGGTGGATCGAGTTCAGCTTAACTCAATTAAGCAAGCTATTGATAACGGAACTCTTACCCCCAGTCTGATGGAGCTTTGGGCACACCAAGAGAATGAGCTCATTGCCGAAAGATTGACCGAAAAATTGACAACCTTGGTCGGGCAAGGGTTCTATACACCAACCTGGATGGTCGAACAAACCAATCTCGATCAGGCAAAGAGAACGGACTTTACCTTTGTTGCGATTCCGTACGATCAAATACCAAATAATGACGTATCTGTTAGTGACTCAGACTTAAAAAAGTACCTCTCAGAACATAAATCCGACTTTGAACAAGAGGAAGAGACCCGATCAGTAGACTTTATCTCATTCAATGTTTTGCCCACCAAAGGAGATAGCATGAAACTGAGGGATGACATGGTCAACCTGATTGAGGAATTTAAGATTTCGGATAACGATACATTATTTGTCGACAATAATTACGGATCTCTCGATTTTGCCTACGTGAAGAAGGATTTGGTCAGCCCGGTTATTGCTGATTCAGTCTTTGCACTTCCCGAGGGCACAGTAATAGGACCGTATATCGAAGGTGGTGCGTATAATGCCGTGAAGATAAGAGACCGAATGGTCGTGCCAGATTCCGTTCATGTACGTCATATCCTTCGCCGCGCCCAAACTCTTGAAGAGTATCAAGCTGCACAAAGGACGGTTGATAGTCTTAAAAATCTGATCGAAAGTGGAGTACATACCTTTGATTCGTTGGCTTTCAACTTCAGCCAGGGTGCAACTTCAGTGACATTTAATGGAGGCGATCTAGGATTTTACGGTCTCGGAGGATTTGTAAAGCCCTTCAACGATGTAGTCTTCTACGAGGCCGAATTGAATACGCTTTATCCGGTTATCACCGAATTTGGTGTGCATCTCGTGGAAGTGCTTGACCGTAAATTTATAACCAACGAAGAGGGAGTGCAGTTGGCGTATCTCACTTCACCAATAGTGCCCTCTCAGGAAACTCAGGATTCTATTTATGAAATTGCACTAGAGTTTGTAGGTACTCATCGGGATATCGAAAGTCTGCGCAGCGCAGTATTGGAAGATCCCAGCTTGACCTTGCAAAGTTCTGCTCCTTTCGAGATAAATGACTTTACTATTTCTACTTTGGGAAGCGGTCAAACATCAAGAGATATCATTCGCTGGGCCTTTGATCCGTCTACTGAACCTGGTGACGTTTCTCCCGAAGTCTTCATTTATCAAGATCAAGCACTCTATTACAACAACAAGTATGTCATTACTGCTTTGAAACAAATCTTACCAGCCGGACTAGCCCGTCTGGACGATGTAAGACCCACCATAGAAGGTCTTGTGCGTAACCAGAAAAAGGCAGCTCTGCTTAAGCAAGAATTGGCTGGCGTAACCGATTTGAATGTGGTCGCCACCCAATATGATGTATCTATTGATACTGCCCGGGGAGTAAGTTTTGTGACAGACTTTATCTCTGGCCTGGGTGAAGAACCGGCCGTGGCAGCGCATGCCTATCAGGTGCCATTGGATCAAGTCTCTGCGCCTATTGAGGGTACACGGGCAGTATACCTGATAAAACCGTTTAACAGAACCGAACCTGCTCAGGCAAATATTGCATCGCTGAGGTCATCCTACACGAATCAAATTGCCTCCCAGGCCAAAGCCGGCCTGATGCAAAGTCTACGAAAACAAGCTAAGATCAAGGATAATAGGTATATATACTATTAGTCCTGAGTAGACAAGGTTTAAGTAAAAGGAAGGTATTGCTAACGTGGTACCTTTTTTTAGATCCTTGTATCAAATTATTTTAGCTGTTCGTTATTAGCCTGTAAAAGAATCGGCAGATGAGCATTCAATTTTCTTATTCTTTATTAACGGTTGTAATCGTCTTTTCATCGTGTCAGGCATTGCAGGAACGAGAAGAGCAATTGGAAGACGGGGCAGTGATTGCGTACCAAATCAACAAAGAAACCGGCGAAAAAAATGGCTGGTTCCGAAAATATTACGATGGGCAGTTATTTGAAGCAGCCACGTACAGAGAGGGAAAGTTGCACGGAGAAAGGCAGATCTTTGATGAAGATGGCGAACAAATAATTTCCGAACACTATAGTGACGGCTTGTACGAAGGCATTTATCAGTCATTTTATCCTGGAGGCGGGCTGAAATTGGAGGGCTTATATACTGCTGGATCTATGGAGGGAGAATGGCGCAAATACTACGAATCCGGACAATTGATGGAAATCGTTACTATGCATGATAACGAAGAGAATGGTCCGTTCGTTGAGTACTATGAGAATGGGAATCTTAAAGCAGAAGGGACCTATCAGAGTGGCGACAACGAGCATGGTGAATTGAAGCTATATGATGAGGATGGGAAATTAGAAAGGACTATGGACTGTAACAAAGGCATCTGCAGGACTACCTGGAAACGAGAAGATAACGACGATACTGAAAATTTGTGAGATTACGTCTACTCCTTATATGTATTATACTCGGCAATGCTTGTGAGCTTTCAGCTCAGATTGGAGGCACCAGGGTGTTTCCATTTTTAACTATTCCAAGCTCAGCCAAAATTTCATCGATGGGTGGAGGAATATCCAATCTGTGTGATACTGATCTAGGTAGTACTTATGGAAATCCTGCCCTTCTCGATTCACTACTTGATCAACAAATGACGTTCCAACACCAATTTCTTTTTCAAGGAGTACAAAATGGTTATGTAGGCTTTGGAAAATGGATCGAATCAAGCAATCTGATGTTGCAGGGTGGGGTGAAATTTTTACTCTATGGCGATTTTGATCAAACGGATGAGTTCGGCAACATTCTTGGAGTAACAGATGGCAACGAGTTTGCAATTGCAGCGGGAGTTGGCTATGAGTTATATGAGAATCTGAGTGTAGGAGCTAATCTTAAATGGATCACATCAAAACTGGATGTGTATCGAGCTGGCGGCATTGGATTGGATCTTGCGGCGACATACACTGATTCAGCTGGACTGTTCGGTGTATCCTTAGTCCTCAGCAATACTGGCTATCAAACAAGTCTTTTTGGAGAGACGCGCGAAGAATTGCCAGTCGACTTAAGGATTGGACTTACCAAGCGGTTGAGGTACCTGCCCTTTCAGTTTACAATAACTTACCACCATCTCAACAGGTGGAATCTGTTGTATGATGATCCTTCTTCAGAGGAAGGTGGATTCTTTCCAGGATTTGAGTTCGTAGAAGATAATCCTTCAAAGTTTGACAATTTTGCCCGGCATCTGATCTTTGGTGGCGAACTGATGCTTGGCAGGACAGAAGTTGTGAGAATCAGGTTTGGTTACAATCATCAACAGAAGCAGGAATTGTCGCTTGATAATTTTCGTAATCTCACCGGATTTTCCCTGGGGCTTGGGTTAAGGCTAAAAAAGTTTCACTTTGATTATGGTCTAAACAAAGTTCATTTTGGAGGTACCACCCATCATTTGGGAATCAGCACCAATTTGAAATCATTTACCCGAAAAGGAATCATTGATTGATTGTCACACTGTCGGCTCACATCCACTTGCGATCTGAACTTTCAATCTTATAAAGTGTGTAGTCTTTTACCCTAATGGCTTCTTCTTGGGGAACATATGGTATTCGAACGGCTCCACTGGCAGTGTAGAACACAAGTGATACCAGGCTGTGACGGCGCTGATAAGGTGTCTGCTTTATCTCCACAGATTGAATTTTATAAAGGAAAAGGATCTTGGTCACTTTTTCGAGAACTCCTGAATGAGTCTGGACTAACTCATCATTGAGAGACCACCTCCAATCCCTTTGGTAGATCCTTTGGAAAACAAAACTTAGACCAAGCCAGACTATGCTGATCAATAGAAGTGAGGGTAGGGAAAAAATCCAATGATTGACTACCAGGATAGCGAAGGGAATCCATCCAATGGCTAACCAGCGTCTGAGGAAAAGCTGCCAGGCAACTCCTTGGTGAGTCAGGGGCTGTTCCAGGGCCCCTCCAAAGTGTGATTCTCGAAACTGCTGCAGGCTTTTGGTAGTACATCCCGGAATTGAAATTGTGGAGCTCCTACCGGAACCTCGGCTAGATGCCTGATGGAAACGAAAGTATACGATGTCAAATAATTTTCTGATTGGATTGCTTACAGATCGGATGATCTGGATCTTGTGATTTAAGGCAGCCTGTTCTCTCCTATTAATTAACCCCGCTTCAATATAGTAGCCGTCTTCGGATTTCCAAACCTTCAGATTATAGAAGCGGAGAAATGTGAGAACTAATGTGCTGACAAAGGCGATTACCAAAAGAGAAGCAGCGATAAGGACAAAAACGATCAACGCACTATCAAACAAGCTTGCGGCAAATTCATCAAACCTCTGCACATATTGGTCACCCAGAGCCTCATCAATACGATCTCTCAATCCCAGAAAAAAGGCCAGGATGATCCCGGCAGTACGAATGTGATTTTGACTGACTCCTACCTTCAATAGATCCAGAGGTGTCAGAGACATAATCAGTTTTTTTGATGAAGGAGAGGCAGGTACTGCCGAGGAAAGAGACCTCTTGCTGAGAATAAAGGTCCTCAGCTCCTCGGCCATGGTTTTAGCAAGTGCCGAAAACTCGAATTCCTCTTTTGCCGAACCAGCAGTATCAACTTTGACCTTCACGACATCAAAAACTTGATGGATCAAACCTTGTTCGAAAGAGATGCTTTGTATCCGATCAAATGGAATGTCCATTGCTGATCTGGTAAAGACTCCTCTTTTCACATGCAGTTTATCCTCCCGGACAAAAAAGAAGAAGCGATAATAACTTAGTATGGAATAAGCAATAATACCTAAGCCAACCGTTACCAACAAGGACCTACCTTGGGATGGAGAGAGAAGATCTGATCGAAAAATAACCAGGATTAAAATGGGCCACCAATTTCGTACCAATGACTTGATCACACCGATTATGATCAGTAGAATTGCTACAGCGGATTGCCTGGTAGCTGATTCATACCATGCATTATCATTCTTCTTCATCAGCCTCCTCGATCTTGCTAATGATGATTTCTTTCAGGCTTTCTGCGGTATCGGGTTTCAAGCCTGGTATACTGATATCACTTCCGGAACCACCTGCCGTGTAGATCTTCAGAACTGATAAGCCAAATGCGTTGTCCAATACACCCCGGGCAATTTCGCAATGCTGTACGCGATTGAAAGGTACAGTGATCCAGCTACGGAAAAAGATGCCGCTCTTATAAGAGATATCTCGTTGTCGTAGTGCAAAAGCTTTGTGTCTAACTGAAAGCGAACTCAGCCAGAGCGAACCAAGATAGAGGGATAGCCAGAGAAGAATAAGAGTGGGGCTAAGCCAATGCGTTAAACCAATCTCCAGCATGATCAAGAGAATAATACCCAAGAGAAGAATCACAAAAAATATACTATTACTGATGTAAAGGATTTTGGCGTAATCCCTATCTATCGATTGAAAAGAGAGCTTTTCAATCTGAGGAAGCAAGCTAGGATCTATGGATTGGTTCTCAAAGAGATGCTGCATCAACTGTCGATTCTTTTTCGCTGGCCGATGCCTCACCAATGTGATTTAGCAGGTCCATCGCGGCTTGCAGATTTTCGACCTTTTCCTTCACCAGCATGAGATGATTCCTGCTTTGCTTTAGAGATATTTCGAGTTCTTGACCTTTTGTAGCCACTAAACCCAGCAGGTTCTTAAATCTTTGGGTTTCATAAAATGGAGATTGGGGGTTAAGGACAAAAAAGCACCTCAATTTGTCATTCTTCAGAATGCACCTCTCAAAGCCCATCTCTTTACAGACCCAACGCAATCGAAGGGCTTCGAAAAGAGTGCTGACTTCATCAGGGAGTGGGCCAAAACGATCCTGGAGCCTTTCAGAAAATGCTCCCAGGGCCTTTTCATCCGGGAGATTATCCAGCTCGGTATAGAGATTAAGCCTTTCTTGAATATTGTTGACATAATCATCTGGGATCAACATTTCAACATCCGTTTCCAACTGCACATCTTTCACATAGGTTCGTTCTTCGATATCTTCCTCAAACAAGTGCTTGTATTCGGTCTCCTTTAGCTCTTGTACAGCCTCCTCGAGGATTTTCGTATAAGTTTCATAGCCAATCTCGTTGATGAAACCACTCTGCTCCGCTCCTAATAAGTTGCCAGCTCCTCTGATGTCCAGATCTTTCATTGCAATCTGGAAGCCACTTCCGAGATCAGAAAACTCTTCCAATGTCCTCAATCTCTTTCTTGCTTCAGTGGTGAGTGTGGATAATGGGGGGCTAAACAAATAGCAGAATGCTTTTCGGTTAGATCTACCGACTCGACCGCGAAGTTGGTGGAGGTCACTCATTCCGAATTGGTGAGCATTATTGATTATGATCGTATTAGCATTCGGAATATCCAATCCGGTTTCTATGATATTAGTACAGAGTAAAACATCATAATGGCCGTCGATGAAGTCGAC
>JAHELJ010000243.1 GCA_024644235.1 Lewinellaceae bacterium
GAAGACACGGAAGGCAAGGATAAACCGCGCGAGACATTTGCATTTGTAATCGAAGATGAAGATGAATTGGCAGAGCGAATGGGTGGTGAAATCTACGATCCAAAGGCAATCACGACCCGGGCATTGCATCCGGAGACCTACGATTTACTGGCTATGTTTCAATTTGTTGTTGGCAACACCGATTGGTTTGTGCTCAATAAACACAATGTGAAATTTGTTCTAAATCGTGAGGAAAAAACCTTAAAGGCAGTTCCCTATGATTTTGACTATGCTGGACTGGTCAAATCGCCCTATGCCGTGCCTAATGAGAAAATGCCGATCCAAAATGTAATCGATCGTTATTTTATTGGGAAATGCCGAGACGACGGAAATTATGATTCAACCATTCAGCATGTTTTGAATCATAAGGAGGACATGTATGCAGTAGTGAACAATTGCGAGCAGTTGAACAATTCATCTAAAGACTGGGCCGTCAAGTTTCTCGAGCGTTCTTTTGAGATCCTTGAGAACCCAAAAGCCATTAACAAGGAGATAGAAAGAGGATGCGATTGGTCTCCATTGCCGAAGAATTAACTCACATTATCCCCGACCAATGTATGGCATTTGATTCGCCATAATTGTTATAAAGGGCATATTGGCGTTAAGAGGCATCGAGTCCATATGCAGGATAGTTCTTGCCACCAGATCCACATCAAAAGTAGGTTCCACTTTGATTGATCCATCTGCCTGAGGCACACCTTTTGTCATTTTTTCGGCCATGGGGGTAGAGGCATTGCCAATGTCAATTTGACCCACACAGATGTTGTAACCCCTGCCATCTAGTGATGCACTCTTGGTTAATCCGGTAACGGCATGTTTGGAGGCAGTGTAGGGAGCTGAGTGAGGTCTTGGAACATGGGCAGAGATAGAACCATTATTGATGATCCTTCCCCCTTGTGGTTTTTGCCTTTTCATCAGTTTAAAGGCCTCCTGAATGCAAAGGAAAGAACCGGTGACATTGATATCGATGACTTGCTTCCATTTTTCAAAGCGGACATCTTCAAGAGCTTCTGCAGGGATCCCTATTCCGGCATTGTTGAACAACAGATCCAGTCTTCCAAATTTCTCCATGACAATTTGAAACAGATTACGCACTGATTTGGGATCGGAGACGTCAGTCACAACCGGCAGACAGTACTTACCGAAGTCACCCAAAATGTCAATGGTTTGATTTAGTGACGTAATCGTACGTCCCGCTAGTACAACTTGATAACCAGATTTTGCTAACAAGATCGAAGTGGCTCGGCCGATTCCCGAACCAGCGCCTGTAATGATTGCAAGTTTCATTTTATGATCCTTTATGGAAAAGTAACCAAATTCTGAAATGGATAAACGATCGATAGTACTAATGAAAGCTGGTTGAACATCTTGTGGCCCAATCTACATACCTTAAGTGACCACCGAAATGTTTGGGGAATGAGAAAGGAATGCTTAACTTCTGTATGTCACTTGAATTCGTAACCAAAAAACCAAACTGATGAAAAATCTCTTATCTCTCTCTGTGATACTGGTGTTATGCCACTTCATTTTAGAGTCGCAACCTTTACCTGAAGTATTCTCCGCTATTCCCGTTACCATCATGGAAGGTCATTCCGGACCAGCTTTTGCAAATGACATTCGCGCCCTTGACGAGGGCTTGCAAGAGTTTGGAAAGGGGGTAGGCGCCTGGGTGTCTTATGGGGACCGGGGCGAAAGAAAAGGCAAAATGTCTTGGGGCTTCACTTTCGATCTTAAGGAAGTGCGTGACTATTATTTTCCAACATCGGATGGTGGCACAGGAGCATATCCTAAGTTTGGTGCTTTGATGGCCAAGATGCAAGCTAATGGCATTAACACCTCCCTAACGGGAGTGGAAGAGGAAAGTGGCTACACCGACTACGTGTGTGTCGGCTTCGATGCCCTTGATAATCCACAATTGGGCGAGCTCGTGGCAGTAAGAGCCTTGGCGGTCAAGCCGGGATCGGAAAAGGACTTCGAAGCATATGTCGTTTCAGACCTGTACCATGCATTTAACCATGTTCCTGGAGTTGATGCCTACGTATTTGTAGGAGATAGGGGTGAGAACAAAGGAGTTTATATTGTTTTGTATTCGTTTGAGTCCGTAGAGCTCCGTAACACCTACTTTCCCTC
>JAHELJ010000117.1 GCA_024644235.1 Lewinellaceae bacterium
GGGTGCAGCTCCTGCCATGGGATGTAAATCTTCAGCTTAGATAGTCCAGGCTTCATGATCAGCTGAACAATATTGTACCATGCTGCCTATGGTGGTCTTGCTCTTGGCGACTAATGCCTTTCTTCATAGCCGTGAAATGCTTAAATTAACAAGAGTATTGCACGATGAACCCAAGACCGCATTGTAACCACGAAAGACCAAATCATGCCTTCAGCCAAGCATCCAAAAGTTTACATTAGCCATAGCTACGAAGACCGGAAACTGGCAGCTAAACTATCCGCATTACTCTTGAAATTATCTGGCATTGCCAATGTGGGGCCTATTGAAGTCTTGTACAGCGATGACGCCGATTCCCGGGTAGATCTCAGCGTTCGTGAACGTGTGGATCGTTTGAGCGATGAGATCGATGCCGCCAAGCTGACAATTGCTCTGGTAAGTCCGGAATCGAATGAAAAAGCATGGATTGCCTACGAAAGTGGTCTTTCTTTCGGCAGGAAGAAGAATGTTAGAGTGATTAGCTTTTTTATGAAGGACCAGATGATCAATCCCGTCTATCAAAACAGGAAACCCTTCAATGGGGAAGATCAGGAAAGAGTCGCGGCATTTTGCAAAGAGGTTTTGGAGGAGTGTACTGATAAGAAAATATCAAAAGAGAACGTCAAAGTATGGGATCCACTGATTGCTGATTTTCACACCTCGGTTCAGCAAGAAAAGAATGATATGTTCTTCCGCACTTTATTTCAGGATCATTTCCACAACCGGGAGAACGCTCAAAAGCTTGAAGGCAAATGGATCGCCAAGTGGACAGAATTGCACGAGGATGGTAAGGAGGATATCTTCGAGAAAGATGAGTTACGAATCTGGACAACTGAGAAACGGATCAGAGTAGTGGGCTATTCGCAAAAGAAGGGAGTAGAAGGATCAAATTATCCTATGGAAGGCATCGTATCCCCCACAAGAAAAGTGGCAATAAGTTATTGGAGTGAAGGAGAGATACCAATCTGTGGGGTATGCCTTCTCAAACCAAAGGGGTTAATGGGTGATACCTTGATTGGTACCTGGCAGGGATTTACAGCAAGATCCATCGATGATGAACCCAGGTTCACAAGGGGACGTGTCATACTCTCACGCCGGGAAGAGATCGTGGATGCTTTCCCTGAAAAATCAGATAGTTAAATAGTATGCAAGGATATCAGTCGGATTTTCTGGGAAACGAATTTCCAAGGGTTGAGTTGCCCAAATTCGATAGTGACATGCAATCGGTGGTTGCTCATCTCAAAAATAATAGCGATGAGTACGTCCTTGACTATATAAACTATAGTCTCGTTCAACATAAAAAGCGAAGGTTTCCTCTATTCACAGCTTCAAATATCGACGGCAATAAATTCGTCAGAACGGAGCGGACTGGCAGCTGGAAACTCGATGATCGAATCGAGGCCGAGTATCAGTGGGGTTCGCAACTGTACCAAGCAGAAAAGAGTGACTTTGATCGCGGGCATATGACCAAGCGGGAGGATGTGCAATGGGGAGATACCGAGGAAGAGGCAATTGAAGGCGCAAAGCAGACCTTTTTCTATACCAATGCTGTTCCTCAACACGCTAAAGTAAACCGATCCATCTGGAGGCGTATTGAAGATTACATTCTGAAAAAGGAGACGGTAAAGCACAATCTGCGTATTAGTGTCTTTACTGGCCCGGTCATGTCGGAGGATGATCCCGACTTTGTCACACTAATCGACAACTCGATCGTGAAACTTCCAACGACCTTTTGGAAGATCGTGTATTACACGACCGCCGAGGGTAAATTGCAAAGAGTGGCGTTTCTTGTCGGTCAGAAGTATTTACTAGAGAAGTTTCACATTGTGAAGAAACGCATACGGACCGGGACCAGAAGAGACCGCTTTATTAATTTCAAGTATGCCGATACTTACCAGGTCAATGTCCAGATGGTGGAAGAATTGTCCGGTATGACATTTCCAGCAGCAATAGATGCATACCATGACGAGAGACCGATTAATCTCATCTTGAAATCAGTAAATGTGCGAAGAGGCAAAAAGCTGGTCAAAGAAGACCAGGTAGAGGGTCTAATCCTATAATAAGAACCAACGTCATGGAAGTCAATAAGAATTCTATCATTGAATTAATTGCAGACGATAATCTGGAAGATGCTGCGGAGGCATTAATTGCGCTAGCTAAGAAATACAACCAGGATCTGCACGATACTGCAGTCCATCAGAGGGGCCGCATAAGATCTCTTGAGAAGCAAATGGAGAACGGAACGATATCAGCCGATCAGTCTATTCGCACTCGCAATCAGATTCGTTCTGCTCTTTCCAAAATCGTTAAAAGGCAAGTGAAGGATGACTGGTCATCCTCGCCATTGACTTCAAACGATAAGCGAATCATCCTGTTTATGACGGCTAACCCGAGAGAATTGGATGTGCTTCGACTGGGCGAAGAAATCAGAAAAGTAGAAGATGGATTTCGCAGCTCCACTCTGAGAGATCGCTTCCAATTTGTGCCCAAAACAGCAGTCAGGTTGACTACTATGACCTTAGAAATGCAATCATTGGAGCCAGAGATTATTCATTTTTCCGGTCATGGAGCCGGTGCCGAAGGAATCAGCCTGGAAAACGACGTTGGAGAGGAAATCTTGTTTCCTAATGATGGATTGTCTAGGCTATTCAAACTAGCGAGGACGTACGTGAAATGTGTCATTCTGAATGCTTGCTACTCTCAGGAACAAGCTGAAGTTATAAGTCAGCACGGTATATATGTAGTGGGTATGAATGACGCGATCGAAGACGATGCATCCATCAAATTTTCAGTGGGATTCTACCAAAGTATCGGCGAGGGTAAAAACTATCGCGATGCTTTTGAAATGGGCATGATTCATATTGCATCCAGCCTGGAGGAAGCAGACAAACCGGAACTTTGGAAAGATGGCAGTAAGATTGCATGAGCCTTTCTCTCATCTGATAAGGTGTACGGCGATCAGAGATGAATCATAGCCTTTCACTATTCGTGCATTTTTGCCTGGTTCCAGTTGCACGCGAATCTTAAGTTCAGACCGCATCTTCTTGGCTAATTCTGTGGCAGCTGCTTCGCTGGCCGGAGAATAATAGAAAACCGTGGAAGTCTCAGCCAACCAACTTTCTTTCTTGTCGAGTGGTTCAATTTCACCTATGACGTAGCCTTCATTCTCCATCCATCTATGCAACCTGGTCAATGTGCTGTCGTCTACTCCAAAGCTCACCAACTGAACTCTAAACTTGCTGTTGGCTGATTTCGACAATATCCTGTTTACGTTTTTCGAGATTGTGCTGGCCTGCGGGAGACTCACCCTTTTCTGCAGGGCGGTGAGAGCCTCGGTCAATGAATCTCTAATAGCATCTGTCTGGCTCTTACTTTCCTCAAGAAGTTGCTTGACCATCTCGAGCGTATCGAGTTGAGCCGCCAGTTCAAGCTTGCTGACTTCCAAAGCGGCATTGGCTCGTTGCAATTCCGTCTTTGACCTGGCATCCTGAAGGTAGAAGTAAAAAGCCCCTACCAGCGTGATTATCGTAAATGATCCGATTGCCAAAGCCAATTTTTTGAATTGATTTTCCCTACGGAGAAAATCCAGGTCATCTCGTTCGTTCATTGCACAATTTTTTGTTGAAGAAGCCTTCGGTTTCGATTCTCTAGTTCCTTGTATCGGAAAAGAAAAAAACAGGCTATTAGCATGATGGCCAGTGCGAGTGCGCCAAGCACAATTACTTCATTGATTTCTCGTTCTGTAACCACGGTAAAAACAAGCAACCCAATTCCCACTAATAACATAAACAACAAGAACACCTTGAAGATCAAGTCAAATTTTGCATTGGCGTTAAGCTCTGTATTGACAGCTTGAATCTTGTCCTGCAAATCAGAGGTACGGATCCCTTTTGCCTTGTCAGTGCCTTTGCCTTCACGTTCCTTTTTTTTCAAGTCGTTTACCAATTCGAGCACTCCGATCCTGATCTGATTCAGAAACTTGTATGATTGCGTATTGTCAATCACAGCATTGTTGATATCCTGATTGAGCTTTGTCAACCTACCTGACAGGTTTTGCGCTTCAATGATCAACTGAGATCCGTCACTTGAGCTTTCTAAATGGGAAATGATGATTGCAAGCACATTAGACAACTTGTCCTCCTTAATAAACTCATTGATATCCTCGATGAAATTTGACATGTCAGGCTGCTATGATTGAGTACTGTTGCGATTGGTTGCGAGCTCCTTGACCATAAAATGCGGATCTTTCCTGAATGATAGCCAATCCTTTTTGCATTGGTCCCATAAAGCATCAATATGGTTTCTGATCTCCTGTGACAGTTCAGCATATCCATTATCGGGGGAATGCCTTAACTCAGTCAAATACGTCAACAGATTAAAACACATCGAGCACTGACCTGAGGCCAGAAGCTGATCCAGCATTTCATTCAGTTCATCATCCGCTGTAAACCATAAGGTGGTGCCGAATGAAGCCGCTTTCTCAGCCACTTCCTTTATTCCCTCCCCAAACACTTTCTGGTATTCTCCAATAAGGATGGGATCACATCCGGGAAGATTTTGATAATAATGGGGATCTTTCCTTCCTCTTTCAAGCTGCTGTTGATAGTCCTCTTCGGTCAGCTCCCGGATTAAATTTGACATTCTGCGATAACGATACTTCTCAGGTCTGTATAGCCGACCATAGACCAGACGCCTGACTGTCTTGAGAAATACATTCATCACCAAAGTGAATAGTGAAGAAACTCTGTCAATAATCAGAGGCTCTAATCTTCCGAATTTCAATCGGCCTATATCCAATGTCGATAGTTTTTGTCGGTAGAAAAGTGGCAATTTGGACCATAAGTATTCAGTACCTTCTTTCAAGAGTGACTGAAATCTCTTACGAAGTAGGTGAAGACCAAACATTAACAAACCGGCTACTGCCGCTAACATAAGCCCCAGGCCGGTGACCACATGATTGGAATATCCTACCGAAAAAGGGATCACAAATCCCAGGACGACCAGGACTCGAAGGATCCAAATATATTTGCTCCAAGAAAGCGAGATCCGATCGCGCAGTTCATTAAATGAGAGACCTCTCGGACCTGACTCACCCTTATCTTCATGGAAAATGAAGTTATCCATGTATGGAGAGGTTACATCAGATACAATGATCAAGTCAAACGGCTTTGAGTCTGCTCTAGCTTCTGATCGGATGACGCTATCGATCCCCTGGTTATCATAGATACCTCCATCCATCAAGCCAACTTTCTCCCATTTTTTCGTGTCCTCTCTCATGGAAGGTGAATGATCATGTAGAAAATCATCCGGCCATTCTATTGGCTCAAACCCTCCGGTAAAGCAGGAAGAGGCAGCAATTACATCCGCCAATTTCACCTCCCTGGCAGCGGCTCTACGGACGTTGTTGTAGCGATTTCCAAAGAGTCCAGTGTTTTGAAACCGGAAAATAAGTCCATGATTAAACTCTGTGCTGTTGAACATCACCTCTTCCAAGTGAGAAGTTGACATATCATCGAAAACAGAGAAAGTAGCCCCCTCGGTAAACTCTTTGTCATAGATTTCAGCAAAAGCATTGATCAGATTTTTTCTCTTCCTCGAATTGGACCAGGTATGTTCGGGATTGAGGCTCGCCAAGCCCATCTTGATGAGATCGAGGCTCCTAAGTTTGTCAAGGATAAAGTGATAAATCTGCTGAAATTCATGGCCATCCTGCTTCTGCAAAGCATAGATGACTCCACTGATTGTTCCACCGGAGACAGTAGAAATAGCTTTTACATTTTCCAGTAATGGCCGGCCCCGGTACTTCACTCTATCTAAATAGGCCATTGCTCCCAGATGGAAGGCAGCCGCACGATATCCTCCTCCAGAGCAACAAATGGCAATTCGGGCTAACGGTTGATCAGGTACTTTTGTCACAATGCT
Organism: Lewinellaceae bacterium; assembly: GCA_024644235.1. GTDB lineage: Bacteria > Bacteroidota > Bacteroidia > Chitinophagales > Saprospiraceae > JAHELJ01. The sequence goes on from JAHELJ010000117.1 coordinate 5,959, forward strand.
CGCTATATCCGGTTCAATAAATTATAAACTACGTTTCCAAACTTCTCGGCGTTGGAAAATATATTGCTGATCTTGTCATTCTGGGTTTGAGCTCCTTTGACGATAGTCATTAAGTCTACTAAAGCCTGTTGGTCCGCCTCCTCCGGAAAAAGATTCTGAATTTCACTTTGAGACATTGTTGTCAGGGAGGCAATTTCCTTTGACAAATCTGTATCTGTTTGATCAACCGATTCGTCGATGATGTCCTTTAATTTAGATTGCAATTCACTCCAATCGATATCCATATCTTTTTGATTTTGTTGGGTTAATTAAAATTGTCCAGAAGACTATCTAGGGCAGTCCTTGTTGATTCGAAGGTGGCTTCGGCGTCTTCTATCTTTTGACCGATGCTACCCAGTTTGGCAAAGGCTGCATCAGTTTGGTCGATCACCGTATTTACTCCTTCCTGGCTGATACCCATCATACTCAAAAAGTCGTCTCGATTCGCAGCCACGTTCTGAGCACTTTGGAGGTAAGAAGTCAAGGTTAAATTCATGCTCTTAGCCAAATTATAATCGCTTTCTATCTGGTTCTTGATTTTAGTCTGAAGGGCATTGAGTGGCTGGATCAGTTCTAGTCTTTTGCTATTTATTTCAGCCTGCAATTCGGGCCCGAGCAACAGGATTAGATTTAGAATATCAATCTGTTTATTTGTAGATCTAGCCAGTTCCCAGGCGGCTTTAATATCCGGCTGATTTAGAAAATTCTCAGCGAACTTAGGCAACCAGATTTTCTGCATGAATTGATCAACCTGGTCCCGTTTGCCTTGAAAAAAGGCCTCCAGGAGATTGAGATGTGCTGTTTGTATTCGATCCATCTGCTGGCCGATCTCAAATGATAGTTGGGGGACCTCCTTCGGTATCGTTACACATGATATGTGAATTGAAAATATGAGTCCGGCAAGGATCCCATATCGTGTTTTATGTGCAATTTGAAAAGTCATTTGAAAGGCATTTATCATTTGGTGAAATGGTACGCTAATTTGTCGGGTCAATGATCTCGCTGGGCTTATCAGATTGTGTCTGAAACATCGTATCAAAAAGTTCCTGCAACTTCTCAACGGCCTGCTTTGAGAAAAGTCCAGCCAGCATGGCAACCGCCATAATTCCAAACAAATTTATCTGTGGAATATTTTGTGTATCATCACTCTGACCTTCTTTTACTTGGCGATAACCCTCAATGAGTATAAGCGCCTTGCTAGTATCACCCTTCTGCAGCAGGCTGTCGGCAAAAGTCAGAAAATCCTCTGCATCCGCATGGAGCGGGACTTGTAGCGAATGTGTTGGTACAACCAGCCCTCCTCTTACCAAAAGGTAAAACTCTATTGCCAGGGCACTTCCAATAAATGGGCGAAGAACGTACCAATAAAGCCATGAGTATGAGAAATTGCGGTTTGCAATTCGCACGCTCATGGAAGTAGCAACATGAATAAAGGCGCCCAATGCACCCCCTAGAGCGACCTGGATCAACATGATCTGCTCATAATTAAGATTGTCGTACCAGAGAAATTGATCTCTCCCGATCATTCCAGGCTCGGGTGGCCACAATAACACGATTTGAAAGGCAGTGAAGAGCGCTAAGGTAATTAGCGCAGCAAGCAATAACAGGTTTACAAGCGGACTGTTGTAAGATTTGGTCTTCATGGGATCGTAGCATGATTGACAGAGGCTTCCAAAAGATACAACAATTCCCTTTGTGAGTAAACTGTTGGAACAATTCGTTACGTGATGGAGCTAAATATCCTGACGCTTTAAAAGGGCGGCGGCATGGTTCGCAGCACGAGCTGTCATCGCCATGAAAGTCAGCGATGGATTCTGGGTTCCCACAGAAGTCATGCAAGCACCATCTGTGACGAAAACATTTGGCACCAAGTGAAGTTGATTCCAGCGATTAAGTAGTGAAGTCTCAGGATTGCGACCCATCCTAACACCACCCATTTCATGAATGTCCAGTCCGGGAGCCTGCCTACTATCTGAGGGAGAGATGTTGGAGCATCCAGATTGCTGCAGCATTAGCGCTCCTTGTTCCAGAAAGTCGGCCAGCATCTTTTCATCATTCTCATCGTAATCCACTGAGGTAACCAATAGTGGAATCCCCCATTTATCGGTTTGATCTTTACTCAACCGAACCTGATTGTGTTCCTTAGGGATCGTCTCCCCTTGCATCATCATGTACACCTGCCAGGGACCGGGTCTAGAGATCATATCCTTTAACTCTCTTCCTGGTGCGGCCCCTAGAGTATCACGTCGATTCCAGCCTTGGCGAGCTGCTTCAAAAGCCACCAAGTAGCCCCGCTGAAAGTCCATTTCTTGCCTGTG
>JAHELJ010000118.1 GCA_024644235.1 Lewinellaceae bacterium
GACCGTATCAGCTGGAAGCGGGTGAGTGCACTTTTACCGTCAATCGGAGTGCTGATCCGGCCTCTGGTAGCTGGCTTGCCATGGACAACCGCCAGGTATTTCTTAGTCACTCTTCTCTCCTGAAATGCCCGGCTGAGAAGTATCTGAGCTTTTTTCGTCCGAGCTAGCAGCACCAAACCACTGGTGGGTACATCCAGCCGGTGAACTGCGACTGGGCGACTCAGAGACCCTGGGATTAAAAAACTCCCTGGTAGATTGGCTACAGCGTTCTCCACAGTTTTATAGCGATTGCCATTCACAGCCATTCCCCCCGGTTTGTCGGCAACAACCAGATGTTCGTCCTGATATACGATAGGAAGGGTTATGGCAAGCGGCTTGATCTTTCGAACGCTCCTGCCACGCAGCTCAATTACATCTCCGGGTGAGACAAAATCACGGGTCTCTGCTTTTCTTCCATTTATAAATAACCGACCCTTGACAATCGCTTTTTTGGTTGCGGTCTTGCTACCTAGAGCCGGAAAAACCGGACCGCAATAGTCTGTGATTCGCTGTCGACGCACATGGGTACCCACTATATGTCTGTTCTGCTCCATTCGTATCTTAGTCTAGTGCAGGAATTCCACAAAGGTAAAGGGCGATATACGAGATCTACAATAAATTTATTCCCAGACAGTTATTTACCAGTCAGCAATCGACTTTTTCTCTACTTCTCCAACATTTTTAGAATCGTTATTTTCAAATTCGATTTGAAGCGAGAACATGCTCTTTTCACAACATTCCATAGGTCTTCTTCTTTTGGTGGTCGCATTGATGGTCCTGGCATCATGTAAGGAAGAAATCGTACCCAATCTTTTTCATCCCCGAAATGACCATGAAGCATATCTATATAGTCTTGAGCAGGCTGGATTATTGAAAACAGCGTTGGGAAGAGATTGGCGAAAGCAGGCGCAAATTTCTATTGAGAAACCGCTGGATGTGGAGATGCCGCATGAAGAGGCATTCTATTTCCATGACGATAAAGCCGAAGCTCTGGCGTTTCGTTTCTCAGCAAAACGAGGTCAGAAAATCCAAATGGAAGTGCTCCCGGCAACTGAAGAAACTCGATTGTTTATCGATCTCTTCCGATTGGAGGTGCCTCAGGAGAATACGGCTCTTTTGCACGTTGCTTCGGCTGAACGTGAAAGCAATCAGTTGGCCTTCGAACCGAGAAGGGATGCAGACTACATAGTCCGAATACAACCGGAACTATTGCGAGGGGGGCGATTTACCTGCAAGATACAGATTGGCCCTTCCCTCGAATTCCCTGTTTTAGGAGCAGCTAATCGCGATATAGGGAGCTTTTTTGGCGATCCCAGAGACGGTGGAAGAAGGAAGCACCATGGAATTGACATTTTCGCCAAACGGCATACACCCATTCTTGCTCCTACAGACGGCTATATCCGTTTTGTTGGAGAAAGAGGCCTGGGTGGGCAAGTAGTCTGGATGCGCGACCTGGAGCGAGACATGACCTTGTACTTTGCTCATTTGCAAACGATCATCGCCGAAGATGATACCTATGTCAAAAAAGGTGACACCCTTGGTACGGTTGGAAACACAGGCAATGCCCGGACCACACCACCGCACCTGCACTTCGGGATTTATAAGAATGGTCCGGTAGATCCATACCATTTTGTAGCCCAGACCAACAGTCGGTTGCATCCTGTGAAAGGCGATGTGGAACTGGTGGGTAAGGAGGTACGTACAAAAAGATCCTCTTTGCTGGGAGAAGTCCAAAACAGCAGCTTTGATGATGTGCTTCCCCTGGAAAAATGGCAGTACTTGGAAGTGCTCGGAGCTGCCAGAGACAAATACCGGGTACAAACACCTGCCGGAGTCATTGGTTTGATCTCCATTAATGATGTGGAGCTTATTGACAATCCCATCGATAATGTTGAATTACCAGAGCAACTTCTTGTGGTAGATCTACCTGCGTCGGATCATTCAATCATCGAAGAAAAGAGGTCAGATCAGGTGGTCATCCTTGCCAGGGATACCGCCTATTGGTTTGTACAAAGCGACACCGGTACGGCTGGGTGGGTAGCAGTTTTGTAGTTCAAAAGGTTACGAGGTTATGAGTTTAAAAGGTTTTGAGATTGGAGGTAAAGATTAAAGATGCTCAAATTCTAGCTCCTCAGCCTCCGCTTCCGCCCTGGTCTCCGCCTGAGCCTTTTCGCCCTTTAATCAATTCACAACCATTTGATAACACTTTACATATTAATATAATTTGTACATTTACTCTTATTAATATTAGGACAGATTATGAGTGTAAAACGTCGCTATAAACCCAGGCCAAATTACTTCTGGTCGGTGCTCAGTGTGGCCGGAGTATTATTCCTCATGGGTCTTTTTCTTTTCCTGAGCCTTCATTCTAAAGATCTCATTGAGTCCATCAAAAGTGACTTTGAAATGGTAGCGGAATTACCGGCAGGGGAGCAGGAAAAGTTGTCATCGGAGCTACAGGCAGCATTGCAGAGAGATGAACGGATCCAATCTGAATCCGTCCGCGCGGTTGGTAAAGAGGAAGGGCTGGTAGCCCTCAGTCAGGATTTGGGAACTGATCTTAATAGGGATGGCATGCCTAATCCTCTTAACGATATTGTGTTGTTCAAGATCAAACAGGAATATCTTCAGACGGAGACCTTAGAAAATATTGCGGAGGAGTACTCTAAGAAATTTCCATCACTCGATGGGGTGTATTTTCAAGAAGCCCTGATCGATCAGGTGGTGACGAATCTGGATCGCTTGCTCTTTATCTTCCTGGTGGCCGGAGTACTGTTAGCGATTTTGGCTTTGACTTTGATACATAATTCAATCCGACTGGCACTTTACTCAAACCGCTTCCTAGTGAAAAATATGGAATTGGTTGGCGCTTCGTGGTCTTTTATAAGGGCTCCATTTCTTAAAAAGAGTGCTCAACATGGGCTGTATAGTGCGGCACTTGCATTGACGCTGCTACTAGGCTTTGGATTACTAATAGTCATGCGGATACCGGAGATGAAACAATATCTCAACGGAAATTACATTCTATATTTGACAGGTTTTCTGCTGGCTGGAGGGTTACTTATCAATCTGGTAAGTACCTATACTGTGGTCACCAGGTTTTTGCGAATGCGCACAAATGATCTCCATGTCTGAGAGGGTAAAACAGATTAAAAACTTCTCTAATCTGTCTTCCAATAGTCAAAGATATTGATAGCTTTGTAACAAAATCATTAAGGAATGAGTCAGGCGAAATCCGCCAAGAAGAAAGTTGTTTCAACAAAAAAGATCAAACCAACCTCTTCCCGGGTTCGGAAGAAAGGGAGTTCAGCTAAGGCTGCCCCTCAGGAAATGCTTTTCAAGAAGGAGAATTTCATTTGGATGGGAGCAGGTGCTGGTTTAGTCATCCTGGGTATGATCTTAATGTTGGGAGGTAGCATGCCTAGTCCTGATGTTTGGGATGATTCCATTATCTACAGTTTTAGAAGAACTGTTTTGGCACCAATTGTTATTCTAGCCGGATTAGGTGTCGAGATCTACGCGATCTTCAAAAGAGCATAGCAGACCTCCATGAACGATTTTGTTGAGGCCATTCTACTTGGAATCGTTCAAGGTCTTACCGAATTCTTACCGGTGTCAAGCAGTGGCCACCTCGAACTGGTAAAATATATGACTGGCAATGAGGCAGCCGGACAAGCCAGCTTGCTTCTAACAGTCTTCCTGCATTTTGCCACAGCTCTAGCAACAATTTGGGTGTTTCGGAGAGAGGTAGGGAGAATCGTGATCGGCAGTATGGCGAAACCTCTAAATGTTACTCAGGAATTTGTACTGAAGATTATACTAAGCATGGTCCCGGCAGCTATGATCGGCTTATTCTGGGATGAATTGGTGGCCTCCTTGTTTTCTCGTCGGTTGGTGCTGGTGGGAGTTGCTTTATGGATTACCGCTGCCCTTCTTTTCTTTGCCGATGTACCAAAATTGACACGACGAGAGGTATCATACTTCGACGCCATCATCCTTGGGTTGGCACAAGCTGTGGCTATTATACCTGGTATTTCGCGCTCGGGAGCCACGATCTCAACCGCAATTTTATTTCGAGTCGACCGCGATAAGGCAGCGCAGTTTTCATTTCTGATGGTGGTACCCTTGATCTTCGGCAAAGTAGCCAAGGACATTATTGATGGTGCATTCTTTCAGAAGGAGCAGTTTGCTGTTTTAGCTGTCGGTTTTATCGCGGCATTCATTAGCGGTGCAGTTGCCTGCCAATGGATGATACGGCTGGTAAGACTGGCTCGACTGAGATATTTTGGTTGGTATTGCCTATTGGTAGGATCTTTGTCTATAGTAACAGGAATGGGGTGGTTTGGAAATGGATAGTTTGACCGACATACTGCAGGGTACTTACCTTCTGGTGGACAAGCCGCTTGACTGGACATCGTTCGATGCCGTGAATAAGATCAGGTACACCATCCGCAACAGTTACGGAATCAAGAAAATCAAGGTTGGGCATGCCGGAACCCTCGATCCTTTAGCTACAGGTTTGCTGATTATCTGTACCGGGAGGATGACAAAGCAAATCGAAAACTTTCAGGGACTGGATAAAAGTTACGAGGGTCAGCTGATCCTGGGCGCTACTACTCCTACCTATGATGGTGAGATGGAAATTGACGAGACCTTCCCTGTCGATCACATTGGGATAGATGATATCTACCAGGCTGCTCAGTCGTTTGTTGGCGAGATCACTCAGATACCACCGATTTACTCGGCGATTAAAAAAGACGGAGTGCCACTCTACAAGTTGGCAAGAGCAGGGAAAGACATCAAGCCGAAAGCCCGTCAGGTGGTTATACATGAATTTAATATCACTTCGGTGGCAATGCCCTCCGTTGCTTTCGAAGTGAAATGCAGCAAAGGAACATACATTCGGTCATTGGCAAACGACCTCGGAAGAAAACTTTCCAGTGGGGCCTATCTAAGCCGGCTGAGGCGGACTGCCATAGGCAATTATACCGTAAAGGATGCCTGGGAAATCGATGAACTCGTTGAAGCTATAAAGCGGAGTGCTCATGAGTATAGTCGTTAATGAACTAACCAAGTACTACGGCGCACAGAGCGCCATTGATAGCCTGTCCTTCGAGATTCGGGGAGGCGAGATCGTAGGTTTGCTCGGACCAAATGGAGCAGGGAAGACGACCACTATGAAAATATTGGCCGGCTACATAGAGGACTTCCAGGGAGAGGCTAAGATTGCCGGCCTGAATGTTCGTCAGGAAGCTCTGGCTGTGAAGAGATTGCTTGGCTATTTGCCCGAGCATAATCCGCTATACCTCGACATGTATGTCCGTGAATACCTGGAATTCATTCGTTCGATATTCGGTACTAATGGGTCAGGTCCTCAAGTGGAGCACATCATAGAAGAAACTGGCTTATCAAAGGAATGCCACAAAAAGATTGGTGCATTATCAAAGGGCTATCGACAGCGTGTGGGATTGGCCCAGGCCCTGATCAACAATCCTGAGATCTTGATCCTTGACGAACCTACGTCAGGGCTTGATCCTAATCAGTTGGTTGAAATCCGCCAGTTGATCCGTCGGCTTGGAGAGGAGAAAACAGTCATCTTTTCCAGTCACATCATGCAAGAGGTTCAGGCTTTATGTGACCGGGTGATCATATTGAATAAGGGAAAAATTGTAGCGGATGAGCGAATTGATCAAATCGATCGTTTGCTGCACCCAGGCACTATCGTCGTTGTGGAATTTGATCGTGATATAGAACCCGAGTCCATCACGGTGCCAAAATTGACCAACGTCAAAAAACTGTCTACTGGTCGCTTTCAATTGGCTTTCGCCGGCAAATCCGATCAACGTAGAGAGGTTTTTGATTATGCAGTTTCCCGGAAGATTCGGATCCTCGAAATGCGACAAGAGAAATCATCGATTGAAGATGTTTTTCAGGTTTTAACGAAATAGACATGTGGGCGGTTTTTAGAAAAGAGATCAATGTTTTTTTTACTTCTTTGACCGGCTTCGTGGTTATTGGAGTCTTTCTTATTGTCTTAGGTCTGATCATGTGGGTTTTTCCGGAGTACAGCGTACTGAACTATAATTATGCCACCCTGGAGCAACTATTCACGATAGCCCCAATGGTATTCTTATTTCTGATTCCCGCAATCTGTATGCGGTCATTCTCTGAAGAACGTCAGACCGGGACGCTGGAAATATTGTTTACAAAGCCATTGAGCACCTGGGATATAATTCTTGGAAAATATTTCGGAGCAATATTCCTGGTGATTCTATCACTGCTTCCCACAATCTTGTACTACTACACTTTGTACCAACTGGGATCTCCAGTAGGAAATATAGATGGAGGAGAGGTGGTGGGCTCTTATATAGGATTGTTTTTGCTTTCAGCCATTTTTGTGGCAATCGCTATCTTCTCATCTGTACTCAGCAGGAATCAGATTGTCGCCTTCTTGTTAGCGGCGTTATTATGTTTCACAATATTTTGGGGTTTTTCTTTTATCAGTACGATACCAGTTTTTCTGGGGTCCCTGGATGAAATCATACAGAAATTTGGGATTGATTACCATTACCGGGCCATCAGCCAGGGAGTGGTAGATACTCGCGATTTGCTCTATTTCGTAAGCGCCATCTGCATTTTCTTAGTTCTTACCCAATACTTACTTAAGCTGCAACGGAAATGACGGCCGAGAGAATTCAAGACCGGAGCTGGGTAAACCTGATTTTGATCATTGCTTTATTTATCGGAGTCAATATCGCCGGTCAATATTATTATACCAAGATTGATCTCACCGAAGAGAAAAGATTTACACTGACTCCTGCAACGGTAGAGTTGATTGAAGGTATTGATCAACCGGTTTTTATTGAGGTTTTGCTTGAGGGAGAGTTTCCGGCTGGTTTCAAAAGGCTTCAAAATGCCCTTCAGGAGCTGCTACTAGAATTCAAATCGATAAACAACCGAATCCAATTCAGGTTTGAAGATCCTCTCGAAGGCTCAGCTGAAGAAGTGGAAGAGCGGCTGCAAAGTCTGGCTCAGGTAGGTATTGTACCTACAGAACTAAATGTACGCGATCGGGAAGGCAGCTCCAAACGACGAATCTATCCGTACGCGATCTTCAATTATTCCGATCGTCAGATAGCTATAAATCTGCTGGAGAATGAGACGCCCGGAGTCCCTCCTGAAATTGCTCTGAATAATTCGATAAGCTTACTAGAGTATAAAAGCGCGGATGCCATTTCCAAATTGTTGATTAATAATAAATCCAACATTCTGTTTTCTTCAGGACATGGTGAATTGTCATTACGTGAAACAGCTTCTCTCGAACAAAACTTGAGGGCCTTCTATAACACCGGCCGTGTAAATCTGGATAGCATTTATCGAATCCCGAGGGAGGTTGAAGCCCTGGTAATTGCAAAACCCTCAAATCCATTCAGTGAAAAGGCCAAGTTCGTTTTGGATCAATACATCATGAGTGGAGGGAATGTACTCTTCCTACTCGATCCCCTTGTTGTCAATCTTGATTCGATCCAGGCCAAAGGTCAATATGTCCCGCACGATTCGGAGGTTAACTTAGATGATATGCTATTTCGATACGGGGCTCGACTGAATCGAAATCTGGTAGTGGATTTTGAATGCAGTCAGATTCCCATGGTGGTTGGTAAAGCGGGCTCCCGTAATCAGTTTGAATTGTTGCCCTGGTATTACCATCCCCTGGCGGCCGGCAATCCCAGCCACCCTATCACCAAAGGCCTGGACAGAGTCGATCTTCGTTTTCCAGCAACAATTGATACGTTAAAAACCAAAACGGCTATAAAGAAAACGATCCTGCTGAGTTCCTCGCAGAGGTCCCGTTTGCAGTACAGCCCGGTGGTCATTGATTTTGAAATATTGAAAGCTCCTCCTGATCCGTCAATATTTGATGATGGCCCACAGCCTCTGGCTGTATTGCTGGAAGGACCATTTGCCTCGTTGTATGAAAACCGGGTCACACCTGCTATGAAGGAAGGGTTGGTGCAAATAGGAGCAGATTTTATCCCACAAGGAATCCCCGCAAGAATACTGATCGTAGCGGATGGTGATGTTGCTGCCAATGTCATTGATCGATCCACGGGGCAACCAAGGCCATTGGGTTACAATCCTTATATGCAGTACACTTTTGCAAATCAGAGTTTTCTGGTTAATACCATTGAGTACATGCTTGATCGCAGTGGGTTGATCGAGGCTCGATCAAAATT
>JAHELJ010000119.1 GCA_024644235.1 Lewinellaceae bacterium
CCCAATCACTGGCATGCCCTGCAAACCATCTGGGCTTGTCAGGCTGGTAAGGATGTGTACGTGGAAAAACCCGTGTCACATACCTTGGAGGAGGGCCGGAAAATGGTTGAAGCGGCACGGAAGTATAACCGCGTGGTACAGACGGGTACCCAGGCACGCAGCAATCCCTCCACTATCGAAGCAGTGGACTTCGCAAGATCCGGTCAGCTGGGAAAAATCTATATGGCGAAAGGGCTTTGTTTTAAACCTCGGGGAAGTATCGGGCACACTAAAGACGAACAAGTGCCCCCGGGTGTGCACTGGGACCGGTTTCTAGGCCCGGCGCCGTATCGTCCTTTCAATCCAAACCGGTTTCATTACAAATGGCATTGGTTTTGGGACACTGGTAACGGTGATTTTGGAAATCAAGGCATTCACCAGGCTGACATTGCTCGGTGGATTTTGCAGCAAGATAATCATCCGGTAGTGATCCGGGGTTATGGGGATTATCTGATGCTCGATTCGGATCAGGAAACCCCAAATATCCAGCAGTTGATCTTTGAGTATGAGGATGGCAACTTGCTACAATTTGAAGTAAGAGGCCTTCCATCGAATTCGGAAGGGGACTTGCGTATCGGCAACCTGATTTACGGGAGTCAAGGCTGGATGCGTATGGGTAATGAAGAACAGGCAGTGAACCAGGCATTTCGTGGGAAGATCCAGCTGAATCCTTCAGGATTTTCTTCCTATGAAGAGGAAACAGGCCCGGACTTCGGCGATCCGAATATCTCTTCGGCCGACACGGACCATTTCCATTTTGAGAATTTCTTCAACTGTGTAAAAAACAGAAAATGGCAAGACCTGAATGCTGACATCCTCCAAGGTCATCTGTCAACCTCACTATGCCACCTAGGGAACATCGCATGCCGACTGGGTCGAACGCTTCATTTCAATCCTCACGCAGAGACATTTGTTGATGATCCCGAAGCAGATTCTTATTTGACGAAGCAATATCGCCCACCCTATGTGTTGCCGGCACAGGTGTAAAAGTGAGCTCAAGCAATGCTACTTTCTAAGCCATTCGGCTGTTCAAATAGAGCCATAGCTAACTAGCTAAAATCATGAACAACTACGATTTGCATTCGATCAGAGACTTTGGCAAGAGGAGCATGTATTGCATGGCTATCAATTGATTCTAAACAATTGCTCGCAATTCGGTCGATTTAAATAGGAGACTACCCAGTCAGACTAGCGGGTAGTTTCAATTGCGGTTGCTCTGAGATCTTCAATAAATCCCGCACTCATCGCGTAAATGTTTTGCTGACCATTGTCCCATGTACTCAATTTGTTATTTACATCAGTGAGATCTTTCAGTCCGGCATCATAATAGTGTTCATGAAATCTACCACTGGAAAAAATAAACAGTCGCCCATCGGTGGTCACATAGGGGCACATTTCATTGTACTCTGAATTGATGGGTTCTCCCAGGTTCATGGGTTGCTGCCATTCATTTTCGATTCGGAAGCTGATCCATAAATCACCATTTCCCATTCCTCCGGGCCTGTACGACCGGAAGATGAGGTAGGATCCATCTGGAGCAATAAAGGGATCACCATCTCCCTGGCGCGAGTTAACGATATCTCCCAGACTTTCAATCCTATAGCCCGTATCCTGTTTGGTTGCTTTATACATGTCGCCGGTGTTCCAGATATTAAAATAGATGTCACCTTCATCAGTGAGTGAGCTGAAGTAATTTCCCTGTGATGGTCCAAACAAGGGGACCAAGACCGGCTCACTCCACCCAGACTCTAATTTCTCCACTTTCCAGATGTTGCTGGCATTACTGGAGCCACCCCTTTTCGTTGGACGATGGGAACTGTAGAAAATCTGATTTCCTTCGGGTGCAAAAAGGGGATCGAATTCATGGTAGGGAGCTGAAAAGGGAGCAAAAGCAGGTGTGCTCCAAGTGCCATCTTTTTGCAGGGTTGTAAAAACCACGACATCAAAATCAATATTGCTGACCGTGTAGAAAAACTGCGACCCATCTGAATTGAAAGTGCCATTGTACTCGCCAAAGGCTGTGTTGATAAAATCCGGAAAAAGCAAAACCGGTGTGTCGGTAGCTTCAATTCCCATGAATGGACCTTCCGGAATGATGCGATTTTGATGATCGGAAGGTTCTGATTCTGTACAACCAGCGATCGACAATAAAAGCAAGAGTGACATCGGTTGCATCCAGGTCATTTGTGATTTCATCTTTACTAGATTGAGTGTAGATTCTTGAAGAGAGAAAACTCTGCAGGATAGTCATAATTTTAGAACAACGAAAAACATGGGAGGTGAGATCGTCACCTCTGGGTAAAATCGAGGTTCGATGAAGAGACGAAAATTTATCAGAAATACAGCTGAAGCTATTACTTCCTTGACCTTACCAATTTATGTACCCTGGCAATTTTCGAAAAATGCTCAACCTATCCGGATTGGTGTGGTGGCAGACGTGCATCAGGATATCATCCACGACGGTTATGCCAGGATAAGGTTTTTCATAGACGATATGAAAAATCGACAGCCGGATTTCATCATCCAGCTGGGAGATTTTGCCCTGCCCCGACCACAGAATCAAATTTTTCTGGATGTATGGAATGAATTCGACGGTCCGTCATATCATGTGCTGGGTAATCACGACATGAAGGATTTTGGCTACACTAAGGAGGAGACCATGTCATGGTGGGGAATGGAAGAACGATTCTACTCCTTTGATAGAGGAGGCTTCCATTTCATTATTCTGGATGGAAACGATGAGAACCCATCTCCATGGGAAGGATATCACCGGTATATCGGTCGTGAGCAAAAGGAATGGCTTAGCCAGGATCTTGCCAGTACTGACATGTCCACCATTCTCTTCGTTCATCAAAGTCTGGAAGCGGAATTTGGCATCGCTAACGGAAGGGAAATTCGAAGTGTTATTGAAGAGGCCAGGTTTGAATCAGGAAAGCCAAAAGTGGTGGCTTGCCTGACTGGTCACCACCACACCGACTATGTGAGAGAGATCAATGGAATATTTCATGTTCAAATCAATAGCATGTCGTACAAGTGGGTGGGAGAAGACTTTCAGCGTAGGCGTTTTGCCGACCATATCGAACAGACCTTTCCCATGGTGAGGAATACCTGTCCTTATAAAGATCCTTTGTATACCGTCGTGACACTCGACAGCAATTTGGGCCGAATGAATATTGAAGGAAGATCTACCGGTTTCATTGCTCCCGATCCTGTCGAATTAGGCGTGCCAAACGCTATAACGATGCATCCAACGATAACAGAAAGCTCGCTTTCAATTGGTTCGTAACTCTTAGTCTTCTCGCAATGTCTGAACAGGATTGGTAATAGCCGCCTGCCAAAATTTTAGTCCCACCGTGACGGCTCCAATCAGCAATGTAATCACTGTGGCGGTGATGAAAGCTGATGCACCCAGCTCAATCCGGAACTCGAAATTATTTAGCCATTGCCGTAGCAAATAAAAGGATAGCGGAATCGCCAAAACGAGTGCGACGAGAATTAGCTTGGTGTATCCCCAGGAAAGCAGAGTAATAATTCTCATCACACTGGCGCCATATACTTTTCTGATACCAATCTCTTTCAACCTTTGCTCGGCAGAAAATGATGACAACCCAAACAGTCCGAGGCAGCAGATCAGTATGGATATGAAAGCAAAGATCCTGACGATCTTACTCAAGGTCATCTCCGTGCGATAGGCAGCGGCAAAGTCCTGGTCAAGGAATTCGTAGCTAAATGGATATCCCGGGCTGAGTTCTTTGTGAGCGTTTTCTATTGCTTCAAGTGCCTGCTGAATATCCCCTTTGGTGCGGATGAATGCCACAAAAGTGCTGCTTGGATCATTCCGGATGATCAGGGGGGCAATAGGTTCATACATGCTACTCATATGAAAATCCTTAATCACTCCCACGATTTTACCTGTTTGACCCCATAGGGTCAGATCCTGATCGATAGGATCTTCAAAGGCTATAATGTCTGCTGCCACCTGATTGATCAGGTAGTTGGATGTATCGGTAGCTAGCTGGGGATCGAAATTTCTCCCGAGTAGGAGCTCTATCCCCATCGTATTTACAAAGTCCTCGTCTACACTCATCACATTGATCTCTACTTCTTCATCAGGATCTTTTCCTGCCCACTGCGCGCTCCCGCTTGACCGGCCATAGGATAACGGATTGCCGCTGGTTGCTGTCACACTTTCAACAGCAGGACTGGTCTGAAGGGTAGATTTATAAACTTCCATTTGAGTTCTCAAATCACCATCCAAGCGGGTAAAAATTACATTGTCCTTATTGAGTCCAAGATTCTTACTCAAAATGTAATTCATTTGTTGATTGACTACAAGGGTTGCCGTTATCAGGAGGATGGATAGGATAAACTGAAATACCACCAGTCCTTCTCTCATGCGTACTCCACCCACTGTCTGTTTTGAATGACCCTTCAGGGAGGTTATGGTCCGAAACGATGGAAGCAACATCGCAGGGTAGAAGCCGGATAACAGTCCGGATATCAGGGTGACAACCCCCAGCCCAATCCACAATTTGGGATCGCCCAGATTGAGCGACAACTCCTTTTCGCTAATTGAATTGAAGTAGGGCAGTACAGCTGCCACGACGAGCAATGCCGCTACAACAGCGGTGATCGACATGATGAATGATTCGACAAAGAATTGCTGCCTGAGTGCTGCCTTTTGTGCTCCCAGTACTTTTCGCACACCGATCTCTCGGGTGCGTCGGCTCGATCTGGCCGTAGCCAGATTCATGAAATTAATACATGCAATGACAAGGATGAAAATGGCTATCACAAAAAGGATTCTGACATATTGAATTCTCCCACCACTCGGGCGCCCGTTTTCAAAGTTTGAATGGAGATAGTTGTCATCGAAGTGATTCACAAAGAGCCTCTCATCAGCTTCATAGTTGGTGTTCTCGTTGATCAGCTGTAAAATCTTATCCTGAAAAGGCTGGAGAGTCGCATTTTCTCTTAAGGTAAAGCAAATGGCAAATCCTCCGTTGTACCAGCTTTCTACCCAATCGTTTTGCTGAATATATTCCTGGGCATTTATGATCCAGTCAAATTCCAGCGAAGATTTGCTACCTGGATGTTCAAATACGCCACTCACCTGGAAATCCTTTTGATTGGATCCCACGGTGATGGTTTTACCCAGTATCTTTCCATCCCGCCAATCTCTTCCGAAATATTTCTCAGCGATTCGGTCAGAGATAACTATGGACGAGAGATCTGACAGGGCGGTACCCGGATTCCCTGCCAGAAACGAATAGGAAAAAATCCGGAAGAATTCCGGTGAGGCATATTTACCGATTTCATAATCTACCTCGTCGTCCATTCTGAATATTGTTTCCATATCCCATCCTATGAGGGTAGCATCTTCCACTTCGGGGAAGTCATTTCCAAGAGAAACAACTACAGGTTGAGGAATTCCCTGCGTAGTGAGGATTTCACCACTACTCTGATGCATGTTTCGCCACACTTTGTAGATACGATCCTTCTTTTCATGAAATTGATCGACGCTCATTTCATCTTGTATCCACAAAAGGATCACCATGCAGGATGCAATACCGATGATCAGACTCAGCAGGTTGAGGGCGGTATGGCCCCGATACCTCCTGGCACTTCGCAGAGCCACAGTGAGATAATTTCTAAACATGGAAAATGAATTGTCTGGTAATTGAAATTTTCTGATGATCCCCGGTCGGAAGAGCAGGAGTACATCTGTCGTCAATTTTCGTCTTGCCTGCTTCACATCATGTTCACTCCTTCTATGGTATAACTCCAATAAATCACCTTCCACATCCTCCAGGACTGCGGGATCGCAAAACCAGCGCAGAAAACGAAGCGGCAGTGATGGGGGCCTAATGTCGTTGTCTTCCTTCATGCAAACTTGAAGTCGATTGACGTGTAAGGAATGGCTTGCCACAATCGCTTTCGCGCATCCATCACCTGCTCAAGAACCTCCCGACCTGCATGGGTCACCTGAAAGAAGCGCTTTCGCTTGCCACCGCGTTTTGCTGTTGGCTCGCCAAGCTCCGACTTCAAATAGCCTTTCCCTTCCAACCTCTTCAGCGCAGTGCGCATGGCACCAACACTTACTTTCCTTTCTAAGCGTTGTTCAATATCGTCTTTGATAGCAATTCCATAGCCTTTGCCATCGAGGACAGCAACTGTCAGCAGGACGATTTCTTCGAATTCACCGAGGTAGCGACGCGACATTTTAAAATATTTTAATCCTAAATGTAGTTTTTATATGAGAATAATGCTAATTGTGAATCAATGAGATATGATTCTATAACCGTTTCGTCCTATCTTTAGAAAAAGATCTAGGTGTATTTTTCTCCCAATCCATTGATCTCCTCGATCATTTTTCTTGGCCTCCTGATCAGTTGTCAGAATAAATCTATTGAGTCTGATCAATCCTGGTCGGTATACAAAGCAGACAAAAAAAGTTCTAGCTATTCCTCTTTACTGCAGATCAATCGCCACAACGTAGAAAAGCTACAGGTGGCCTGGAAATTTATTCATTCGGATGTGCTGCCCGGCGAAAGCTTCGGCAAATATGAGTGCAATCCGATTATCGTGGAAGATGTTCTTTATGCCACTTCGTCTCGAAGCTGGGTATATGCACTGGATGCTACTGATGGCTCGATGATCTGGTCGTACGATCCATTTGATGGTGCAAGGGGTGGAGGAATGAAACGGGGAGTCACCTTTTGGAGCCATGGGAAGGATGAGCGGGTTCTCTTCACAGCAGGCAATTTTCTTTATGGGGTAGACGCTAAGACCGGTGTTCCGATCGACACTTTTGGTGATAGCGGCAAGGTAGACCTTAATCAGAACTTGGGAGTGAATCCGGATTCCATCTGGGTGATTCCAACCTCTCCGGGCATAATTTATCGAGATCTGATCATCCTCGGTTCGGAGGTTTCTGAGAGTTATGACGCAGCTCCCGGACATATCAGGGCGTATGATGTGCGTACCGGAGAGATGGTCTGGATCTTCCACACGATTCCGCAACCGGGAGAACCGGGATATGAAACATGGCCATCCGACGCCTGGAAATATACAGGAGGTGCGAACAACTGGGGTGGGATGAGCCTTGATGAGGAAAGAGGAATTGTTTATATTCCATTAGGTTCACCTACTTACGATTTTTACGGGGCAAATCGAAAAGGACAGAACCTGTATGGCAATTCACTGGTTGCCTTGAATGCTTCAAACGGAAAACTGCTTTGGCATTTTCAGACCACTCATCATGATGTGTGGGATTATGATTTACCTGCTCCACCAACTTTGATTGACTTGAAAAAAGATGGTGAGGTCTTGCCGCTGGTTACCCTGGTGGGAAAGACAGGATTCCTCTTTGTTTTTGATCGTATTTCGGGCCAATCGAATTTCCCGATTGAAGAACGACCAGTACCGCAATCAACCGTTCCTGGTGAAGAACTATGGCCCACCCAACCATTTCCCGTGCGGCCTCAGCCCTTTGCGCGGCAACAATTTACCTTGGCAGACTTGCCGGATGTCAATGATACTATCCGTCATGCGGTGCGAGAACGATTTAATGAATTGCGGTTTGAAGGACTCTACACCCCTCCCGATCCAAGTGGTACGCTCATGGTCCCCGGTACGAGGGGTGGCGCGGAATGGGGAGGCACCGCTGTAGATCCTGAGACTGGTGTTCTCTATGTCAACTCCAACGAATCACCAGAGATCATGACCATGCAAAGTCAGGCCGAAACTAACACAGTCACAAGCTCAAATCTGAGTCGGGGAGAGAGATACTATCTCACTCATTGTGCAATCTGTCATGGTGGTGATCGCCGGGGGCAGCTTCCCCTTCATCCGGCATTGGTGGATCTGCCTGCAAAGAGGTCGAAGGAAGAAACCTCTGAGCTAGTCAGAGCAGGAATAGGTCGAATGCCGGGCTTTGCCCATCTATCTGATTCTCAAAGAGAAGCAATTACCGATTATCTGTTTGGAGAAGAAGAACGATCAGAGGAATTAGCGGCAAATCCTTCTAAGACGTCGGAAGGGTATCGAAACATCACCGCCTATAGCTTCTTTAGGGATCCGGAGGGGTACCCGGCTATCAACCCTCCCTGGGGCACTTTGAATGCCATCGATCTTCACACGGGTGAATATCTATGGAAGATTCCTCTGGGCAATTATCCGGAACGGCAAC
>JAHELJ010000120.1 GCA_024644235.1 Lewinellaceae bacterium
CTGGCACCTACCGATGCCAGTGCAAAGGGTGCTGTTTCCTTTACATGGTCATAGCTTACCACCTGGGCTTTGCTGGTCTCAAGCAGTCCTTTTGTGATCCAGTGAGACGCCATATCTGCTATTACTTGTAAGGAATCGTCAAGTGTAAAATTTTGAAACATCGGAACGGCTATCATCTCATTTACAACCCCTTCTTCAGTAATCAAAGTAGTATTAATGAGATTGCTCAGTTCTTTTTGTTTGATTAGCAGCAAGCCAATGATTATCACTGCAGCGACTGCCAGCACGTATTTGCTCAAACCTGAGGATCTCCGCAATTGGGTGAGTATCGAACCCTTCGCGGGAATAGTCAGACCTGGACCCTTAATAGCAAAAATCTCTATTCGCCGACCAACATTCTTCAATCGAAAGTGGCCTAAGGAAACACTTTGTATCTCGGGATGGTTTTGCAGTTCTCTCTCAACCTTTCCAGAGATGAGAATAGATCCCGGTGTTCCCAGATCTTGGATTCGAGAGGCAATGTTGACTCCTTCACCAAATACATCCCCATCTTTGGTGAGGATGTCACCCAGATGGATTCCGATCCGCACAGGGATACCTTCTTTCCGGAATTCGCTTTGAAGTTCAATGGCACACCGAATTGATCTGATAATGCTGGTAAATAGACTCAGACTGCCATCACCGTAGAATTGAACAATTTCACCCGCGTATTGCTGATGGTATTTGTGGAGGATCCGGCGATGGCCTTCAACACGAGCCAAGCCACGTCGTTCATCTATCTGAAGGGTAGCAGTGTAGCCGACGATATCTGTAAACATGACCGCAGCAAGCTTCCTGCTTTCATCCGAGATCACAACCGACGTATTTTCTTGGTCCATATATTGGGGCTCAGTCCAAGTCTAGCATTATTGAACCACTTTCTCTCAATAAGAAAGAGCCTTATCTGAGGCTATTTTTTGTAAATTTAAATAAAACCAGAGTCCGAGAGACGCTACTAGATTTTACAGAGTCGACATTTGTATTTGCATAAATTCCCCTTTCCATCTCCGACTAAGCATTCGTACAGCAAAATTCCCCGCACCCTCTGACTAAAAGAATGTTTTAGAACCAAATTGCTAATCTTTTCGAAAAACCTTGAAAACAATGAACGCACAAAAATTCATTATTTGCGTTGTCGTCTGTTTTGTACTCATTTTTGGAACAGACTATCTATGGTATGAAATGCTAATGGCCGATGCTTTTACCGACCCGCCTAACATGAGGGAGAACCTCAATTTTCCCTTGATTATGCTAGGGGTACTAATTTTCTGTATTGTATTCTGCTACCTATACCCGAAAGGTGTGGAAGGGAATAATAAGACTCAGCAAGGACTGCGTTACGGTATTTTGATTGCCTTTCTGACTACAGTTCCAATGGCCTTAATCAATTATGCTGTGTATAGTCATGCTCCACTTTCCGAGTATATTACAGATTCCGTTTTCCACATCGTTCAGCTTGGTGTGGTGGGTATTGTCTTGGCCAATATTCACGCAGGATCTATGGGTAACAGGGGAGATGAATCCAGCGGGGATAGAGGCGATGAGAGTTCAGGTGATTCTTAATTGACTTTGCGTAATATTGAAAAGAAACGAGGGGTGGATTAGTAGTCTATCCCTCTTTTTGTATGGTTGATTTTTTCATCATTGCATCTACAATCCGCATACAGATATAGGACAAAACCATGCCCACAGCCATGCCTTCAACCAGCACGATCAGCGAAGCATAGAATGGGTTGAGATATTGACCAATGTAGGGGACATTCTCCTTCAAGTGATTCATGAAGCCTACGTTCATATTCAAATGGAGAATTTGAAAGATGGCAAAGGGCAGCACCCCAATTAAGGAGGTCAAAACGCCAGTGATTACTCCCGTCAGGTAGTTCCAGTCTTGAGGGAATTTTCTGGAATATGTTCGGAGAGCCAAATAGATGATGACGCTTTGGAACAATCCATTAAAGACTCTGAAATCAAAATTGTCGCTTAAGTCAAGGGAGCGCATCAAGAGAAAGTAAACCAACAGAGCAGCAAAAAAGATCAATCCGAACTTAACGGCTATTTTGGTCATGATGTAAGCTTTTAAACATAAAGTAGCAATAATTGTACAATGCCGCCGCACGATCACCTCTCAAGTGATACCTAATATTAGGTATAACCATTCTGAAATTTAAGGATTGTAAAGAAGGGCGTCTCTGACTATTTTAGAGGTTCTCGTATATATTACAGAAAATACAATATGTCATGAAATTGTCGGATTTGAGGATAGGTACATTGGCGGTCTTGGACCATTTCCCAGTCAGTCCTTTGCATAGGAAGATGTTGAGTATGGGGATGTTACCAGGGCAGCAAATATCTGTAGTGCGGAAGGTGCCGTTGCGAGGTAGTTTATACGTAAAGGTAAATGACCGCTTGATTGCTTTAAGATTTCGTGAAGCCCAAAACATAATGGTCCACCTCTGATGGCAGAGCAGGTCGGCAAGACCGTTGCCATCGTTGGTAATCCGAATAGTGGGAAGACTTCCCTTTTCAATATTCTCACCGGTTCGAATCAGAAAACCGGAAATTTTCCAGGAGTTACCGTTGAAAGAAAAACAGGGATACTTAAGTTGGCAGAAGATCTGAGGGTCAGATTGGTTGACCTGCCAGGATCTTATAGCCTTTACCCTAATTCAGCTGACGAACGGATTGCGACAGAGATACTAATCAACCCGGGTCATACGGATCATCCCGATCTGATTGTATATGTGGCTAGCGCAAAACATCTCGACCGGCAACTATTGCTGCTCAGTCAAATGTTGGATTTAGGTTTCCCCACGATATTGGTCCTGAGTATGATCGATGAAGTCGAACAAGAGGGCAGGACTATCGATACTGCTGCCCTAACTAAAAGACTCGGCATCCCTGTCATGGCGATCAGTTCTAGAAGGGGGAAGGGACTAAAACAATTGAAGGACCAAATAGGGATTTCCTTGCAAAGTGGACCCTTGCAGCGAGCCAGGCCGATATACGAATTACACGAAGATGCAATTAAGGTGCTGAAAGCGGTGGGTCAGGTAGAACCAAGCGAAAATCTATACCTGCGTTGGCTATGGGTGCAGCACTTTGAATGGGTACCGTTTGATACTGGAAAGTCTGTAGAGGAATGGTTGGCGATTCATAAGCAGTTTAATATTGAACCGTTGAAGGAGCAGGTTGATGAAACATTTGAGCGGCTCAATCAGATGGAACTTTTGGCGGATGCTGTCGTTAGCCGAGACCCCGCTAGCCGCACCTTCAGCGAAAAGATTGATGCACTTTTGACTCACTGGTTCTGGGGACCCACAATTTTCGCCGTTATTATGCTATTTGTTTTCCAGGCCATTTTTGCCTGGGCTACTTATCCCATGGATGCTATCGAATCAGCCTTTGGCTACCTGGGGAGCACTGTTTCTGCTAGCCTCCCAGAGGCTTGGTACAGCAACCTGATCACCGAAGGAGTTTTGCCTGGCTTGTCGGGAGTGCTCATCTTTATTCCACAGATCGCTATCCTCTTCTTTCTCATATCAATATTAGAAGAAGTCGGATACATGTCGAGGGCGGTGTACCTCTTTGATCATTGGATGCAACGTTTTGGAATGAATGGCAGAAGCATCGTCGCACTCATCTCTGGAGGAGCTTGTGCCATCCCGGCGATCATGTCTACCAGAACCATTGCTAATTGGAAGGAACGACTGATTACTATCCTCGTTACTCCCTTTATCTCATGTTCGGCCCGGATTCCAGTTTATGCGGTCTTGATTGCATTTGTAGTTCCTTATGAGCGAGTTGGTGGAATCTTTAATACCCAGGGCTTGGCATTTGCAGGTCTCTATCTATTTGGGATCGTAGCAGCCTTTGTAGCGGCATATGTATTTAAGAAGATTCTCAAAGGCAAGAGTCATTCCTTCTTTGTGATGGAGCTGCCGGCATACCGGATGCCGGATTGGATGAATGTTTGGAGGAATGTCAAAGAGAAAGTTGGTGCGTTTGTTATGGAGGCAGGTAAGATCATTCTTATTATATCCATGATCCTATGGTTCCTGGCTTCATATGGTCCTGGGCAGAACATGCATCTGGCTGAACAAGAGGCGCTGGTGGAAGCGGCAGATCTAAATCTTGCAGCAGACGCCACAGAAGATCTGGTTAACGCAAAAAAATTGGAATCGTCCTTCGCAGGCATTCTGGGGAAATCGTTTGAACCCATCGTAGAGCCTCTGGGCTACGATTGGAAGATTGGTATTGCCCTTATTACCGCATTTGCGGCAAGGGAAGTTTTTGTTGGATCCATGGCTACTATTTACAGTATTGGTTCAGAGGAAGATGAATTCCGGATAAGAGAACACCTGGCAAAACAGGTGGATCCGGTGACCCGTGAGCCCGTCTTTGATTACCCAACTGCTTTGAGTCTTCTTTTGTTTTTTGTGCTGGCTATGCAATGTATGAGTACCCTGGCAGTAGTGAAAAAGGAGACAAATACCTGGAAGTGGCCAATCATCCAATTTGGCTTCATGACTGTCTCTGCTTATGTCGTTAGTTTGATTGCATTTCAGTTGTTTAGTTGAAAGAGATAACAACCAAAACTAGATCTTGATAAATTTGATCAAGACCTCACCAGAATCCAGATAATATAGTCCTTGCGGTAGAGCCGAGATATCGATTTGATTTGTGCCAGATCTGCTACGAACTAGGTAAGCTGTACCTCTTTGATCGAACACCTTATACCGAGCCTTAAAGACACGATTCCCTTCGAGTCTCAGAGTATGGCGGGCAGGGTTGGGGTATATTTTGACAGTCGGAGTTTTATGTAACGAGGTGCTTGTGGTCATATCTAGTTGCACTCTAACAATTCTTGATTTTAATGAGAGATCTGGCAGTTCAGGATGACTCACCCTCACATAGTATTCTCCAGTATCTTGCTCTGTGAAATCTCTCAGATCAAGAATCCCTGTCGTATTTTGTTGGAATTCGACCTCATTCCTATAAAAGAAGTAGCTCTTATCGGCGACTTCTGGATCAAGTTCAAAGGAATAGCTAAGGTCCGATCCCTTTAAGACAGTAATTACCGTATCGACGCCGTAGTCCTTCTGAGGGGCATAGAAATATTCCAATGCATTTGGTATCGGCAACAGATCCGAAAAAGTGAGGTTATTGTTGGAAACATACAGACCCTCCAGTATGGGTGATGAACTGAAATCGGGAAGTTCAATAATACAATTGTCCCCGAGAAAGAACCATCTGAGGTTGGGTTTATTGGCATAGTCAGCACTTATGGTTCCGGTTAATAGGTTGCCGTCGGCGGCAATGGATTCAATACTATCAGAAAGGATCGGGAGCTCACCACTGAATTGATTGAACTCAAATGAAAGTCTTTTCAATTGAGAATAATTAGACCAAAATCCGGGCACAGGCTCATTAAAATCGTTGCCTCCCAGACGGAGGGTTTCCAACTTATCTAGGTCAGCCATGCTGGGTGGAAGAGGGCTAATCAGATGATTGCCACCAAGTTGTAGTTCTTTTAAATTGGGCATCCCACCGATAGATGCTGGTATAACTCCTTCAAGCATATTTTGACTCAAAACAAGAGATTCCAGAGATTTCAAACTATCAAGATTATTAGGTAATGGTCCAGTCAATTGGTTATTCTGCAACTGAAGAAATCGCATCTTTTTAAGATTGGTGATACCTGCAGGAATTGCACCAGATAGTTGATTCCCATACAATGCAATTTGGTCCATTTCATGCAAATTACCGATGCTTTCCGGGATGGGACCAGTCAGTAGAGCCTGCAAGATCTGTAAGAATGACAGGTTTGTCAGATTGCCGAGATCCTGGGGTATCTGGCCTCGAATGCTATCCAGGCCTAGAGACAATAGTTGCAAGGATGTTAGATTGACAAGACTGGGAGGGATTTCTCCATCTAGATTGTTATTTAGCAGCGAAAGATCCACCACCCGGCCTTCTTCATTGGTTCTGACACCATACCAGATATTGATTGGTTCGTTCAGATTCCAGGTTGAATCCCACTCAGGGCCACTGAGTGAATTATAGAAATCAACAAGCAGCAGCGAATCATTCTGGCTAGCCGCATGAAAGGTAAAAAGCAAAATGACTGGAAGTATCAATTTGTGCATAGATGAAGAATGAGTTTATATACTGCTTGATAAATGGTAATATCGAGAATATTGGTGTAAAGCCAACAGATCCAAATTGCTGGAACACCTTTTGTGGAAGAAAAATCTATGAATAGTAACAACTTGAAAGTGCTTTCACATGTTACTATCTTATTCATTAAACAAAACCAAGTATGGAGAATCGAATAGTTAGGTCAGATCTGGAAATGCCATTTCGTACTAAGGTGAGTTTTGCCAAAGTCTTCGAACACTGGGAAAAGCTGGCGCAATCTGAGGACAGTTTGCAACAACAAGAAGCCTTACAGATTCTTCGGAGTATTGAGCACGCCACTGAGCTCCGAAAGCCTTTCGATGACATCTCACTGCTCGATAAATACGAGAAAGAAATCGGTCTCCTCCTTTCTGCTCTTTTTCCTCAGGCATTACAGCTAAATGAAATAAAAGCGGCGACGCTACCTTTTCAGCAGGTATTTTTCAATATGACGGAGCGCTTTAAGAAGATCATGAGTGGGGCAGGTGATCAGTTTGAATTCAAGATCCATGGATTCACTGACGATCTCTTCTATATGATGTCAAGCACTTTTGTCTTGAATATGTTGTATGGTGCGGGTGTTCACATTTCCCGGCCATATATCTTTGATGTACCAGACATCAATACCGGAATCGTCAGAACATATCGTGGATTCTTCAACGCTGACTTCTCAGAAGTTAAGGCTACCGCGAATTCTCCAAAACTGACAGATCAGGAGATAAATCAGTTGCTGGATAATGCAGCAGATATCAACCTTTGGAAAAAAATCATCCCGCCTAATTCATTTGAACTTCATGGATTTGGTCTGCTAACGATTTTTGATATCACGACAGATCAGGCTCTTAGTACTATGAAGTATAATTTGATCAAAAAGGATGCCTTGAAGTCCAAGGAGATAATGCAGGAGATGGAGCTGAGCTTACGAAAGTTGCTCAATGTGGGCGATCTGAAAATAGGAATGGTACTCAGCTATGGAGACAGGGTGAAGAGTATGAAGCGCCATTCCTGGAATTCGCTTGTGATGGAACAGAAAGAATCTCTGGCTCAGGAAGACCTTTTTTGTTCATATTCATTTGAACACCTCTACAAGGAAAAACGATTCTTGTCGATACCTGATCTTGACGCGATGGACGCGAACAGAAGCCCCCTGTTCAAGGTCTTGATGCAAACCAAGATCAAGAGTTATCTGATCACTCCAATGATTTACGATGATGAAGTAATTGGATTCCTCGAATTGGGATCAGAGACTCCCCGGGCCCTCAATGCATTAGCAGAACATCACTTGGAAGAGATAGTGCCATTATTCAGTATCGCTCTAAGGCGGGGTTGGGATGAATATGAAACTCAGCTCGAGGCCATCATCAAGGAAGAATGCACAGCTATTCATCCCTCTGTCGAGTGGAGATTCATGAAGGCTGCAGCAAACCTTTATGCTTCCCGGGAGCAATCGAAGGATGGGGAGATGGAACAGATTGTCTTTGACAATGTGTACCCACTTTTTGGTCAGATGGACATAAAGGGAAGTTCCAAATACCGGGATGAGGCGATCCAGGCTGATCTCGTTACTCAGTTAAAAATGGCAATTGCGATCCTTCAAAAAGCAGCAGACCAGGAGAAATTACTGGTCTACGAGCAACTTAAGTTTAGTCTCGAGGAACACCTTGGCAGAATCGGAGGTCGATTGAATGCAGGTGACGAAGCAGAGATTCTTGACTTGTTGCGTCGTGAGATCGATCCTATATTAGACCATCTGGCTGATGTAGATGGATTGAAAAGAGTGGTAGCCGATTATCGAAAGAGAATAGATGAAAAGGTAGGGATGATCTATGAGCAACGCAGAATTTACGAAGACACTGTTCATAAAATCAACGAGCATATATCTACTTATTTAGAAAAAGCTCAGGCAACGGCCCAAAGGATGTTTCCTCATTACTTTGAGAGGTATAAAACTGATGGAGTGGAGTACAATATTTACATTGGGCAA
>JAHELJ010000121.1 GCA_024644235.1 Lewinellaceae bacterium
CTAAACTAGAAGTTGCTCTCCTGTTTTGTGATATCAGGGGATTTACGGAAATGATTGAAGGATTGGGGCCTTCCGAGGTGGTTGAATTGCTAAATATTTACTATTCGAGAATGTCGAATGAGATTCGAAATTTTGATGGGGTCATCAATCAATTTGTTGGAGATGAAATATTTGTGGCTTTTGGTGCGCCTCTTCCCATTGCCACTCCGGAAATTTCTGCAGTGAGATGTGCAATGTCGATGATGGAACAACTCGAAGGGATTAATAGTGATCTCAGAGAATTCTTAGACAGTGAGATTGAACTAAATGTGGGTATAGGGATAAATTTTGGTTCTGTGATTGCCGGTAATGTTGGTTCTGATGATCGCCTGTCTTATGCCGTAACAGGCGAAGCGGTGGTGACCGCTAAACGGATTGAGGCGCTAACGAAATCCTCGCCAAACTCTATTTTAGTGAGCCAGTCAGTTTACAATAAGACGAGTCAATTCGTGAAATACGATGCTTGGGGTAGTCTGCAACTAAAGGGGCATGACCAAAGTACCCCTGTTTACAAGGTAATAGGACACTTGCAATAATCGTGCTGGTATGACTGAAAAACAGACCGAAAATTTGTTGGTCAAAGCTGGTTTGCTGGAGCAAGCTGCCAATTCGAGCACGGAAGGAATTACCATTAGTGATATCAATCGGCCTGATCAACCACTGATTTTTGTCAATCAAGGTTTTGAGCGCTTGACTGGTTATGATAGGTCAGAAGTCATTGGTCGAAATTGCCGATTTCTTCAGGGGCCCAAAACCGCAAGGTCCCCGGTAACTAGACTTCGAGAAGCCATTGCCAACGGAGAGGAGTGTACTGTGGAGTTGTTAAACTACAGAAAGAATGGCCAACCCTTTTGGAATAGGTTATCTGTTACTCCAATAAGCGATCATAATGGAAAGATCACCCATTACGTCGGCATACAATCTGATATCACCCTCTTAAAGCGAACAAAAGAAAGACTAGAACAGGCCAATCTAACCTTGAGGCATTTCCAGGATCGTATCCTCACTGAACTGGATCAGGCCAAAATAGCTCAGCAGTTCCTCTTACCTGACTCATGGCCTGAAACGAACGAAATTGAGTTTGCGGCTAAAATGGTGCCGACGGATGAGATTGGTGGAGATTTTTTTGATGTTATTGCTTTAGATGATCATCGATATGGATTTTTAGTGGCTGATGTTACTGGTCATGGAATTCCAGCTGCATTGTTGACTTTTATGGCATCTGTCACCTTTAAGAATGTGGCATCATCAGATTTAGGAGCTGGAGAGACGATCACTGAAGTGAATAGAAGGCTCTTTGGCAAAATGCCAAATGATGCTTTTGTCACGATGTTCTATGCTATCTATAATGTAGTTTCAAAGGAATTTAATTTTACCCAGGCTGGTCATCCGGATTGTTATTTTTTTAGGCCATCAGTCGATAAAATAATGACATTATCGACAGAAGGAACCATTGTCGGGCCATTTTCCAATGAGGATGTAAGTTTTGGAGATGCTTCCATACACCTTGAAGAGGGAGATAGGATTATACTTTACACTGATGCGATCACCGATGTCTTGTGGCAGGTACCAGATTCTAGTCAAATAACGGAGTTAGGTGCTTTTATCAGGAATCATTCAGATTTATCTATGCAGACATTGTTCGAAGCGATTTATAGCTGGGGGATTGAAGTAGCCAGATCCTCAAAATATTCGGATGATTTCACCATGCTGGGTTTCGAGGTTACAAATAAGAAAAAGAAGAGTTCGACAGATCTCACCAAAGAAAAAAAGATGTGATAGGGATGGTATAAATTAGTAGCCTTTGATGGCAGACAAAAAATATTGATTTATCAGCAATGGAAAGAGATGCAGTAAAAACTGGAATCCGACAGAACAAGGAGCTACTTGATTCCCTTTCGACTTTCATTTATTCGTTGCTTTCCAGATTCGATGGGGAACCGGTTTTTCATAGCTGGAGTCATACGAAAGAGGTTGCGGATGTAGCTCTGAAGCTAGCCAGACAGCATAATCTTGAACCGGGGCAAACCGAAATTATCGCTCTTGCTGCCTGGTTCTACTACAGTGGTTACTTCGATAGTCCCAAGGACTATGTGTTAAAAAGTGTCGAGAATGCAAGGAAGTTTCTTGGGGAGAGGAGTTATCCCGAAGAGCGAATTGATCAGGTGCTTAGCCTGCTGAAGGCTAAGGCTTCACCGGACTCAGAAATATCTGCGAAGGTCCTGCATGATGCAATCATTTCCTACAAAGGCAGAAAGCGATTTTTTGCAAAAGCAGAACTGTTGCGGCTGGAGAGAGAAAATCTTTTCGGAAAGAGCTACAGCGATCACGAATGGGAAAAGATCATGTACAAAAGCTTATTGAATTGTACATTTTTAACCGATGTAGCCCGCCAGGAGTTTCAATCTCGCAAAAACCGGAATATCAGCAAACAAAGAAAGCTAATTCATGATGCGTATAAGACCACTGTAAGGAAGAAAACCGGAAAAGAATTTGGCAGGGGAGTGGATACCCTTTACCGTGCCAATTTCAACAATCACATCCGTTTGAGTTCGATTGCCGATGGCAAGGCCAATATGATGATCAGTATCAACACGATCATCCTGTCGGTCATAGTCACCCTGTCGGGAGCTGGATTTACTTTTAGCAGTACCTTCATGGTGCAGAATCTCCGGTTTGTTCTACCGATCTTCATCCTATTAGTTGGCAGTCTGATATCAGTCGTTTTTGCCATCCTTTCTGCCCGGCCAAATGTCACCAGCCATGAAGTGAGTATGAAAGAAGTCGAACGTGGTGAATCTAGTTTACTGTTCTTCGGCAATTTCATTCAAGTACCCCTCAATGAGTTTATTGATTATTTGGGTAGATTGAAAAAGAGTCAAAAGAAGCTGTATGACAGCATGTCCATTGATTTGTACTTTCTGGGTAAAGTACTGCAGAGAAAGTACAGGCTGCTTCAGTGGTCCTACACAGTCTTTATGGCTGCCTTGATCCTGAGTGTGATTTCTTTTAGTGCTATTTTCTTTTACTCAAATTTTTAGAAGCAGTCACAGTCATTTCTAATTGACTAATTCTTGATTCAAGAAAGAACAATGATTATTTTACTTCGCGAGAACTCATGCTTGCCGCTATGCAAATGACAACTGATGTGTCGGAAGAAGTCACCATCTTATCATTAGATGGGGACCTTAATGCGACCAATTCGCGAGATGTGGAATCCTATTTGAGCAACATCATTGATGAGGGGAATCGAAAACTTCTGATTAATCTCGATGGGCTCAACTACATCTCAAGCGCAGGCCTCCGGGTAATGTTGATGGCAAATAAAAAGCTTAAGAATGCTGAGGGTGAGTTAAAACTTTGTGGGTTGAACGACACCGTAAAAGAAGTCTTCGAGATTGCGGGATTCCATATGATTCTCAACATTTATGTTAATCAGGAAGAGGCACTTAGAGATTTCTAACATCGAACAGATGGATCTTACCATTCGCAATACCATTTCTGAGATTACTCGAGTTCAGGAGGCATTTTCAGCTTTAACCAGTGGTCTTAATACCGATGAAGCTATTATCAGAAAATCCTGTATCGTCATCGATGAGGTACTATCAAACATCATCTCTCATGGCTATGAGGATGAAGAAGTACATAAGATCAGGGTTCGTGCGGAAGTGAAAGGAAGTCTACTCCATTTTCATTTCATTGATGACGGTATCCAGTTCAATCCTTTGCTGATAGATGATTCATCTTCAGGTAATGGTAATCCCTCACATGCCGGGGGACTCGGGATCAGGTTGATGAAAAGATTGGTCGATGATATCGATTACGAGCGGCGTGATCATAAGAATCACCTCATTATTGGAATCCAGTTGGCATAGTTACATTACTTTGTTTACCAGTATTTTATAAACATTGATGAAGGTATTCCTATAGCTTTTTTCTAATTTACTTGAACACTGGAACACATAGCAACATTAAAAAATCAAGTTGTACGATCATGTTTGATATAGCTACTCGATTTCTCTTCGCCATTCTTACTATCACCATGCTTACGACTACCACTCATGCTCAGGAGGTAGAATATGTCGCCAAAGAATACATTGCCGAGGACGGTACGATCTACTGGAACAAGAGCCTTCCCATCTACTTGAGGATTTCCCCCGAGCAGGATGGAAAGGGTGTACTATTGCAAAGCCAGGATTCTTCTTATTCCAACCCTCTATATCTGGATACGGAAGGACCAAACTATATTCGAACGCGTTATGCCGTGGATAACCAAACAATGAAAACGGTTGTTCCTATTGCCGAAGTGATGATGCCAATCATTGCTGATGGCTCAGGACCAGTGAGCAGCATTGTCTTTAAGAATGCAGAACGGCATAGAAGTGAAGGGATACAGTATTATGGCAAGAATCTTACGGTCGAGATCAGTTCGGATGATCAGCTTTCGGGAGTCGAACTCCTCAAATACAAATTGGATGAGATGGAATTTGCCGATGTATCATCTGACCTTTCTGTCCAGGTTGAAGGTGATCACGTGATATCATTTTATGCCGTGGATCGCGTCGGCAATAAGGAGACTACGAGGAGTATTCCGTTTGTTGTCGATGTAACTGCTCCCCAAATAACCCATAACGTCGATGGCGATGGCAATCCAGGCATCATTGCACCACCATTTAAGATATCACTTACCGCTGATGATAACCTTTCAGGCGTGGCAAGGATTTTCTACCGGTTTGACGAAGAAGAATTCCGGCCCTACATCCGCTCGAGTGTTCCATTTAATTATCTGGAAGATGGTGATCATTTTATGGAGTATTATGCAGTGGATCAGGTGGGTAATGAAAGTGGAAGATTTCGTTATGATTTCTATTTCGATAAAACAGCACCCCTCACAGCCCATGATGTTCTGGGAGATCGTTTCGTGGTGGAAGACAGGGTCTATTTTTCTGGTCGGACCAAAATGAAGTTGACATCGGTCGACAATAAGATAGGAGTTCGGGAGATCAGATATTCGATTGATAATGATGATTTTCAAGTTTATGACCAGCCCTTCTATCTACCCAGTGTCCCGGGTGTGCACCGGATCCGTTACTATGCTGTAGATCAATTGGATAATAGACCTCGAAGCAATGAATCGTACACACATGACATAAGCCTCGTTTATCTCGACCTTACTGGTCCTGACATCACGCATCGACTGGTGGGACCAAGATTTGAAACAGCAGGTGTTCAATACATTAGTCCCCGCACCGAAATTCAGGTAATTGGCAAAGATCCGGAAAGTGGCCTGCAATATCTCTCTTACAGCGTGGATGGGCAAAGTGCCGAAACAACTTACGATTCAGGATTTACAATTAGTACCACTGGAGAGCATCAGATCGAACTATTTGGATATGACAATGTCAATAACAGAAATATCGGCAGTACTTCGGTGTTTGTTGACGGGACGCCACCTCAGATCTTTGAGAATTTCAGTACTCAAGCCATATCTATAGAAGATGGTATACCGCTGTATCCACCCTATGTAAGACTGTTTCTGGCAGCTACTGATGATATCGTCGGAAACGACAAGATCTACTACCGCATCAATGAAGGCAACGAAGTACTCTATACCAAACCCATCGGTCCATTAAAAAGGAACGAGACCTATACTGTTTCGATCCGGGCTATTGACATGGTCGGTAACGAGTCGACCCGGGAAATCTCATTTCGGACGGCCGAAAACTAGCGATATGAATCAGTTCTTTAGTGGGTCGAAGCTACATTACAGTAAAGCTGCCTCGCTTATCTTGATGCTCTTGCTTTGCCTGGATTTGCCGGGGCAAATTCAACCATTGTCACGAAATGATCAGGCTCAGATCGAGATCAGCTCGTCTCTTTATGAAACAGCCATTCAAGCAGGTAAATGGAAAGAAGCATCTCGTCATCTCAATGATGTAGCTTTCCTCTACTGGGAACATAATGACTACAAGAATGCGATAAAATTCTATGAGCAATCGGTAGCACTCAACGACAGCCTGGATAACGAAAACGGCCTGGCGATGCTGCATAACAATCTGGGGATGCTGTATTCCGATATTCGGGAATACGAGACTGCCCTGAGCTACTTTGAAAAAACATTGGCTGCCCGTAGAGCTTTCAAAAATAAGGAAGGTATCATCGCGGCGATCAAGAATATCTCCGTAGCACAAAACAATCTGGGCCGGTTTAATCGATCAATTCAGCTGCTGCAGGAAGCCCTTGTGATTGCCAGAGAGTTGAATGACCCCGATCAGATTTCCAGCTGCTATCTCATGCTCTCCGAAACGTATGAGAAAGCCGGCGATGTAACCAATACCAGAAACTATTACGAACTCTATCAGAGCTTTCACACTATGAAGCAGGATCGTGATATGCAAAGGCTCCAGCAGATAGCAGATGAAGAAGCATTGAAGAGAGAGATCGCTGAAATAGAGGAAAGGAAAAGAACTACTGAACTTCAAATGATAGAATCGCAACTGGAAGAAGCTGTTCAGGAGCTGGCTGAATTTGATGACGACCTGGTAGCATTGACTGATTCCCTGGACAAAACTCAACTGCAGATCATCTATCTCGAATCGGAGAGAGAACGGGAGAGATTAGAGAATGAAAGAAAATTGCAGAAAGCCAAGACCACTCGTAATTACCTGATTTGGGGAACACTGGCTCTTCTTCTCATCAGTTTCTTCATTTATCGAAATTACCGCCAGGAACAGAAATCCAAGAAAGCCCTGGCTATTAAAAACGAGCAAATCGAAAAACAAAACGACGAATTAGAAGAACTGAATAAGATCATTGCCAAACACAATGAGCGAATGCAAACTGAGTTGAACGTAGGGCGCGAGATTCAGATGAGTATGATCCCTTCCGATTTCCCCAAGATGCCTGGGGTAGATCTTTATGCAGCCTTGGAGCCAGCCAGGGAAGTGGGGGGAGATCTTTATGATTTCTTCAAGATCGACGAGGATCATCTTATCGTTGGTATCGGTGATGTCTCTGACAAGGGAGTGCCCGCGGCATTGTTTATGGCGGTTACTAAAACATTAGTGAAAACCAATGCGAACTACTCCAGCCTGCCGTCTAAGATCCTGAGCGAAGTGAATAAAGAGCTCTGTGTCGACAACGATTCGTCTATGTTTGTGACCTATTTTCTCTGCTTGCTAAACACAAAGACAGGGCAACTCAGCTACTGCAATGCCGGTCACAATCCACCGCTTTATATTACTAGTAAAGGGGATCTGAGTAAACTCGAGCAACTTCATGGACCGGTATTGGGCGCAGTGGAAGATTTCAACTACAAACAGGACATTCTTCTGATGGAAAAAGGAGATCAATTGGTATTATTTACCGATGGCATTACCGAAGCTTTTAATGATGGCAAAGATCAGTATAGTGATGAGCGACTGGATAGACTTTTTCAAAGCAATGGATCCCACAACGCCCAGGAATCTGTAGAGGCTGTCATCGCCGATGTTTCACAATTTAGGGGCAACGCCGAACAGTCGGATGATATCACCATACTGTCATTAATCTATACCGGGGTAGAGTCAGCTAAATCCAGCACTAAACCATCATAGGCAATCACAACATCAAGCTCAGATCCTTCATCATAGATATTCAAATATCTTTTGCTATCACTCAGAAACTTCGTAAGGTCGTGATCGACAAACGTGTGATCGCTGTGAAACAAACATAATTTCTTTACCCCAGCCCTCACCGCCAGCTCAATACCTACCAGATTGCTGGAATGACCCCAGTTTTGCTTGGTGAAAAGATGATCCGCTAGGTTAAATTGACCATCGAAAATCAAGATATCGGCGTCTTTAAAAAAATCGAGAAAGCGGTAGTCTTCGGACTGAGAGTCTTCGGTGTGTTCAGCATCGGTACTGTACACGACAGTTTTGCCAGATTGATGAAAACGATAACCATATGACTTTCCCGGATGAGGTTGTTCGATAATGGATATTTCCTTGCCTGCAATGTGATGTTTTTTATCACGGTCCAAAACATGAAAGTGGATTTCAGAACCCATCTCTTTTAGTGGCACAGGAAACGTCGGGGCAGCTTGTTGCCTGATAAATGTCTCTTCCAGATCTTGATGACATCCATAAA
>JAHELJ010000244.1 GCA_024644235.1 Lewinellaceae bacterium
TTCCTAAAAGGAGTCGCTACGGACAATACTTGCAGAAAAGCCCATCATGCTTTCCTTGTGGATTCCACCGTGGTGGGGTAGTCCATCGGGCGAGATGGGGAAGTGAGTAAATTTACATGTAACGTTTCTTCTTATGCAAATTATGACTACTACTAGAACTGAAATTCATTCGATCGTTTCCGGGTTACCTTTCCGGGTTCCATGCGGATCTTTTCAGTCCCCCTCGAAGTGTTGGATGTTCATCCATCCCATCACTCCGAAACATATAACAAATACTCTTACAACTGGTATTGTCCACCTTCATCATGATATTACCATTCCTCCAATGGTATCTCAAGTCCAGGTGGACTTCCACTGGGCACTGCAACTGTATTCATGGCATCAAGCCAAAGGAAACCTCAGAACCTTACCGTGTCCTCACCATCCTGCAATCATCCACTCCATAGTGGATGTCTCAGGTTCTGGAATAGGACGAGGAGTTGCTGCCTTACTCTTTCTCTGAATGATCATCATAGATGTCATACAATAGGGGAGTATCCCTCACCAAGTGCTCTCTGAGTTGACCTGATGGCAGAATCTTAGAAGCCAAATCACTTGGATTGTCCCCTGATGGAACCCATCCAGTGATGCTCTCACCTGTAGCACAAGATTCTCTGATAGTGTGATAGCAGATTGAATTGGACTTCTTCTTCAACATAGATTCTGGCTTCTGTGTATTGTGGATCACACTCATGTTGTCTCCATAAACATAGGTGGGTCCAGACAATGGTACACCCATCATTCTCAACTTGTATCTAATACCTCTCATTGTCTCAATTCCATGCTTCATAGCAACAAACTCAGCTCCAAACACAGATGATTCAATTGTAGGTTGCTTCTTGGAACACCACTGAATCAAGGCTGAATTCATGAACACAAAGAATCCTGTCCTGGATCTCCTGTTAACCTTATCAGTAGCATGGCTGGAATCCACATGCAATCTCAAATCCACATCCTTGCCCAATGGCTTTGGCATGTCTGGTGGCAACTCCTCTTTGATGTCTCCATAGACATTCTCCCAATCTCTCTGGATGAAGTTATCCTGATCAATGTCTGGGTAAGAGGGGTCCAATACCAACCGAGCATTGTGGTGGTTCTTCAACCAACTGTAGAGATGTAGAGCTGCATCCATGTGTCCATCACGAGGGTTAGCCAAATAAGATGACAACACACTTACTTCAGTAATGATATCAACTCTGCCAAGCTCCACAATCCAATGTGCCACTCCAACCAAGTGCTGGTAATAATGAGCATCCTCTGCATTCAATTCCTCTGAAGTATCCAACTCTGCTTCATATCCAGAAGGCCAAGTTGATCTGGGATTCTTCAGTAATTGCTTCCTCATCTTGCACTTGTCTGAAGCCAACCATTTCTCAATGTTCCTCACTGATTCCTGCACATACTTGCTGGAACTCATACCCCATGCAACCACTCCATTTGGCAGCATGATCTTCTTGATCTTAGAACCCAAGTATACTTCTGGATCCTGAATAGATCCAGGCTTCATCTGGAAGTAGTGATCCAACCGTTTCAATTCCTGTGCAGCATCCAAACCAATTGCCAAGCAGTCATCCACATAAAGGAGCAAATACTTGTAATATGGCTCTCCATCTGGGTGCACATCTGCCTTGTACCACAAATCATGGTCAGCTCTGCAGTTCTCATATCCCAAATGCCTCATGCAATTCGAAATATGAGAATTGAAACTATTTCCGGCCGAGCCAAGGCCATAAAGCGCTCTCACTATGATAGCCCTCTTCCCAGCATCTGGTCCAAACTCTGGTCCAAGCTTAGTCCAAATCTTCTCAGCACATGGAGCAGTCAGATAAGCATTCTGCACATCAGAGGACTTTACATCAAGTCCATTCAATGCAGCAATAGTCAAAGCAATTCTGACTGTCTCCCTGGATACAACACTGGAATATCTCATCTCCTGAGGTGTATTCACTTTGTGGCCTCCCGCTACATTCCGGACTTTACGCCTGAAGCCCTCACCAAACTTGATGTCAAATACCAGGTGGCATTCCACATATGCATAGCCTGGAGGGATGTCATCGCTTTCATCAAGTATCTTGAAAGCAATCCTGACCTTA
>JAHELJ010000245.1 GCA_024644235.1 Lewinellaceae bacterium
ACTGGATCGTGACCCCTGGCACAGATGTTTTTGCTGTTTTCAACTACAATTGGCTTTACGTTCAGGGAGATTACCGCCTGCTTGATCGGAGTTCGATCTTAAAGATCAACTACACGCATCGGTTCTAAAATCTGAGTTAGATATCTCTCAGTCCCCGGATCACCACATTACCTGTCCCGCCTTCAAGACATGGATAGGTGAAGTCTCTTTCAAGTCGCTTACGATCCCCCAAAGTTTCAAAAAAGGATTCCAGATACTCCATCATACGTCTTTTGGTTCTATCACTAAGCAATGATTCGTTTACCAGATTCCTTATCTCAGCTCGGTTATCCTCGAACAACGAAAAGATTGATTCCAATTCATCCAGATCCTCCAGACAAAAGCCCCGGTAACGACGCTGCTGAACAGATGCTAGTTTCAGGGCCTCGCTGGGTTTAGCATAAGGAGCAGCTACGGCACCAGCATGATCAAAATCGTAAGGTACCGGAACCGGTAGAGAATGCTTCTCATTCACCACCAATTTGACATTGTGCCTGTACTCTACCGACCAGTCGGTATTTCCTATAAAATATTCGAAGACAGACATCAGCAGAAAATGATAGCGATCCAGATGCTTGCCCTTAAGGCCGTGCCTTTTAAATTCCTTTGACTCATTTCGCTCAGCCAGCGCTTCGTCTTCTTCCAAGATATATGCCCATTGGGGATCGTGAACCTTCCCTCGCTCCAGATCATTAAACTCAAGCCGGAGCAATCTCACATTGAAGCTATAAGGTGTAAAAAGGTTGTATATTTTGTAGAGAAGGTATTCTTTGATCACAAACTCTTCTCCCATGCAGGGAACCACCAGCTTCACTTTATCCAGACCTCGAAAAATCGATTGCTCCGGTGTACCCTTTTTCGAAAAATTCAAGAGCAGAGGAGGATAGCTGCAATTGGCGATCTTTAGTCGGAAATGACCTCTGGTTTTAGCCTTCAACTTCACCTCGACAATGTTCGAATCAGCATCCGTATAGGATAGGGATAAGGGGAAATAGCTTGGATCATCACTTCGGTCACGAAACAGACTTCGCAAATCACCCGAAATGCGCACGCTGAGAGGCTGATCTCCATCAAAAAAGGTGGAGTCTTGAGTTAATTTTTGAACTGTCGCCTCAGTGGGTACCACCAGGAGGAGGCTTAAGCTTATCAAAGTCACGAATCTAACCATGAAGCCTGCGACTTATGATGATAAAATCCAAAGTAGATAGCATAGTGTTCACTGCTTTCAAAATAGGTTGATTCAATCACGATTATAAATATCAGTTGACTTATACCGAACTACCCTTTCATTCCGGATCTATCGATGTCTAAGCGGGTAACGTTCCCCCCTATAGACCACATCAAACTGAGCCCATTCCTGAGCCTTAGTTCCCAAACCATCTTTGAAATTTATTTTGGCTTCAAAAACCACCGTATTATCAGGATAGCTAACTTCAATCATCTTGGCATGAGGCGGATCGTTGCTAAGTCGAATATTTCCCGCAGTCACCAGTCGATTGCCGGTTTCATTTAGGACATCCACATCGCTGGTGATGCCTGAAAACATTTCGAGTCCTCGTTCCTTCCCATACTGCCACACTTGTTGAATGGTTCTCTTCTCCTCATCTATCTGGTACTCTACTGCCCTTGAATAGGTTGGAGTACCTCCGAAGTTGCGGGATAAACCGTTGTCAAAAATCACGAGATTTCCGTTTTCCAATATGGTGGGTCCATGCTGCCCTGTACACCACTCAAAATCGTCAGTACCGGCAATGCCTTCCTGAACATCGGGAGGCAAAGGATTACCATCACGATCCACTGCAGTCAGCAAATAGTCTCTGGTATCCAATCCATTTCCATGACTTCCGGCCTTGCCCCAGCCTCTGTGAGGGGCCAAGATCCACTTGAGATTATTATCCCAATCCACTTTGAGGACGCCCTGATTTCGACCCGAGATCACTAATGAATTATCTGCCTGACTGAGGGCCAACGAATTAAAATGGAACCAATCCGCGGCAAAATCCCGTATAAAGTCCTTGGGAAATACAGCCCGATCCACATCAAGCACTTTGCGAAGATCCCATTCGCGGATTACCTGCCAA
>JAHELJ010000122.1 GCA_024644235.1 Lewinellaceae bacterium
GGTCACAAAGTAGCGCTGCCTTTGTAATTGGGAACCTTATCTTCGAGATTTCGCAGATACTCGGATATTCGTCGACCAGGCTGACGATATCAGAGATTCTATGAAGTGAGTGCCCACTGGATGAGGCAATTAGCATATCGTCAAACTCATCATTACGAGGAAATGAAAGAGCATGTGATTTGCTCTCATCTCTCCATCGTATCAGCATACTCTGATAAGCTGCAGGAAAGCACCTATCCAAAGTTGCTGTTATTTGCCGAACCGGGTGGATTGATCACGGCTCCTATGGTCGAATGGTCCAAGAGTCACCTCCAAAACTTGACCACTGTTTCCATAGGGCCTGGTCTCCATTATGTGCAGGAGGACAATCCTGATGGTATTGGAAGAGCTATTGCCGAATGGATAGATCGGATTTAGTTTAGGGTTTAGGTTTTAGGTTTTAGGTTTTAGGGTTTAGGGTTTAGCGCAATAAAGCAGCAACACTACACAGACTGCATCTTGGAACCGAGCAGAATATTCCCAAATGGCTTAAATTGAATCGTTATCAAAGTTCTTCAAAAAACCAGTATCATGAAAAACACTCAGTCTTATGCGTGCCTGTTATTATTATCAGGCCTGTTGATTTTCAATGCTTGTCAACCTGCTCCCTGTACCTTATCGGAAGAGGATAAGGCCGCCTTCTCGGCCAAAACGGAGGCCGATGAAGCAAAATGGAACAGTGGTGACCGAGATGGATATATGATGCGATACGCAGAAGATGCACTATTTCTCCCCGCAAATACTGAAGCGTTACGGGGTCGGGAGGCTATGAAAGCCTGGCACATG
This sequence comes from Lewinellaceae bacterium, assembly GCA_024644235.1. Classification (GTDB taxonomy): domain Bacteria; phylum Bacteroidota; class Bacteroidia; order Chitinophagales; family Saprospiraceae; genus JAHELJ01. The sequence goes on from JAHELJ010000122.1 coordinate 826, forward strand.
GAATTTCCTGAGATCAAGATTGCTTTCGAAGTGAAGGAAGTGAGAGGCACCTGCCATTTCGCCACCGTCTACGGTACTTATGTATTGACTATGGAAGACGGAACCGAGGTAGACCGGGGAAAATGGCTGGAAGTACAAGAAAAACAAGCAGATGGCAGCTGGATCATAACCCAGGATATCTTCAATTCTGATATCCCGTTACCTGAACCTGCCGAAGATGCCACAGCGGATGCTGTTGATAGTTGAGTGTTGAACGTTGAGAGTGGAAAGTTTATGAGTCTAACAGTCTAAGAATTCTTTTTGCAGACTCGAATTGACTTTTACCCTTTTAAGGAATATAACCTAACTTGTTTACACACAGTAGATGTTGGTTATGCACGATATGCTAGTCAAGCTCTATGAGCTGCCAGACTATTCATCGCTTGAAAATGAGTTGAAGGACCAGGGTATAATTATCAGGCCAGCTCTCGCTGCAGAAAAATCGATTGTGGTAGATTGGATTCGGCAACGATTTGATGATGGCTGGGCAAGTGAAGGTGAAGTTTCCTTTTCGTTTGAACCGGTTCGGTGCTTCATAGCTTTGAAAGACCGCGAAATTCTAGGTTTTGCCTGTTATGATGTGGCCTATCGCAATTTCTTTGGGCCCACCGCAGTGGATCCGCCACACCGAAACCGAGGCATTGGTAAAGTGCTGCTATGGAAGAGTCTTACGACCATGCGTGCACAGGGCTATGCCTATGCAATCATTGGAGGGGTTGGTCCGGCCGAATACTACACCCGGGTCGTGGGTGCGGAGTTGATTAAGGGATCAAATCCTGGGATATACCGGGGAATATTAAGTCACGTGCCTGTCTGATGATGAAAAGACCAATCTGAATTCTTGCAGAGTAATGGCCATTAACAAGAGCGCTGCCGAAAGCGATCCTTTAAAAATGCAACCTCTGCAATCGGTCAAACCGTGTGATCAATAGTAACAAAAATGGGCTACCCACTGGATAGCCCAATTATTTTTAAAAGGGATAACTCCTATTTCACTTGGCCGCGAATCTCACCGGGACCATTGGCAACTGTATGTACGTTAACATAAATTCTTCCCCGCTCCATCCGATCTCTCAAAGCCGACAGTCCCATTCCCGCCAAGGGTCCTATTACATCAGCGTCAGTGATGTAGCCTTCGGCAAGAATACCCTGCGTGCGGCCAGGTGTTGTCGGTCCGGGATATAGAAATGCCACAACAGGTCCATTTTCTCCAGCTGGCGCCATATGTAAATGGGAAAATCTCACATCAAATATGTTGGCGACAATCAGTTTGTAATGCAACTTGTCGCCTTCCTTATTGAATTGAAGTATCGCCTGTCCTGTGGCATTTGTGGCAACGGGTGGCACCTCTTCATCGCCGGAAAGGTGAGCGCCAAAATTTCGTTGAGCAGGTGTATGTGCACTACGGGATAAATCGCGTGAATCGTTATCCTGGACGGTTTCCTGGGGTGCAGGTGGGCTTAGATCTTTTAGGTCCTCTTCGACACATCCACTAAAAAGGAATGTTGAGAGAATCATAATCACAATTAAATTAGACACTTTCATGAGATCTTTGTTTTTGAAAATGTGAACAAAACATTATGAATCCATTGGAATTTAGAACCATTAGCTGTGCTTAAAAACCTTCGTTTCCCCAAATCGCAAAAAGAAGCTACAGCTGGGCATTTTTTAGAGCCAGACGGTCAGAAGCTATGTGTATTTTTTGATCGAGAAGCCAGGTGCTCTCCCCTCTTGGTTATAACTGATGATCCAGCAGGAAAGAATATCTTTAGATGATTCGTGATGGCACCTCTTAAGATATTGCTCGTCCAGATTCGCAGTGACCAATCACTGTTACCAGCAGAAAGGAAAGAATTTGTGCATTTCTCTGGTTTGGTGGAGGAGCAGATCACAACTCTGGATGTATTCCGCGCACCAGATTTTCAACCGGGTATTATTGATGGTTACGATGCGCTGATGATGGGCGGACTCTCCGATGACAGTAGCGATGAAGTGGAATTGCCTGACATTTTCCATCCGTTTATAGAAAATCTCAATGGCTTGATGCTGAGGGCGATCGAACGAAAGATTCCCTCCCTCCTATCTTGCGGGGGATTTATGCTTGCATCGATGCTGTTGGGTGCAGATGTTGTCATCGATCCGGAACAATACGAGGTTGGTATTTATGAGATCTCTCTTACCGAAGCAGCTCTACAGGATCCGTTGTTCAAAGGTTTTCCCAGTCATTTCAATGCAGTCAGTGGCCATCACAAAAGCACGGTCGACCTACCTTCTGATTGTATTCGGTTGGCCTATTCAAAGCGGTGCCCGGTGCATGGGTTCAGACTGAAAGAGACTCCATTCTACGCTTTTCAGTTCCACCCGGAGATCACCTGTGCCAACCTGCAGGCCAGATTAGAAGCTTACAAAGAAAAGTACTTCAACACTGAAGAGGAATACCAGGCATTTATCCACCTCCGGCACAATACGGAAGTAGCAAACAGCATCATCAACCGGTTTGTCCAGCTGGTCGAAAAACATGTACAACCGCTCAGCTGATGACGATCGGATCACCCTCAATGTATTCCTCATAGCCAGGTGTGAGATATACTCCCCAGCCAGGACGGTCTGGAACAAACCATTGACCCCGGTCAAAAACGTAATCGGTGCCGATCATGCAATGCTCATCGTAACGTGAATCCTCAATGAAAGGAATATTGGATTGAATCTTAGCTACATGGGCACTCATGTAAAGCCCCATCTCACTTTGCCAAACATGCGGAATGAGTTTTACATGGGGATATTTCTCAGCCATCCGGGCCGTACGCAGTATATTGGTAAAACCACAGGTGGGCATGTCAGGTTGGATAAAGCTGTAGACTCCCGCTTCACAGTATTCGGTGAAAATATCTAGCATATCCGGACTCCAGATGCTTTCACCATCCGCAATAGGGATATGAAGGTTTTCTTTTCGAAGTTCTTCCCGGATTTCTAAATACTGCTCAGTATCATCCGGGATCAACTCCTCGATGAAATACATATCATAAGGTGCACATGCTTTGAGGAATCTTAATGCCCAGTCGATTCTGTCACGGTAGCCGTTATTGGCATCGGTCATCAAATTGAAATTAGTACCCACTGCTTCACGAAGTGTTACAAAGGCCTCGATGTCCCGTTCCACACCGGCCTCGCCAGGCAACCACTTGTCTGATCTGCCCACCTTGAGTTTGATCGCTCCATAGCCGTCACGCTTGATCTGCTTGCCAATTTCACCGATGATACTTACGTCCCTATTCTGAGCAATCTCGGCGAAATACAGAGTGCCGTCATAGGGATCGACTCCCTTCTTCAAGCTATCCCCAAACAACTGCCATACGGGCATACCTTTGACTTTACCCAATGCATCCAGGATGGCACTCTCTACCCAGGAGTAAGATGCATCGTAAATGAATTTTTCGAACCCGGATGCGGCATTTGCAATGTGATCACCATCCCAACGATATACAGACAAGATATCCTTCCCTATCAATTGTTTCGTTTCTTTCAACACCTCATCTGTCAGTGGGCGGTAGCCAATGGTACCCAAGCCTACAGTTCCATCTGAGAGTTCCACCAGCAAAGTTCTTCTGGGATTTCCCTCTATCCCTTTCGGCTTCTCGTCATAGGAGTTGGGACCGATAAACCGGTAGAAAGAACCCCGCGCCGGAAAAATGGTGAATTTCGTTATCCTCGGACCGGCATCCGTCTTACCAGTCTCAGGATCATCCTGATCAAAGTCAACCACTGCACTAAGTGGCACTGCCGGGGCCAGGCTTGTCTTTTTCAAAAAATCGCGTCTGGAAAACATATCGTCTTTTAGTTAGGGAGTCAATTGACATGATGATGTCTAAAAATAAACCGTTTTGTCCAAAACCACTTCAAGTGGTCAAAAAGCGCAAAATCGCACCTTATTGTATCTTCGGGTCAATCTAACTTTCAAGCTAATGAAATATCTGTCCCTAATCTTCGTCCTCATGGTTTCAGCTTGCTCAGCACCAAAGGAGAAGCAAATCTCAGATGAGGATTCACTCGGCGTGCTCAACCATCAGTTTTCGATCAGCGAAAAGGCGAAGGAGGGTTTTGAAAAAGGATTGCTCCTCTTGCACAGTTTTGAATATGAAGACGCCCGCGAAGCCTTTCAGGAAGCGGTGGCTGCTGATAGCACGGAGATGATGGCGCACTGGGGCGAGGCGATGTCTTACTACAAAGCTTTATGGGGTCTACAGGATGTGGAAGCTGGAAGAGCCGTCATGAGTAGATTGGGAGCCACCAAGGATGAAAGATTAAGCAAAGCTGAAAACGAATTGGAGGCTGATTTCTGGCAGGCGCTGGAGATCCTCAATGGCGAAGCAGAATTGAAAGAGAGACACGAAGACTACGTGGACTACATGGCAGAGTTGCATGAAAAGTACCCCAACAACCATGAAGTGGGTGCATTCTATGCCTTGGGATTGATTTGGGCCACAGATTATGGCCAGGTAACCGCTGAAAATAAGCTATCCGGACGCATTGCGGAAGGCATTCTCAAGGAGAATCCAAGGCACCCAGGAGCCCTTCACTACAAGATTCATGCTTACGATAATCCAATAATGGCCATACAGGCGATTGATGTGGCAGATGAGTACTCGAAGGTAGCCCCCGATGCCACTCATGCCCTGCATATGCCTTCGCATATTTATTTATCACTGGGTATGTGGGACGGCGTCGTGTCATCGAATGAAGCGTCTTATGCTGCCAGTGTGAAAAAACTGGAACGAAAGAATCTCAGCGATGGCCAGCGTGGATATCACTCCTATTCCTGGTTGCACTACGGTTATTTACAACAAGGTAGATTTGAGAAAGCCACTGAACTGATGCGTGATATGCTGGACTATGTACCCAGAGATCCCACTAAGGGAGCTCGTGGTTATCTGATCTCCATGCAGAACAAGCAACTGGTCGAAACGAACAAATGGGATCCGGCTCTAGTAGCAGATCTCGAGGTCAAGATATCCGATCTCAGTATTGTATCAGCGGCTGAACTGGCATTTTTCCGCAGCTACCTGGCCATGATGGAAGAAGACGCCGATGCGGTTGCTGCTCAAATTGATGCCTTGGCTCATAAGATCGAAATCGCCAAGCTTGAAGTGGGTGAAGAGGGAGCCGCCCTTTGCGCTGCCGGGCAAACGCGGTATGCACCTAATGAAGATGCCATTCGAGCTTCACAGGTGCTGCTGCAACAGATCAAAAGTTTCCAAGCTAAGCTGAGTGGCGACCAGAATGCCTACGAGGAAGCAATTAAAACTGCTACAGAGATGGAGGCAGAATCGGACTTTGCAGCCGGACCTCCGGAGATTGCATTTCCTTCTTTCGAGCAGTATGGTCTCTGGTTGCTGGAACAGAAACGGTATGAAGAAGCTTTGGATCAATTTGAAACGAGCTTGATGCGAGCTCCCCGTCGATCAAAGGCATTGCAAGGCAAACTATCCGCTCTGCTGGGCTTGGGGAAATCAGCAGAAAGTGCCGAAATCAAGAAAGAGCTGGAATCCATTTGGGCTCTGGCAGATGATGAAGTGTCGAAATTGATCGCCGGGCTTTGATCCACATATCGCCAGTCATTCCTATTTTGTTTCTTGGTGACACCTCGGTTTGGCCTAGTCTTTTAGTATATGCTCCTGTGACTTAAGCTCATTCACCACCGAAATGAATCCTTCCAATCTATCTTCTAACAATTTGTTGTGCTCTTGTAGAGATAGAATGGTTTGCTGAAGGGATTCGATTACATGTTGCTGCTCTTTAACTGCTTCGATAAAAATAGGTGCAAATTTCACATAGTCGACGTATTTGTATCCTTCCTTATCCTGATTGACTAATTCAGGAAATTCCTCTTCAACTTCTTGAGCAACAACCCCATATTCTTCACTTTCCTTCCAGATCATATCAGGATAATCCTCATGCCTCCATCCATGAATTACACCATTCAATTTTACGAGTCGTGTCAATGCCTCAGGGATGTTTCGAACATCCTTTTTGAACCTTTGATCAGAACAAGCTCCGAATGTTCCTGTATAACAGAGATCTCCATTAATCTGAACATCATTGTTCAAGAAATCTCCCCAGATCAAAGGTGATGTTGAGCTCGAATTCTCGATATAAAGCAGATTGCTATTTGTTTCGGAAAAGCCTGCTTGATACCCGATAAAAACATTGGATGAGCTTGTACCGGTATTATAGCCTGCCTGGGTTCCTACGAAGACATTATTGGATCCATTGTTTAAGCGCCCTGCCCAGAATCCCACCATTATACTTTCACTTCCATTGCTAAATTCCCCCGCAGCAGTACCGAGGTAAGTATTCTTTTCACCGGTGGTGTTGTCTATTCCAGTGTAAGCTCCAATAAATACATTCCGGTCCTCCAAGTTGTCCTCTCCTGCCTTGAATCCCACCAAACAGTTGTCGAAACCAGATACATTGGATGCACCAGCACGATGTCCAATAAAAGTGTTCCGGTTACCGGGCGTATCAAATCCTGCTGTCTCGACTCCAACATTCATCAGGCCGGCTTGGTAACCGAAGAATGCGTTTTCATGCCCATTGGCATCTGCAAGACCTGCCTGATAACCGAAATAGGTATTCGAATAAGCACTGGTGGTCATGATTTTGCCAGTCTCAAATCCAGCAAGTGTATTACCTGAGCCCTTATAGAGGTCAAGTCGTCCCAAAATCTTGGAATCTCCAAATACATCAAGATTAATTTGAGCGGTTAGTCCTGCTGCACAGCAAAAGAGAATTGAAAAAGATAGTATCGCCTTCATGTTTTTTGATTTTGTTTTTTTGGATAGATGAACTTAAGCTATTCACTGATGAATTACTGTTAAATTTTCCAAGCTGAGAACGACTTACAGATCTACCGGATCGGGAAAGATACCAGCGGCAATCCCTTCATCCACATGCCGCCTTTTCTCCCTGGTCCAATCGGCACATCGCTCTACCACCGCTTGAAAGCGTGGCTCGTCATGAAGAGAGTCGAACACCGGATCGTGAGCAATCCAGTGGTCCAGTCCAAACCAGGGTTCAAATTCTTCCAGACGTGACAATGCTCCTTCTCTATCTCCTTGCAACAGAAGGACTTTTGCCCAATCATAGTTTCCACCCTCTAACATCCAGTTC
>JAHELJ010000246.1 GCA_024644235.1 Lewinellaceae bacterium
TTCTTACCATATCTTGCCATATTTCGCAGACCAAAGGGCCTTCCAAGTACACACATGTTGGTATGAACGCCCATGATCATGACGTTCTGTATTCCTCTTGACTCCATGAGGTTCCAGATCTCTTCACCAGAAGCGGAAATAGCATCACTTTCCTGGATTTCAATCGCTTCTACTTGCCTGCTCCAGGCTATGTGAGAAGGGCATTCTTCGCACTCACAACCTCCGTCGGATTGATCGATTGGATAGCTTTTTCGCTCGTTTTCATCCAGCCAGGCACACCAATTTTGAATTTCCGGGGGTAGGCGATCCGATTTCGGCGCACGGATTGCCCTTTCCCGGGCCGGATGCCCGGCGTAAAAATCCGTGACGTCGCTTGGTGCATGGATGATGAAGACACCTTTTTCCCGGGCGATCTTCACCACCTGGTCCATCACAGGAGCTAATTCCTCCACTCGCTTGGTTGCCGTGGGGCACCAGTGCTTGTCCCACATATCGCAAATGATCAAAGCGGTCTGTTCCGGCCGCCATTCTTCCCTTGAAAAAACGAGTTCAAATTGAGCCGAATCTTTCTGAATCCGGCTACGCTTTTCAATATCCAATGTATTTTTAGAAGTCATTGATGAACCGAAAAACAAGAGGCCCAAAAGAAGGAGTAGCAGGTACTGATCACGATATAATTTCATGACGAAAATTTATGCATTTTAAACCGATTAATCCAATCCGGACTGATATGGGACTTGCTTGCTTTCCAATCATGTAAAGTAAATGTGGGCCCTCGTGTTTACTACGAGCAAAAAAATGGAATTACCCAATAGGAAGGCAATAGCAATATTTAGTAATGATGACTTAATTTTATCAGGTCACAGTCACTCCGATCAATAACCGAGAACATGGCAAAAGCCAAGCTAGCACTTCAAGAAAAGCATGAAAAGGCACTGCGGATTATCCGAAAGATTATTAGAAAGGCCAGCGAGTTGGAGAAGCAACAGGAATCCACGTGGTCGAAGGTACTTCCTGGGTATCGGGACAGCGCCAGAAATCTAATCCATTATCTGGCTTTCCGGTCATTCAACATCGATCGCTTGCAGACCCCACTGAGGGAGCTTGGCCTCCCATCGCTCACGAATGTCGAGGGCCACGTCATGCATAGTCTCTTAAATCAGCAATACCTGCTGGAGAGCCTCCTGGATCAAAAACGATCACGCAGAAAGAAGGGATTTGTCACGATCCGGAAGAGCGAGAAGATCCTTAATAAAAATACCAAACAATTGTTTGGATACAAGTCCAAGCAACGCAGAACCCGCATTATGGTCACGCTTCCAAATACCGCGGCGGAAGATGCCAAGTATGTGCGACGTCTCGTCGGCCTGGGTATGAACTGTGCTCGTATAAATTGCGCTCATGATGAAATGGAAACGTGGAGAAAGATGATCGCCCATGTTCGCGACGCCAGCAAAGCATTGAAAAGGAAATGTAAAGTGGCGATGGACCTGGGTGGACCTAAGCTACGAACTGGCCCCATGGTCGAGGGACCAAAAGTAATCCATATTCGTCCCAAGAAAGACGATAGAGGCCGGGTGACCCAACCCTCTCGAATCTGGATTGCTCCACCGGAAGTCTTGCCGCCGGCCAATCGCGAACATGATGCCGTCTTGCCAGTAGACGATTATCTCTTTAGCAAAATCAAACGGGGCAGCACTTTGTATTTTATCGATGCCAGGGGCAAGAAATGCAAGATCAGGATCGAACGAAAGGAAGGACCCGGTAAGTGGGGACTTTGCTCTGATTCAGCCTATCTCGAGACCGGAATGCAATTGACCATGACGCGGATGAAAGAGACAGGCGAGGAAGTGAGCAGAGTGGGTGAATTACTGCCAAAAGAACAATTTATCACCCTATTTGCCAGTGACAAACTAGTCGTGCACCGGGATCCCCGGCCTGGCGAAAATGCTTCGTATGGCCCGGATGGACAATTGGTGGCTCCGGCACATATTTCCTGCACGTTGCCCGAAATATTTGAGGACATCAAACCGAACGAACCGATTTATTTCGACGATGGGAAGATCGAAGGGGTCATCGAAACTGTGAG
>JAHELJ010000247.1 GCA_024644235.1 Lewinellaceae bacterium
TTTCAAAATTATCAGAATTGCAACCCTCCAGTTCTGGACATGCCCAACTATTGTTAATGACATGCGGGGCAAGACCAGGATCAGGATTCAAACCATCAAGATCGGTGGGTGCCAGAAACCACTCGAAGCCTTCTAAGTAAGTGGAAGGCGAGCCAAAACCCCGCTCCATATTGCGTACCGCAACCCACTGGGATTCCGGAGCCAAACCAACCTGGAAGCCCTGAGCTGTATCTCTACCCACCATGATTCCCATAGTGTGAGTACCATGGCTGCTCCCCGCATCATCGCATGGTGCACTCAGATCAAGCCCACAATGATTATTCGATGGATCAATAATAGAATCGTTATGTAGTAGACTGATTTCACGAATCGCATCGTGCCAGTTGTAATTGTGATCGACTGTGTTCCCATTCCAGCCCCGATAGGCACCGATCAAAGCAGGGTGATCCCATTCCACACCTGTGTCTTGGCCGCCGATCACTGCACCTTGCCCAGCGTATCCCATTTCCCACACCTCTGGCACACCAATTAGCTCCAGCCCCCAGGGTAATTGATCAGCTGATCTTCCAGGCTGTTTATCTTGATGTTCAATCTCCTGTATACGAAAGCTCGAATTTGAAATGACCTCACGGACTGCTGCTAGATCTGCCACTTGGTTTAACACTTGTTTGTCCAGTTCCAGGAATATTGCATTCACAATGTATAGGGACTGGTAGACGACATTCAATGAGTCCAAGATCTGGCGCACCGGTTTTTGAGTTCGGTCGGCATGCTGCTTAAGCCTATTGAATACGAGACTGCCCTTTGCAGCTTTATCAGCTACAATTTGTTGAGACTCAAATTGCAGCTGATCATCTAAGATGACGAGTACTTCCGCCCGATTGTCTATCGTCAGATCTTCGATTACCTCAGCTGAAACAAACGCTTGACCAAAGGTCACAAACGGAATACTGGAAATGATAGCCAACTGAATAATATGGATGTACTGGATGCGTCTCATAATGGCGCAAGATATCCCTGCGATGACGCCTGTACAAGCCTTGGGGGATTATTCAAAAGTTAAAAAATCAGCTAACTGCGAGCGTTGACCAGATAGGGCCAGCTTCCAACTTTGAAATATGAACCGGATACAAGCCGTGAAAGAAAAAAAGTGCACGGGCTAGCTGCAGAGCTAGCCCGTACGAATCCATAGAAGTATATCTATTGCTTTTGCAATTCCATCTTAAATGTTCCAAAGGATCCCGCATCCACCGTATGCGTCAGATCGAGGGTGAGGAAGCCAGTGCAAGAAAAGAAAAGACCTGCTCCTTCCACCCGTCCCTCACCCCAGGGACATCCGAAATTGTCGCAATGCCACGCTGGCTGTTTGCTTACTGAAGCGCTTCCTGCTGCAGGATCGTCTACTGTAACGACAATGTCGTAAGCCTCAGGATGACTGAACATATTGATGAACGTAATCTGATTCTCACCTGGTCCCGCAACCGCCTCGATGGGCCGTTCAAAGTCCAACGAAGTAACAAAAGGATCAGTCACTATCAGATACTGTCCCACAGCGTCAGATGCGTTGAATGCACAAACCAGGAAGATCGAAAATTGCATCGCTTGCCTTTGGCCCGGGTTGAGAAGATCACCGGTGAAATCACTGGCGGTAAACTCTTGCCCGTCCATTCTGGTTACTGTTGCGGCTAGATCTATCCGGTCGCCTGGTTTCAGGTCGGTGACCTGCATATTTACTGCAGAAGCGATTTCACTGGGCAGTATTTCCAGAGCACTCGGAAAAGAGGTAACACTCTTCAATAGAGCTGGTCCAATCGTCGTATCGGCCTTCACCACAGTGACTGCCAATTCGTAGTTCGATACATTCGCCGAAGGAGCAACCAAGGTGGCTTCAAACTTTGCGGAAGGGTCAGCAATATCAATCGTTCCGCTGGCTATAGATTCCTCAAACCGTACAAATCCTCCAAAAGGTACATTATCATGGGGAGGAGCGAAATCACTTTCGCAGGAAATCACCAACAACCCCACAAAGAATATGATAATAGATTTATTCATGCTTTTCATAATGCGCTAAGTTTTTT
>JAHELJ010000123.1 GCA_024644235.1 Lewinellaceae bacterium
ACTCTTTGACGGATTTCTTTTAGAGCCACCTCCATACCTATTTGATGCAATCTGGGCCCATCGATCAAGGCCAGACCTAGTTTTTCACTCAACTCGTAATCGGAGGGCCCATAAAGAGGACCTCGTAAGCCGATCTGAATAGAATGACCCAGATTCAACAGTCCCTCCTCTACGGCACGTCGAAAGGGTGTACCATGGGTGTCTTTGCCACCGTAATAAGAATCCCAAAGATCGCTATGTGCGTCAAAATGAACCAGCGCCAGGGGACCATGAATAGCGTGAGCAGCGCGAAGGAGAGGAAGGGATATAGAATGATCCCCTCCAATGAAAATGGGAGTGACTTCTGCTTTTTGAATTGCAACTGCCTGTTCTTTTATTAAGTCATGTGAATCGGGCAGATAGCCGGGTATTACTTGTAAATCTCCATAATCCACACCCGAGCAATATTCAAAAATTGAGATATTGAGGGCAGGATTATAGGGTCTTAATAGCATAGAATGTTCCCTTACACCCCCTGGTCCAAATCGGGCGCCCACCCGGAAGGTGCCTCCGGTATCGAATGGCACCCCCACAATAGCAAAATCCACATCGCCATCTAGTGCAGTGATATGAGGCAGTCGCATGAAAGATTTTATACCGGCAAATCGGGGATGCACCATGGCATCGATTGGAACGTATTTCTTCTCCATCTCTTCGAATCTTTTTCTGTACTAGCTAAGAACTCTGAACGCGATGTTTTTAACTCTTCTCGACAGAACTCCGGAAGGCATCTGTTCTTCGATAATCATATTCTTTGCACCTGGCTCATCCAATACTTCAGCCAGGTTTTTCACTTTGCCTCCCAAAATGCCATTTTTTCTAAAGAGGTCAATCCAGTGCTGGCTGGACTTCTCGGAGAAGACCTGACCAAGCATGATATTGAGCCGGTCTCTTTGCTTTACCCGATCTGCATTGGTTTTGAAATCAAATTCCCACCTATTTGTCTCCAAACCCATTCCTGAACAAAGTTCATTAAACTGTTTTTCTGTCCCTATAGCCAGAATAATTTGTTCACCATCAGCACAGGTGTAGATATCTCCGTATGGGGCGATGGCAGGATGTCGTGTGCCAAGTGGTCCCGGCACCTGGCCCAGCATGAGGTAAGTGCTTGCTTGATTTGCGAGTGAAGCCAATGCGGTATCTAGAAGGGACAGTTCGATGTAGCTTCCTTCTCCACTTTTTTGTTTTTTGAGTAGCGCACACAATATTGCTTCCTTCAACTGATGTGCAGCCAAAATATCGATGATGGGTAGAGGGATTTTGGTAGGCTCTCCTCCCCGATGACCTGTCATCGATAGGTATCCTGCCTCAGCTTGCAGGAGCACATCGAAGGCTTGTCGATTGCTTTCTGTGCCAAAGCCGGTGACATTCGCGAGAATAATATCACTTTTTTGTAGACATAAGTCTTTATATCGAAGCCCGAACTCGGTGGCTTTGGTCTGAGTGAAATTGGTGATTACGATGTCGGCATTGCCGACGTGGTCAAGCAGTATCCCATAGTCGTTGCTGTCACTGAGATCCAGCTGAATATTTGCTTTGTTGCCATTAATGCTGCAGTAATATACAGAATCAGGTGTGTCGCGATCTTCCCCTTTTACTTTCCAGTGTCTGCTGATATCGCCGCCTCTGGTTTTGTTTTCAATTTTAAGAATCTGGGCACCCAGCTCTTTGAAAAAAGTTCCGGTCTGAGGCCCGGCTAGCGCACTGGCAATCTCTAAGATTCTCAACGAAGCAAATATTCCGCCGTAAGACTTGCTGGGTTCATGCATGCCGAAGAGTCTTGGATAGTGTAAGAAATATGTTGGATGGCTTTTCCATGTCACAGATCAAATCATCCCTTTGATAGGAAGCAACATCGAATCGGCCGGAGTGATCTTCAAGCGATTCAAGCTGATCCAAGCAAATGAAACCTGTGTTTAAGGTGAGGGAGATAAGCATATTAGCCATTTTTAGATTTCTCCTGCGATAAGATAGGGAAAACAATCGCTCACGCATGTCATCAATCTGGGATTGAAAGAGAGACCTCAAGGAACTGATGCTTATACACTCGGTGGCCATTGTCTTGATTCCGTCTAGGTGATCGCGGTGGATGTCAAACATGTCATTGTAAAGTTGCATTAAACCACCAAGTTGATAAATCAATTCATCTTCACCATCCAATAATTTATGATCCAATGCACTGCGGTAAAGTAATAAGGCATGGCCTCCTTTTTCGTTGGTGATCTGTCTAAGGAAATCTTCTGTAACCCATTTGGTCTTTTGTTGAATGCTCCTTTCCTGGGCCAACATTGTTTTGGCAAAGTACCTTTCAAACATCCCGGGCTGGGAAGTTCGCTGCTTGGACAGCTGGTGAAGCTTGCTGCAAGTCATTAGCAATTCATTTGCACCCGGATCTTCCAAAAAGACTCTGATCTGGTTATAGCTAGCCTGCATCTCATCTGACAAATAATCGAACAATGGAGTGGAGATAGCCATCAATTGGCAGTTTGTTTTCTCGTCACCAGTCAATGAATAACCCCTCATTGTCGAAAACCACTGCGCCGTCAAAGCATTGCTGAAAAGATAAAGTGGGATCCTCTTTTTCAGAGAGCCAGGTAAAGCATCGAGATGAACATTTGCCTGTGCCAGTATCTCTTGTACTTTGGGAGTTACAAGATTTGATCTATTCCTATAGAGGTGGAGGAAGCGGGGACTGATAGAAAGACAATAATAGAAATTGGCTAACCACCGCATACGTTCACAACTCAAGATGATCTACAGCCATTCTTCTAGCGATCTCCGTCTTTGCTTTTGTTCCTGCTAACTTATTGCAAAGATGTAAGCCCAATTTCAAGGAGGTGGCAACCGCTCCGGCTGTGACAATTCCATTATCCTCCACTATATCTTTTCTCAGCACCTGTTTGCAGTATGGCTCGAGCTCCTCATACGAATCGAAATGAGTTGTTGCCATCCGGTCTTTTAGAAATCCGGCAGCACCCAACAGCAGGCTCCCAGTGCAGACAGACACCTTGAGAGGTACTTTTTTGGCGGTTTGTAGCCAACAAATAAATTGTTGATTATTGACCAATGATCGGGTTCCATATCCTCCCGGCACAAATAATAAATCATAAGAGGAAAGATCATTTTCGGGAGAGTCACACAAAATTCTGAGACCAAAAGAATCAATTATATGATCTCTGCCAACCGGGCAGCAAAAATTCCAAGTCAGATCAGGAATGAACCCCATCGATTTCAACCGGGTCATTGGATCATAAAACCCAATCAGATCCAACATGGTCAGTCCGTCGAAGACTACAAGGGCTAATTTCATATATGGTCCGATTGTCTGCCTGCTTGAGGCCAGAACTAATATAGAAAAACTGACCGGGCAGCGGGTGGGACGACTCAAGAGTTCGAGTTTATTACCGACAACCATAATGGGAAGGATATGCTTCTGGTCGAATTTGGTTCATAGTGTGCTCATGAGCGCGTCAACGAGGACCGATGAGGATGATCCGGCTAAACAAAACACCAGTGGCCGGGCGCAAAATTGCAATATTTTGACTCGTTGATCGGCTCTAAACGTCCGGTCGTCCAATAGATTCCAACTCTTTATGGGATTCTCACATCATTTCAGTCACGTTTTCGTTTAAGGAGTATACTATTGGTAACAAGTCCAAACAGGAGTGACAACAGTCTACATAGCAGAAATTTCCCTTAGCCATCGTTTCGTGGGATCGGCAGAATCATCAGCAAGAAGAATGAATCGAATGCTGGCTGAAGGTCGTATTCAGACCTACGGTTTGTCGAAGGATCTTACTCGCATGTGGGTTACTTTCCTGGCAGCTAATGAAGGAGAGGCTTGGGAAATTGCCGTCAAGTTACCTGTGCATGGTGTCACAGACCCTATCGTTACTCCTCTGTCAACCTATAATCAATCACTTGACCTTCGTTTTCCTACCATTGTTTGGAATTGAAATCTTATTTCTAAATCATGTCGTCAGGGAGGGTTAAGTAAGTCGTTCAGGCAGTAAGAAATCATAACCTTATCATTTATTTTGAAAAGCTGAAGGCCAAATGGCCTACTTTTTGTAATTCCTTAAGAAAGCAGAATAAAGTTCTGTTAAATCCTCAAAGAATGTTAGCCAATATCCCGCTCGAATAGTCTTATAAGTACACGCTTTAAAACTAAAGGCCATGAAAATCTACTATTTGGTTGAGCTGGAACTTGGCAATCACTTTGTCGAAGAAATAGATTCCTACGTCACGGAAATGAACCGTTGTTTAGCAGATGGCAGCATAAAGACCTTTGGCGTCGCTAAAGACAACTCCAGGCTATGGGCCACTTTACTTGCTGACAGCGAAATGGAAGCGTGGGAGATCGTTGGAGCCTTGCCGATTGAAGGTCTCTTTGATCCTATTCTGACTCCTTTATCGACTTATAATCAGTCACTTGATCTCCAATTTCCAGTGATTTGCCTCAACTAGCAATTAAGCTAATGTTACCGTCACGAACAAGCTGGCTCTGGCATGATACACAGGCTATTTGATATCTTAGTAGCCAGAAATCGATCATTTGTATGATTAAGGCTGCCATTCTGGACCTTTACAATAGGACACCTAATCTTGGTTTGAAATCCATTATGGATATCATCGCCCTCGGATTTCCGGACATCCAGTTCAAAGTTTATGATGTGCGAGCCGGAGGAGAAATACCTGACTTAGATTATGATATATACATCTCTTCTGGTGGCCCTGGCAACCCCATGGATGGCGATGGAAAATGGGATAGAGCATATTACCAGTGGATTGACGCTCTTTGGAACTATAATCTGGAAAATGTTGACAAGAAGAAATATGCGTTCTTTATCTGTCATTCATTTCAGATGATTTGTCATCATTTTGAAATTGGCAAGGTCTCCAAACGCCCTGAAAAATCTTTTGGTGTTTTTCCACTGGTGAAGACAATCAGTGGAATGGATGACGAACTCTTCCAATACTTGCCAAATCCATTTTACGTAGCGGATTTTCGTGAGTACCAGGTGGTTGAACCAGATCACAACAGTTTGGATGAGATCGGTGCCCGGATCCTGGCCATCGAACATCCCAATAATCATGATTTTGCACATCAGGCAATAATGGCAGTACGATTCTCTCCCGAGATCTATGGTACTCAGTTCCATCCTGAGGCTTTTCCGGAAGGTATGTTGAAGTACTTTGCCGAGCCAGATCGAAGAACCCGGATTCTGGAAGATCATGGAGCCGCTGTTTATGAGGAAATGATGTTCCATCTACGTGATCCTATCAAAATTCAATTGACTCATAACCGGATGTTGCCCGGATTTCTCAGTCTAGCCGAGAATTCGGTAAATTCGCCGCTCACAGAGGCGATTTAGTACCTATGATAGCAAAGCTCAGGGAGGCATTCAACCGGCAGTTCACTACCGAGAAGTATCAAAGTTTTCTTTCTGAAATAGAGTCACAATTTGACCATAAGCCCCCGTTCCGCATTGCGGAAACACCAGTCTTTATTCCAGAAAGTTTGAAGGAACATCTTTTTAAAGCAACCGACCTGATAGTCGACGTTATAACTGATCCTTCTTTCAAGGAAAAGACAGAGGGTTCACTGCATGAGTCGTACCGGGTGCCGTACGAAGATGATCACACCACATTCTTACAGATGGACTACGGCATAACAACTAATGATGAGGGGGAGCTAATTCCTCAACTCATTGAGGTGCAGGGATTTCCATCACTTTATTTTTACCAGGATCTGGTGGCCAACATGTACGCCAGACATTTCACCAGTCCAAAGGGCTTTTCACATCTGTTCGTTGAAAGCGGAGAGGCTTATATTCAAAAGTTGCGGGAAACGATTGTAGGTGATGAGGATGCCCGCAATGTGGTCTTGATGGAAGTGGAGCCGGAGCGCCAGACGACCAGGATTGACTTTCTGCTGGCTGAGCAGATCTTGGGCATCAAGACAATCTGCATCAGTAAGTTGAAGAAGTCTGGCAGGACTATCTACTATGAGGGAGATGATGGAAAACTAGTGGAGGTCCGGAGAATCTTTAATAGGGTGATCCGCGATGAATTACTGCAACGCAATGATTTGCCTCGTGAATTCCACATGAACGACGATGTAGATGTAGATTGGGTGGGCCATCCCAACTGGTTTTTCCGTATCAGTAAGTATACTTTGCCCTTGCTTCAAAATGAATATGTGCCGGATACTTGGTTCTTAAAGGATGTTGAGCAGATCCCTGAGAATCTCGAAGACTATGTCCTCAAACCACTGTTTTCATTCTCTGGGGCCGGAGTGATTTTTCACGTGAGTAGGGATGCCATTGAACAAACTCACGATCCCTCCAATTATATCCTTCAAAAAAAGGTACGTTACGATCCGGTAATCATAACACCAAATGAACCGGTTAAGTGTGAAGTGAGGATGCTTATGATCTGGGATAAAGGAGCACCCAGGCCAGTGATGGTGAACAATCTGGCAAGATTGTCCAAAGGTGAAATGATCGGCGTGAAGTACAACAAGGATAAAGATTGGGTGGGTGGAAGTGTAGGTTTATTTCCTGTTCAGTAGTGCTTCACTTTCTAAGAAATCCAGGGTTTCTTTGATCGTCCTTTCGATGTGGAAGCGATGCTGCACATGTGATCGAAGAACCTTGCCCCATCGTCTTCTTCGCTCTTGATTTGTAACCAAATTTCTAATCGCGCTGGCAAGAGATATTGAGTCTCTCGGTGGCACCAACAAGTCATCGGGAGTGCTGACAGGCATGAGTTCTTTGTTTGCTGGAATACTGGTAGTAATCACCGGCAGACCCAGATTCATCGCTTCCAAAGCGGCCTTTGAAAGACCTTCACCAAAAATTGAGGGAAGAACGAACAGGTCACAAGCCACCATAAGGGATAAAACATCCTGGCGAAATCCGGTGGCATGGATGCGTTGTGCCATGCCTGTTTTCTCCCGCCACCTCAGCATCTCACCTGAATCCATCCCTCGGCCGATCAGTAGTACGTGAAGATTTGACAAGTCGGTCAGAAGAGACAAGGACTTGAGTAAATAATGTAAACCTTTGAACTTTCTGACATTTGCCAGGCATACTAAGACGATGGAATTAGCTGGAATATTGAACTCGGAAAGATCATGGGGCCTCACCGACTCATACCATGACGGATCGTGACCCTTGTGGATGGTAACCGCTCTTGATGGAGGGATGAATGAATTCGAGAGGAGGTCACTCCTCACTGCTTCAGACACACACACCACTCTATGAACACGCGGATGCAGATACTTGAAGTAAGCGGTGGGATCGTACCAGTGAACATGCCCTGCATATCCACGGTAGAGGATGACTTTTGTCGTCGTACCTTTGGCTGCCCGTATTCCGTTTGTGATAGCTATGCTATTAAAAAGGATAAGGAAATCGGTGTGTTCGTTGGATAATTTTAGATTCAACCATTTGGTAAATGAGTGATCCCATTTTTTCGAAGGATGCTTTTCGATAACGGTAATACCCGCAGCCGAGAAATTCTGGCTCAATTCAGAATTGGGATAGGTGATCACCTCAACATCTATCCCGGCCTGGTGCAGACCGATCATCCAGGCTGCTTCCGGTCTTGCGGATTGGGTGTCACTATAATCACTTACAGCAAGCAGCTTCATTTTAGAATTTAACCCATTCGACGCAAGGTAGGAGAATGAAACATTTTCTCAAACGGCAAAATCAGCCGGTAGGCCGGTCAGGTGCAGGAAGTGATGCATGAAATTGATCGCGGATCCGCTCAGCATACTGATCAAGTAGCTCAGAGATCCGGCCATGACGATCACTTTTCAAGATAAAACCGATATGGTTTTTCT
>JAHELJ010000124.1 GCA_024644235.1 Lewinellaceae bacterium
GAAAAAATTACTCGGGACCACATTGTTCATCTGAAGAATAAAAATGATGACCATCACCAGGAAGGCCGACCAGGCCATAAGAAAATACTTGGCTGTCTTAATACCGCGCCTTAAGCTGACCACACCGGCAACAATGAAATAGATACTAGCCAGCATGCTCACCAGTTGAGAAAGAGGTAGAGCCACAGTGTACATTCCAGCGAGGTCAATTACTCCCGCCAACGCATTTAGACCGATCGTGGCCCATCCCCACCAGTACAGCACCTTCTGATCACGTTTTATCTGGAGGAAATCGAGTGTGAATAAGACAATCAGCACATTGGTAATGCTCACTAACACCGGGATCAGCGGATTGAACTCCGGGATGCCGGGCCACACAAACTGAAAGCCGAACCCCTCCAGTCCCAGGTAAAATCCCGAGGTAATGAGGACATAGGCCAGGTAATACAGGTAGTAGCGTTCGCGAACGGCGGTATAGACAAAGAGGTTGTAGATGAATGCAAACAGCATCACCCCTATGTAGATTCCCCAGAAGAGATTGTGACGCATGTTCCGCTCCACAAACTTATTCTTGGTAGAGACAACGATGGGGACTTGGAATGGGTAATAACTCCTGCCCTTGACGTAATAGGTGGACGGAATCCCTCTCTCCAGGTTCACTTCCAGCAGCCAGTTCTCGGTCTTCACCGGCCGCTGCTCATAAGGTACTGAGGCACCTCCCGAGAACAGGAGTTGGGGTGAGCCACTGGTGAGATTATAGACTTCCAGATGGCTGAGCATTGGCGAATTGATTTCCATGAACAATTCCCCTCCGGAATCACTGACCACCGAAAAGCGCATCCATACCGTGTGATCGGTGAATCCCAGGTTGAGGGCATCGGTCTCGTTCGGTGTAAAAGACTGATTGAGCACATCTTCAATGCCAAGACTCCCGGTGGTATCCCTGAAGTACTCCAGGTTCTTTCCCACAAACAGCCGGTCTCCCTCCCCGACCTGAACCGGCGTTTGGGCCGTCAGTGGAAGGAAGGACCATACCAAGAGGCCAAACCAGAAAAAACGGATTTCAATGTGTTTCATACACAATTGGTGTGATATCGAAGAGCATGATTTGCTTGTCCTCATATTCGGCCGCGATCGGTGCACCGATAGATTGGGGGTAGTGGAAGAAGTTTTTCGGATCGTACTTCTGCTTTATGCTGACCAGCTGGTTGTAATAGGATCCCCAGTAGGCCCACTGGAAATTTGTCTGGTCGCGGTTGGGGTAGTTCTGGTACGAATGGCCGTTGGTGTATTGCTCCAGAAAGGCGTAAAACGAGATCATCCATTCCCGGTTTTTCTCCTGGTCATTCGAAGCTTTGTCAAAAAACAAGATGGTGTAAAAATCGAAAAGGACATCGCGATGGATAAAGGCTGAACTTTGCACCGGATATTGATTGATCACCCCGCCATATCCTTCCAGGTCGAGCATAGCGTAATTATTGGGAGCTGTCTTAAATTGATTCAGAATATTGGCATAGTCGGCCGCGGTGAGCGAGCGCGCCACGTAGGCGCTGCGTCCATAGAACTTGACATCGTGCGGTACATCCGGGATACCCTCGAGCACCCAGTTGTTTACATCAGAATACTTACCCTGCTTCTTTAATTTTACGATGGTTCCCGGCAGGGCCATCAAAGGAGCAATGGCCGTATCCAGTTCAGCTTCGCTGCCGATGAACGCGGCAGCAAATACGACCTTTTTATGGTTATCGGTGGCGATATCGGTATACACCAGGGTTTCAATCCCCAGTCGCGGATAGTTGTACCCGGACAGGTAATTGTCCTGAATGGCGACCAGGGCATTGGCGGCGTTGGTGGCATCGGTTTCAAAATCCCACGCGAGCTGTAATCCCCAAATCAGTCCCAGGGGAAAGATCCTATAGGTGATGTTGAGCAGTACGCCAAAATTTCCGCCGGTTCCTCCCCGAACTGCCCAAAACAGATCGGTGTTTTGCGTGGCACTGGCCACTACAAGACTGCCATCAGCCAACATCATGGTAAACGCAAGGACGATATCGGACTGAATCCCAAAGTTGCGGGACGTAATTCCATATCCGCCGCCCTGCATGAAGCCGGCCACAGCGACCGTGGGGCAACCACCCCCGGGCAGATGCATGCCGTAGAATTCCAGTTTCGGGTTTAGATCGGCAAAGGTGTTTCCTGCTTCCACCCACACGGTTTGGTTTACTGTATCCACGCTGACGGATTTGAGCCCGCTGACGTCGATCACGATACCATCACACACCGAATAATCGGCCAGGCTATGCCCGCCAGAACGGATGGTGGTCGGCAGATCCGTCTCGGTGGCAAATTCCAGCACGAGCCGAACATCTTCGTAATTGGCTACGTAGACAATCAACACCGGATCGGCCGGATACACATCGTTGAATTCTCTTTTGTCGTTGTCATAACCCGGCGTCCAGGGCCACACAATCCTACCCTGAATGGTATCCTCAAGGGTAGCCATGTGCTCAGTAGTGATGCCCAGATCGGACGGAATGGCCCCTTGATTCTTGGGATCAGTTAACCATTCTATCGTTTTTTGCTTTTGGATTTGCAGAGGAGTACGGTGAAATCTCATGTTTATTTTTTGATTACTACAGAAATGGGGAGAAGACTATATGAGTTCAAGCCCAGTGTTGTTATGCCCTTGAACTTGCCCTGATTCTTAAATCGTGGCAAAAAATACAAACTTTCTTTATGAATCTGAGGTGTTATTCACCTGCTAAAGATGGCCAGTGATCATTGTCCTTTGATAATTTCAGGACCAAGGGCAGATCTAAGAAATCCTGTGCCTTGTTCTAAAGGTCTGGGGTCCTTTTACTTGCACATTATCTCCGGGTGGACCTGCTTCTATGGCTGATTCCCTGCTCATCATTGAGTATTGCTCACATCAAACGCCAGATCGACCGAATACAAAACCGGATTGGCATAGGTCCTAACAATGCCATTTGGAGTGGTTCCCGATGTTGGCCCTTCTGATAGGATACCGCCGAACATATACCCGATCGTAGCTGCGGTGGTGGTGCTATCGGCAAATACTTTCGACAGGTCCAGGATATTTTGATACGAATCCGTGACGTATTGAGGCATCGGTATAAATACCGCATTGCTGCCCAGGTATCCGGGCAAGAGCGGCTGGGGAGGTGTCTGCACCAGTTCCATCAAGGTATCTGTGTCCGACACAATGATGTCAACCAGGTTGGAAAACGGCATCGGTACTCCGTTGTCGCCTATGACCAGTCCGGCGCTATCCGGGCTGTATTGTTTATAGGTGATGCCACCCAGCAACGCATAGATCATGCCCTCTACCTGGGGGGCAATCCACATGGAGGCTACCGCGCAAGAGTACTGATTGCATGACTGTTCGTACCGGCCTACGGTGATGGCCGGTGTCCCGGCAGTTAATCCTGTAATGTATACCGGGTTGTTGTAGGACAGGTCCTCCGGCGTGAATACACCTCCAAGGATAATGGCCTCATCCAAGCCGTCAGATGACAAGTAGGGCACCAGGTTGATGTCGCGGCGATGGAGGTTAACGGGATCCACCAAGGAATCCATCGTTCCCAGTGACCATTCCGAACCGGTTTGCTGCAGGGTAAAAGTGCGGATGGCGTTGGTGTAATCTCCAGTGGAACCGACAGAATAAACGCCCTCGAAATTTTGGCCTCCGACCAGGTAGAAATCATCATTCACAATGATCATTTCCCCGCCAGTCACCCGTACAAAATCGTTTTGGATCGCCATGGGGAAAACCTGGTCTGCTGACGGAGATAGTCCGCCGCTCTGTACATACTGGATGTAGCTGGGAAGGTCGACCCGGATCAGATTATTGGAGGTGGTGTTGAACCTTGGTTGGGTCACGTCGCTGACCGTGTATCCGCCACATATATAAAGGCTTTCGCCCACCTGGTAGTATTGCGGGTTGGTCACCGTGAGTGCGGCCTGGAGTTGCGGTGGGACCGGTGCCTTATAGGATGCTCCGTTGACCGGGTCGATGAGCCACAGACTGTCATTGGCTACCGACCGCATGAAAGGTGGCGGGTCATTGGCGGTGCCGTGAAAACCGGCTATCTGACCTCCGAGGATGATCCACATGCCGTCGTAGGTCGCAAAAGCAAACGAATGCATGGCTGGCAGGCGGTAGTTCGTTTGCACCGGCGAAAGGGTAATGGAAAACGGATAATCGCTTGCCGGCTGGAAGAGATTCTCAGCTACTGCGGCAAGTCTTGGCGAAAGCGCGGTATCTGTGCCAGCGGCATCTTGGGTTTCAGTTGGATTGCTGCAACCTATAAACACAAAGAGTGCAAGAGCCACCAATATCAGTTGATCAGAGATTTTCATACGTGCAATTTATTCATTCGATGATTGATGCGTGATCTGGTCGGCCCACATCTGCAAGAGCTGTTGCTGCGGAGCAGAAAGATCGCGGGTCACCGGCATGTACAATGGTTTGTTCCAACTTTCGTCGGCAATCAGTTTCAGCATTTTAGCCAGGAGGGATGCGTCCGACCAGTTTGCCTGAGTGAATGGAACCGCTTTGTCCATGACCGGATAGAGGGCCTTATACAATGAGAATACATTGTCGAAGACCACCTCCCAGGTAAGCGGTTCTTGCCCTGACAGGTATTTAGCCAGCTGCGGCTCCTCAGAAAGGGTGCGCACCACGATCAGGGAAGTGTTCATGACA
Source organism: Lewinellaceae bacterium (assembly GCA_024644235.1). Lineage (GTDB taxonomy): Bacteria > Bacteroidota > Bacteroidia > Chitinophagales > Saprospiraceae > JAHELJ01. Next base: position 4,727 of record JAHELJ010000124.1, read on the forward strand.
TACGTAAACAAATTAGGCATGTGGTTTTCTAAAACATTTGATTGCGCATCGATAAATCCGTAGGTCAGGCAGCCGTCGGTATCCACGGCAAAGGTCAATGGCATGCCGTCATACACCATCACATTGGGCACGTTGGTGATTTGGCCGGTGCGCATGTTTATGGTCTGCTGGATTACGGGTATGCCAGGCCCTTGTACGGGTACTCCCCGGTGGAACACCCGCAGAGTGCACGGGATTCGGGGGAGGCCGTCGCTCATGTAGTTATTTCCGGATTGGTTTTGCTGGGCGTAGTTGCCCATTTGGTCGGAGGTGATCAGATAATCATCTTCTTTAAAGACGGTCGCTCCATTCTGGAGGAGGGAAAATGAACCACCGGAATAATCTGCCCCGGCACTCACATTGAGATCCACAATACCCCCGGTATTCAAGAGCGCTTGCATGTTGTAGTTGCGGGCAAAGTCGAAGCTGCTTATCGGCACCGCGGGGCCTCCGGAATCGGGTTGAAACATCAGTGAGAAGGAATCGACATAATTATAGGAATCAAAATTCTGATAGGCCGGGATATCACCGCTGCCGGCATATCCGGGCAGGGCCCCGGGATTGTAGCCGTACTCATTGATTGCATTCATGATATCCAGCGATAGGATATTTAATTGCGGATTATGGATAAACTGGATGGGCGCCAGATTGACGGAAGTAGGAACCTGCAGGGAATTTCCATTGCGCGTCACTGGTTTGGGGATCCCTGAAGTATTCAGGGAAACAGCCTGATCATTTTTCAACAACCGGCTGATGGATGCGGTGGTCATGTCCCCCTCATAATAGGGCGTGATGGACCCGCTGATGCCCGCAGTGGCAGGATTCCTGGGCCCGGATGGATTTCCGGGTTGATCGGGGAGTTGTGCATAATCGGGTTCCCGGATTTCATGTACTTCATGGATCATGAATTTCAGGAAAAGGCCATTTGGTGTTTTGCCGGTGAGCTGGGCCAGCTGATTCAGTAATTCGTCTCCGTCATTCAAGGCGATTTTGGCATAGCAGCTGGCCGATCCACCCATGGGCAGGAGACTATGGTCTGCATAATTCAACACCTTGGTCAGATTCATCCATCGAGTGGTTGACTTCACGGGCGTCCCGCTGAATATTGTCACCTGGTTTCCTCCTTCAGTGGCCTTGTACAATCCAGCCTGCCCGATAAAGACCTGGGTACACATTTGTCCGATAGCATCCACATCACACAAATAGGCGGTGGTTCGCGAGCCCCGGTCAAAATAATTGTTGTTGAACGATAGCTCCGCCCCGAACATCGCCTGCAGAAAGGGAGGACAATGGGGTTGGTAGCTGGGGGTATTGGTGACCACCCCTACTTCCGGCTGGTATACGGAGATGCCGGTAACCCCGGCATTGAGCAACGAGAAGCTGAGATCGCCGTAGTAGTTCCAGTAGCCCGGATTTTGGCCAGTCAATTGCTGGTACGTGTACAAAGTATGATACTGCTGGTCATCGGAGAAGCTTCCCAGCGGCGTGGTAGCCCAGGCCTGGTAATTCTCCGCAGTGATGGGAGTCAAAGGCACATAGGGGCGGCCGTTTTTATCAATTAGAATCTGCACTCCTGGAGGGGGTTGATAGGTATAACCACTCTTCAAATAGCAACGTGGCGGCAGAAAAGCTTCGGAGTTATCCTGATCGAACATGGTCAGATTCGGTTCGTAGTTTCCATTATTGGCAGTGGCGGTGTCCAGTAGGGCGGTACCATGAAAATTGATGCGGGGGAGATCGAAATGGCTCATGCGTATTTATTGGTTGTAGGTTGAATTTAATTGTTGGTATTGAGGTCGGTTGTGGTTTGGGGCGCGAAGCCGCTCACTCTGCAGGTGAGCTTACTTGTAAACTTAAAGTTATTCTTTGTGTCTACAATCTTTATAATCTTCTGTCGAAAATGTTATGCAGTGTTCTGTGCTCGTTTTATTTCAATATTTCATTCATTTTATTTAAATATAATTTACTATCTGTAATATTATTGTGTCCGTACCCTTCTAAGATTACTACCTCAATCTTATCTTCTCGTTCTTTCAACTTTAAAGAATGATGATACGGTATTACATTATCTTGATCTCCATGAAACACGTAGATAGGACACCCTATTTTATCCAAATATCTCTCAGTCTCTAGCTTGTATTTTATTAAGAATCCCGGAACAATCTTTACTTTTTCTCTTATTAATTTTGACATACTAGAGTAAGGAGAATTTAAGATCAACTTTTTCGGACTGTTTCCAGATGCCACAATTGCCGCTATCCCTGTTCCTACTGATGTTCCTGATATGATAATATTGCTTTCATCATAATGACTTTTCAAATAGTCATAGGCTAGTTGAACATCCTCTATAAGGTCATTCTCGCTATTTATTTCCCCTTCACTCTTGCCATAACCTCGATAATCTAAATAGAGCACATCATATCCATTCTGCGTGTATAATCTAGATGTTTGGCCCCAGCCATGTATTGCTCCTCCATTTCCATGTAAAAATAAGAGTGCTCCATTCTTCAGATCAGACTGAAAATGAAGTGCATTCAGGATTATTCCATCTTTTGTCTTGAGGTTGACCTCTTCAAAGTTATCATCATATACAAAAACGTAATCCTTTGATAATTTAGTTGGATGAAATATTAATTTTTCTTGACCTAAATACAGTAACAAACAAACCAATCCATATATTCCAACTATTACTATCAATGTTTTTAAATTTTTCAAAATCAACTACTAGTGGGCTGAATCAATGGCTATAGCGGTTTAGGATACCCGACGGACATCCCGACAGGGTGGCTGGCGTGGTCATCGCTTGTTGTACGCAGATTCTCTGATTGTCTATTTTGGCAATCCATAAATAATATGCCAAGAATCCAAAATTTGCTTCAATATCAACGTAACATTAATTTGTTTTCCGTTATTCATAAAAGAAAGTTCGCATAAGAAGGTATTATTGTCAATTCTTGTAATTTGATGTTTTGGTGTATACAATGCACCACGTAACGAACTAAAGAATTGACTATAATCATTTTCAATTTGTACTCTGTCAACATCAGATTTACTACTAGCTACTTTATTATTTTCAAGGGTGAATAATGAAGAGATTTTTA
>JAHELJ010000125.1:0-2447 GCA_024644235.1 Lewinellaceae bacterium
ACCAGCTTATTCCAGAATAAATCTGAAATTTTCTTTCATGCAACCAATTGGGGATTCCCTGGTAATCTGGAAGCGTTCTGCACCTCATCCAAAAAGGAAGGATACGATGGAGTGGAGATCTGGCTAATGCCTGCAGAAGATCGTTCCCTATTTCAGCAATTGATGGAGAAACAACAATTGAGGCCTGCCCTGCTGGTGGGAGCCTGGTCTTCCGACTTCCAGACCCACCTAGCTGACTACAAAAGAAACTTGATGGCTGCGGTGGATCTCAAACCACACTTCATCAACTGCCATGCCGGTAAAGACTATTTTACTTTCGAGCAAAACCGCGCCATTGCGGAATTTGCCATTGAAACCAGCAACAGCAGTGGTATTCCGGTCTACCAGGAGACCCACCGTGGGAGAATGTTTTTTGCCGCTCACGTGACCCGAAAATTTCTTGAAGAAATCCCGCAAATAAGATTAACATTAGATATTTCGCACTGGTGTAATGTCCATGAAAGCCTGCTACAAGATCAACAGGAGGCAGTAGCACTAGCCTTGAAACATACCGATCATATTCACGCCCGGGTGGGACATGCGGAAGGACCCCAAGTCGCACAGCCGGAGGCACCAGAATGGAAGTCTGCCACGGACGCCCATCTCGGATGGTGGGATCAGGTGGTGCACAGGCTTCTGGAAAAAGACCATCCCATTACCATCACTCCGGAATTTGGACCACCAACCTACATGCCGACGATACCCTATACCGGTCAACCACTGGCGGACAACTGGAAAGTGAATGTCGAAATGATGCAGTTACTAAGATCACGTTATCATTAATCTCACGCTAAATCAATTCAGCTCATGTCTTATAGCCATATCATAGATTCGCGATTTCATGGAGGTGGGTACAGTACCGAAACCAGTAGAAAGATCTTTGCGGACACTGCCAGGCTTAGCCGGTGGCTTTGGATCGAATACCAGCTGGCAATGGCTCAGTCTGAACTGGGAATAATACCACAGGAAGCGGCTCAGGAAATCGGCAGACACCTCTCTATTGAGAACTATGAACTGGCCGAGATCAGCGAAGAAATCGAAAGGACAAATCACAGCCTGGTGCCACTGCTTCGCCAACTTCAGAAAAAATGTAGTGGAAATTTAGGTCAGTACGTGCACTATGGAGCCACTACCCAAGACATCCAGGACACCGGACAGATGATCGCACTCAAAGAGGTGATTGAGCAGGCCCGGGTCGATCTGATGCACATCAAAGGCAAGTTGAGTTCACTTGCCCAAGAACACAAGCATTCGCTACAGACCGGTCGAACCCATGCCCAGCCGGCCCTTCCGATCACCTTCGGCCTAAAGGTGGCCTCATGGTACGATGAATTGCATCGCTGTGAAGAACGTATCCTGGAAGGGGAAAGCCGCATTTTGGTTGGCCAGCTTTTTGGTGCCTGCGGTACTTTGTCTGTTTTCGAAGAAAAAGGATTGACACTTCTTGAGTCATTTTGTAAAAGGTGCGGCCTGGCCATTCCTTCGATTGGATGGCATGTCGCCAGGGACCGGCTCAGTGAATTTCTGGTTTCAATGGCTATCCTTACTGCAACTCTAGCCCGCATAGCTGATGAAATCCGAACCCTTTCAAGACACGAATTCCGCGAGCTTTCGCTGAGTTGGCAACCCGGCACGGTGGGTAGTTCAACCATGCCACATAAGCGGAATCCGGAGGAATGCGAGCAGGTGGTTGTTTTGGCGCGCCTTACAAAGGCTCTAGCTTCTGCCATGTTGGAGGCCCAAATCATCGATCATGAAAGGGATTACCGCGGCACCAGAATCGAGTGGGTAGCGATTACAGATGCTTCTCACTATTCCTTGAAAGCGCTGGACCTGACAAGGCAGATCCTGGACCAGCTAGTAGTGAATAAGGATGTGATGATGGCCAATGCCTTGAAGTACCGGGAAGAGATCTGTACGGAGGCCATCGTGTTTGAGCTGGGTAAACATATCGGCAAACAAGACGCATATCAATTGGTGTATGACCTTAGTCAAAGAAGTCAGTCCGATGGAGATTCTCTGGCAGAACTATTGAAGAGAGACGAAATTTCCTCGCAACATCTCACAAATGATAAAGTTGATCAATTGCTGAATCCGGCCCATCAGACCGGATCTTCCGTTACACTGATCGAAAGGTCTTTGGGCCAAAAATAAAAGTCAATCAAATCTTGCATTTCGACCAAAGTGGGTAACATTTTGGAAAATAAAGCGTACTAAGCAGTAGGTTTGTAATTCCTCAATTGAGGATGACAAGCTGTTTTGATTGCAATTTCACCGAGAAACCCGTATTTTTTCATTATTAATCGCTCAAATCTAAACTTCAGAAAACCATGCGAACCGTCAGAAAGACCCATGGTAGGATCTACATGAATCCTACACGATCATCCTTTTTTCAATTTTCAACCTTA
>JAHELJ010000125.1:2547-7864 GCA_024644235.1 Lewinellaceae bacterium
CGTGTCTTCAATATTGGAGGGATGCTCTTTGCTGATGCCAATGCAAACGGACAGCCTGATAATGAAGCAGGGATAGATGACAAACAGGTCCTACTCTTAGATAGTGACGGTAATCAAGTCGCCAGTACCACAACTGATGACGGAGATTATCTGTTTGAATGTATCATCCAAGGTGATTACACTGTAAAGGTGAATTCAGATGATATTACAGGCTCGACCAATTCTGCATATATCCAGGCGACTACTCCCACTGAGATTGATGTGACGATTGGTCCGGATCAGACAAATGTAAACTTTGGATTTGAAACTAAAACGGAGCTCCTCACCAATGAGATGAAGCGAGGCAGCCTAAAAACCAATGCTCTCAGTGTAAACTATTGGAAAGGACAATTTCAAAAAGCACTAAGTGGAAGACCTGATGATCTTACGCTAGCAGAACTGAAAGGACTCATTTCGGATATAAATGGATTCGGAATCTCAAATCCCTTTCAATTCAGTGGTGGAGATGCCGGAGTTCAGCAGGTTTATGATATCCTGAGAACAAGGCCATCTAAAGATATTGATGCTCTCAGATCTGAACTGCTAGCAAATGAATTGAATCATTTTGATGGAAGAGGGTTCTTAAATGTTGACCCTCAATTGCAAGAAGTAATGATCTTATATCTGGAGGGAGTTCTCGCCAACTCTATTTCAGGTAGTGCCAGCTCTCTGACTCTAAAGGCCTCTACTTCTGCAGCAGCAGTTTCATCTAGCACTCTGTCGCGGTCCGTCGATATGAGTCGCACCTTCAATTCCGGAGGAGGCGGTGGTGACCACTAAGAGATTCGTAATCAAAGAATCCTAATAAATAATAGGAGAATTCGTAGGGCATAGCAAGTGATCTGATGATCAGATCACTTGTTATCCCATTTCACGATACCGGTCCAATCATCCGGCACACCGGTTTGAATGAAGCCAGCCGACTTCGAAAGGAAGTAACGAGCCACTTTGTCATCCTGATTTTCTCTGAGGATAAGACCAAAAGTACCTGTAGCTGCGGCAAAGTCCTTCTCGAAATATTGCTTTAGTCCCTCTTCGTAGAGAGGCTTGGTATTTAGCTTCTTCTCTATCATTTCAGGCGGATCACCATCAAAACATTCATACGCTTCAATGACTTCATTCTTGCCCTTCACCTGCACCTTACTGAGGTAACGGATGTTGAATTGATCTTTGTTGTCAATCGTGCGCAATCCTTCGCCACTGATGATGATGTTTGCTCCATAATATTTGGTGAGGCCTTCCATCCGGGAAGCGGCATTTACCGTATCGGAGATGGTTGCGGTATCGTTGCGGTCGGTATCACCGATAATACCCATCACCAGTGGTCCGGTGTGCATTCCAATACCGATAGTGATGGGAATCTTGCCCTTAGAAGTTCTTCGCTGATTGTAGACGTGTACCTCACGCTGTTGCTCAATCGAGCTTTGCAGTGCGTCAGAAGCGTTACGGGGAAAGATAGCCATAATGCCATCTCCCAAATACTGATTAACGAAGCCGTTGTGCTGCTTGATCAGAGGACCCATCCTACCCACATACGCATTGACAAACTTGAAGTTCTCTTGAGGTGTCATATTCTCGGATAAGGTCGTGTACGACCGGATATCAGAGAAGAATACGGTTACCTCCTTTTCCATGTGATCGCCCAACTCGACATCGGTAATACTATCTCGACCTACCGATCGAAGGAACTCGTTAGGTACAAAACGGCCGGTGGCTTGATGCACGCGGTGAAGGTTCAAGTGGGTCTTGATCCTGGTGAGCAGTTCTTCTTTAGAAAATGGCTTGATCAAATAATCATTGGCACCCAGGTCAAAGCCCTCCACCAGATCACTCACCCTGTTCTTTGCGGTTAGCATGACTACTGGCAATTCACTGGGTAAGTATATTTCTCTCAGTCGATGGCACACCTCATATCCAGACATGCGTGGCATCATGATATCCAGCAGGATCAGGTCGAAATCATGTCCGTTCTGCATAATCTTAAGTGCCTCGGGTCCATTGCTGGCCTGGGTTACAGAATATCCAGCAAGACTAAGGTGGTTCTCCAGCACCTGCCTGTTAACCGGTTCGTCATCTACCACAAGGATGTTGACAGGATGAGACGAGATGAGCGAAGCATGAGTGACAGCTTCTCCTACCCCGTTTGTGGCAGGAACCCCCTCTTTTTTCTCGGTTTCGGGTGCCAGAGATCGTTCGACCGGAGCATCCAATTCAACTTTTCTAATTAATTCCTCCTTTGTTCTGGGAGTCTTCTCTGCTTCGGCGATCGCTTCGGCACTGGAGAGTGGCAGTGTGAAAGTAAAAGTGGAACCCTCCCCTATTTGAGATTGTACAGTAATGGTCCCACCATGCAATTCAATTAATTGCTTACTCACAGATAATCCCAATCCCGTGCCTCCATACTCTCTCGCAGTACTTCCATCTGCTTGTTCGAAGGACTGAAAGATCGTGTCAAATTTGTCCTCCGGGATTCCAATGCCGGTGTCGGAGACGCTCACCGCTACTTGGTCTCCCTGTACTTCTGCCGCAATGGTTACTGATCCTGTTTCTGTAAATTTGATGGCGTTTCCTACCAAATTGTGTAACACTTGTTCAATCCGGTTCTCGTCTCCCATCACCAGGGGAAGGTCTTCATCCACCTGATTGACCAACTCAAGTTCTTTCTGGATGATCAAGGGCTCCGATAGTCGCAGGACTACTTCAACAATGGTATGCAACCCTACAGGCTGACTTTGCAGAACAAGATCCTGATTTTTCATCTTGGAGAAATCAAGGATATCATTGACCAAATTTGCCAGCCTCTTTCCCGAAGCAAATATCATCGATAAATCCTTACGTATATTCTGATCCTTCTCGCGGTCAATAAGAGATTCCGCAAGACCAATGATGCCATTCAAAGGAGTACGCAATTCGTGCGATGTGTTGGCCAGGAACTGGTCCTTGAGCTTATCGACCTGCTGGAGTTTATTTGAAATGTCACGCTCTCTCTTTAGCTCTTTCTTGTGCTGAGTATTCTTGTAGCGCAAATAAACGAACAGGATACCAGCAAGTAGAGCAGCCTGGATGACAAAAGACCACCACCGCAGAATCCAAGGTGGTTTCACCAGGAAACTATAGCTCAAGGGCTCGCTGGTCCAATCCGTCCCGTTGGACGTGGCCATTACCTCAAACGTATACTCTTTCGGAATGAAGAGGGCTGGCAAATTGGTATATCTGATCTTGTACTCGGTAGTTGGGGGGGACCAATCTTCATCAAAACCCACCAGCCTGGTCCGGTATTGTACTTTGCGCTCCTGAGCAAAACTCAGTGCGGCATACTCAAAATTGATTTCATTGTCTCCGCCACCTTTTTGACTAAAGTCTGATCTTTCGAGCTGCAGCAAAGGCATGTGACCATCCTTTACATCCAACTCTGGTCGGTAGATTGACAACCCCTTAGCTGTTCCAAAATGCACATTACCCTTTTCATCCAGTCTAACGGATCCGAAATACCACCCTTCGTTATCCACTAATCCATCCGCTTTGGTCACGACCCTCACCACTGAATACTCATCCATGTCGATCTCTGCAAGACCGGCATTAGTGCCTACCCAAAGACTCCCAGTGAGGGGAGATCTATCCATGCTGGTGACATTATTGGCCAGCAATCCATGCTCACGAGTGATAGATCCTACGGTCTCTAATGGATCTGGCTTTAGGATGGTGATCCCCTCGGGTTTCGCAACCCACATTTCTTCAACATACCAAATCAACATTTCAATTTGATTGGTGGCTGCCCCGGTAGACTTATTCCAGATTGGCTCAAATACTTGCTCCACGATCAGCTGACCGAAGTCCCCGGAGCCATTGACCGCCTCTGTTGGCTCTGGTACCTGCTCCAGGTTCCGGAGTGTTTCAAGCGAAAAAGATTGGGTAGAACGATATATACCTGCATCTCGTGTGCCCACCCAAAGCTTGGCTTGTCCATCCAATGCTACAGTATGATACCGGGTACCTGGTAATCCTGCAGATGGCTTAAATAAAAACCACTGATCTGCAACAAAGCAGTAGAGATGTTGATAACCCAAGAACCAAAGGCTTTCCAGTCTTTCACTGGAACCGGATCTCACTGGCATGGATAGACTGGCCGCTGCGTATATGGAGTGGTGTTCGAAAGAAGCCATTACTGTATTGTGGCCCACTACCGTCAGCCTGGACACTTCGGGCGATTTGGGTGGAGGCGGCACATTTCCAATAGAAAGGCAATGAATCCCATCACCAGTGCCTACCCACAACCTGCCTCGCTCATCTCTGATCAAGGCATTGACCCGGTCATCACGCAAACCCCTCGAACGGTCAATGATTTCGAATCCACTCTCACTTAGATGTTCCATTCCACCATCATCTGTACCCACCCAGATGCCACCTGGTGGCAGATTACCTTCGGGAGGAAGCACTGCATTTAGTGCTGCAGATGTAAAAATGGGTAATCCGTTTTGTTGCGCATCAGTGGGATAATTGCTAAAAGCCCGGTAATTTGGCCGAAGTTTGGATACCCCGCCAGATTGTGCAAGCCATAGGTTGTCTTCACGATCGACAACCATGTGATTCACCAGATTACTAAGTAGACCGTTCTCAGTACTTACGATAGAAAGTTGCCGGCCCTCATAGCGAAGCACGCCACTGCCATTACTAGCAATCCATATAACTCCATCTTGGGTTTCTGTAATATCTGCGATATCAGCCTGTAGATCCTGACTGAAAGTCTCAAAGGTCCAGTCCGTACCTTGTTCGAGGAGACGCCAAACCAGGCCTTTCCTGCATCCGCCCCATAATCGTCCTTCCGAATCCTCAAAAAGTGCTTCGGTTTCTATCGATGGGGGATTATACTCGCTACCAACAGGCTTCAAATCTGATCCGTAACCGGTAGCCCAAATACACAATTGACCATCAGCTAAAGCCACCCAGATGGATCCATTCTGACGGAGAGTCATCGACCTCACTCCAGTGTTTGTTCCAGGCTGCGTGAAGTCAGTCCTGATCGTATCTACCAGTACCGTGTCCAGACTAGGAAAATCATACCGCACCACACCTGCTTGTTCGGTTCCCACCAATAATCTGCCTTGTTTGTCGACTATCATACGGTTGCGAACTACACTCGTTGTCACCAGCTGACTCCCTGCTAAGGTTGTAGTGAATTCTACGTTTTCATCCCCGCGGTAGTCTTGAAGCGGTTTGATCGATACGGCAAGTCCTTCATTGGTACCTGCCCAAAGTCTACCAAACTTATCCTGAACCA
>JAHELJ010000248.1 GCA_024644235.1 Lewinellaceae bacterium
ACAGCTATTCTTATTTGTTCTCCATTTTCGTCCAGTTTGTGCAAGCCACTGGGTAAAATCATGGGCACTCTGGGATTGACATAGGGGGTTGCCTTTATGCGCCAATCTACTTGAAGCACGAGGTTGCGGTACGACTTCTCAGTCCAGAGATTTTTCTCCTCAGCTTCGCTTTCGGCATCATAGTCAATCACCCCATCAAGAACTTTCCAATGTCCGTTGTCGCCTTCCGGCACCTTCCAATGATTGAATGACTCACCGTCAAAAAGGGAAGTAAATCCCTCTGGTATGTTCGTTTGTGAATGCCCAAAGTGAATGGAGACAAATATGAATATGGCAACTATGAAAAGATGTTTCATCGCAGTAAAATTTGGAGTTGATCGCAGGATTTATTCCAGGTAAGATATCATTTTCAGGTAAGAGAATCGTGGAATTTGCACCAGTCAGAATCTAAGTCATTTGCCAGTTGAACTTCTTGAGCGCGATGCTGCAAGCAATATCAATCCAAGGTTTCTACTAATAAATGTGATCGAACCTCAGAGTTAATCTTAGGATGAACTCCTCTCAATTTTAGGTAGGGCTTATCCCTATGAAAAGCCAAAAATCAAATTTACTCACTCGCTTGATTCGGTGCTGATTTTAACAAGTGATAGGGGTCAGCTCAGCACATGATCCTCTAAAGCATTATCCAATTACTGAAATTGGGCCTTGATCGTCAGCTTGATTCCGTCAGACCCCGGTTTCACTATACTCTTTGTATATTGATTGTTCCTTCTTTCCCATAACAAATCTGAAATAATGACACCAATCAATCGTAGAAACTGGCTCAAAGGATTCGCTACCCTGGGAGCAGGTAGCCTGGTCGTAGCTCCTTCAGAAATACTCAAAGCATTTCCCCAGGAGGAATACATCTTCCGAACAGGAGAAGTAAGACTATCCTCAAACGAAAATCCATACTCCCCTTCACCTGCGATGAAGGAAGTCATAAATAGCATTGATCCCGAACTCTGCCGTTACCCCAACAGACATTTTAGCACACTTGAGAAGATGATTGCAGAAAGAGAAGCGGTGGACCCTAGTAATGTGGTGGTGACCTCGGGATCGAGGGAAGGCCTCAACGTGACTGGCCTGCTTTATGGCATGAACGGTGGAGAGATCCTGACTTGTATGCCAACCTTCCGGGCTTTACTCACCTATGCGGAGAGGTTTGGAGCGTATATCAACATTGCCCCACTCGACCAGGATCTACGAATGGATCTGGACGCACTGGATACTCGTATCCATTCAAACACCCGGATGGTATTTATCTGTAATCCAAATAACCCCACCGGCACTCTTTTGGACCGGGACCGTCTGACTTTATTCTGTCGCCAGGCTTCAAAGCGGACCATTGTCTTTGTGGATGAAGCTTATTTTGACTATATCGACGAGGAGGATTATCCTTCTATGTCTGGTCTGGTGAAGGAGGGACACAATGTGATCGTCTCCCGAACATTTTCCAAGGTGTATGGTCTGGCGGGGGTACGAGTGGGATTTTTAATCGCCCGTTCTGATATCGCTGAGCGACTGAGATCTAGATTGATGTCAGGCACCAATATTATGGGGCTTCGATTGGCCATGAGTAGTTTAGATGATCGGGACTTCTACCATTTCAGTTTGGAGAAAAACCGGGAAGCAAGGGAGATGATCTGTAACGCATTGGATGAAGTCGGACTGCCATACAAGAGCTCCCACACCAACTTTGTTTTTTTCCACACCGGCAGAGATATTCAGAATGTGATCGCGGATTTTCGTAAACAGGGAGTGCTGGTCGGCCGTCCATTTCCGCCGCTGACCGATTGGTGCCGCATCAGTACCGGCAAAACCGAAGAGGTGCGGGCGTTCACTGTTGCCTTAAAGCAAATATTCACATAGACCGATATGAAGTATAAATTCCTGGGTAATACCGGTGTATTGGTGTCATCACTTTGTTTCGGCACCATGTCCTTTGGTGGAATCGCAGATGAATCTACCTCGAAGGCGATGTTTAACCAATGTCGTGATGCTGGCATCAACTTTTTTGACTGTG
>JAHELJ010000042.1 GCA_024644235.1 Lewinellaceae bacterium
TTGTATCGGCTTCACAGAATCCAGTGCGCAATAACGTAACTACAGCAGATGCGGGTGATTATATCGTCACAATAACGGATGCGAACGGCTGTATGAGTACTTGCACCACGACGGTGGTTGTCAATGCTTTGCCAAGCTGTACGGCGGGCAACAATGGACCAATTTGTGCTGGTGCAACTTTGAATTTGACCGAAAGCGGAGGAGATGCGACAGGTTGGAGCTGGACCGGTCCAAACGGATTTGTATCGGCTTCGCAGAATCCAGTGCGCAATAACGTAACTACAGCAGATGCGGGTGCTTATATCGTGACAATCACCGATGTGAACGGCTGTATGAGTACTTGCACTACGAACGTGGTTGTAAATGCTTTGCCAAGCTGTACGGCGGGCAACAATGGACCAATTTGTGCTGGTGCAACTTTGAATTTGACCGAAAGTGGAGGAGATGCGACAAGTTGGAGCTGGACCGGTCCAAACGGATTTGTATCGGCTTTACAGAATCCAGTGCGCAATAACGTAACAGCATCTGATGCGGGTGATTATATCGTCACAATCACGGATGCGAACGGCTGTACTAGTACATGTACTACAACGGTGGTCGTAGATGTAGAGGGCACGATCTTCTTCAACGCTCTTCCAGGCGAAAATGCAACTTGTGTGAATAGATCCACACCACCTACGGAGGCAGACATTCCAGCGGCAAGGACGGATGAAAACATCATCAATGTCTTCCTGGTGATCACAGGTTGCATTGGTCCGAATGATGTGACTGTCGAAGATGAATTGATCGGACCTATGATCAATAATTTTGATTATATTTTTGAGAGAAAATATACAGCTAGTGCTCCAGGAGCGGATCCGGTTTCAGCATCTGAATTTTTCACAAGAACCTGGAATCCAAATGGACCTGTCTTGGCAGGAGTTCCAGCGAACATAACCCTGGAATGTGGAGATGATCTACCTCCCTGGTCAGTGGTTACAGCCAGTGATGTGCAAGACGGCTCCCTCACAGTCATCCGTACTCAGAACGAACGTGGTACTAGCTGCGGGATGACATTTGAACGGAATTGGTCGGCAGTTGATGCTTGCGGCCATTCGGTTTCTGCTCAACAGCTGATCTTTTTCACGGATAACGAAGCACCCTCATTGACTATTCCGGATGATGAAACCATCGAGTGTACCGAAGAAGTTCCTCCCCCGAGCTATGAGACCTCAGACGCATGTTCTAGTGTAAGTGTAGGTGTAAGCGAAGAACGCATCGATCACAATGCGTGTGAGTATACTCTGGTGCGTACCTATACAGCGACCGATGCATGCGGCAATACCACTACAGCGGTCCAGACCATAAACGTTGTGGATAACGTCGCTCCGGAAATTGCATTGATCAATCCTGCACTGGCAGGTGTAGAAAATGGTGGAGAAATCGCCATGTTTGGTTGCTTCACGCCCCAGGTGGCAGCTTCTGATGTAGCTATTTCGGATTGTTGCGGCACCTCACTGCTAGCATTCGACGAACTGGTAGCGAGCAATGTCTGTAGTGCATTTGGGTACTACCGCAAATGGGAATGCGGCTATATTGTAGAAGATGAAGCTGGAAATGTGAGTGAATTCCGATTTACGATGGTTCAATACGATACCAGTGCTCCAAAGATCTTTAATGTACCACCAGATCTGGAAGTTGTTTGTAACGGAGTAGTTTCACCTCCCGATCCCACAGTACGGGCAGAGGATGATTGCTCTTTCGGCACCGAGGTTGCTGTAAAAGAGTCTCTACTATTTGATCCTATAGATTCTACCAGGCAACAGATTGTAAGGACATGGTCTGCTATGGATAACTGTGGTAATCGTGCGGAAGCAACTCAGACGATCTCAGTTTGTGGCTTTGATGCTACTCAAGCATCATCCGCTATTGGTAATACCGTTTGGATGGATGAAAATGAAAATGGTTTGCAGGATGAAGGAGAATCAGGAATCAATGAAGTCTCTGTGAATCTATATTGGATAAATCCCAATCAGGAAACGACTCCCATAAAAATTGATTCGACCTTCACCAGCTCCATGCATGGTAGATCTGGCCAATTCCTATTTCACCATCTGATGCCAGGAAAATATCAGTTGGAGTTTCTAGCACCTCCCAACATGCAGTTTACGCAATTCAAAGCTGGAGACAACGATGCCATAGACAGTGATGTAGATCAGAACTCGGCAATGACTTCAATAATTGAGGTAGACCAAGCTCAGCTACTTCCTGACATTGATGCCGGCTTTGTGTATACCGAGGTGCCATCATACCAACTGATTGGCTTCGCCGGATCTTCGGAAGAGTGCTCGAACACACTGAGATGGTCCACAGTATTCGAAAGCACAGTAGAGCGATTTGAGGTGCATCGAATTGCCGTCGACGGAAGTGTGGAAGTGGTTGGATCTCTTGACGCCAAAGGAAATGCAGGCCAACCAGCAACTTACGAGATCAATGATGTGGAACCGCCATACGAAGCAGCCTACCAGTTACTGATCTATTTGAGTGATGGCACAGTCGAGTACACTGATTTTGTTGAACTGGAATTGGCTTGCGAGGACGAAGTGGGTCAGGAACTTCAAACGTATCCTAACCCCGTTCGAGATAAAGTGAAAATTGGATTTTTGATCGATCGCGAAACTCCGATTACTTTGAAACTTGTTGACAACCTCGGTAGAGTGATCAAAGAAGAACGAAAAGTACTTCGCAAAGGTCGCTATCTTGAAGATCTGGATATAAGTGACCAACCAGACGGAGTTTATTGGATTAACATGATCTTCCATAGAGAAGTCCAAACCAAAATGATCGTCAAAAGTCATTGATTATCAATAGTTAAAAATGTAAAAGGCCTGTATCTTTAAAGGATGCAGGCCTTTTCTTTTATAGAGTAAAATCGCAGATATTAGCTGGAGCTCTAAGCCTATCCGGAAGTTGTCCTGATCCTTTTGACATTTACAACAGTTCAATCAATTGTGATCCCAGTGGGAAACCGGTTGTTTACTTTCCTGAATTAGGGGATGGTTACTCGATTGTCCTCGCCGGCACTCATTATGACATGAAAACCTGCCGGACCTATTTCTTCTATTGCGTGAAGAATGGCCCAACAAGCAACAGGGTGAGGGTTGACTTCGAACTGAAAGAGGCCGGAGTAGTTGAAATCACCGTTACGGATAGACTGGGTCGTACTGTACGTTCGGAAGAAGAAACGTACGGATTTGGTCGAAATCAACATGAACTCGACCTAAGCCGTCTGCCGAATGGTGTTTACATGATCGGCGTCAGTAGTGAAGGCGACATTCAACGAAAAGCGATACTGAATAATGATTGATGTTTTGGTTATCATATTTTAAATGGTTCACCCTTAGCCGAGAAACTTAGAAACGGTTTTAGGGTTAATGTAGGAGCGGCAGTCTGGGTGACTGCCGCTTTTCTTTGTTTCATCAAGTGTTGCTATTTTCAGTCTCATGAGCAAGTTTAATTTGGAAGGAAAGGTTTCTGTGATCACTGGAGCAGCCAGCGGAATCGGCCGGGCCATTGCCATGGTCTTTGCCAAGCAGGGATCAAGGGTGCATCTACTGGACACAAACCTTGCGGGGTTAAATGAACTTGTTGAATCCTTATCCAGTGACGGGCACGAAGCTAAATCTCATCGGGTTGATGTCACGGATCAAAATCAGGTGATTTCCATTTTCGACGATATAGAGTCCGAATCTCCTATCAATATCTTGGTGAATAACGCCGGTATCGGTTTTGTAGGAAAGCTGGAACACACTACTGAGGTCGATTTCGATCGACTTTATCAGGTGAATGTGAAAGGTGTTTACAATGGCATGTATGCCTGTGTCCCGCACATGAAACAAAACGGAGGGGGTGTGATCCTCAACATGGCTTCAGTAGTGGCTTCGGTAGGCATTCCCGAACGATTCGGATACACGATGACTAAAGGCGCGGTTGTGATGATGACCTACTCGGTAGCCTTAGACTACATCAAAGACGGAATACGGTGCAACTGCATCTCCCCTGCCCGGGTACACACTTCTTTGATAGATGATTACCTGGCCAAGAACTACCCGGGAAGAGAAAAGGAAGTTTTCGAACAATTGGCGAAAACTCAGCCGATAGGTCGCATGGCAAAGCCGGAGGAAGTGGCTCACCTGGCTCTCTATCTGTGTTCTGATGAAGCGGCTTTCATCACGGGAAGCGATTTCCCGATTGATGGGGGTTTCATTCATTTGATTCCTTAGGATTAAGATCTTGTCCTGGAGCCGGATTGGTACGTAAAAAGAGCTGGGATGAACACCTATGACTGTTTGAGAAATTCGAAAATAACCCTTGTTAGAGACCCACCAACATCTATTGAACGGTCGCAATATTATCTCCTAAGGGTTGAATGTTACTTTAGAACTATGCGACTTCAACAGTGGATGTTACGTACTTTTGGAAGCAATTGATTTTAAGAAAATCATGGAACGCAATCGCCAACTGCGAGCTATTCTATTTGCTGATATTGAAGGGTATACCACTTTTATGCAAGAAAGTGAGGATGTGGCGATACAGCTCATCAACCGTTTCAAAGCTGTTCTTAAGCAACAAATTCCAAAACACAACGGAACAATTGTACAATATTACGGAGATGGCTGTCTCGTGACGTTTTTAAGTGCAGCGCAGGCAGTCAGTTGCGCAGTGCAGTTGCAGGAAACTTATCGGAACAAACCAAATGTACCAGTGCGCATCGGAATTCACAGTGGCGAAGTCGTTTTTGAAGAAGAAAATGTTTTCGGTGACAGTGTAAATATTGCCTCACGAATTGAGTCGATAGGCGTCGCGGGAAGTATTCTTGTTTCGAAGGCCATCCGTGATCAAATTAAAAATAAGCAGGAGTTTAAGTTACGATCGCTAGGGGGCCTCCATTTCAAAAATGTCAAGGAGCCTCTGGAGGTCTTTGCAGTATCTAACGAAGGACTAAACTTGCCAACTTCAATCCTGCCAAAGTATGGAGCTATCGAAGCAACGCGCACAGGGGCTTATGATCTCTTAAATAATACAGATAAGGGTCCGTTCAAACCCAGGCACGAAGACCACCAAATTATGCCCGTTTCAGAGGATTCTTCTATAGCTGTATTGCCCTTTGCAGACATGAGTGCCTCTCGAGATCAAGGATACTTTTGTGAGGGCATTGCGGAGGAAATACTGAATTCGCTGAACCGGATCGAGGGCCTGAGAGTTTCCTCCCGGATGTCCTCATTTCAATTTCAGGGAACGGGGACCGATTTACGAAAAGCTGGTCAGCAGCTCAATGTCTCCACCGTACTAGAGGGGAGTGTTCGAAAAGCTGGAAACCGGCTTCGGGTAAACGTATATCTCATTAATGTGGCGGATGGCTTTCACCTATGGTCGGAAAGATACGATGGAGATCTGGAAGACATATTTGCGGTTCAAGATGATATTGCCGAAAAGGTCGCTGTTGCTCTTCGTGGTATGCTGACTCCACGCGAGAAAGATGTGCTCAAGCGGCCTGAAACAAACATTGAGGCATACGAATGGTTTTTAAGAGGACGCCAACACATGAATCAGTTGAATTTTGATGCAGCAGGTAAAATGTATCGAAAAGCTATCTCTATTGATCCAGATTACGCCCCCGCCTATGCCGGTTTGGCAAACATTCATTCTTGGAGGTTTGAATGGTTTGGAGGGAAGTCCAAAGATCTGGAATTAGCAGACATCAACAGTAAAAAAGCCTTGGAATTGGCGCCATACCTTGCTGAAAGCCATACTGCCAATGGATATATGCTATCACAACGTGGGAGGTACCAAGAGGCAGAGAAAGCATTTAGCAAGGCCGTAGAACTTGATCCGAACAGTTTTGATTCCTATTACTTTTATGCACGTACATCCTTTGCCAATGGCGAAATCGAGCAATCGGCCGAATTATTTAGACTAGCTAGCGAAGTCAGACCGGAAGACTTTCAAAGCATGTCGTTAATGGCGCAATCTCTTTCGGTTTTGGGCCGGAGCAAAGAGGCCCGACAAGCCCGAATCGAGGCTATCAAAAGGGCGGGGCGACAATTGGAATTGGACCCCAATGACAGACGCGTACTATCGCTGGTTGCAGGCAACTTATATGAGGAGGGCCAGCACAATCGTGCCTTCCAATTCATTAAGAAAGCTCTGGATCTATATCCTGAGGATGCCGGAGTGCTGGTCAACGCTGCCTGCCTCTATGCCCGAGCTGGCATGAATGACGATGCTATCCAAATCTTGAAAAGGGTTTTCGGATTAGGTTATGGCAAACGGGACTGGATCGAACACGATCCGGATTACGATTCACTTCGTGATGATCCTAGGTTTCAGGCTATGCTCGAGAAATTACCAAAATCAGATTCAAGCAAATAATCGCTTTAACGGAAGGCTATCACCAGTTCTTTTGTTGCCGGACTTCAATTTCAAATGTGAAATTCATTCGTATAGCGGTCCAGGAGGTATGTTTAAGCGCCTGGAGATGGAGGACAAAATGAGGGTGAAGAATCCTACATTACACTCTTCGAATACCTAGTATTGAAGTACAATTTCTACTTTTGCATCACCTGTGTCAACAAATTCTTCAATGGCCCTGTAGTTCAAGGGATAGAATAGGAGTTTCCTAAACTCTAGATCCAGGTTCGAGTCCTGGCGGGGCTACTGATATTAACAAGCCTTTATCAAAGCCAGGACGAGAAGTTTATCCTGATCGAGCACCCTGCGAGCATCAGGAAGTCCTGGCGGGGCTACATCTCATAATAGCAGACCTTTATAGCCGGTGCAGAAGTTTATCCTGATCGAGCTCCCTGCGAGGCATCAGGAAGTCCTGGAGGGGCTACATACTAGGAGCCTCTAAATTCTAGGTAGTCTTAGATCTAGTCCCACTAAATACTGTCTTGATCAAATGAAACAAAAACGGAACCATGGTAATCAAAATGAGGCCCAGGAAAATCAAACCATAGTTTGCTTTCACCCAGGGAATTTCACCGATGGTGTAGCCCAGAAGGGTGAAGAGACAAACCCAAAGTATGGCACCCCCGAAATTATACAGTGTAAAGACTTTATAGTCCATGGAAGCCACCCCGGCCACGAAAGGGGCGTATGTTCGAACAATGGGAAAAAACCGGCACACGACAATGGCAATCGGGCCATGCTTTATATAAAATTGACGACTGGCCTGAAGATAATGATGAAAGGTTCGATTGCGTATCCGGGTGAGAAACTTCTGGGAAAAACGTCCGATCAAGTAATTAGAAGAATTGCCCAGAATTGCCGCTAGGATGAGAAGGGGGATCAAGATCCATATATTTAGCGCCCCTGTAGATGCAATTACACCCACTGACAGCAACAATCCGTCGCCGGGAAGAAAAGGAAAAATTACCAATCCCGTCTCGGAATATATGATCAAGAATAGAATGAGATACGTGATATCTCCATATCGCTGTATGAGATTAATTAAAGCATCGTCTGTGTGAAGAATTATCTCTATTAACTCTTGCATTAGCTAGCTATTCATACCCTCCAACAATTCCACCAACACATCTCCGTGGCAACGCTCCGGCTTGCACCAGCAACCCAGCACCTTACCCTCCAGCTCATTGATCTGGCTCAGTAAGTCTGGTCGGGTCTGAATATAATCTGCATAACGGTCAATGCAACCATCACGTCCATACTTCGACTTTGAAAAGGGATTGGCCCATTTGGATTGTCGAGCCCCGGACACGTACCTTACTGCCCTACCGATGTATACGTGGTCTTCCTGCTTGAGCCATTGTTCGAGATCTTCATACCCCTGCTCGTTGAGTGATTTCTTGTTGATATTCACCACTTTGGTATTCTTTGTCGCCATCGCTAGATATATTTAATAGCCTCCCTACGGCATACCGACGAAAGCTGATGAGCTTGAACAAAGTCCCTTACCGCTTCCGGATTTGTCTTGGAATGCTGTCTCAAGGCCCAGCCACAGGCTTTTTGGATAAAAAATTCTGGCTCATCCAGCACTTTCTGGAGATAACTTTTCAATAGTGGCCAGTCCGTTTTCTCCTTGTACTTGAGTTGAAAGATAAGAGCCGACCGGCGCAGCCACATATTCTCAGAATCTATCCAATCTCCGGTGATGGGTTTGATGGAATCAGGATAGCGGGCCAGAATTTGGCCGGCGGTTACGGCCAGTGCATCTACTGTATCCCACCACGATTTGCGGGTAATAAGTTCTGTACAAAGGTGAACAAAATCCTCAGGAGCTCTTTTTTCTTCTTTGGACAATAGGTCCAAACCCACATACTGCATCTCCCTTTTGGGGTGCTTCCACAGTGCTCTTACAATCGATGGTATTGATACCACATCTGGTCGACCGTGCTGTTTTAGAAATGCACTGGTCAGCGTGCGGCGATCTTTGCTCTTGATCCCGAAGAATTGAAATTGATCCTTCATGTAATGTGCCATAGGCACAGCATTCCGGGGGTTGGCATGAGAAGCAAAGATATCATCAAGCTGCCTTACAAATTCGTTCATCAGAATACTCAAGTTAATACCTCCTGGAAAGATAAAGTAATACACGCCTGGGTTTCGATGTTCCGGTCGTATTTGATTTGGAAGACACCGCTCCATAAGGATAAAGCGAAATTTGCTACTTTCCCCCTATGAGACCTTTGGCCGATCGAATGCGCCCACAGACCCTTGATGATTTTGTCGGTCAAGATCATTTGGTTGGCCAGGGAGCTGTTCTCAATCATGCAATCTCCAGTGGCAGAATCCACTCGATGATCCTTTGGGGACCTCCCGGCGTGGGTAAGACCACCCTTGCCCGTATTATCTCAAACAAACTGGAAAGGCCGTTTCACTCGCTAAGCGCCGTCAATTCGGGCGTAAAGGATGTCCGTGAAGCCATTGAAAAGGCAAAGAAGCAGCAATTCTTTGATCAACCGGGTCCCCTCCTCTTCATTGATGAGATCCATCGATTTTCGAAATCACAGCAAGACTCATTACTAGGTGCTGTGGAACAAGGCATTGTCACTCTAATCGGAGCCACTACAGAGAATCCTTCATTTGAGGTGATCTCAGCATTGCTTTCGCGATGTCAGGTTTACATTCTGGAGCCACTTACGACAACTGACCTAATCACTTTGGTTGATCGCGCAATTGAGCAGGATGAGGTATTGGCTTCCAGAGACATCACCGTAAAGGAGTATGATGCCCTGCTTCAGTTTTCCGGTGGTGATGCCCGTAGATTACACAATGCCCTGGAAATTGTTGTTAATGCCAGTCCCGGTGATGGTCAAGTTGTAATCACCAACCAATACGTCATGGATGTCATTCAACAAAATATGATGCTCTATGACAAGGGGGGAGAACAGCACTATGATATGGCATCAGCTTTTATCAAATCGATCCGGGGCAGCGATCCCAATGCTGCCGTTTATTGGCTGGCAAGAATGATTGAGGGAGGAGAAGATGAGAAATTCATTTGCCGCAGAATGATCATCAGTGCGGCAGAAGACATTGGACTCGCCAATCCCAATGCGCTCCTTATCGCCAATCAATGTTTTCAGGCCGTGCAGGCAGTTGGCTTCCCGGAAGCTCGAATCATCATGTCCGAAGCAGCGATCTATCTGGCCACTTCTCCTAAAAGCAACTCAGCTTACCTGGCCATTTCCAAAGCGCAGGGACTTGTGAAAGAAACCGGAAACCTTGCTGTTCCGCTGCATATTCGCAATGCACCCACCCGTCTGATGAAGGAGCTTGACTACGGGAAAGGATATAAATATAGTCACGACTATGACCAGAATTTCACCGAACAAGATTACTTGCCCCCGGAGATCAAATCATCCAGGCTGTATGACCCTCAGTCCAATCCCGCCGAGGAGAAGATTCTAAAGCGGCTACAAAATTTCTGGAAAGATCGCTATGGATACTGAACATTATTCGCTTTTGAACGTCCTAATAACAGCTTGATTCATAAATTTGCTAAACCTAGGTCCGCTTAGATCATGAATGTCGAAACCATCGAGAATGTCAGTATTATTCGGGAGAGTGTCAGGGATTTTGTAAACCAGAAGATCCGGCCTCATGTGATGGAGTGGGATGAATCTCAATATTTCCCCGTTGATGTAATGAAGGAAATGGGGAAACTCGGATTTCTAGGGGTTCTGGTCCCGGTGGAATATCAAGGAGCTGGTTTGGGATATCAAGAGTACGTGACTGTAATTGAGGAAATCTCCAAAGTGTGTGGCTCGATCGGACTGTCCGTTGCTGCTCATAATTCGCTGTGCTCCGGTCACATCATGCTCTTCGGTAATGAGGAACAAAAGCACAACTATCTATCTCGATTGGCTACCGGAGAAGCAATTGGAGCCTGGGGTCTCACGGAGCCGACCACCGGAAGCGATGCCATGCGAATGAAGTGTACGGCAGTGGAAGATGGTGATCACTATGTGTTAAACGGCACCAAGTCGTGGATAACCCATGGAAAAAGCGGGGATATTGCGGTTGTGATTGCTCGTACCGGAGAGTTGCTGGACAGCCGGGGTATGACTGCATTTGTGGTAGAGCGCGGTACTCCCGGATTCACTGCTGGAAAAAAGGAGAATAAATTGGGGATGAGAGCCTCGGAGACGACGGAGATGATATTTGAAGATTGCCGGGTACCTAAAAGTCAAGTCTTAGGCGATGTGGGAGATGGTTTCATCCAGGCTATGAAAGTATTGGATGGCGGACGAATCTCGATTGCTGCCCTTTCGTTGGGGATCGCCAAAGGAGCCTATGAGACATCAGTGAACTATGCGCTGGAGCGAGAACAATTCGGCAAGCCTATTGCCCAATTTCAGGGTATCAGCTTCAAATTAGCTGATATGGCTACCGAAATTCAAGCTGCAGAATTGCTGACCCGCAGGGCGGCCGATCTGAAGAACCGGGGCGAAGAGGTAACAAAAGAGTCGGCCATGGCCAAATTATTTGCTTCCGAATTGGCGGTGAAATGTGGTAGTGAAGCAGTGCAGATACATGGTGGATATGGTTACACCAAAGAATTTCCGGTGGAGAAATTCTATCGCGATGCAAAACTCTGTACAATTGGAGAAGGTACTTCTGAGATCCAAAAAATTGTGATTGCCCGGCAGATTATGAAAGGCAACCTATAGATCTTACTGAGCACAGACCGGGATTCTTATCTTTAGAGATCTAATAAAACTCCGTGCAGATCTCCCAGATTCGCGACATTCTTCTAGATTACCAGATCATTGCTGATGATGAACCAATCGAGGTGACCAGCCTGTCAGGAGGTGTTTCCTCTGATATTCAGCTAGTGAGATTTGGCAATCAAAGCATTGTCTTTAAACAAGCTTTGGAACAGCTCAAAGTAAAGGACGAGTGGCTGGCAAACCGGGAGCGCAATCATTTTGAACAAGCTTTCTTTCACTACATGGATCAGGTAGATCCGAATTGTGTCCCAAAGATCCTTCTTAGCAATAGTGGAGAAGGATATTTTGCTATGGAGTATCTGGAAGGATATGAAATGTGGAAGAGTGAATTACTGAAAGGTCACTTTATCGAGTCAAGGGCAAGACAGGCAGCAAACCTATTAGCCGGCATTCACAACACTGGCTACAAGAGCAAACATTGGGAAAAAACATTTGACTCGAGTCCTAATTTCTTTGAACTACGCATCGATCCCTATCTGCTCAACACCGCCGAAAAACATCCAACCCTGGCCTCAGTATTTGAGGAAGAGGCACGACGGCTGGAATCACATATGGAAACCGTTGTGCACGGCGACTACAGCCCCAAAAATATTATGATCAAATCCGACCGGTTTGTATTGCTCGATCATGAAGTGGCACATTTCGGCGATCCTGCCTTTGATGTTGCCTTCATGTCGACCCATCTCTTTCTGAAATTGCTCATGAATCCTTGTAGTAGTGCAAATTGGTCACCATTCGTCAGCAGTTTCTGGGAGACTTATTACGCTTCCCGAGTAGGAAATGATCTGTCTAATCTGAAAAAAAGATCTATCCATCTTCTGCAGCTACTCATGCTTGCCCGCGTCGATGGGAAGTCACCGGTGGAATACTTCGGAAAAGATTCCCGTGAACAACATTTCATTCGTTCCTTTATTCACGAGAAAATCGGTGGGTTATGGTCGTTCGAACAGTTTCGTGATGAATGGTTAAAATCGATAAGAAGCTTATAGCACGCACATGTTGATTCAGCAAATTGATGCAATCCAGCTCCTAGATTCCCGGGCCATCCCCACTATCGAAGCCATTGTGACCCTCGACAATGGAATTTCCGCCGCCGCCATGGTGCCCTCCGGCGCAAGTACGGGAACCTATGAAGCACACGAACTTCGTGATGAGGGAATTTCCTACAGGGGGAAGTCTGTCAACAAAGCCATTCAGAACATACGGACAGAGATAAGCAGTGTGATCATTGGAATACCAGCAACCGAGCAAAGACAGATTGATCAGGCGATGATTCAGTTGGATGGCATGCCAAATAAATCCAGGCTGGGAGCAAATGCTATCCTGTCGGTATCTATTGCTGTGGCCAGAGCGGCTGCAAAAGCCACGGATAAACCGCTATTTGCCTATCTGTCGCAGAATAACCAATATTCGCTGCCGTTGCCTGAGATACAGATCATCGGGGGAGGGAAGCACGGAAATAATGCACTGGACATCCAGGACATTCTGATCGTTTGTCCTCAGGCGGGGTCGCTGCAGGAAGTATTCGAGATGACATTCGATGTATATTATGCCGTAGCTGATCTGTTGAAGGCGAGAGGACTCTACAGTGGTATGGCGGATGAGGGCGGATTCTATCCCAGGTTTCGCACCCATGTCGAAGCCATCGAGACCGTCATTGAGGGTGTTTCAAAGGCCGGGTACAAAGCCGGTGAGCAAGTGTTACTATCACTTGATGTTGCAGCGAATAATTTATATCGGGAAGAAGTGTACCATTTTGCTCTGGAAGGTCTTCAATACTCTCCTGAAGAATTTCAATCTCTGATGGCAAAGTGGTGCCAAGACTACCCGATCCGGTTTCTTGAGGATCCGCTGCACGAAGACGATTGGCAAGGTTGGAAAGAGTTGAAGTCTCAACTTGATCCCAATTTAAAGTTGATCGGAGACGACTTGTTTGTGACCAACAAAAACCGCATTCAGTTGGGAGCAGAAAGTGAATCAGCAAATGCATGTCTCATCAAACCCAATCAGATCGGCACGGTCAGCGAAACTCTTGAGAGTATTGCCCTGGTACAAGAATTGGGCTGGCAGCCCATTGTGTCTGCCCGGTCGGGGGAAACGGAGGATCCATTTATTGCTCATCTGGCAGTAGGAACAAACACCGGCATGATCAAGGTGGGTTCTTTACCAACCTGCGCTCGCACCACCAAATGGAATGAACTTCTACGCATATCCCGACAGGTAGAGACTATGGCATGGACAGCAAAATAAACTCTTCGCTCCTACCTAACTTTCAAAAAATTCTAAATTTGGCTTTCTAAAAATGTCAAGACATGCAGAATATTAAATATATACTGAGTCTCAGCTTTATCCTTTTACTTGGATGCAACAAGGATGATGATAGCAGTTTGTCTGCTGAAGAAATCCATAGGCAAAATCTGGAAACCATTCAGGATTATCTGGATTCCGAAGCTTTGACAGCGCAATCAACGCCCTCCGGCCTTCACTATATCATCGACGAACCAGGCAGTGGCGAGGAGCGTCCTTCAATCAGCTCGGTAGTCGAAGTTATGTATTCAGGTTACTTCACCAATAAGGCGGTTTTTGATGCCACTTCTGACGGTCAGACGGTCGAGTTTGCCCTGGCCAATGTCATTCAGGGCTGGCAAGAGGGTCTTCAATTATTTAAGAAGGGTGGAAGTGGGACCTTGCTATTGCCTTCCAGTCTCGGATATGGTGCTTTCCCTCCTCCCGGGATCCCGCCCAATACAGTCTTGATTTTTGATGTAACCTTGGTGAACTTTCGCTAAGGTATTCCCTCCACTTCGGTACTGGGTTTGTAGCCAATCCGGTGGGCTACTACCTTAAGGTTGGCTCCAGCCATAAGGTTAAAGGGCCCTGTATAGACCTGCCATGCTGATGGCTCCTCTTCCGTCCACATCTTAAAACCAATTGATGCACCAGTCGTGCTGCAAGTGATCGTGATCTCTGCTTCTTCATTATGTATCTCGGGATCCGCTGTGACGGGATGAACGCCATCCGGCCAGATCTCAGCAATCAGATCCTTTTCATCCAATAGGCCTTTGTCTTCTATCTCTTCCATCCAGCGGTCGCATTCGTCCGAAAGCTCTTCCAGCTTGCCTGCTAACGAGGGGTCGTCGGCGAGACTATTCAGCTCATGGGGATCAGTCTCGGTGTCAAACAACTCAACCGGTGGCTTCCTGTCTCGGAACCAAAGTGCCTGCTCAGGATTCAATTGATTAGCGTCTCTCAATTTCAACAACTCCTGCATGACAGGCATCTGCTCGCGATATGACACCGGTAAATACATCGGCTTGTCAGGATAAAAATATCGTATATACTTGTAACGATGATCCTTCACGGCCCGATTCCGATCATATACTTCATCGAAGCGGTCCGCAGCGGCATGGATATATTTTCTCTCTTGCGGGTCTGAGAATGAACCCATAAAAGCCCGTCCATCCATATGGCTCGGAGGCTGGATACCTGCCAGTGAAAGCACAGTCGGAGCAAAGTCGATGAAACTGATCAATTGATCTGACCTGCTGCCGGCAGCATGTTGCTGTGGCAAGCGTATGATCATTGGCACCCGGAGCCCGGAATCATATAGCAACCTCTTTTGCCTCGGTAGAGGACCTCCATGATCCGAATAGAAAAATATGATGGTGCTTTCCAGCAGGCCATCTTCTTCCAGTTCAGAAAGGACTTCACCAATCTGCTGGTCGAGTTCGACAACATTGGAGTACATCCTGCGGACATCCCTTCTCCCCACTTCATTATCCGGCAAGTATGGAGGTACGATGATTGGAGCGTCTTCAGGTATCCAGAGACTATCTTCCGCTTTCACCCAGATACGCGACTCATGGGTGACTCCAAAATTAAATATGGAAAAGAATGGTTGATTATCCTTCCGGTTTCTCCAGTGTGCTTCATTGCTGCATTCGTCCCAGGCAGTCACCGGCTTGAAAAACTGGTAATCTTCCTTGGCATTATTGCTACAGTAGTATCCATGCATTCTCAGATACTCACTCATCATTTTTACCTCCGGCGGTGGCACTGCTTCGTAAGCCGGTACCCCTTTCGGGTGGGCGCGTTTGATGGCGTTGTCGTATACCGACTGCGGAAGACCACTGGTAAACCAGGGTCCGGTCCGCATATGTCCCGCTCCGATATGATTGGGATACATGCCCGTTGCAATAGCGGCACGGGCAGGGGCACACACCGGTGCAGGAGCATAGACATGATCGTAGCAAATTCCTTCGGCTGCTAGCCGGCTCAGATTCGGAGTTTGCACAGTACTGTCTCCAAAGGAAGGCAGATAGGGACTGAGATCTTCCGCCACCAGCCACAAAATATTTGGTTGCTCTGGCAGTGAATAAGTGTCCTCCTCAGATTGAACTCTTTCTTGTTTTACCCCTTCAGTGCATGAAAACGAGAGCAGGCCAATCATCAGTAAAAAACAGAAGTAGTTGATTTGTCTCATCGCAGTTAGATATTTTATGGTGCCGGATTGCTGATTTCCTCATGAACCTTTTCGAGTGCCTCCAGTGCCGCTGTAGATAGCTCAATTTTAATACTGTTCACATTCTCCCGCAATTGGTCCATAGTAGTAGCTCCGATGATATTGCTTGTGACAAATGGCCGCGTATTGACAAAGGCAAGAGAAAGTTCAGCCGGGGTGATCCCCTCTTGCTCGGCAATCTTGATATACCTTGAAGTGGCCTCCCAGCTCGTTTTTCCATTATAACGTGACATCTGTTTAAATTGATTGATACGGTCACCCGGTGAATCCTCTTTGCGATGGTATTTACCGGACAAAAGACCAAATGCCATCGGTGAATAAGCCAGCAAACCTACCTGCTCCCGGATAGAAACCTCTGCCAGACCAACCTCATAGCTCCGGTTTAATAGACTGTAAGGATTTTGGACACTTACCGGGCGTGGCAGGTTACCTTTCTCTGAAAGATGAAGGAAGCGCATGACGCCCCAAGCCGTTTCGTTTGATAGACCGAAGTAGCGGATCTTACCCTCGATAATAAAAGTCTTCATCTCCTCTAGGATCAATGAAAAATTATCTTGCCAGCGTTCATCCTCCTCATGTAGGTATCCTAATGTGCCGAAAAAATTGGTTTTTCTTTCCGGCCAGTGCAACTGGTACAGATCGATGTAATCGGTCTGAAGTCTTTTCAAACTTCCCTCCAGGGCCTTCCTGAGAGAATTCCTGGAAAAATCAAGTTTAGAGCGGATCCAATCAATAAAATGCGACGGCCCGGCAATCTTGGATGCTATGATCAAATCATCTCTTTGCTTTCGCTGAGCTAACCAGGAGCCAATGTATTGTTCTGTTAATCCTTGTGTATCTCTCCTGGGAGGCACCGCATAGAGCTCAGCGGTATCAATAAAGTTAATCCCATGGGCAACTGCATAATCAAGCTGTTCGTGCGCCTGGGCCTCCGTGTTTTGTTCTCCAAAGGTCATAGTGCCCAGGCAAATCTTGCTGACCTCTATTTCTGTGTCACCTAAAATATCATACTTCATCTTATTGAATGGAGCGGTTTGGTCAAAGGCCTGAATATACTTTTATCTTTAAGATCTTCAAAGATGAGACGTCAATGGACTTTACTGGCAAGATTGTGTTAGTCACCGGAGGATCCCGTGGGATCGGAGCAGCAATATCCCGTGCATTCAGTGACAGAGGTGCGATCATAGGAATCAACTACCGCGAAAACCACGAACGCGCAAAGCAGTTCATAAGTACCCTCAAAGGGAAGGACCATGAACTCTTCGCTGCAGACATCGCCACACCCTCGCAGTGTAAAGACTTGATCACGTCGGTGGTGGAAAGATATGGTCGAATAGATATATTGATCAATAATGCCGGCATACATGAAGCACATCCGATAGATTCCACGGATTACAGCAATTGGGATAGAATATTTCACGAGACCATGGAAGTGAATCTCTTTGGACCCGCCCGTCTGATGTTCTTGGCTGCATACCAAATGAAGAAACAGGGAGGAGGTCGCATCGTAAACATTTCTTCACGTGGTGCTTTCCGGGGCGAGCCTGATCAGCCTGCCTATGGAGCCAGCAAGGCGGGATTAAATCAATTGAGTCAATCCCTCGCTCAAAAGTTGATCCCATGGAAGATTTTTATCGGTGTGGTAGCTCCGGGCTTTGTCGAGACAGAGCTGGCTCAGGAAATTCTGGATGGTGCAAGAGGTGAAGGAATCCGGATGCAGAGCCCCTTTGGGAGAGTGGCCAAACCGGAGGAAGTGGCTTATGCTGTACTGTTTCTCGCATCGTCAGGTGCTGAGTTCTCTACTGGTGCGATCATCGATGTGAACGGAGCTTCCTATTTGCGCACATGAAAAAAGCTGCCCGCAAATTACGAGCAGCTCATTCGTCTTTTCGTTATCGTTTCTGCTATTGCTCAGGAAGCGGATCTTTCTGTAGAGAGATGCGGTTGAGGATGGCTGTCTGCTGGCCCGGCACTGGTGATCCGTCAGGATATACCAGTGCAATCCCAATCGTGTTGTCTCCCATCGGTAAATTCTCAATATAGTAGGGCTGCCACTTGTCCAGGAGTGTCACTTCACCATTGACCTGCAACTTAACCTTGTAGTCTTCACCTATTTCCACATTGATGGGATAGAAGTCGACCATGATCTTCTTGGTGTCTTCACCCACGTAAGTTCCCTTGGGCCTACTGTAAAACATGGTTGGTCCATCCAGTTCCTCACTCGAGACAATTCCGCCATTTTCAACCCTTACTCGTTGAGCGACCCGGGCATCTTCGGTCTTTATACTTTCATGGTATGACCTGGAAAGAAAGGCCAAAAGATTATAAGTCCCATCTTCAATTTCATGATCAAATGATGGGACGTAATGGGCGGAGTATGGGTTCCGGTCAATAATCAGATGAATGTGCTGACCTTCTGCTGAATTGGCACACATCTTCTGACCTGCATCTGGTGTTTGCACACCCAGCTTGTATGATGTGCCGCTGATCTGAAAATCAAATCTACCGCCTTCATAAGTCATGGATTCAATTTTTGCGTCTGGAAAATCTGCCGACTTTGAAAAGGGCGTGATGGGATATTTTTTTACAACCTCCTCCTGCTGATCGCTGTCTGCAGCTTGATCGGGTGAATCGCTCTTACAAGCTGCAAACACCATCATGAGGGTGATAAACAAAAGAAGACTAAAGGCTCTCATTATGAATACTTTATTTAATAGAATGTTTCGAAAATGAGGACTAAAAATAAGATTTTCTAAATTAGGCAGTATGTCAGAACTCCTAAGTCATGAAGCCAGCGATAAGACGATTTACAAATTGGATAGACCAGCTAGAATCGGTAAATCCCTCCTTCTGGACTGCCCCCGATGTCACTCTCTGATTTCCGCTGACCAAATCGACCTACCATCCCAAACAGCCCATTGTGCCCACTGCAATCATGAGTTTTCCTTTGCCGAGGAATGGAAAAAAGATCCCCATCGCCGACCGGAGATTATGATGCCAGATGGGGTAGAAGCCCTTAAGCTTCAATCCACCCTCGAAATCATTATTGATTGGTACCGGTCGGCACCAAAAAAATCTGTGGGCTCGCTCGCTCTATCGGCTTTCTTTTGGAATCTGTTCCTCATCCCCCTGGTTATACTTTTCTTCTTCAGTAGAAATTTTGTCTTTCTACTCTTCTTCAGTGGTCACGTCTTCACCGGTATTGCCCTACTGGCATACCTCTTCACCATTTTTGTAAACAAGACACACTTAGAAGTTACCCGTAAAGGGATCAAAATACGCCACGAACCTATAAAGACCATACTAAACAAACCACGCTTTATCCCTGCTGAGGATATCGATCAGCTTTATGTGACCAGGTATACCGAGAGATACAGTAAAAAGAATCGAAAAGGTATTCCAGCATATGCCCTTCATGTTGTCCTCAAAAACGGTAAGAGTATAGAACTGATCAAAGGGATGGATCAAAGCACTCAACTTTATCTCGAACAAGAGATTGAAACTTATCTCGGCATCCCAGACCGGGAGATCAAAGGAGAAATTCCCAGAATCATATGAGGAACAAGATTCAACACCAACACGACGACACCCTGGTCAAGACAGAATCACTCCTTTTAGATTGTCCGGAATGCAATTCGTTTATATCTGCTCAGGATGTCGACATTGAGCATGGCAGGGCTAAATGCAGCCATTGTGATCACGTCTTCTCTTTTGAAGAAGCCAAGCAGTCAGATCCCATTGCTCCCCCTGACCATACGCAGCCAGCCGGCCTGGATGTACTGAGGCTTCGATCAATGCTGGATATTCAAATCAGGCACCTTCATGCCTTCGACAATCGCGGATTCGGCTTTGTCATGTTTTTTACTTTGCTTTGGAATGCCGCGTTGCTTCCATTTCTCTTCTACATATTCTCCAGTGGTCAAATCTATCTGCTATTGTTTATCTCGATGCATCTATTTGCCGGGATCTATTTGATCTCGGATGTCCTGGGGAAATTGTTTAATAAAACATCTATCGAAGTGGATCCGCGTCAAATCAGAGTGACAACCGGGCCAGTGGTGCTGCCTGGACAGAAGGAAAAGATTCTGGAGACTAGTAAGATTGAACAACTTTTTGTAACCCGAACAAAAGGACAACGGAAACCAGGGGTTGCCAATTTTACCTTGTCAGCACTCTTGAAGAATGGCCGTAAGGTGGCTTTGATCAAGGGATTGGACAGACCCACATTGAGATATGTGGAACAAGAGGTTGAACGCTATCTCAAAATAGAAGATCGGAAAGTATAGTTCCTGAAGCTGTCGTCCGATCTAAATTCGGCTCTTCCTATCGTTGTGCTTGTCCTTCTCCCGCTGCCTCTTCCTCAACCTCCGCTTTCTCTGTAGCTTCTTCTTTGTCTTTTCATCCTTTTTCCAAAATGGGTTTCGCTTTTTCTTACCTCGGAGCTGCTTAATAAAGATATATCTCAGACTCACAGCGGTTTCCGACTCGAAGGCATGATCAGTAGCATTCAGATGATAGACTGGCTTATAGTCCCAGGACATATTGATTTTCCCCAAGGTAAGTTCGGCACCTGCTACACCAGTCACCCCGCTCAGTCCTGATCCTGGTTCTTCACCACGTTTCCAACGCTGATGCACTCCTCCACCAAGGTAAAAATTGACATTTCGTGTAATCAATCGATTATGGAGTTGAACCAAAGCTGTGGCAGTAGTTTGCTCGTTGACAGCATTGGCAGAAACAATGCCCTGCCCGGTAACTCCCCCTAATATTCGTTGTTGCAGGGTGATGCCAAATTCCGTACCCATCCGAATTCCCATGGCGGTAAAATAGGCCTGAGAAGTTGCATGGTGATTGACACCCATCACTAGGAGACTAAGGACAAAGAGATGCTGCATTGGATCAAACTATCGTAGCCCTAACTTTAATTAACTTCCAAATATTTTCGTCAAGAGCTTTTTTAAGAGTGCGTTAAGATCAGAACATGTTGGAATCGTTCATCGAGTTCACGAAGTTTTATTCATCTGCAATTAGCAAGTACCGGGTGCATTCCCCATTTGTCACGGATGTGATCGAAGAGGTTATTTATGGTTCAAAGGTCCCCTCGAATCAGGAACGCCTGGAAGACATCAGACAATCTTTTCTGCAGAATCATAGGAAGATCTCATTGTCCACTTTGGGAGCTCCGTCACGAGTGTCTGGGTCTGCGACTAGATCAATCCGGCAAATTGCCAAAAGTTCATTGACCCCACGATCTCAAGCTGAATTACTTTTCAGGATAGTGGATTATTTCAGACCCAAGACAATGCTCGAACTCGGTACCTGTCTTGGGGTAACAAGCTTGTACCAATATGCAGGGAATCAGCATGCTATATTTCATACTGTGGAGGGGGATCCGGAAATTTTTGCGGAAGCAAAGAAGTTGTTTGAATCGTTTCAGCAGCCGGGATTGAAAGCAATCCAGGGAAGATTCGCAGATGTTCTACCCTCTCTATTGCAGAATCTTAAGAAAGTGGACTATGCATTCATTGACGGGGACCATACGGGAGAGGGACTAAGAACATACCTAAAGATTTTGCTACCCTATATCCACGATTCTTCAGTAATAGTCTTACACGATATCCATTGGTCCTCTGATATGGCAAAGGCTTGGTGTGAGCTTCGGAAATACCCTGATATCAAGGTGTCAATCGATTTGTTTTATTTGGGCCTTCTATTTTTCAAAAAAGAAATTGACGAGCCAATTCACATCAACCTTGTCTCACATTGGTACAAGCCCTGGCAAAACGGATTCTTTCACTAGGCTTACCTGTCAGAGCTGCGGAATCCAATGCGCTTGCGATTAAACAGAAAACTGTCGGAGGTATTCGTGAATTCCTTGACATCATCGAGAGTAATCAGCTCCAAATCTCTTCTCTCATCGGCAGGTGTTGCAGCCAATCGTAGATTCTGATTTTTAACTGCCTGGTCGACTAAAGCTCGTACCGCTCTTGCGTTGCCAAAAAACCGATCGCGAAATTTGTAGATAGACTTTAGGTAGTCACGCAGGTGAGTGACGGCTTCACCATCAAACCTGTATCCATTGTCTGCGGCCATTTTTTCGGCTATGGTAAATAGCTCAGCGACAGAATAGTCTTCGAACTTCAGGATCTTGTCAAATCGTGAACGCAGACCGGGATTAGCCTTGAGGAAGTTTTCCATGTTCTCCGGATAGCCTGCCGCAAAAACAAAAAACTGCCCCCGGTGGTCCTCCATTCGTTTGAGAATGGTCTGAACAACTTCATTCCCATAGTCTGCCCCTCCTGCATTACCTACCGTAGTCAGTGCGTATGCCTCATCAATAAACAGCACCCCTCCCATCGCATCATTAATCTTCTCAGCAGTTTTAATTGCCGTTTGACCAATATACCCAGCCACCAGCCCCTGCCGGTCAGTTTCGATCATATGGCCGCGCTCGAGAATACCCAAAGCTTTGAAGATCTTGGCCAGGATACGGGCAACTGTGGTCTTACCGGTACCGGGATTACCCACGAACACCGTGTGCAGATTAAAGCTATTGAGGACACTTTTACCGATGGATTGATAATATTTGACCAAGTCAACCAATTCATTTATCTCCTTCTTGATGTTCTCCATTCCAACAAGGTGGTTGAGCTCAATGAGAGATTGCTGTAATAGCTTAGCATCTACCGGGATTTTGGGAATGAACTGTATAGGTTCAATGCTAATGCTCTGAACATCTTCCAAAGTGACAGTGCGCAGAGTATCGTTCGTCAGGTTGTCGAGTTCTTTCTTGCGCATGATACGTAAGCCCAGATTTACCTTCGCTTTTTCTAAAAGATCAAAAACAAAGCGGGCGTTACCGAAGGTTCGATCTCTTTTACGAAAAGCCTCGGTAATCAGTTCTTCGATGGTCCTCTTTGCGGCGCGGGTAAACCTGATTCTCTTCTTCTTGCTGGCATACTCAGCGATCTGCGAAAGTTCCTGCGGCATGAAATCGGGAAACTCATACACCAAGCCAAATCGTGATTTCAAGCCGGGGTTGGAGTTGAGAAAGTGATGCATCTCCTTTGGATATCCGGCCCCAATTATCGCGAGATCACCTTCACCATTCGACATTTCCTTCACCAGGATCTCAATAACCTCTCTCCCGAAATCCTTGGTGTCGTCATCAGAACGAGCCAGTGCATAGGCCTCATCAATAAACAATACCCCTCCCCTTGCCTTTTGAATGGCCTCTTTTACTTTGGGTGCCGTTTGACCTATATATTCTCCTACCAGATCCACCCGGTCAACCTCATGTACATGGCCTGAAGACAGCAGCCCCATCTTCTTGTAAATCCTGCCCATCATACTGGCTACGGTCGTTTTTCCAGTTCCAGGATTACCGATGAAGACTGAATGTACATTGATATCTTCCAGTTCTTCAAAGCCACGCTCTCGACGATATTGCAAAAACTGTATGTATTTGGCGTGATCCCTGACTTTTTGCTTGATCTCTGTCAATCCGATGAGTTCATCCAGCTGAGACAGAAGATCCTCGAAAGTTTCATTCAGTTCGGTTACCGGCGCCAGAACCATTGGTTGAGTCTTGTGCGGCAACTTCACGGCCGGGACACCCTCTCCAAATTCATCCTCAACCTGAAAGGGAATGACTGCAATAAGTCTGTCCATGAAAACCAGCTCGAGCGTGTAATTGCCCTCCCGCCATGATCCTTTCACATTACTACCCCATCCGGCGCTGATCGTTACTGTTTTGTCACCCTTCTTTATACTCTGCAGTCGAACCACCTGGCCCTTTAGTTCTCTCGCACCATTATAAAATTTTGCGAATAGCTCACAGTGCCACTTATGACTGACATTTTCATTCTTGAAGATCAACTCTCCGTAGATATACCTGGTATCTTCTGCACTAAAAGACTTGAAATATTGTCGATCCGTTTCTACCACATCATCGTAGGGACCTTCATATAACCTGATTGATTGAAGATTGAGATATGGATTGGACTTATCCGTAATAGGTCCCCCTGCATCTTCTACGTAGAAGTATTTGGTAGCTTCCTTATGATCATCCACCCAGGCTTCCCAGTAGTAAGTGCCTTTCTTCCAAAAGCTGCCTTCGTTCTTATTTCCCCAGCCTTCCCGCAAATAAATGATATGATCGTACTTACTCACCTTCTTGGTCAGCGAGAGATCGCATAGCTCTTTTCTTTTACCTCGTAAAACTGAAAAACACTTCAAATGGATGGATATGTCCCAGTCATGCTGATCAAATCTTTTATTATAAAAAGAGAGCTCGGCATATATGTACGATACTTCATACCGGTCAAAGACCTGACGATATTTCTTCTTATTGTCAGCCAGCCATTCAGTAGAGGAGTAAAGCTTAAGCTCTTTAAACTTGTAATCCTGCTTATTACCCTGTGATTTGCTGTGGTCCAATTGATGCGGTTTACTCAGTTAATTTAGCTATTAAACGTAGAAATTGCAGGTTCTGGCATCAACCATTTTCTTCATGGAGCCGGAATGACTCCAATCTGCGCCCTGAATGAGGACATATTCCACCGTGAGTGACCGGCGTGGCAAGTTGAACTCTCAACATGCATAAGTTGTTAAGTTGTTTGATTCACAGTACTTTTGAGCCTTCTTTCGAGGAGGGCATAGAATGGCAACAGTAAAATTCACTTTTGAGGACAAATCCATTGACGAAAAGACAGTCAATGGCGTTGAAGCCGGTTACTCTCTTCTCGAGATCGCCGAGGATAACGATGTGCACCTCAACCACAACTGTGGAGGAGTGTGTGCCTGTAGCACTTGCCATGTCTACATACATGAAGGAGAGGAGTTCCTGGAAGAGATTTCAGATAAAGAAGAGGATTTTATCGACCGGGCAATCAATCCCAGGCTGGAATCCCGTCTTGGATGCCAGTGTGTGATTCTCGAGGACAATGCTGTAGTAGAAGTACAAATTCCAGATCAGAGCAGGATCATCGGTCACGAACATTAATGATCAAAAAAAAAGCAATGTCATTTCAGGACTTTGACGACCTACCAATTACCTGGCATGATCACGAAGATATCGCCATAAAGCTCTACGAGCGCTTTGGTGATGATTTCAATGAAGGTAAAATCTACCGGATCAGATTTACTGATCTTATTGAATGGATCCTCGAAATTCCAAATTTCAAGGG
The DNA here is from genome assembly GCA_024644235.1 of Lewinellaceae bacterium. Lineage (GTDB taxonomy): Bacteria > Bacteroidota > Bacteroidia > Chitinophagales > Saprospiraceae > JAHELJ01. Next base: position 24,945 of record JAHELJ010000042.1, read on the forward strand.
TAAACGTGAAGATTGCAGTGAAGGACACCTAGAGCAAGTACAGGCCAAATGGGTTTATGAATGGCGCGATAATAACTAATTGGTGGGAATGAACTATCTGGAGAAATTCAGGAAAATTCATACGTTCATTTTTGACATTGACGGCGTCCTCACCTCCGGTAAAGTATTCCTGAGTGGAACGGGTGAATTGTTGAGATCTATGTCGGTGCGTGATGGCTTTGCTATAAAAGTTGCTATACAAAGGGGATACGAAGTTGCTATCGTAAGCGGTGGTACCACACCGGGTTCGGAGGACCGGCTGGGAGATCTGGGGGTACAACATGTTTATCTGGGAGTTGCAAATAAGAGAAAAGTAGTGGAGGCCTTTCTGCAAGAAAACAATCTGGAGGCCACGGGTGTCCTTTTCATGGGAGACGATCTGCCTGACTACTCAGCTATGCAATTAGTAGGTCTGCCTTGCTGCCCAATGGATGCCGTCGATGAGATCAGAGATCTTTCTCTTTATATTTCGCCAAAAGCCGGTGGAAATGGTTGCGTTCGGGATGTCATTGAAAAAGTATTAAAGCTAAAGCGCGACTGGCCAGGATATCCTTCTTTGCAGGCCTAACGCACTTAAAGCTTGTATGGCAGACGAAACAATTCGCAACCATGCCAAACCTGATGAGCAGTGAGATATTTTAGATTGATCAGATGGCCCAATCTGGTCCTCACCTTGATCACCCAATTTGTTTTTTACTGGCATGTAAGCATTCCTGTATTCGCTGAAGCAGGTATCCAACAAAATCTCCACTGGTTTTCATTTCTCATTCTACTCTTGGGAACTTTGGGCACGATGGCAGGTGGATATATCCTTAATGATCTGAAGGATCAGCTGACTGACAGTATTAACCGGGGCACCGATATCATAATAGGCAAAAGCATCAGCCGTAGATCAGCCTGGTCATTATATATATTAACCCTTTTCGTTTCCCTACTCACTTGTGCGTACTTCATGCTGCAAGGGATGTACTATACCGGGCTGGTTATAGTCTCATCTCTGATTGCGTTGTATGTCTACTCAAGGAAATTAAAGGGCACTCCCATTCTTGGCAATCTCCTTATCGCGGGACTGAGTAGCCTGGTAATCATTATCCTGTGGTTAAGTGAATCTCCCTGGAGAAGTGGAGAGCCCTCTTTGGTACGAATAAAGCACATATTCATGTCTTTCGGATTATTTGCATTTCTAAGTACGCTCATACGTGAAATAGTGAAAGACATGGAAGATCTGGAGGGCGATCATAAATCCAATATCAGCACAATTGCTACGGTATGGGGTATATCGAATTCGATTCGGGTAGCCCTGGTTGTTTCAATCATCTTGTTGTTCTCAATCGTTTTTACTTCGGCTGTTGAATGGGCACGATTCAGTTTATTTGGCAAATCCTATGCAGTAATCCTCACCATGTTCTTGATAGCAATCATGGTTCAAATTTCACGTTCTACCGAATCGCGGGACTTCGCCAAAATTAGCAGGGTTCTGAAAATCTTCATGGCTGCAGGCCTTTTTTTCGTTATTTTCTGGAATGTCTGATCTCAGCTTTCTCAATGAACCGATAATTCTGGCCAGCGCATCACCGCGTCGCAAAGAATTGTTGGAAAAAGCAGGGTTTTCGGTAGAAGTCCATCCATTGGATGTCGATGAATCATATCCCTCAGACCTTCCCATCACCGAAGTCGCTCTTTATATTGCCAGGAAGAAAGCAGAAGCCGCCAGGGTAGAACTTTCGCAAGATAGAGTTATCCTGACCGCTGACAGCGTGGTCATATTGGATAATGAAATTCTTGGCAAGCCAAGGGACAAGGAAGAAGCGACCGAGATGTTAAGGAACTTGTCCGGTCAAAATCACCTGGTGATGACCGGAGTATGTCTGATCAGAGGTACGGAGACTGTCTGTATTGATGTCACCACCGAAGTTCTTTTCGAAGAGCTGTCCGATGAGGAGATCAATTACTACATCTCATATTATCAACCCTATGATAAAGCGGGTGCCTACGGGATTCAAGATTGGATCGGTTGGTGTAAAGTACGATCGATAAAGGGGTCTTATGCAAATGTGATGGGACTGCCAGTGCATGAGGTATATCAAGCAGTGAAGAAAGGCTTCTAAATAGATGAAGCTGTGGTCGCTATTGCTTCAAGCTCGACCTGGAAGCCATGATGCAGATCTCCAGTTGGAACCACTGCCCTGGCTGGTCGATGTCCACCAAAGAACGCTGCATATACCCTATTGACCTCATCCCATTTCGATATATCACTGATGTAGATCGTCACCTTCAGTACTTTACTTTTGTCGGAGCCTGCTGCGAGAAGAATTTCCTGCATATTAGAAAGCACTTGCTTTGTTTGCTCCGTTACTGATCCAAGCTTCTTCTCACCAGTTGCCGGATCAATTGCCAACTGCCCTGATACAAAGACATAATCTTTGTGCAAGATCGCCTGACTATAATGACCGGCAGGTGTAGGTGCACGATCAGTAGATATATATTTCATATCGACTACCTTATTTTGACAATTGGAATAACAAAGCAACCCACCCGGACTTCCTTTGCGAACCCATCAAAGATCCTCCCCTTTCCTCCATAGCCTTTGTGATCAGCTCAGAGTCCTTCTCCAGAAATCCGGAAAAAATCAAATCAGCCTGCTCGTTTGACACCTCAGTCAAAAGATCCAGAGAATCAAGAATGACATTCCTTGTAATATTTACCAATATAATATCATACCGTTGATTCTTGACTTCCTCCAGGTTGCCATGAATAGTCTGGATCCTGCTACTATGATTGACAACAATGTTTTGTCTCAGATTCTCAACAGCAATCTCATCGATCTCCAAAGCACAGATGCTACCAGCACCCATCTTCTCAGCCAGAATAGCTAGTATACCCGTTCCAGCTCCATAATCTAGCACAGCTTTACTCTCAAAGTGCAAACAGGACATTTGACGGATCATTAGCTGTGTGGTTTCATGGTGGCCGGTTCCGAATGCCATCTGAGGCTCAATAACAATCTCATGAGATGCATCATTTGTCTTTTCGTGAAAAGGAGCTCTTACTGTGACAAGATCTCCGATTCGAATGGGCTTGAAGTTTTGGGCCCATAGCTCATTCCAATTTTTTTTAGCTACAGTAGTTTCCTGAAGCAGGAAGGGTATTATCTGTTGAAGGTCGACCAATTGAGCTTTTAGATTCTGATCATAGCTAGCCATATCCATACCGGTCAGCCATCCGTCATAAACTTCTTCGAATGCTTCGAAAGGCAGCTCACTCAACATTGCGAGAAGTGCCTCTTTCAGAGTAGGGTCTGTTTGAAAATGCAATCGGATATAGCTCATTTGGCTGGCTACTGATGTTGATAACTTGAGTCCAAATGCAAACATACTTATTCCTAATTTTGGGGCCACTTAAATTGAAAGCCAGACTTCCCATGCAACTAATTGACGGAAAGAAACTATCAGAGACCATAAAAGAGGAAATAGCCGATGAGGTTGGTTTGATTAAGAAACAAGATGGCAAAGTACCACATCTTGCTGCGGTGCTGGTAGGTGATGATCCTGCCAGTCAGGCTTATGTGAGAAATAAAGTTCGATCATGTGACCAAGTGGGGTTTGAATCCACCCTAATCAAAAAAGACAGCAGCATCACTCAGGAAGAACTTCTTGAAATTGTCGAGGATCTCAATTCCAATGACGATATCGATGGATTCATTGTTCAACTCCCCTTGCCAAAACATATTGATGAAAGCCTGGTTACTCTCAAGATTGATCCCACAAAAGATGTTGACGGATTTCATCCCATCAATTTTGGAAGAATGGCTCAGGGCTTGCCCAGTTATTTGCCTGCAACACCCTATGGCATATTGCAAATGCTGGAGCGATACAAAATCGAGACGTCTGGAATGCATTGTGTTGTAATAGGTCGATCGAATATCGTCGGCACACCCATCAGTATCCTTTTATCTCGAAAAGCATCGCCCGGAAACTGCACTGTAACCATCACACATAGCCGAACCCGTGACCTTTCTTCTGAAGTTTCCCGGGCAGATATCATCATAGCGGCAATAGGAATACCTCATTTTGTAACTGCTGACATGGTGAAGGAAGGGGCTGTGGTCATTGATGTCGGAATAAACCGAATGGAAGACGAGACCCGGAAGAGGGGCTATCGCTTGGTGGGTGATGTCGACTTCGACCAGGTGGCTCCAAGATGCAGCTTCATTACACCCGTTCCAGGAGGAGTCGGTCCGATGACGGTCACATCACTAATGTTGAACACCCTGAAGGCCTCCCGAAGAGAGATTTACGGCTAGCATTTCAATCTTCTTACAAATGAAAAATCCCCTCACAGAAAGCTTTGCAAGGGGACAAACATAGGATAATACTATGGTTTCCTAATTCTCTTAGTACTTATGGATTTTGTGGGTGACTGCCTGAAGTTAGTTCATATCCTTCAACAATTCAATTAAACAAGATAATTACAAATTGCCATCAATCGATTGTAGTGATATGGTAGGGAATCAATTAAAAATCCCCCCACTTTCGCGAGGGGATCGTGAATCCTGATAGAATCGGGAGTAACTATGGTTTTGCTTTAAATCAGTAACAACCTCTTCGGCCAAAATGTTTTAATTCATCAGAATCATTCGCTTTGTCTCTGAGTATTCGCGGGCGTCCAGCCGGTAGTATAGGACTCCGCTGGTACCCAATGCGTCCTTACGGAGTTGGATCTCGTTGTAGCCTTTAC
>JAHELJ010000019.1:0-792 GCA_024644235.1 Lewinellaceae bacterium
TACTGGCACCTATGTGGATACATTGAGTACGAGCCTGGGTTGCGATAGTGTAGTCACCTTGAATCTGACGGTGCATCCGGTATATGCTCTAACATTGGATGAGCAGATCTGTGAGGGCACGAGCTATGACTTCCATGGTAATATGATCACCGATGCAGGTACGTACGTTGACACCTTGAACAGCATCAACGGCTGCGATAGTGTGATCACACTGAATCTGACCATACTGGAAGTACTGGAGACGTTTCTGACCGATTCGATTTGTCAGGGAAACACTTATGAGTTCATGGGTCAGATCTTGAATACGGCAGGCATCTATGATGATACGCTGACCAGTTCGATTGGTTGCGATAGCATCGTAACGATTGATTTGACGGTGCTGCCGATATTGACAGATACGATCCAGATGGAGATCTGTGATGGAGAAGTCTACGACTTTAACGGACAAATGGTGAATGTGAGTGGAACCTACACGGCTACCGTCGCGGGATCAAATGGCTGCGACAGTATAGTGACCCTTGAGCTGACGGTGAACCCGGTACGAGACACGACCTTGAATGAAGAGATTTGCGAGGGTACCACCTTTGATTTCCACGGAGTGGATCTGGATTCTACTGGCACCTATGTGGATACATTGAGTACGAGCCTGGGTTGTGACAGTGTAGTCACCTTGAATCTGACGGTGCATCCGGTATATGCTCTAACATTGGATGAGCAGATCTGTGAGGGCACGAGCTATGACTTCCATGGTAATTTGATCACCGATGCGGGTACGTATGTTGACACCTTGAA
>JAHELJ010000019.1:892-82339 GCA_024644235.1 Lewinellaceae bacterium
GGTGATCAATATGACTTCCATGGTCAGCAAATAGAGGTAAGCGGCACCTATGTAGACACATTGAGTACGAGCCTGGGTTGCGACAGTGTGGTCACTCTGAATCTGACGGTGCATCCGGTATATGCTCTAACATTGGATGAGCAGATCTGTGAGGGCACGAGCTATGACTTCCATGGTAATTTGATCACCGATGCGGGTACGTATGTTGACACCTTGAACAGCATCAACGGCTGCGACAGTGTGATCACCCTAAATCTGACGGTCTTAGAAGTGTTAGAGACTTTCCTAACGGATACAATCTGTGACGGAGAGACACTAAGCTTCAATGGTCAGGATTTGACTACCGGCGGAACTTATCTGCACACTACAACCAGTTCGATTGGTTGCGACAGTATAGTCACGATGGATTTGACAGTGTTGCCGATCGAGACGGAGACGGTTCAGATGGAGATATGTGAAGGCGATGTGTATGACTTCAATGGCCAGATGCTAACGACCTCCGGCAGCTACCAGGCAACCGTGACTGGTTCAAACGGATGTGATAGCATAGTCACCCTCGAGTTGACTGTGAATCCGGTCAAGGCGACAGCGTTGGATGAAGAGATCTGCGAGGGTGATCAATATGACTTCCATGGTCAGCAAATAGAGGTAAGCGGCACCTATGTAGACACATTGAGTACGAGCCTGGGTTGCGACAGTGTGGTCACTCTGAATCTGACGGTGCATCCGGTATTCATGGAAATAATCTCAGCTGTCATCTGTGATGACCAGCAATATGATTTTCATGGTGTGGCAATGACTGAATCCGGCACCTATGTGGACACCTTGACGACGGTGAATGGTTGCGATAGCATTATTATACTTGACTTAACGGTGTTACCGGTGTTGAGTGATACACTCAATGTGGAGATCTGTGCGGATGAAGTCTATGATTTCGAAGGAACCGAATTGAATCAGACGGGGCAATATGAGCACACCCTGGTGGCTTCAACAGGCTGTGATAGTGTGATTACTTTGAACTTACTGGTGCATGAGTTGATGTTTACAACCATTGATGCAGAGATCTGCATGGGTGAGAACTACGATTTCAATGGTGACCTCATCAACACAGCAGGGACCTTTGTTGACACTTTATCTACAATCTATGGATGTGACAGCATCGTCACCTTGAATCTGATTGTCCATCCTGTGGATACAACCTTCTTAAGTTATGATCTGTGCCCCGGTGAGTCCGTGGTTGTTAATTCTGTGACTTACTCAGAGGAGGGATCCTACACGGACACTTTGATATCGCAGTTTGGCTGTGACAGTTTCCTTGCTATCACCATCAATATGTTGGAAATTAAAGAGACATCAATCAGTGCCAGTATTTGCAATGATGTTTCCTACAATTTCCATGGTACACTACTCGATAATTCTGGAGTCTATGTTGATACGTTAACGGCATCAAATGGCTGCGACAGTATTGTTACCCTTGAATTGGAGGTTCTGCCTGTCAAGGAAACTGACCTGGATGTTCAAGTGTGCTTGGGCCAAACCTACACATTTAATGGAAATGTACTGGGCACAAGTGGTTTATTCATAGACACCCTGACTGCCGCGACCGGATGTGATAGCATAGTTCGCTTGAATCTGCGCCTTGTTGAAACTATTGAAGTTACCTTCGACCAATTGATCTGTGAAGGAGAATCGGCAATGTTCAACGAGGTTTCCTACGCCGAAGCGGGATACTTCTCCGATACCCTGATATCATCAGGAGGTTGTGATAGTGTGATCCACATTAATATCACTGTTGCTCCGATCGAGTTTACGCAAGTTGATCAGTCCATCTGTGAAGGTGATACATTCCTTTTCCATGGGTCACCAGTGACAACAGAAGGACTGCATTACGATACTTTGTTGACCCAATTCGGTTGCGATAGTATCATTGAGCTCAGCTTACAAGTGATTCCGATAAAAGAGACTGATTTAGCAGTTTCAATCTGTGAAGGCGAATCATACACATTGAATGGAGAGACATTCACACAAGACAGCATTTACGATATACTACTTACGGCAGCCTCGGGTTGTGACAGTATTGTGCATCTAGACCTGACGGTGATCCCGACAGTGAGATTAGAACATAACGTACAGATTTGCCAGGGTGAGTTTTATCCGTTCAACGGAACGAACTACGACACTTCAGGCACTTATATAGATACCTTTATTTCTGCGGCAGGATGTGACAGTCTGGATATACTGAATCTTGAGATTCTTCCTCTAGCCGATTCATCCTTACTATTTGAGCTTTGTGTAGGTGAAAGCGTGACAATTCTTGGACAGGAATACACGTCAAGCACAAGCTTTACTGAAACGTTCACTAGCTCATATGGTTGCGACAGTACTGTGACTTATGAGGTGATCGTTCTTCCAGATGTCACATTGTCTGCAGAAGACGCTATGATTTGCGTAGGAGAGAGTGTGCAACTTAATGTCACCGTGGAAGGAGCTGAGAATGTTGAACTGGTTTGGACTCCTTCAAGCTCTCTTTCATGTGCAGACTGCCCGAATCCAATTGCCAGTCCAACAGTAACAACTACCTACTTCGTCAGTACTCTGGGTTGCGGAGGTAAGATAGTGGAAGATACAGTGATCGTGGAGGTGCTGCCTTATCCTGGTCTCACGGCATCAGACGATGTCACAATTAATCTGGGTGAAGTGGCAACTCTCACTGCTACCACTGAAGTTTTAGGATTGCCAATCGACTGGTATGATGAAGAAGGAAATTTGATATGCAGCGATTGCCCAACTATTGGAGAGAGTCCTGGAGCTCCCGGTATCTATACCTATGTGGCATCAGCTGCAAATCAACTTGGTTGTGCGGAAACAGACACTGTAGTAGTTACCGTTGTGGATCCCTGTCAGGTGGATGAGATTGAGGCGGCAAATGCCTTTACTCCAAATGGGGATGGATTTAACGATCGATTTGAAATCAGGAACAGTGGGGTGTCAACTATCGGCCTGGTTCAGGTATTCAACAGGTGGGGTGAAATGGTGTTTGAGTCCAACGATATAAGTGATCAGTGGGATGGAACATTCCGTCAAGAGCCCGTGAATCCAGGGGTTTATATGTACTTGTTCCGAGGAGTGTGCGAAAGTGGTCAGACGTTTATCGTTTCAGGTAATGTGACAGTTATTCGATAAGGAGTATATGTTAAAAAGGTTGCCTAATCGGATATTGGTATGTATTTTGTACTACTGTAAGCGATTTCCCCCGATCAAGTCCAACTTATGTTTCAAACACCTTGTGTTTGTAGGAAGGTGAAACGTCTTTAAATAGACGGATATCTTGTTCGACAAGCTTATCTTTTTTCACACATAGTTTTCCCTGGTCAAAGTTTATTGGATTCAGCAGTGGTCACTGCATGTGTTAAGTCTCCCCCCCTGTGAGCTAATGCCTGCCTCTCCTAAGCTAGATCCGCATAGAGCGTAAGACACACACTCAAGAAAAACTTAACCATGGAGCTAATTGACGTTAAACGGTGCCACCCTTACACTGAAATGAACGGAGAAAAGAGGTGCGATCTGCTTGTTTGGCCCAGATGGACCAAGGCGAAATATCTGTTCGTTGGGCTGCTCTTTATTGGTACTTTTCTACCCCCTATGAAATCTCAGGATATTCACTTGTCGCACATTCATGCTTCTCCAACTTACCTCAACCCCGCAATGACTGGGCTCTTCAATGCTGATATGCGTTTTATCGGCAACTACAAGAGCCAATGGCAAACATTCACCAACGGCTATAGAACTTTTGTCGGATCAGCCGATATGAAGCTGAATAAGGGCTTTGGACTGCAAGACGATGTTGGGGTAGGGTTTCAGGTCATTTCGGACCAAGCTGGCGATCTGGATTTCAACACTTTTTCCGCCACCCTCTCAGCTTCTTATCTGAAAGCGTTGAATGCATATGGAGATCATTTCATTTCTCTCGGGCTTCAGACCGGCATCATCCAGAATCGGTTGGATATAACCAAGATTAGGGTCTTTGATGAAGATCCATATGTGCAGAATGCAGACTTTCTTAGTCAGATTAGCTATTTCGATCTTTCTCTGGGAATGGCTTGGTTTGCACCGCTTAGAGGTGGAAATTTCTTTTACCTGGGGGGTTCCATTTTCCACTTAAACCGGGCCCTGGTTTCCTTTATGAAGGATGCACCCGACTATCAGGGAGGATCGTTTCTCATTCCCAAGTATGTGGCACATGGAGGTGCTGAGTTTAAGCTTAGTAAGTTCGCCACTCTCAAGCCCAGCTTTATCTTCCTCGATCAACATCCCCACCGTGAACTTAATATGGGGACCTTCCTGAAAATAACAAGAGACACACGTGATTACCTGCGGCCGGAGTATGCAGTATATGCGGGATTTTGGTACAGGTGGTCAATCAAGGATGGTGTTTTTAATCGAGATGCCATCATAGCCACTTTGCGTTATGACTTTCGTCAAACGGTGTTCAGTTTCTCCTTTGATCTGAATATTTCAGAACTAGCCAAGGCTAGTAGGGGGTTCGGAGGACCTGAGCTGTCGGTCATGCATTACATCGATACCTATCGAACGCAGCGGAAAAGATCCAAGGTGAAATGTCCCGAATTTTAGTAATCACAAACAAACCCTTGAGATAATGACTTATTTATTGATTTGGTGGATAGTAAAAAATAAAGACAATATCCGTCAAAGATTTCAGAGTTGGCTGGTTCCATCGAATCGGTAAATGACCGAAATCCTCTAAACACTCGAGACTGTAGAAACCTTGCATCCCAGGGCAAGCCCAAAACAGCGGGATGCATACATAGCGAGACATAGGGATTGCGCCCGGTTTTTGGTATGTAAATTGCCTGTTGTATAGAAATGGTGGTGATTGTTTTCCCGATCGACCATTTTTTTGGTAAGCAGTCTTAATGAAAAAGTCTAGTACAAAATCGAGTGTTAGCAAATTCTTTGCAGTTGCATTTTTTCTGCTGCTTATTGCACTCGTCGTCAATCCAAATCTAGTGCAGGGCCAGGCCGGACCCTCTACCTGGTTCTCTTGCGACAATGTCACGAACTCCAATTGTCTGGGTACAGTACCTAGTCTTTTTGTAGATCTAAGAAATGACCCCAGTCAGAAATGGTACTCGTGTAAGATACAACGGGGTGAGAAAGACTCTACATGCTGCATGATTCCTCCGGTCAATAATAATGAACAATGCATCGAGTTTAAGGTGCTTTTACATCCGGATGCTGATGCCATCATCCTCGAGATCCCGGAATCCAGTGAGCAAGAATGGAAAGATGATCAAGATTGGTGGGATGCCAGCAATTGCCCGGGTACTTGTGCGCCAAGTAGTCCTGGAGCAAAACCTTCAATTAATACCTATCGTATCAACTGCGGCCCACTACGAGGAGGGGCCCAAGGAGATGAGCCGGCCTGTCTCACGAGTGCCATGCTCAACGACACAATATTTATCACATTTTGCCAGACGGGTAACAATGACAACGTCTATCGTATTAAATCCATTAAAGGAGGAATCGACGCCGAAGTGATCACCATTCAACAGGGTGCTTGTGGAGGAAGTGTATCGGTGGAAACGGAAGATATTGATATAAGCACCATCACTTGGAATTCGCTAGATAATCCCGCTTACAATGCCTACCTCAGTACGCTTTGTTGCGATACCTCTGTACTGGTATCAGTTCCTAATGGAGCGGACCTTTCTGATGCCACCTGGGTCGGCTCTGTGCCCATTCTCTCCTACGAAGTATGTGGTTTACCAACTGGTCACTTGGTGTGTGCTGGTCTTGATCCGGTCTGTGCGGTTGCTCAGATTGCCATCATTCAGCCGCCCTCGGTAATAGTAAACGATGTCACTTATTGCCCTCAGCCTGCCAGCTACTATGTGGAAGGAATTCATCCCAACCGGACTCTTTTTGACTATTGGTGGTATGACGGCCCGGGAGGAACTGGTACCATCGTAAATAGTGGTAATGGACAATTTGATCACACCTATACTACTCCAGGCACCAAGTCGGTGATTATTGAAGATCCAACTGTTGTCTGGGTAGATCCCGGCTTAGACCCGTCTTGTACCCGAGATACCGTGGAGTTTACTATTAGTCTGTATCCCCTACCTCCGGCCGAAATTTCTGGGCCGGCATTTATTTGTGTAAATGGAACGTATAACTTCAGTGCCACTGATGCCGGGCCAGGTGCGACCTATACCTGGAATTTTGGATCAGGTGCAAGTCCAGGTACCCATACCGGAACAAATAACGCAGGAAGGAATCCTCCTCCAGTTACCTACACCACTTGTGGTGATAAAACGATTACCCTAACTGTTACCTCACCAGATGGATGTGACAGTATGACCATGATCACGGTTCCCGGAGACATAACACCCCCGGATCTGTCAGGTTGTACTTTACCCGAGCCTACCGAAGAATGTGGTGGAACAGCACAGAATAATGCCAACATAACTGCCTGGCACAACAATAATATTTCGATACTTCAAGCTTGTGCCGTTGATCAATGTCCAATCAGCATCACCCATGATTTCAATCTAGGAGACTTTACACCCGATCCCAGTTGTGGAGGTGGGACTACGGCTGGAAGTATAACGGTGACCTATACTGTGTCGGATGGCTGCCAGAGCAGTGTGATTTCAGCCACCTATACGATCGAGGATACTGCTCCTCCGACGATTGATCCGGGAGAACTCCCTGATCTCACATTTGAGTGCGTGGCGAATATTCCACCACCTGATACCAACTTTGCTGTTACCGATGTCTGTGGCGCTGTGAGTCGAGTTTGGTTGGGTGATACTCCTCCGGGTGATCCATGTAACTATGTCATTGTCCGCACCTATCGTATTACTGACGCATGTGATAACATTACTGATATTACCCAAACTTTCACCATTAATGATAATGTGGACCCGGTTATTATTTGTCCAAACGATGTTACAGGTGAGGGTTGTGACGACTCAGACGTATTGGCGATCTCAGGATTGGCCTATAGTACGATACCGGTAGTGATCACGGAAGCAGTTTTTGAAGGGCTGGATGCTACATCAGATGCTAGCGATAATTGTGGAATTCGCGAAATCAACTATGTGGATGTGATCTCTAATCCATCTTGTCCATTAATTATTCAACGTACTTTTACGGCGATTGATAGTTGCAACAATACTGCCAGTTGCGTGCAATTGATTACCATCCAGGACACACAGGATCCTACGATAGTATGTCCGGCAGATATCACTTATGAGGGATGTTACGCCACTGATCTGGCCGCACTCACAGGCTTGGCCTACAGTACTACTCCGGTGCTAATTTCAGAAGCAGTTTTTGAGGCACTCAACGGAACACCTGATGCTGATGACAATTGTGGAGTTTTCCAAATCACCTATCAAGATGCCATCACAAATCCCAGTTGTCCCATCATTATTGATCGCACATTCATCGTTTATGACAGCTGTGGATTGACAGCAACCTGTACCCAAGAAATCACGATAGAAGATACCCAAGACCCCACGATTACTTGCCCAGCTGATCAAACCTACGAAGCCTGCACGGTAGCTGATCTGGCTGGACTGACAGGACTTGCTTTTACTACTGTACCGGTTACAATTACCGAAGCGACCTTTGAGGGACTTGACGGAGTATCAGATGCTGACGACAATTGTGGAGTACTCGAATTGACTTACGTTGATGTGATTGTCCAGCAGAATTGTCCGCTGATAGTAGATCGTACATTTACGGTTTTTGATACTTGTGGATTAAATACCTCATGTACTCAACGAATCACTATTCAAGACACTCAGGATCCCACCATTACCTGTCCGGCTAATCAAACCTATGATGGATGCGTTGCAGCTGATCTGCTCAGTCTTACGGGTTTGCCATACAGCCCGGCAGAAAGCATTATCGATGAAGTAACGTTCGACGGATTGGATGGCGTTTCGGCTGCCGATGACAATTGTGGTGTGCTTGAAGTTAGGTATATCGATGTAATTACCAGCACTTTATGCTCATTGGTTATCGAACGTACATTTACCGTGTATGATACCTGCTTGCTTTCGGCAAGTTGTACTCAGACGATCACTCTGCAGGATATTGCACCACCTACCATCGTTTGCCCTTCAGATATAACCGGGGAAGGATGCCAGCCGCCCGAAATAGAAACGATTTCCGGACTACCCTATAGTGCAACGGAACAAATTATCACCGAGGCGATTTTTGATGCATTGGATGGAGTTTCTGCCGCTGATGACAATTGTGGAGTAGTGGATGTCCGCTACATCGATGTCATTATCCAAACCAGTTGTCCAATGATTGTTGAGCGAACTTTTACTGTTTACGACAGCTGTAATCTTACTGCCAGCTGTGTACAAACTATCACAGTTCAGGATAGCCAGGATCCAACCTTGACATGTCCTGCAGATCAGATTATCGAAGGCTGCTTCATTTCAGACATTACCGGGCCCACCGGATTGCCTTATAGCCCGGTTGAGCAGATCATTTCTGAGGCGGTTTATGATGCATTGGACGGGGTCTCTGCTGCCGATGACAACTGTGGTGTACTAGAGGTGCGCTACATTGATGTAATTACAAATAGTAGTTGCCCGATTGTGGTGGAAAGAACTTTCACCGTCTTTGACTCTTGCGGATTAAATGTGAGCTGCGTGCAAACCATAACGGTGGAGGACACTCAAGTACCTACCATTACCTGTCCAACCGATATAACTTGGGACGGATGCAATACTGGCGATATCCTTGCTGCCACGGGCTTGCCATTTAGCGATGTGATCCAAACGATTAGTGAAACCACATTTGATGGCTTAGATGGAGTTTCTGATGCTGCGGATAATTGTGGAGTGTTAGAGGTCCAGTATGTAGATGTAATCACGAATCCGAGCTGCCCCTTGGTGGTAGAGCGTACCTTTACGGTATTCGATACCTGCTTACTGACTGCCATTTGTCTTCAAACAATAACGGTTCAAGATCTCGTCCCGCCCACCATCGTGTGTCCGGTCGATGTGACCTACGATGGATGTGTGACCACCGACCTGGAGCCATTATCAGGCCTGCCTTACAGTCCCACCGAGAGCACGATTGATGAAACAACCTTCGATGGGTTAGATGGTGTTTCGGAGGCTGCGGATAACTGCGGGGTACTGGAAGTAAGATATATCGATGTCATCACCAATATTCTATGTTCACTGGTAGTTGAACGCACGTTCACAGTGTATGATTCATGCTTGTTGACCGCTACCTGTACTCAGGAAATCACCCTTGAAGATAATGCCCCACCGACAATTACATGTCCGGCAGACATCATTGGTGAGGGTTGTGACGAACAGGATATTCTGTCAATTACCGGCTTGGCATATAGCACCGTCGAAGTGACTATTTCGGAAATAGTGTTTGATGGGCTGGATGCAATATCAGACGCGGCAGATAACTGTGGTGTCGTCGAAGTCCGCTACATCGATGTGATCACTCAGGTGAGCTGCCCGCTGATTGTCGAACGAACTTTTACAGTTTACGACAGCTGTGGCCTTACCGCCAGTTGTGTTCAGGAGATACAAGTGGAGGATACCCAGGATCCGACTATAACTTGCCCGGCAGATCAAACAATAGAAGGATGCTATGCAACCGATATTACTGGTCCGACTGGGTTGCCATTAAGTTTTACTGAGCAAATTATCACCGAAGCGATTTTTGATGCCCTGGATGGCGTTTCCGCCGCGGATGACAATTGTGGAGTCTTGGAGGTACGGTATATCGATGTCGTGACTAATCCGAGTTGTCCAATAGTTGTTGAGCGCACCTTCACCGTGTATGACAGTTGTGGATTATTTGCCAGCTGTGTACAGACCATTACTGTAGAAGATACTCAAGATCCGACGATTGTCTGTCCGGCAGATATCACTGCTTTTGGTTGTACGACTAGCGATATCAGTACAGCCACGGGGTTGCCTTTCAGCGACATTGAACAAATCATCGATGAGGCTACTTTCGATGCGCTTGATGGCGTTTCAGATGCAGCAGATAATTGCGGCGTGTTGGAGGTTGGATATATCGATGTGATCATAAGTCCAAGTTGTCCGTTGATTGTAGAGCGCACCTTCACGGTGTACGACACCTGCGGACTGACAGCAAGTTGCTTGCAGACAATCACGATAGAAGATACTGAACTGCCAACGATCATCTGTCCGGTGGATGTGGTTGAGGAGGGGTGTGTAGTGACGGATATTTTGACGATCACCGGGATTCCATATAGCCCTGTAGAGAATAGTATTGACGAATTGACTTTTGACGGGTTGGATGGCGTATCAGATGCAGCAGATAATTGTGGTGTATTGGAGATCCGGTATGTGGATGTCATCACCAATCCAAGTTGCCCGATTGAGATAGAGCGCACATTCACCGTGTACGACAGCTGCCTTCAGACTGCAACTTGTACGCAATTAATCACCATACAAGACATAACCGATCCGGCGATCACTTGTCCGGCGGATATCATTGGAGAAGGCTGTGATGAGCAGGATATTCTGTCCATAACCGGCCTGGCATTTAGCAATGTAGAAGTAACGATAACCGAGTTGGTATTCGACGGGTTGGATGCATTTTCTGATGCCTCGGATAATTGTGGTGTTCTCGAAGTCCGCTACATCGATGTGATCACTCAGGCGAGCTGCCCGATGATTGTCGAACGAACCTTTACGGTATACGACAGCTGTGGCCTTACCGCCAGTTGTGTTCAGGAGATACAAGTGGAGGATACCCAGGATCCGACTATAACTTGCCCGGCAGATCAAACAATAGAAGGATGCTATGCGACCGATATTACTGGTCCGACCGGGTTGCCTTTAAGTTTTACTGAGCAGATCATCACCGAAGCGATTTTTGATGCTCTGGATGGCATTTCAGATGCAGCAGACAATTGCGGAGTCTTGGAGGTACGGTATATCGATGTCGTGATAAATCCGAGTTGTCCAATAGTTGTTGAGCGCACCTTTACCGTGTATGATAGTTGTGGATTATTTGCCAGCTGTGTACAGACTATAACAGTTGAAGATACCCAGGATCCGACAATTGTCTGTCCGGCAGATATTACTGCATTTGGTTGTACGACTAGCGATATCGGCGCAGCTACGGGATTGCCATTCAGCGACGTTGAACAAATCATCGATGAGGCTACTTTCGATGCGCTTGATGGCGTTTCAGATGCAGCAGATAATTGCGGCGTGTTGGAGGTTGGATATATCGATGTGGTCATAAGTCCAAGTTGTCCATTAATTGTAGAGCGAACGTTCACGGTGTACGACACTTGCGGACTGACAGCAAGTTGCTTGCAGACAATCACGATAGAAGATACTGAACTGCCAACGATCATCTGTCCGGTGGATGTGGTTGAGGAGGGGTGTGTAGTGACGGATATTTTGACGATCACCGGGATTCCATATAGCCCTGTAGAGAATAGTATTGACGAATTGACTTTTGACGGGTTGGATGGCGTATCAGATGCAGCAGATAATTGTGGTGTATTGGAGATCCGGTATGTGGATGTCATCACCAATCCAAGTTGCCCGATTGAGATAGAGCGCACATTCACCGTGTACGACAGCTGCCTTCAGACTGCAACTTGTACGCAATTAATCACCATACAAGACATAACCGATCCGGCGATCACTTGTCCGGCGGATATCATTGGAGAAGGCTGTGATGAGCAGGATATTCTGTCCATAACCGGCCTGGCATTTAGCAATGTAGAAGTAACGATAACCGAGTTGGTATTCGACGGGTTGGATGCATTTTCTGATGCCTCGGATAATTGTGGTGTTCTCGAAGTCCGCTACATCGATGTGATCACTCAGGCGAGCTGCCCGATGATTGTCGAACGAACCTTTACGGTATACGACAGTTGTAGTCTGACAGCAAGCTGTGTGCAAGAGATCCAAGTGGAAGACACTCAGGATCCGACTATAACTTGCCCGGCAGATCAAACGATTGAAGGATGCTATGCGACCGATATTGCAGGTCCGACCGGGTTGCCATTAAGTTTTACTGAGCAGATTATCACCGAAGCGATTTTTGATGCTCTGGATGGCGTTTCAGCCGCGGATGACAATTGCGGAGTCTTGGAGGTACGGTATATCGATGTCGTTGTTAGTCCGAGTTGTCCAATAGTTGTTGAGCGCACCTTTACCGTGTATGATAGTTGTGGATTATTTGCCAGCTGTGTACAAACTTTAACAGTTGAAGATACCCAGGACCCGACGATCACCTGTCCAGCAGATATATCAGTGGCAGGTTGTGGAACAGAAGACCTTGAAACCCTGACAAGCTTACCCTTTAGTAATAGTACGAGCGTTATCGACATTGCCACATTTGTAGGATTAGATGGCATTTCATCGGCGGGAGATAATTGCGGAGTACTGGAGGTACACTATCAGGATAACATCATTCAGGAAAGTTGCCCACTTATTGTTGAGAGGACGTTCACTGTATTTGATACCTGTCTCTTGACGGCAACTTGCGTGCAGACTATTACGATTGATGATACAGAATTACCAACAATAAGCTGCCCGGATCAGATTGAAGTGCAATGCCGTGCGGAGGTTCCAAACCCATTCAGCACTCTTGATGCCTTTGAGGATGCAGGTGGAATTATTGCCGACAATTGTGGTATCAATGATTTAAGCTTTCGGTTGGAATCCGAGGTTTCGGATGGGAACACTTGTCCTGAGATCATCACTCGGACCTACCGAATCGAAGATAACTGTGGTAACCAGGTAACCTGTGTGCAAACCATCAGGATAAATGATACTATTCCTCCCGAAATGACTGGTATCCCAAGTGATGAAACGGTAGCATGCGATGAGGTGCCTGATCCACCACAGATAGGCTTAGATATTCAGGGAACAGACAATTGTGGACCGGTCACTATCACCTTCGAAGAAGAAACAATACCCGGAGAGTGTGAGGCTATCTATCAACTCTTGAGAAGATGGACTGCTACTGATGATTGTGGAAACCAAGTTGAGGCAAATCAAACAATTACCGTTGTGGACTGTAAGCCGGAGGTAAGCATCGAAATCAATCCAAATCCGGTTTGCCTGGGTGGTGATGTGACTTTAGAAGGTTTTGTCACCGGTAATTTCAGCGATCCCATCTATCGATGGCAGATGTTTGTTAGTAACACCTGGGTGGATGTACCAGGTGGTCGTGATTTGGTGCATGTAATCACCAATGTGCAGATGACTCATGCAACTCAATATCGTATATTGATTGCCGGCAGAATACAAGACCTGATCAATCCGGATTGTAATGTCACATCAGACCCCGTCGAACTTGTAGTCATCCCACCGATCGTGACCAATCTCGATGAGGAGATCTGTGAAGGCGAAAGCTATCGGGTTGGTACTTCCACATATACCATGTCGGGTTCCTACTCTGATGTACTTGTGGCAGCCAGTGGCTGCGACAGTGTCGTAAATCTGGACTTGATCGTCAACGAGCCATCCTTTGCAGAAATTGATGTAATCATTTGTGAGGGCGATACCTATCAGATTGGTTCGACAGTATACAACGAAACAGGTACCTATGAAAAGACAATCGAGAGTGCAAAAGGTTGTGATAGTATTGTTACACTTAATCTAACAGTGATAGAACCGACAATTACAAACGTTGATGCCGAGATCTGTGAGGGCAACTCTTATGCGATTGCTGGAGAAACATTTGATGAAGAGGGATCATATATTATCATACTTTCCGATCAATATGGATGCGATAGCATCCTTAACATAAACCTGGTCGTCTGGCCAAACTATAGCGAAGCTGTTTTTGCAAGTATTTGTGACGGAGAAATCTTTACAATCGCTGGACAAGATTTCAGCAGGAGTGGTATTTACAGCATTAACCTGATGTCTGTTCATGGCTGTGATAGTACAATTAATTTGAATCTGGATGTCACAGAAGCGTTATATGAGACACTCGATTTGTCTATTTGCACGGGCGATTCCGTTTTAATGGGAGGAGAATATTACAGTCAGTCAGGATCATACACTGATACCCTGATTGCAACCGGTGGGTGCGATAGCATCATCACCTTGAATTTGTTGGTGGTGGATGAACTGGTGACTGACCTCAATATTGAGATCTGTGAAGGCGAAAGTTACACGGTGGGTTCCACTACATACACCGAAACAGGTGTGTACAGCGAGCTCTTTATATCGAGGGCCGGGTGTGACAGCCTGGTCAATTTGACGCTGACCGTTTTTCCTGTGAAGGACACTTCGATCCAGACTTCAATTTGTAAAGGTGAATTGTTCGTTGTTGCCGGACAGGTGCTGAATGAAACTGGCAGCTACGACTTCAGTCTCACCACTTCAGAGGGATGCGATAGTTTGATTCATGTGGATCTGGTGGTATTCGAACCATTTGACACCACTCATGTAATCAATATTTGCCAGGGAGAATCGGTTACAATCGGAGCTGAGACATACTTGACAAGTGGAGTTTACACACAAAATCATTTGACGCTTGACGGATGCGATAGTATCGTAGTAGTTGATCTTACTGTCAGTCCAGTTTATCAAATAGATCTGGTTAGAAACATATGTGAAGGAGGTTCAGTAACTGTTGGCCCCAATATATATTCCGAAACAGGATTTTATGCAGATACACTTACGTCCATCGACGGCTGCGACAGCATAATCAATCTGGATCTGCAGGTTCTCGAATCACTGATTGACACCCTTGACGTCCAAATCTGTGAAGGCAGTTCGTATTCTTTGGGTAGTAACACCTATACAGAATCTGGAACCTACACAGAAAACTTCCTAAGTCAGGGAGGGTGTGACAGTATGGTGATCCTGAACCTCAATGTCCTCACTACATTGACTGATACACTTCGAGTGGATCTTTGTGATGGAGAAAGCTATGATTTTGGTGGAGATGTTACATCAAACGCGGGAACATACCAAAAGTCATACGTATCTCGAAGCGGGTGCGACAGTATAGTAACTCTGATTCTTACTGTATTGCCAGTCTATAATGAAACAATTTCGGCAGAGATTTGTGAGGGTGAATCCTATCTGTTTGGAGGAACAAACTACAATGAACCGGGGACTTATGCCCACACTTTTACCGCTTTTAGTGGCTGTGATAGTACGATCAGTCTTAACCTCGCGGTGACTCCAGTAAAGAGAAGAACGATCAATCAGCAGATTTGCTTTGGTCAATTCTATACATTTGGCGAGCAAACACTGGGTCAGAGTGGAACTTACCTGGATACCTTACTTTCTGTCAATGGCTGCGATAGTATAGTCACTTTGAATCTCACCATAAAAGACGTACTTCGAGATACCATTGACGCCGAAATATGCCTAGGTCAGACCTACAATTTCGATGGCACACAACTTGATCAACCAGGTACGTATGAAGCCACATTTGCTACCCAAGCTGGTTGCGACAGTATTGTCACCTTGTTGTTGGCAGTCAGTGAAATATTGAAGGACACGATCAATGCTCAAATTTGTCTGGGCCAGACCTATGATTTCAACGGGATGATCTTAGATTCATCCGGAACTTATGAGTATTCTTCTACTACGAATGCGGGTTGTGACAGTTTAGTCACTCTTCATCTCGTCGTGACAGACATTCTACGTGATACCATCGAGGCTACCATTTGCGAAGCTAGTTCAATCGACTTTAATGGATCATTATTGACTGAAGAGGGAACTTATGAATATGCAACTATCACGGCAGACGGCTGCGACAGTATCGTCACGATGTTGCTTAGTACCAGTCCAAACAAATCTTCGAGCATGGCAGTAGAGATCTGTGAAGGTCAGACCTATGACTTTTTCGGTGTTGTGCTCAATGAGGCTGGAACCTATCAGCACTCTCTTTCAACTCATGACGGTTGCGATAGTGTCATCACCCTTGATCTTTCCATCAATACATCTATCAATACTAATATATCAGCGGAAATCTGTCCCGGTCAAAGCTTCGACTTCAATGGAGTGTCAATCACGGAAGCCGGTACATACTTTGATACGCTATCCAGCAGCTTTGGATGCGACAGTATTGTCACCCTTGAGGTAACGGTCAGGGATGTGCTCCGAGATACAATCTATGAGAATATCTGTGAAGGACAGTCGTTCAATTTTAATGGCACTGCCCTCAATCGCGCCGGTGAATATCAAGACACTAGTTTGAGCAATGACGGTTGCCAGACGGTAATCACTCTATTCCTCGAGATTACCGACGTGCTGACTGATTCGATTTCAGCTACAATTTGCGAAGGCGAAAGTTATAGCTTGGGATCAAGTTCATATAACTCAACCGGATCGTATTCTGAAACTTTCACAAGTTCATCCGGATGCGATAGCATCGTCCATCTGAATCTGACCGTGCTTCCATCTATCTCTACTCAGCAAACTGTAGAGATCTGTGCCGGGGAAGATTATCAATTTGATGGAGTCTCTTATTCAGAATCTTCATCTCTTTCTGCCACTTATACATCGGCATCCGGGTGTGATAGTACCGTCACTATTGATTTGCTGGTGATAGAACAGAAAGAAACGAATCTCTCTTATTCAATTTGCGATGGCGAGTCGATCGAGATTAATGGTAATACTTACACCACTGAGACCTCATTTACGGAGCAGTACTTGAGTGCAGGAGGCTGTGACAGTATCGTCACTTATGAGATTCTATTATTAAACAATCTTGATCCTAGAGTCAGTGATCACCAGATTTGCGAAGGTGAAAGCGTCCAGCTTTCTATTGAAGGTACGGGAAATGTTGCGGTGGTCTGGAGCCCGGCTGCCGGCTTATCATGTGTTGATTGTGTTGACCCGGTTGCATCACCTTCCGAAACGACAATCTACACAGTCACAGTGGAAGGATGTGGTGGTGCTCAGATCGTTCGCACATTAACGGTTGAAGTCTTTCCAAATCCTGATATCGTTGTGAGTCCGGATATGCTAATCCAATTGGGTGAGGCAGTGACCCTTTCTGCTACCACTTCTAATCCTAGCCACCTGATCTCATGGACAAACGAAAACTCAGGCACAGTGATCTGCACAGGGTGTCCTACCATTGTTCAGCAACCACAGGAAACTACTGTATATCTGGCAACAGCCTCCAATGAGCTGGGCTGTAGCGTAGATGCTCCGGTTTTGGTTACCATCGAAGACCTTTGTGAAGTGGGAGAAATAGAAGCTGCAAACGCCTTCACACCTAATGGAGATGGTTTTAACGATAATTTTGAGATCCGAAATACCGGCGATGCCGAGATTATATTGATCCAAGTCTACAATCGTTGGGGTGAGATCATGTTTGAATCGGAGACAATCGATGTGCTCTGGGATGGCACCCATCTTGGCGAACCCCTGAATCCGGGGGTATATATGTATCAGATTCAGGCAGTATGTGCGGAGGTGGAATCTGTAATCCTCACAGGGAATGTCACATTGATCAGATAAAATGGAGACTATTTAGACTGCTATCATAGGGATATCCGCGGTTCAAGATCTTGACCGCGGATACCCACTTTTTAGCTGCAAGTTGGCAGTTGAAGAGCGCAACCTGATCGGGATACTACATTTATGTGCGCCTTCAACCACCGTAGTAGTTAGATCCTTCCAACTACTCATTCGTTGCCTGGCAAGTTATTTGCTCTTTTTTATACCTTTACAGGGTATTAGAAAAATGACATATCACATTGTACATAGCGAACATCATCATCATGCGGGTTTTGCCTAGCAAGTGATAGTTCCTCGTACGATTTGAAAATTGATACTAAGCGGCTTATCACTTGTGATAGGCCGCTTCTCATTTATAGCAAACACGCTTTATTATGTTAAAAATTGCAGTGCAAAAATCGGGAAGATTGAGCGAAGGATCAATCCAACTTTTGAAAGATACCGGTCTACAGTTCAACAATGGACGAAAGCAACTTCTCGCTACGGCTAGTAATTTTCCGGTTGAAATTCTTTACCTGCGAGATGATGATATACCTCAGTATGTCCAAGATGGTGTGGCAGACCTGGGCATTGTAGGTGAGAATACATTGATGGAGACGGGAAAGTCGGTAAAGGTCATTCGACAGCTAGGCTTTTCGAAATGCCGGCTTTCTCTGGCTATACCGAAGGCAGATCATTATTCAGGTCCCGAGTATTTTGCTGGGAAACGAATTGCCACATCTTATGTGAATATTCTTCAGGATTTTTTGACTTCCAATGACCTGACCGCGGAGATCCACCCAATCTCCGGTTCGGTGGAAATAGCTCCTGGCATTGGCCTGGCTGATGCGGTGATGGATATTGTCAGCACAGGCAGCACATTGCTAAGCAATGGCTTAAAAGAGGTCGAAGTGGTAACCAAATCCGAGGCTGTACTGATAGCTCATAAAGCTATATCTGACGAAAAGCAAAAGATCCTTGATCAGCTAGCTTTCAGAATTAATGCCGTTCTCACGGCAAGAGGGTACAAGTACATTTTGCTAAATGCCCCAAACGACAAGATTGATGAGATCATAGCTGTACTTCCAGGAATGAAAAGTCCAACAGTTTTACCCCTCGCTGACAAAGGTTGGAGTTCAGTACATTCGGTAGTTGAAGAAAAACAGTTGTGGGAGGTAATTGATAAGCTGAAAATGAAGGGAGCCCAAGGATTATTAATCATTCCAATTGAAAAAATGGTGGTGTAATGACATTGACCAGGTTCATCGATCCGGACAGATCAGAATGGAAGAATCTGATTCTTAGACCTTTTCCAGAAAGTGCTGATCTGGCTGAAAGAGTCAGTCAGATCCTCTCGGTAGTGGCAGAAAATGGCGATGAAGCTTTGAGGAATTTTACCAGGAAATTCGACGGTGTTGAAATCGATCAATTCCGGGTTACTGAAGATGAAATCCGCTACGCAATTAGCCATATCCCAAGTGATTTAAAGGCCGCAATCCAGGTAGCCAAACGTAACATCACCCAATTTCACCAGACTCAGCTTCAAGATGAAGGAATCGTAGAAACCATGCCAGGTGTAACCTGTTGGCGTAGATCAGTTCCGATTCAGGCTGTCGGGCTGTACGTTCCTGGGGGTAGCGCTCCGTTGTTTTCTACGGTTTTGATGTTGTCTATACCTGCCGGAATTGCAGGGTGCGATACAAAGTTGCTGTGTTCGCCTCCCGGGAAAGAGGGAAGGCTGCATCCGGCAATTATCTATGCCGCGACCGAATGCGGTGTGAAGAACATCTATAAAATCGGCGGTGCCCAGGCCATAGCGGCAATGGCATTTGGGACGCAATCCATACCGAGAGTCGACAAGATCTTCGGGCCGGGGAATTCCTATGTCACCGAAGCTAAGCAGCAGGTGCTTCGTCATGGTGTTGCAATTGATATGCCGGCTGGTCCGTCAGAAGTATTGGTTTATGCTGACCACTCAGCAAATGCAGCTTTCATCGCTGCTGACTTATTATCTCAAGCTGAGCATGGTGCCGATAGTCAGGTTATTCTCGTCACGACAGAGGCCGGTTTGATTGATCAGGTGGAATCTAGTTTAGGCGATCAATTGGAAGAACTTCCACGAAAAGATATGGCCATCCAAGCCCTGGATAACAGCAAGTCTCTTCTCTTCAACACAGTGGATGACTGTATCGATTTTATCAATCTCTACGCTCCCGAACATCTCATTCTCGCTTCTGATGATGCCCACGACTTCATACCCAAAATCTTGAACGCTGGATCCGTTTTCCTCGGACATCACACCCCAGAATCTGTAGGAGACTATGCCTCGGGAACAAATCACACTCTGCCGACCAACGGGTGGGCCCGATCTTACAGCGGCGTATCTGTCGATAGCTTTGTTCGAAAAATCACTTTCCAGGAACTGACTAAAGAAGGCTTGACTCAAATAGGGCCAACTGTTGAAGTCATGGCTCAGGCGGAGTCTTTGGAGGCTCACCGCAGGGCGGTTTCAATCCGGTTAAAAAACCTTAAAGATTCATGAGCGAGGTATTGAAATTGGTTAGAGAAAATATTCAGAAGCTCACTCCCTACAGTTCAGCTCGTCATGAATTCAAGGGGAATGCAGATGTTTTTCTCGATGCCAACGAGAACCCTTTTGAAACGGGGCTAAATCGCTATCCGGATCCCCTCCAAAATACGCTCAAGATCAAGCTGAGCGGGATAAAGAAAACGGATCCGTCCACATTGTTCCTCGGTAACGGCAGCGACGAAGCCATTGATCTGTTGATTCGTGTTTTCTGCGAACCAAAGGAGGACCACATTATGATCGTGCCCCCTACTTATGGTATGTATAAAGTATGTGCGGATATTTCAGATGTAGATGTAAGACAGGTAAAACTCCTGACAGACTTTCAGCTGGATGTTGATGGTATCCTTAAGGAGTCTGATCAGCACAGTAAGATTCTTTTTATCTGCAGTCCTAATAATCCCACCGGTAATCTTATGGCCAAGGAAGATTTGGAAAGATTACTTCAGGATTTCCCTGGTATTTTGGTCATTGATGAAGCCTATATTGACTTCTGCCCTGATTCATCGATGGTGTCCAAGTTGTCAGAGTATCCAAAACTTGTGGTTTTGCAAACACTTTCCAAGGCCTGGGGTATGGCTGCGATTCGCCTGGGTATTGCCATTGCTTCACCGGAAATCATAACATTGCTTAATGCGGTAAAACCACCCTATAATATTAATAAGCTTACCCAACAGCAAGCTTTATCTTTCCTGGATAAGGAAGATGAAATGCAGGATTTCGTCAGACGAAGTGTGGAACAAAGGGTTAAGTTGAGCCGGGAAATGAGTGGACTGAACTATGTCTTGATAGTGTATCCGTCTGATGCAAACTTCCTCCTGGTAAAAATGAAAGATCCTTCATTTATTTTTCACTCATTGATAGATCAAGGAATAGTGGTGCGCGACCGCTCCAGGCAACCTCTTTGCGAAGGTTGCCTCCGGATCACGGTAGGGACGGATAAGGAGAATGATTTCCTGATCGAAACCTTAAAATCCTTGCAATGAAAAAAGTGATCTTTCTGGATAGGGACGGAACAATCATCGTAGAACCACCCATTGATTATCAGGTCGATTCCTACGAGAAATTGGATTTTTTGAGGGGTGCCATCGGAGCTCTCACTGCAATCTCCAAGCTTGACTATGAGCTGGTGATGGTGACCAACCAGGATGGTCTGGGGACTGAAAGCCTTCCAACCGAATCCTTTCAGGGCCCACATGATCTTATGATGAAGATTTTGGAGACTGAGGGAGTCAGGTGGCATGAAGTCATCATCGATCATACCAGACCCGAAGATGAGGCAGAGACAAGAAAACCACGATTAGGAAAGGTACAACACTACCTGAATGGTGATTACGACCTGAGGCATTCTTTTGTAATCGGCGACAGGATTACGGATATGCTCTTCGCATACAATCTGGGTGCCAAGGGTATTCTCATTGGCAAATCACTTGATACAGCGGATGACTACCTTGCTGAAGGGATCGACCTTAAGGATACCATAGTGATGGAAACAGCACAGTGGAGTCATATAGTACGTTTTCTGCAAGGTCTTGACCGCAAAGTCACACTTCAGCGTGACACGAGTGAGACTAAAGTGAAAGTGGAGCTAAATTTAGAGGGTTCGGGTCAGTCATCTATCGACACCGGCCTCGGATTCCTCGACCACATGCTTGATCAATTGGGAAAACATGGCGGTATCGATCTTGCTGTGAAGGTGGACGGAGACTTGCATATTGACGAGCATCATACAATCGAAGACACCGCTTTGACGCTAGGGGAGGCCTTTCATCGAGCGCTAGGTACAAAGAGAGGTATCGAACGCTACGGCTATTCCTTACCTATGGATGATTGTGAGGCAACAGTACTGCTAGATTTCGGAGGACGTCCCTGGCTGGTCTGGGATGTAGAATTTTCTCGTGAGAAAATTGGTGACATGCCGACAGAAATGTTTATGCATTTCTTCAAATCATTTTCCGACAGTAGTAAATGCAATTTGCATATCAAAGCTGGCGGAAACAATGAACACCATAAGATCGAAGCCATCTTCAAAGCTTTTGCCAGGGCTATTAAAAGGGCAGTGAGGAGGGACATGGATAATTTCGATCTTCCATCAACAAAAGGAGTTTTATGAAGGTTGCGGTGATCGATTACAATGCCGGTAACACCCGGTCGGTATATTTTGCCATGCAGAGAGCAGGAGTCGATGCTGTGTTTACCAAAGACCATGTCGCAATCAAAAGTGCGGATAAAGTGATCTTTCCCGGAGTTGGCGAAGCCAATACCACAATGGAGTTTCTTCGGAGACATCAACTCGATGATTTAATTTGTGGACTGAAACAACCAGTATTAGGCATTTGCCTTGGCATGCAGTTAATGTGCAATTGGTCTGAGGAGAACGACACTGAATGTCTCGGTATTTTCGATACCGATGTGCGACGATTCAAACCTACCGGAAGTGAAAAGGTACCGCATATGGGGTGGAACCAGGTCTATGACTTGGATTCAACTTTATTTCCAAAGGAGCTCGAGCAAAGGCATGTCTATTTTGTCCATAGTTTTTATGTACCAATAGGTGATGATACTGCCGCCCGTTGTGATTACTGTCAGCCCTTTTCTGCTGCGCTGCACAAGAACAATTTTTATGCTACCCAATTTCATCCGGAAAAATCGGGTCCGGTGGGCGCAGCTATTCTCAAACGTTTTCTAGAAATCTGAATGTGATGCATGTGATTCCTGCCATAGATCTGATTGAAGGAAAATGCGTGCGCTTGCAGCAGGGCCTTTACAGTCAAAAAACAATCTACCATGAGGATCCCGTGGAGGTGGCAAAAGAATTTGAAGCTCATGGAATAAGCAGATTGCATTTGGTGGATCTTGATGGAGCAAAGGCGAAGAAAGTGATCAACTGGTATACGCTTGAGAGAATCGTCAAAGGCACCAGGCTTCTCGTCGATTTTGCGGGTGGGATCAAAGGTCATGAAGATTTAGCCCGAGTCATGGATTGTGGTGCTCATCAAGTCACGATAGGAAGCGTTGCTGTTGATCATCCTGCGCAATTCCAGGATTGGTTGGAAGAATTTGGGCCGGATCGCATCATTTTGGGGGCTGATCTACGCAATGGAACGGTTGCAACTCATGGATGGCAACGTGACTCCAAACTACATTGGAAGGATTTTATCAGCAAGCATCTGGCAAAAGGAGTGAAGTATGTGATTTGTACTGATATTGGCAGGGATGGAATGCTCTCCGGACCATCATTCGAGTTATATGGTGAGATTCAGAAACACTTCGATCACCTCAACCTAATCGCTAGTGGTGGAGTATCTAACGTCCAGGATTTGCACAAACTACGTCAAATGGGCCTATATGGTGCGATTGTAGGAAAAGCCATTTATGAAGGGCATGTTACCCTAAATGAAATTCGAGAATTCCAGGAAAATGCTAGCTAAACGGATCATACCTTGTCTGGACGTAAAGGATGGCCGGACCGTAAAAGGAATAAACTTTAAGGAACTGCGTGATGCCGGTGATCCGGTAGAACTCGGTAAGATTTATAGTGATCAAGGTGCTGATGAATTGGTCTTTTTGGATATTACCGCCACCCTGGAAAAGCGCAAAACCCTTGCTGCCCTGGCCGACCAGGTGGCCCATAATCTCAATATTCCTTTCACCATAGGTGGTGGGATATCAAGCCCAGGCGATCTCGAGGCCCTGTTGGAGAGTGGAGCCGATAAGGTGTCGGTCAATTCAGCAGCAGTGAGGAATCCGGCATTGATTGATGATCTGGCAAAATTATTTGGCAGTCAATGCATTGTAGTGGCGATCGATGCAAAGGAATCTGGTGGTTACTGGACGGTCCACGTTTCGGGCGGCACGAAGCCGACGACCCGGGAATTATTCGAATGGGCACATGAAGCCGAAGACCGGGGAGCGGGTGAAATTCTTTTTACATCCATGAATCATGATGGTACCAAAAAGGGCTTTGCGGTTCAAGCTTTGAGAAAACTCTCGGAGCAAGTTTCGATCCCGGTCATTGCCAGTGGCGGAGCAGGGACTATTGAACACTTTGTGGAAGTGTTTACCCATGGCAAAGCAGACGCAGGCTTAGCAGCAAGTATTTTTCATTATGGAGAAATTCCAATTCCGGGATTAAAATCGGAACTAGTTTCCCGGGGAATCCCGATAAGGATCTAAAATAACAGGTATGGTTATCACGGCAAAAAATCTCAATCAGCTTGATTTCAAAAAGGGTCATGGTTTGCTACCGGCGATTGTGCAAGATGAAAGTACCGGACAGGTTTTGATGCTGGGCTACATGACGCAAGAGTCATTAACCGCAACTTTTGACAGCGGCTTAGTGACGTTTTTCAGCCGTGCCAAGCAACGGCTCTGGACGAAGGGAGAAACTTCCGGGAATCACCTGAAGTTTAAGAGAGCACTGGTCGATTGCGACAAAGATACCCTGCTGATCAAATGTATACCTACAGGTCCTGTGTGTCACCTCGGCACAGAAACTTGCTTTAATGAAAAACCTTCCGGCTTTCAGTTTTTCCGAAAGCTGGAAACCCTTATCAAGAACAGGAAGATACACCCGGAAGATGGGAGTTACACTTCCAAATTACTGACTGGTAGCATTGACAAGATTGCACAGAAAGTAGGGGAGGAAGCTGTTGAGCTGGTGATTGAAGCAAAAAACCAACAAGATGAATCACTTCTCAATGAAGCTGCCGATCTGATCTATCACCTTATGGTGCTGTTGGAGGCGCGAGATACTTCATTCTCTGCAGTGTTGGATATCCTTGAGAAGCGTCACAAAAATTAGACTTCAACTCAAGGCAGAACCTTCAGTCCTGGCCCTATAATTGTATCCTAAAATGTGGATAGTCTCTATGGATTCGCGGATTAGAAAGTTCATCTTCCCGGATAAATATCGAAGTCTATTATTCGTTGAAAAAAATGAAAATGTTTAAAATAGTGACAGATTACCAAATTTTGTCATATGAAATATCTGAGGAATCTTGAGCCGATTCATCGGGAAGCACTTCATATGTTGGCTCAGACTCTGGCCACAGGAGATGGACTTTCCCTGCGAGATCTTCACTATCGATTAGCCGAAAATCAATCATTCGAGTCGTGGCTTAGAGCCATGCTTTTCAAGGATGTTTGGGACTTTACTCAATTTGTTGAGGTCTGTGATTTGACGGAACCGGCAAGAAAGGAGAAGAGTACTGTGTTTGAAGCGATGAAAGACAGACTGATTTCTGTGTGGAAAAGGAAAGATGAAGTCTATTCTCAGAAGCACCTGGAGCTTGATTTGATTCAGCTCAAGAAGGCTTATCTAAGCATCTTACTGGAAGTCGAAGGATACAAATTTGCAGAGCGTATGTTCAAGGACGACCCTGAGGCTCCAACACTTTGGATTCACGCCGGTCAGACTGCCATTGGACAGAGGGATTACTTTCTCTCCTATGGCGACTTGATGCATTTCTTTACAAATATGGTTTTTGCTGACCGTGAAAACGAGATTTACAATGCCACTCTGGACCTCTATTTCACGGTTAGCTTTGATTATGCAAATGCCGGTGAAGTTGATGAAGATGAACTGCGGGATCTGATTGCCACTTCCCGGGCAAGCATGGTTGAGGTCGGTCGGGAGATATTGAGCTACATGACGCATCTCGACAGAAAACTGAATTAAAATGGGGCTTTCAGTCAAAGTTTCCCACAAAAATTCGATCTGTTAATTTAGAATTTCTGCCAACCGCATCGCCGATCCAACATCATTTGTATGGTGACTGGCGTTTTCTCATCACGTTAATTTCTTAACTTAAACTACTAATTATCGAAAGTGCCAGGATGATAATCGACTGGATTTAAATTTTTAGATTTTTACTAATTTCGCTTTTCACTTGTAAATTTCGTAACGAACTATCAAGATGACTGCCAATAGCAGCAACAGACTATACATCCCTGCCCTGGAAAAGGATTCTTGTGGGACGGGTCTGATCGCCAATTTGAATGGAAGCAGGAGCCATTCGCTGGTCGAAGATGCCCTCGTCATGCTCATGAATATGGAGCATAGAGGAGCTTGTGGTTGCGAACCCAATACAGGGGATGGAGCCGGAATCCTCATTCAGATTCCGCATGAATTCTTCGAGAAAAAATGCAGACAGGCAGGTTTTGAGATTCCGGCATTTGGTGAGTATGGTGTGGGAATGGTGTTTTTTCCGAAGGATAAGAATCTGATGTCTCAGTGTCGGGTGAGTTTCAACGACTATATTGATGAGCAGGGATTTGAACTTCTCGGTTATCGAAAAGTACCTACTGACAGCGAAGGTCTTGGTGCTTCAGCACTGGAAGTGGAACCGCGAATTGAACAGGTATTTGTTCGCCCAAAGGCAGAGCTGGAGCCCAAACAACTCGAAAGAAGACTCTATGTATTGAGGAAATTTGCAACGCACAATATCCATAAGACCTTCCCGCAGACAGAAGATCACTTTTACCTATGTTCCTTCTCATACAAGACAATCGTCTACAAAGGCCAGCTCACTACTGGTCAGCTCCGGGGATATTATCCCGATTTACAGGATGAGGATTTGAAGAGTGCCATCGCGATGATTCATTCTCGCTTTTCAACCAACACGGTACCAAAATGGAAGCTGGCTCAACCCTTTCGCTACATTGCTCATAATGGAGAAATCAATACCATTCAGGGAAATATCAATTGGTGGCAGTCAAAAGAATTTCAGCTTGAATCTGACTTCTTTAATGAGATCGAACAAGAGAAATTAAAGCCCATTATCGGTCCGAGTCATTCTGACTCAGGTTCTTTCGATAACATCCTGGAGTTTTTGGTATTGAGTGGAAGAACACTTGCTCACTCTCTGATGATGATGATTCCCGAAGCTTGGGAAAGTAACGATCAAATGGAAGCTCACAAAAGAGCTTTTTATGAATATCATGGCAATTTGATGGAGCCTTGGGATGGACCAGCATCTATCTGCTTTACTGATGGTATTGTGATCGGAGCGACCTTGGACCGAAATGGTTTACGCCCCTCAAGATATTTAATCACCGAGGATAACACATTGATTGTTGCATCCGAAGCAGGTGTGCTACCAGTGGACCAATCGAAAGTTGTGTTGAAAGGAAGACTTCAGCCTGGCAAGATCCTAATAGCCGATTTGGATCTGAAAAAGGTGGTTGCAGATGATGAAGTCAAGAATATTATTTGTAATAGGGGTCCATATCAGGATTGGCTGGAGGAACACAAAATCGCTTTAAAGGATATTCCTGCTGATGTTCCTTCCTCGATCGAACTCGACAATCAAACTTTGGTACGGCTGCAACATCTGCATGGATTCACTAAGGAGGATCTTAAAGTGATCATCGCTCCAATGATCGAAGACGAAAAGGATCCTGTCGGTTCAATGGGGACTGACACACCGCTGGCAGTGCTTTCTCATCATAGTCAGCACCTTTCTAATTATTTCAAACAGCTTTTTGCCCAGGTGACCAATCCTCCTATCGACCCTATTAGGGAGCGAATGGTGATGTCTCTTTTTACAAGATTGGGCAAGACACCAAATATTCTCAGGCCAGGTCCAGATCATGCCAAGTTCATTCACATTGATCAACCAGTCCTGTCGAATAGCGATCTCACGAAAATTGTCCAAATCAATCATCAGGACTACCAAACCGGAATCATCGATATCGTTTTCGCTGCGGATAACCAGCCAGGAAGGCTTAGCGCTTCGCTGGACCATATTTGTGCCGTTGCCGAGGATTTGGTAAGAAATGGCAGAAATATTTTAGTGCTATCGGATAGAAATGCCGATGCCTATAAAGCACCAATTCCTTCTCTAATGGCCGTTGGCGCGATTCACCATCATCTCATAAAGACAGGATTAAGGACAAAAACTTCACTAGTGGTCGAAGCGGGAGATGTGCGTGAAACACATCATTACGCCACTTTAATCGGATATGGCGCCAATGCAGTCAATCCCTACCTGGCTTTTGCAACTATTGGCGACCTGCATAAAAGAAATTTCTTTGATGGTGATCTTTCGCTTGAAGACCTGATTTATAAGTATAAAAAAGCGGTAGGTAAGGGATTGCTCAAGATCATGTCCAAGATTGGAATCTCAACTCTGCAGTCCTATCATGGTGCTCAGATTTTCGAAATTCTCGGACTGAATCGTCAAGTAGTTGATAAATGTTTCGCGGGCTCAATCTCCAGGATTCAGGGGTTGGGATTTGATGAACTGAGTCGCGAGATTCTGCAGCGGCATAGACATGCTTTCCCCAAGAAATTACCCCCGTCACACGAGCTGGAAGTGGGAGGGGTCTATCAATGGAAACAACGTGGGGAAGTGCATATGTTCAATCCTCAGACCATTCACCTACTTCAATACAGTACCCGAAAGGGCGACTATAAAATATTCAAGAAGTATTCGGCATTGATCAACGATCAAACTGAAAAAGCGCTAACATTAAGAGGCTTATTGGCTTTCCGAAAAGGACAATCCATTCCCATGGAGGAAGTAGAGCCCATTGAGTCTATCCTTAAGCGATTTGCAACCGGAGCCATGTCTTTCGGCTCTATCAGCCATGAAGCCCACTCTACATTGGCCATCGCTATGAATCGCATTGGTGGTAAAAGCAATTCAGGTGAAGGTGGAGAAGATGAAGCACGATTTGAAGTGAAAGAAAATGGGGACTGGGAACGCTCAGCAATTAAACAGGTTGCTTCTGGCCGTTTTGGAGTGACCAGTCACTACCTTACCAATGCCGATGAATTACAGATCAAAATGGCGCAAGGAGCAAAGCCGGGAGAAGGCGGTCAGCTTCCTGGTCATAAAGTAAATGACTGGATAGCCCGGGTACGTAATTCAACACCAGGGGTAGGGTTGATATCTCCACCTCCTCATCATGATATATACTCAATTGAAGATCTGGCACAGCTCATTTTTGATCTAAAAAATGCGAACCGGGAGGCTCGTATCAATGTAAAACTGGTTTCGAAGGCGGGAGTGGGTATCATTGCATCCGGGGTGGCGAAGGCCCATGCGGATGCCATCTTGATCTCTGGTCATGATGGAGGTACCGGAGCATCACCACTCACTTCTATTCGGCATGCAGGTTTGCCATGGGAGCTAGGCCTGGCAGAATCTCATCAGACACTTGTCAAGAACAAGCTCAGAGACCGGGTGATCTTACAGACCGACGGGCAAATACGAACCGGCCGTGATCTTGCAATTGCCACTCTGCTTGGTGCAGAGGAATGGGGTATTGCCACCGCAGCCTTAGTAGTCGAAGGATGCATTCTGATGAGAAAATGCCATCTCAATACCTGTCCTGTCGGAATCGCAACCCAGGATCCGGAGTTGAGAAAACGCTTCGATGGAAAGCCTGAATATGTCATCAACTTCTTCACCTTTCTGGCACAGGAACTTCGAGAGATAATGGCGGAGCTCGGATTCCGTACGGTAAATGAGATGGTGGGAAAGGTGGAGCTTCTCAAAATGAAGAAAGACATCGATCATTGGAAATATCGCCACCTGGACCTCAGCCCCGTGTTATACAAAGAACCTGTTGGGGAGGAAGTGGGTCAGTATAAAATGATACCCCAAGACCATGGTATCGATGATGTATTGGATCGCAAATTGATCGAGCACGCAACGCACACGCTGGCCAAAGCTCAGCCCATGTCAGGAGTATTTGAGATCAAGAATACCGACCGGGCTGTCGGTGCGATGCTATCAAATGAGATTTCGAAAATCTATAAGGGCGATGGGCTACCTGAGGGAACGATTGATTTTAGGTTTAGAGGGTCGGCCGGACAAAGCTTTGGCGCCTTCCTGGCTCCTGGTGTGGAGTTTACCCTGGAAGGTGAATCAAATGACTACTTCGGCAAAGGGCTATCGGGAGGACGTGTAATAGTGACTCCCGATCGCGATGCAAACTTTGAACCGAAAGACAACATAATCATAGGAAATGTTGCCTTGTACGGAGCCACTGGCGGAGAAGCATATATCCATGGAATGGCAGGCGAACGTTTTGCAGTGCGAAACTCAGGCGTGAAGGCGGTGGTAGAGGGAGTTGGCGATCATGGTTGCGAATATATGACGGGAGGGGTGGTAGTGAATATTGGAGCATGGGGAAAGAACTTTGCCGCTGGCATGAGCGGTGGGATTGCCTATATTTTCGATCCCGGCCAAACATTTCCCCAAGCGTGCAATATGGGCATGGTAGAATTGGAGGTGCCAGCTAAGGAGGACCTCGAAGTAGTTCGAACCATGCTACGAAATCATTTTCGCTATACATCCAGTAAGGGTGCTCTGGTCATTTTGGAAGATTGGGATGCTCAAAGCAGGCATTTTGTAAAGGTCATGCCTGAAGACTACAAGGCAGTATTGTTGCAAAAGAAGGAAAAAGAAGAACTGGTCCAGGTGGCTAGCTAGTGTCATGGCAGATCCCAAAGGATTTTTGAAATTTACGAGAGAGCTGCCCGATACCAGGCGGCCAGAAGAACGTATTTCGGATTACCGGGAGATTTACCAACCGTTCGACGAAAGTAAAACCATCGAGCAGGCTGCCCGCTGCATGGATTGTGGCATTCCATTTTGCCATAGTGGTTGTCCACTTGGTAACATCATTCCCGAATTTAATGATGCTGTCTTTCGTGAGGACTGGGCACTGGCATATGAGATTCTTAGTTCGACCAATAATTTCCCAGAATTCACTGGCAGAATCTGTCCTGCTCCTTGCGAGGCCGCTTGTGTTTTGGGAATCAACCAACCAGCCGTAGCCATAGAACACATCGAGAAAGCGATCGCAGAGAAGGCATTTGAAAATGGGATCATCCGGCCGGTTCCTCCAGCTATAAGATCGGGGAAGAAAGTCGCAGTTGTCGGCTCTGGTCCGGCAGGTCTGGCGGCTGCAGCTCAATTAAATAAGGCGGGACATAGCGTTACCGTTTTTGAAAGAAAAGACCGAATTGGAGGCCTGTTGAGGTACGGCATTCCTGATTTTAAACTTGAAAAGAATGTAGTGGACCGGCGTCTGGCGGTGATGGAAGCCGAAGGAATCAAATTCCGGACGAATGCTGACGTTGGCGGTAATATTCCGGTGAAAGAATTGAATGACTCTTTCGATGCACTAATCCTTTGTGGGGGCTCAACCATACCCAGAGATCTTCCCATACCGGGTAGAGAACTGGAAGGTGTTCATTTTGCCATGGACTTTTTGGAACAGAATAATCGTAGAGTGGCAGGAGATCCGATCGATCCCCGGGAGGTTATTATGGCTACCGATAAACATGTGGTAGTGATTGGAGGAGGCGATACCGGATCAGATTGTGTAGGAACATCCAACCGGCACCTTGCCATAAGTGTTACACAAATCGAACTTCTTTCTAAACCTCCAGAGGAACGGGCGGCAGAAACACCCTGGCCCCTTTGGCCAATGATGATGCGGACATCTTCTTCACACGAAGAAGGCTGCGAAAGACATTGGGCCATTCTTACCAAGGCATTCAAGGGAGAAGGCAAAAAATTGAAATCATTACAGTTGGTCGATATCGAGTGGAAGAAGAATTTGGATACAGGGAGGCACGAGTTCATGGAAATTGATGGAACAGAAAGAGAGATTCCGTGCGACCTGGCTTTACTGGCTATAGGTTACCTACATCCCAAACACAAAGGTATGCTCGAAGGATTGGGAGTGGAATTGGATGAAAGGGGAAATGTAAAGACTTCCGACTATCAAACTTCGGTTGAACACATCTTTGCCGCTGGAGATATGAGAAGGGGACAAAGTCTGGTGGTATGGGCTATCTCCGAAGGCCGTGAAGCGGCCAGAGCCGCTGATCTCTATCTGATGGGTGAGACTATGCTGGAAGGAAAAGAAGCTTCTTCATTCGAAATCATCAAATAGGATAATTGACAATACTCTATAAAAAAGGTGCGATTTTTGCACAAATTCATGGTAATGGCTACATTTGATGCGATAATGAAAGCAAATATTAGCAGTCGATTCTTTTTTTACTTCTTCTTTTATGGTCAACCATAAACGGGGATTCGACTTGCGATAAGATAACAAGAAACAAGTAAGATGGGTCCCCGAAAGGACCCATCTTTCTTTTTAGAGATACTGAATGATGAAAGTTGCAATACAGGGTTATCCGGGAGCTTTTCACGAGATTGCTGCCAGATTATTCTACCAAGACGAGATAGAAGTGGTGCCGGCTGATACTTTTGAAGAAGTGGTGTCACTGGTAGAAAGTCATGACAAAGCTGATACCGGTATAATGGCTATTGAAAATTCGATAGCAGGCAGCATTCTCTACAACTATAACCTTCTGAACCAATCAAATCTGCAAATCATCGGCGAAGTATTTCTGCGCATCAAGCAAAATCTTATGGCGATACCTGGCAGCCGGATAGAGGACTTAGAAGAGGTGCACTCACATCCGATGGCGATAGCTCAATGCAAGGAGTTTTTCAGATCCTATCCAGGTATTAAACTGGTTGAAACGAAGGACACTGCCGAAAGCGCCAGATACATCCATGATCACGGGTTAAATCATGTTGGAGCCTTGGGCAGCGTACTGGCAGCTGAACTATATCACCTGGACATCATAGTGCCGGGCATAGAAACGGATAAGCGCAACTATACCCGGTTTGTATTGATCGATCACTTTATCGATGCACCGAATCAGCAAGACTTTGATAAAGTTTCCGTATCGTTTGCGGTAAGTCACGAGATCGGAAGCCTATATAAAGCATTGAAAACGCTTTCAGATCATGGAGCCAATCTAACCAAGATCCAATCAGCCCCTATTACCGGCAGACCATGGGAATATTTGTTCTTTGTGGATTTTTTACTGCAGGAAAACAGTCGATTTGGCGATGTGATCCAGGGACTGACTATGACTACAAGAGGATTGAAGATTTTGGGTAAATATAAAACGGGCAAACAGCATGAACTTTAGGACAGCTGACCGGCTATCGCATGTTAAGGAGTACTACTTCTCCCGTAAGCTCAGGGAACTCAACAAACTGAGGGCTAAGGGAGTTGATGTCATTAACCTTGGCATTGGTAGTCCTGACTTGGCTCCGGATCCGGTTGTAATAGAAACTCTAAGTACCGCTGCAGCTGACTCTACAAATCATGGCTATCAATCCTATGCGGGAATTCCGCAACTGAGATCTGCCTTTGCAGGCTGGTATAATCATCACTTTGGTGTGGCACTCAATCCAGACTTGGAGATATTGCCCCTGATCGGATCCAAAGAGGGAATCATGCATATTTCCATGACCTACCTGCAAGAGGGTGATGAAGTTCTGGTACCCGATCCAGGTTATCCGTCATATTCTGCCACCGCAAAGCTAGCTGGTGCCCAAGTTCGTACCTATCCCTTGACTCCCGAGAAGGCTTGGCAGCCAGATCTGGAGTGGTTGGCTGCTCAGGATCTCACGAAAGTGCGCATCATGTGGCTGAATTATCCTCATATGCCTACGGGGGCAAAGGCCAGCCTGGCAATGTTCTCAGATCTAATTGACCTTGCCAGGCGGCAAAATATATTATTGTGTCATGACAATCCCTACGCTTTCATCTTGAATGATGAGCCTCTGAGTTTGCTCCAGATTGATGGGGCCCAAGATGTAGCACTTGAATTGACGTCATTGAGTAAGACCTTCAATATGGCAGGATGGCGCGTGGGAGCAGTTGTGGGACATAGCGATCGAATCAACGAAATTCTCAAGTTTAAGAGTAATATGGATTCGGGGATGTTTCGACCAATACAATTGGCTGCTATAAAAGCTCTCGAATTGGACAAAAACTGGTACTCTGAGATGAATATTATTTACCGGGTGCGTCGCAGTGAAGCCGAGCGTTTGCTGAAGTCCGTCGGATGTGAAATTGATTCAGATCAGGTGGGAATGTTTGTCTGGGGTAGAATTCCCGATCAATATAAAAGTGCAGAGGAACTGTCCGATAAAGTTTTGGATGAAAGCGGGGTGTTTATTACTCCCGGACACATATTTGGCAGCCAGGGCGAACGTTATCTTCGAGTCTCTTTATGCAGCCCGAAAGAGGTGATTGAGCAAGCACGGCAGAGGTGTTCTCCAATGACTCCATTGAAATCAGAAATATGAAGGTTACTGTTATCGGTATTGGTTTGATCGGGGGTTCAATGGCCAGATCTCTACGTATTGCGGAGTTTGCTGATATGGTGTACGGCGTGGACAGCAATAATGAACACATCCGGACTGCACTCGACCTCGGTATCATAGATCAGGCGATCAGCTTGCAGCAGGCCGCTAAGATGTCAGATCTCATTATCGTAGCAACACCAGTTGACAGTATAATTGGTATCGTCTCGAAATTGCTGGACGAGATGCAAGACTCCATAATTATCGACGTTGGTTCTACCAAGTCGGCACTGATGCAGGCCATCAAGTCTCATCCCAATAGGGGCAGGTTTGTGGCGACTCACCCGATGGCAGGTACTGAATACTCGGGACCTGAAGCAGCAATACCTGATCTGTTTATAAATAAATGTACCGTACTGGTAGATATTGAGGATTCCGATGAAGATGCTGTGGAAGCGGTGAAGAACATGTACCGGGCTATGCAGATGTCTATGGTATTTCACGACTCGGTAGATCATGACCTTCACACAGCCTATGTATCACATATCTCACATATCAGTTCCTTTGCACTGGCCCTGACTGTACTCGAGAAAGAAAAGAACGAAAAAAGGATTTTTGAACTGGCCGGTGGTGGATTTCGCTCTACTGTACGTTTGGCTAATAGCAATGCCGATACCTGGGTTCCGATCTTCGAGCAGAATCGAGACCATGTACTAGACGTCTTGGATGAACATATCAATACTATAAGCAGATTTCGAACCTTACTCATAAAAAAAGACTTTGAAGGCTTCCGAAATATGATCCTTCAAGCGAATCAAATTAAAAGAATTGTCCATTAAATAATCTTTGTTATGGAAATGCAGATCAAAGCGCCACTAGACAAAAAGAATCGCCCTATCCTGATTACCGGTCCCTGCAGTGCGGAAACCGAAGCACAGGTGATGGCAACAGCCGAACAATTGGCAAATCTGAACATCGAAGTCGATCTATTCAGAGCGGGTATATGGAAACCTCGGACCCGGCCTGATAATTTCGAAGGAATAGGATTTGAAGGTTTGCATTGGCTGCGTAAGGTTAAAGACACCTACGGCTTTAGGGTGACTACTGAGGTAGCTAATACCCAGCACGTCTTCGAAGCGCTAAAGATCGGTATAGATGTGTTGTGGCTGGGAGCCCGCACCACAGTCAACCCATTTTCGGTGCAGGAAATTGCAGATGCTCTGAAGGGAGTAGATATACCGGTTTTCATCAAAAATCCTATCAATCCGGATCTAAAACTTTGGATGGGAGCGGTTGAGCGTATATACAAGGCGGGCATTGATCGAATCGGTTTAGTACACCGAGGATTTTCACAATATGGACATACCATTTATCGCAACGCACCTCAATGGCAGATTCCGATCGAGCTGAAAAGAATATTTCCGGATATCATGATGATCTGTGATGCCTCGCATATTTGTGGTTCACGGGATCACTTGTTTGAAGTATCACAAACTGCTCTGGATCTTAATTACGACGGGGTGATGCTCGAGTCACACATCGATCCCGACAACGCCTGGTCAGATGCAAAACAGCAGGTGACTCCTTTCCAGCTTAAGGAAATGATTCTAAGTCGACTTACGGCTCGAAGTACCGGCCAGGATGATCCCAATTTTCTCAGTAACATAGAGGACCTGAGAGCAAGAATCGACGTGATCGACAAAGAACTGATTCAACAATTAGCCAATCGGATGCAGATTGCTGAAATGATCGGTCAATACAAAAAGCAGAATAATATTGCGATTCTGCAGCCTTCCCGATGGAACGAGATCTTTACCAAGGCCATGGAGCAGGCAGGTCCCCTTGGACTCAGTGAAGAATTTGTGTCAAAAATGTTAAAAGCGATTCACCAGGAGTCGATCTATCATCAGGAGAAAATCATGAGGGCAGAGTCTAATCAGCAAGTGGAATAATGGCGCGACTTTTGCATTGTGAAGGTTGTAGTTTATCCCATCTGAATTAGATTTATTCTCGAATAAGACATATTTTGATATATAGGAGTTACTAGATTGTAAACTCCTATATAGAAGATATTTACATATAGTGGATCTGTAAATATTATTTGCTGGTTTGATTGTTTTTTTTTACGAAAAAAATGATCATATTAGCGATCGGGAACACACTTTTTGAGTTTCTAACCTGAGATTTGTTGGCATGTTGATTTTGTGCATTACCTCTGTATCTTTTCTATTAGGCGCAGCGATTATTTCTGGCACCAGACTGTTGTCTGAGCGCAGAAGGATCTACTAGCAAGTAGTATAGTATCGCTGATAATCTTCTATTTCTTCACGGGTGGTCTTTCGCTCCATCCTAACAGCCGTTTGTCGTATTTTTACAATCATGAAAGCACTTTCGAGGTCGGTAATACCTACCAAGTGGGGCAGATTTGAGATTGTAGCCTACGGCACAGACCTGAACGATCCTATGCCTCATCTCGCCCTCATTCAACTTCCGGAGGATCAGACCGAGAATGTTCTTGTCAGAATCCATTCCGAATGTATGACCGGTGATCTCTTTGGATCAAGCCGATGTGAATGTGGATCACAACTTCGAAGAAGTTTCGAACAGATTGCCGAAAAGGGAGGAATCATTGTATATCTGAGACAAGAAGGTCGAGGTATTGGCCTGATCGAAAAACTCAGGGCTTATGAGCTGCAAGATGCCGGCCTCAATACCGTGGAAGCCAATATGGAACTGGGCCACGCACCCGACGAGAGAAGCTTTGATTTAGGGATTAAAATTTTGGAAGATCTGGGAATCACTTCAATCCGCTTACTCACCAACAATCCCGACAAGATCAAAGCCATTGAAGACTCCTCAATCGAACTGAAGGAGCGAATTCCGCTTATTATCGAAACCACCAAAGACAATCAGGAGTATATGGAGACCAAAAAGAACCTTTTGGGACACATGCTCGATTAGACTGTTTCCAACCTCTTGTCTTCCACCTCTGGCATTTTACATTCTTCCTCAGGTTCTTTCCCACATACTGTGCATTCGCCCACTTGGTTCTTTAAGAAAGGGTTATTTGTTGCACAGGTACCTCTGAATTCCTTCCCTGTTACCACCTGCCTGAGGTTGATCAACACAAAAGAAAGCCCGAATACGACGAAGACTACCGCCAAAGTTCCCAGAAATGAAGTCATTAGATTCCTTTTTATTGCAAACGCGCCAACTAGCCTGTTGGTTTAAAGCAGTTAGTCATTTAAGATTACATTTGTAAAGGTACGTAATAGATAGGACGATGAAGCGAAAAATGGAGGCCTTTGGACGCCTACTTCAGATAATGGACGACTTAAGAGCCCAATGTCCATGGGATCGGAAGCAGACAATGGAAACACTACGCAATCTTACTATAGAAGAGACCTATGAACTGGCTGATGCGATACTAGAATCTGACCTGGAAGGGGTGAAGGAAGAAATTGGCGATCTGATGTTGCACATGATCTTCTATGCAAAGATTGCCGAGGAAAAGGGAGCTTTTGATATAGCTGATGCCCTGAATATGGAGAGTGAGAAGTTGATCAAGCGTCACCCCCATATTTATGGGGATCTAAAGGTAGATGGCGAGGAAGAAGTAAAAAGGAACTGGGAGCAGATAAAACTAACCGAGGGAAAAAAATCAGTATTGGCGGGAGTTCCTGAATCGCTTCCCTCGCTGGTGAAAGCATACCGGATGCAAGAAAAAACAAAGCAGGTCGGATTTGAGTGGAGGACCAGTGGAGAAGTTTGGGACAAGGTAGTGGAGGAATTGGAAGAATGCCGGCTTGCATTGATTGATAAACATTCAAGCCAGGAGGAGCGTGAGCTGGAATTTGGCGACCTTCTCTTTTCACTGATAAACTTTGCCCGGTATCATGGAATAGAAGCTGAGTCTGCTCTAGCCAGAGTCAATAGTAAATTCAAAAAGCGATTTGAATATATCGAATCCAAAGCACCTAAGGCCCTGGATGCCATGACATTAGAAGAGATGGATCTCCTTTGGGAAGAGTCTAAATCCAAATCCTGAGCCGATAAAAGGCTCTAGCAAACAGTGCCTTACGCAAGTAGAATAATTTGCTATCTTTGCGCCGCTATAACTGATTTTAGTAATCACTAATGGTAAACAAATAACTATGTCTGTTTATTTAGGCAAAGA
Organism: Lewinellaceae bacterium; assembly: GCA_024644235.1. Taxonomy (GTDB): domain Bacteria; phylum Bacteroidota; class Bacteroidia; order Chitinophagales; family Saprospiraceae; genus JAHELJ01. The sequence goes on from JAHELJ010000019.1 coordinate 39,290, forward strand.
GAAAGTTCAAGAGATCTTTAAGCAATATGGCGGCTCGGAGAAAAATACGGGATCCGTCGAAGGGCAAATTGCTCTATTTACCTTTCGCATTTCGAGCTTATCCGAGCATCTAATGGCGAACAAAAAGGACCATTCCTGCCGAAGAACCCTTTTATCATTGGTTGGTAAGCGCAAACGCCTATTGAAATATCTTGCTGAAAAAGATATTACGAAATACCGGGAATTGATTGAGCAATTGGGTATTCGTAAATAAAATCCTTTGGCCTCGTCTACAGGATCCGGTCTGCCTTCGACACCCAAAATATTCGGGAGCAGATCTGGAACCAGCCAAGATTACTGCTTGATGTTCGCTTTATTAATCATGTTACATCTGAATAATTAAACAACAAATGGGTAAACAAACTCCTCTATCAGTTTCTTTCAATCTCCCAGATGGGCGAGAAGTCACTTTGGAAACTGGAAAACTGGCCACCCAGGCCGATGGCTCCGTAGTATTGAAAATGGGCAAGACAATGCTGATCGCAACGGTTGTCTCTAATAAGGAACCGAGAGAAGGAGCGACCTTCTTTCCACTTTCAGTAGACTATCAGGAAAAATTTGCATCTATCGGTCGAATTCCTGGCAACTTTTTTAGAAGAGAAGCCAGATTGAACGACTATGAAGTTCTGATCTGTCGACTGGTAGATCGAGCTATTCGGCCTCTTTTTCCGGATGGCTACCGTCATGAGACACAGGTCATCATCAATTTGATTTCTGCTGATAAGGATGTCATGCCTGATGCCCTGGCTGCTCTGACTGCCTCGGCTGCTCTTGCTGTTTCGGATATTGTTTTTGATGGACCAATTTCTGAAGTGCGGGTTGCCCGCATCAATGGTGAATTTGTCATTAATCCTGGTAGAGAGGCCTTGAATGAGGCCGATGTCAATGTAATCGTCGCCGCCACGGAGAAAAATGTCATGATGGTCGAAGGTGAATCAAAGGAATGCTCTGAAGCAGACCTGATTGAAGCCATCAAGATTGGGCATGAGGCCATTAAAGTGCAAATCAAGGCTCAATTGGATCTGGCTCAACTGGTTGGCGAGAAAGCTACCAAGAAAAGAGAACTTCCAGAAGTCGTAGAAGACAAAGAAATAAAGCAAATTGTTTCAGATTTTGCGAAGGATAAGATATATCAAGTTGCCAAGGCCAGTCTGGACAAAAAGTCACGGAAAGATCAATTTAGTGAGATTGAGGAGCAACTGATCGAAGCACTAACACAAGAGAGGGGAGAAGAGTGGATCGAAGAAAATGATGCCGCAGCCGGCGAAGCGTTTAGCGACCTAAAGAAAGAGGTCATCCGCGAGATGGTGTTGAGTGAAAGTGTTCGTCTTGACGGGCGCAAATTGGATGAAGTCCGGCCGATCTGGTGTGAGGTAGATTATTTGCCTGCTGCACATGGTTCAGCAGTATTCAATCGAGGTGAAACCCAGTCATTGACTTCATTGACATTGGGCTCGAAAATCGATGAGGGCATGGTTGATACCGCACTAGACATGTCTTATTCAAACTTCATCCTGCATTACAATTTTCCCGCATTCTCCGTTGGAGAAGTTCGACCCATGAGAGGTCCGGGCAGACGAGAAGTCGGACATGCCAACCTTGCGGCACGGTCGCTCAAATCGGTCCTCCCTGACGAGCAATCCCACACGATAAGAATCGTTTCAGATATTCTTGAGTCAAACGGATCCTCTTCTATGGCGACAGTATGTGCTGCTTCGCTCGCTTTGATGGATTCCGGTATTCAAATTAAAGCGCCCATCTCGGGTATTGCCATGGGATTGATCGCCGATGGAGATCGTACCGCTATCTTATCCGACATACTGGGTGATGAAGATGCCTTGGGCGATATGGATTTTAAAGTGACAGGAACCGCCAAGGGAATCTGTGCTTGCCAGATGGATATTAAAGTGGACGGAATGCCCTACGAGGTTCTTGAAAAGGCCTTAGAACAAGCCCGCCAAGGTCGTCTGCACATACTTAATGAGATGAACAAAGTATTAGCAGAACCTCGTGAAGATCTGAAACCACATGCACCTCGAGTTCAAAAAATTGAGATCGATAAATCTCAGATTGGTGCAGTCATTGGACCTGGTGGCAAGGTCATCCAGGAACTGCAGGAACGTACCGGCACGGTGATCGCCATCGAGGAGGTGGGTGACAAAGGACATGTCTTTATCTCAAGTAGTGATAAACAAGGAATCGAGGCCGCTCTAAGTAAAATTAGGGATATAACCTTCGTACCTGAAGTTGGAGGTGTTTATCCTGCTGTGGTGAAAACCCTGGCACCTTATGGCGTTTTTGTTGAGTTCAAAGGTAAAAGCGGACTCCTTCACATTTCTGAAATTTCACATTCGAGAATCAACAAAGTAGAGGATGTGTTTAAGGAGGGTGATGAGCTCAAAGTCAAATTAATAGGTATAGACAAAAAGACCGGCAAAATGAGGCTTTCACGCAAGGCTTTGATGCCAAGACCGGACAGATCTGAGGTACGGGACGCCTAGTCCAGCTGTATTTTTCCATTCTATTCACTCCTACCTCGGTTGACTCAACATTGGGGTCTTATTGTGCGTTATTTACGCAGTGGGAAACTTTTTTAGCTTAATTGTTGTCTTTTACTTTGAAAAGACCTATACAAAATAGCCTCGAATAAGTCAACCCCGAATAGAAAAATACCGAAACAATCGCTATGAGGCAGCTGAAGATTACCAATAAGATCACCAACCGTGAAAGCCTGGCTCTTGACAAGTATTTGAATGATATTTCCAAAATTCCTTTGCTATCCGCCGATGACGAGACCGTGCTGGCTCAGCGTATTCGAGCCGGTGATACTGAAGCTCTTGAGATCCTAACCAAATCAAATCTTCGTTTCGTGGTTTCGGTGGCGAAACAGTACCAAAATCAAGGACTTTCCCTCAGCGATCTGATCAATGAAGGTAATCTTGGCCTGATGAAGGCCGCCAAGCGTTTTGACGAAACCAAAGGCTTTAAATTTATTTCTTACGCAGTCTGGTGGATCAGACAATCGATTTTGCAAGCCATCGTGGAATATTCCCGAATGGTCAGATTGCCATTGAACAAAGTTGGCCAATACAACAAGGTGAACGAAGCAATCACTTATTTCACTCAGGAGTTTGAGCGGGAGCCTACCAACGAGGAGTTGGCTGACTTGTTGGACATGACAGCACACGAAGTTAATACCGTGTTGAAAGGAAGTGTTCGTCATCTTTCGGTAGATGCGCCCATCAATGACAATGACGATAATTCGACGTTGCTTGACTTGATTTCCCTGGATGATAATCTCAGTCCGGATCTCAAGCTTATGGAGGAATCTTTGAAACGCGAATTGGTCAGTGGTTTATCCATCTTATCTCCGCGAGAGGTAGAAGTACTTACAGACTATTATGGATTGAATGGTAAGAATCCGATGACTCTGGAAGAGATCGGAGAACTTTATGGGCTTACCAGGGAGCGGGTAAGACAAATCAAGGAAAGGGCTTTGCGACGATTGAGACGATCGTACAACCGAAATGCCCTTAAATCTTATTTAGGAAGTTAACTGCTGCTGCGAGTAAGGAAGTTGATTACTTCGTAGATACCTAGCACCATAAAGAGGACTTGCTGTCTCTCATCCATTTTCTCATCTATTTCAAACGCCCTGGGATTTACATTGGGCTTCGAATCAGGAAGCACTACCGCTCCCATCTCAATATCGTCCAGCGTAATTGGTCTGCGATAGGTCTGCGATCGATCAATTCTGCCAAACACTTCGCCTCGCTCTGGATGATGTAAGGTGCCATCCGGCTCGATTGTTCCCAGAAATGATTCATTCACAAAGACTTGGGTGGCCTTTGACCGGATTCGATAGACCATCTCGTATTTGGCTGTCTGGGCGAAAATGATTGCATTCCGTTTGGATGCCGGATATTCTTTGTAGTTGTAAAACAGCATGGGCTCGTGATAGATGCTTTGAATTATCCCCTCAAAAGAACGACCGAATCCCCGCCTGCTAACCTGATTGCTCTGCGCGAGAGAAAAAAGCTCCATTTCTTCAAGATTCCAGGGCACCAGTTGATCTTTCCACTTGGCAGCCTGCTCCCTGAACTTATTTACATCAGTATTTACCTTCTTACTACCAGGCTTTATTCCCAGAAACATCTTATTCATCAGGTAAACTACCATGATAAACATGACTATACTGATTAAGCTCACAAATGGCATCTTTTATCCTTCAAATAAGATCGCCGCAAAGATAACAATTGTTATGCTCGCTAATGCCGGTGAAAAAGTGAAGACTGTCACTCGCCTTCATTTGAAAAAAGCTTGCGGATATGACCTAATAAGAACATTTATCGATTATTTTTGTTCGATTGCCTGTGAAAAGTTCATTCGTATGAGCGTATTGGATAAAGCTTGCCTGATTATTTATCGCTTTGCTGAAAAGGGATTGGAGATTTTCCTTCTCAACGATCCTGACGATGACAATCCTGTCTGGGCAATTCCCAATAGCGATATACCAAAGTCATCTAATCAACTTACCGAGCGCGACACCCATTTGATAGAGCTGGATCCCATTGAGACAGAAGATGGTCGAACCTGCCGGGCTGTAGCTATAGAAGGTGACTGGCATGATATTCCATCAATGAGGACTCTGGTCAAACAAGATGTCAGCTACTTAAAAGACAAGGTGAAAGAGGTGATCCCCGAATTGGAGCAGGGTACTTTCGTGGCCGTAAAAGAAGCCTTCAAAAAAGTGTTGCCTCATGAATATGCCATGTTGAAGGAGTTGAAAGAGATTCTCACCGATCGCAATCTGGTGAAGAACCTGTAGAAGACCTATCTCCCGGCAACTATCTCAAGCGAACATATCCGATCTTTCGTGCTGGATTTGTACCTTCCTTTTTCAATCCAATAGACCTGACTTATGAAAGGAATCGCCATGCTCGGATCGGGCTTCATCTCAGATTTTTATGCGAATGCCATACTCTCCAAACGACACCCGGAAAGCATAGCAGTGGTGCAGTCTCGAACTCTGGAGAAAGCTCAGGCTTTCGCCAAGAAATTTGGCATATCTGTGGCAACAGATAGTATTCAGGAAGCGGTGTCTAATGAAAACATAGATGTAGTAATCATCGGTTTGCCTAATCACCAGCATGAAGAAGCAGTCCAAGCTGCCGCCGAAGCTGGCAAAGCCGTACTCTGTACTAAACCCCTGGGACGGAATGCCGAAGAAGCCCTAAGAATGCTGAAAATAGTTGAGGAAGCAGGTGTCTTTCACGGATATCTGGAAGATCTGGTGTACACTCCTAAAGCGCTCAAGACAGTGGAAACTATTAAGGCTGGGGCAATGGGAAGAATACTATGGACAAGGTCAAGAGAAACTCATCCCGGTCCTCACAGCGACTGGTTTTGGAATAAGGAACTAGCAGGTGGAGGTGCAATCGTAGATCTCGCTTGCCATTGCATCGAATTGGGCCGCAATTACATTGGCAAGGACGAAAAACCCCTTGAAGTCTTTTGCTGGGCAGACACCCAGGTAAAACCAATAGATGCAGAAGATCACGCTATTGGCTTGATTAAATATGGAAGTGGAGCCATCAGTCAATTTGAAGTTAGCTGGGCGTTTAGGGGAGGTCTTGACCTTAGGGATGAGGTAATGGGCACTGAGGGCACCGTCTGGATCAATCACTTTCTGCGCACTGGCTTTGAAATGTTCACGGCGCCCGGTAGCAGCGGATACGTGGCAGAGAAAGCCGAATCTGATTCCGGATGGATTTTTCCCGTGGGAGATGAATTGCAGGAACTCGGATACAACCACATGTTTGTGGACATGTTCAACGCCATAGACAATGGTACTGCCCCACTGGAGACTTTCTATGATGGGTATATAGTAAATGCCGTTATGGATGCAGCATACCGTTCGGCAGAATCCGGAAGGTGGGAGCCGGTGAAGCTTGATGTTTGGCGGGGTAAGCAGCCAGGAGAAGGTAAGGCAGGAAAGCAGATAGATTATGACGAGCACCATATTCTTATCAAAGAAGAACTGCTGCCCAACGGAGTAAAGAAGGTGATTTTGAAAGAGAAAGCCACTGGAAGGATATTACAGAAAACGATCTAAAGCCAACTCATGAATAAAAAGACCCGCATTCAGCTATCGGTGATGATGTTTTTCCAGTTTTTTGTCTGGGGAGCCTGGTACGTCACCATGGGTACTTACTTGTTGAAGATCAATTTTGAGGGATTGGCGGTTGGCGCCGCTTACAGTACTGTAAATTGGGCAGCTATCATCTCACCCTTCTTCATCGGGATGGTGGCAGATCGATTTTTCGCTGCCGAAAAAGTGATGGCGATCATGCATCTTCTCGGTGCAGGACTACTTTGGTATGTTTCAACCCTGACCACGCCGGGACCCTTTTTCTGGGTTCTCCTGGCCTATGCTTTGCTCTATATGCCTACTCTGGCGTTGGCTAATGCCATTAGCTTTTATCAAATGGAAAGTCCTGAAAAAGAGTTTCCGGGTATCAGGGTGTTGGGCACAATTGGCTGGATCGTTGCTGGAGTTGTAATCGGAGTAGCAGTCCCGGAGTTGACAGGCAATTTTATCGAAGACACCGCCGTACCATTTAAGATCGGAGCCGCAGTATCACTTTTCCTTGGTCTCTATTCGTTTTTCTTACCTCACACTCCCCCTAAATCGACTGGAAAGAAAGTGAGTATAAGAGATGTACTGGGCCTGGACGCTTTGGAATTGATGAAAGATAGGTCATTTGCCATCTTCATTATCAGCTCGCTACTGATCTCAATTCCATTGGCGTTCTACTATAGTTTTGCCAATCCATTTCTTAATGAAATGGGTATGGAGAATGCCGCTGGCAAGATGACTCTTGGACAGGTATCTGAAATTGTCTTCATGCTGCTCATGCCATTTTTCTTTACTCGTCTGGGTGTGAAAAAAATGCTGCTTATCGGTATGCTGGCTTGGTTGGGGAGGTACTTACTCTTTGCCTACGGGAACAATGAAGAGCTAGTACTCATGTACTACCTGGGCATCATTCTACATGGAATTTGCTACGATTTCTTTTTTGTCACCGGCCAGATTTATGTGGATGAAACAGCCCCAAAAGAGATCCAGGCCAGTGCTCAAGGATTCATTACGGTGGTTACCTATGGAGTAGGAATGCTCATCGGGTCATGGACGTCAGGATGGGTAGTGGAGCACTACAGCATAACAGAAAATGATGCGATAGTCCACTTGTGGAAGCAGATCTGGTGGGTACCAGCTATTATGGCTGCAATCGTGTCTTTTTTGTTTGCGATCTTTTTCAAGGATCCGGGACGGAAAAAATTGGCTGCGGAGCAAGCTTGATTCGACAGTCTGTATTTCTGTTATATTCGCTCGCTATTATTTGGAAAAATGGAAGCACTCTTTCAGACAGATTTTCAATTTCCCGGGCAGGTTAGCTTTTATCGGGGAAAGGTTAGGGATGTATATACGGTGAACGACCGCTTGATTATGATTGCCAGTGATAGGATATCTGCTTTCGATCATGTCCTGCCCAGACCGATTCCACACAAAGGACAGGTCTTGAATCAAACTGCCGTCCATTTTCTCGAGGCCACAAGAGATATCGTACCCAACTGGCTAGAAGCTAGTCCGGATCCCAATGTGTCTATCGGTGCTCAGTGTGACCCTTTTAAGATTGAGATGGTGATCAGGGGTTATCTGGCTGGGCATGCATGGAGAGAGTACAAGGCCGGAAAGCGGTCAATATGCGGTGTGCCAATGCCCGAGGGCATGAGGGAGGGAGACCGGTTTCCTTCGCCTCTGGTCACACCAGCCACCAAGGCGGAGCAGGGCCATGATGAAGATATTTCCAAGGAGGAGATCCTATCCCGCAGTCTCGCTACTGCTGACCAGTGGGATGAATTGGAGCACTATACCCGATCGCTTTTTGCCCGGGGTACCGACATGGCCAGGAAGCAAGGTTTGTTGTTGGTGGATACAAAATATGAGTTTGGATTGCGTGACGGAACCATCCATCTGATCGATGAGATTCATACCCCGGATAGTTCGCGGTATTACTATGCAGATGGATACGAAGAAAGGCAGCAAGCTGGCAAAAGACAAGAGCAACTTTCCAAAGAGTTTGTTAGAGAGTGGTTGATGGAAAATGGATTTCAGGGGAAGGAAGGACAAAAAATGCCAGCGATGCCGGATTCATTTGCCCAGAAAGTGAGTATGCGGTACATCGAACTCTATGAGACGGTGACTGGCAAACGTTTTGAACGACCTGGTGCCCAAAACAACATTACCGATCGAATCCATCAGAATATTTCCAATTATTTTGGGTGGTAGAGAGAGTCAATCGCCATTATTGTCTTCCTCAGGTCTTTTTCATTACCCACTTTTCCCAGCGAAGTGTTTGCTTCGATACCAAGCCTTTCCAATCCATTTCTTACTGACCTCTTGTTTAACTGAATTTCTATCAGTCTGTATGATGCATTAGCCAAATAATAGGCCTGTTTGTCATAGGTTGCGGAATAGGATTGAGCAACTGGAGAGATTGCATCGGAAAATGACTTCTGCTTCATAAGGAGTTTGACCAATTTCAACTGATCGGTGTCGACCAATACTTGAAAGAACAGTCCACCTGAAATCCGAGCCTGATTTGCTTCGATCTTGAGATCACTGACTAGCCCTGTCTTCTTCAGTAGATTACCTAGGAGAAGACTGGCCCCAGGGTTTGCGGATTCCATCTTAATTTCCGCCTGTTGCATGCCTTTCCTAGGGATAGAAGAATAATTTAATACCTCGGCAAAATCGACGGAGTCAAATTCAATGACCGAGGCCAAATCGGTGTCCTTGGGAATAGTAAACTTAACCCTAAGCCGAAATGGCTCGGAGAATCCCTTCTCAAAAAGGATCTCTTCCCCTTCCGACGTTAGTACAAAACGTTGTACCGCTGATGGAGGTACGACATACACTGCTGCACCATATTTTAAGTAGATCGAATGTGTGATCACATTGAATTTGATGTTTGGTACCTGAAAAACATCTCCTTTGGATGTGGCAATAGCTCCTTCATACCAGTGAATGAGCTGCCTGCGCATGCGTCTGTCATAGAATTGGTGGATGTTCTTCCGAATATAGTCCTCGTTGTCGATCAAAGCAGTGCCTGACAGAAACTGCACAAGTCCTGGATCCATAGATTGTGCCCTGCTCAATTGCAGGAATCCGAACCCTATCAGAAATGCTGAGATGAGCCAACATCTGATCATTTCCCTGCTTGTTATGATTAATGAATTGTGATGTATTTTCAAGGTAAGTATTTATTGATGTGTTTTCTTATAACGATGTAAAGTCTGCATAGATGGCATCCCGAAAAGAGATTATTGGTGCAACGCATGATTTTCACAATCAAGACTATGCGATTGACTGGGAAGCCAGGTATCGCGATCACACGAATCGGCAGATCTTGTTTAGAGACATTGGTGATCTCATTCAGGCCAACTTAAATAAGAATGCTACCATCCTGGAGCTCGGAGTAGGTCCGGGTTTCTTAGCCCATGATCTGCTCAATCGGTTTGATAATATAACCTATGTGGGATTGGATTTTTCGAAGGCTATGCTGCACGTGGCAAATAAAAGGCTGAGATCCTTCGCTGATAGGTTTTTAGCGGTGCGGGCTGATTTAACCGGTGAGTTTACAACATCTCTCCACACCAACTCAGTGGTCGTCACATGCTGGTCACTCCATGATCTGGGAAGTGCCGCTGCCATCCGTCACGTGTATAGTCGCTGCCGGAATATCCTTGACGGCATATTGATAAATGCTGACTTTATCAGACCAGTTGGTACAGAGTATGAATATGAATCAGGCAGAATCGCTAGCGAAGATCACCTGGAAATGCTGCGACTGCTAAATTATGAAAATGTGCAGGTGACTAAGAGCTATGAAGTGGATGTTGGGAAGCCGACCGCTGCCAATAACTATACTTGCCTGTTCGCTGAGTATAGGTCAAAAACAGAATAGCCAACTCTTACCGAGCTGGCCATTCTTTGCAGGTTAATTATTATTTATATCAAGCCTCTGATCTTTCCAGTGGACAAGTACTCCATCCGAAAAGACTGTAAAGGGGACAACTGCTTATAAGGCTGGTACCTAGGAATACTACCGCTACTACCAGTAAGACTATTCCTAATGTTCCTGTGATAACGTTACTGAAATAGAGGATCGCGATAACTGCTGCAAGTAATGTCCTAAGGCCGCGATCGATATTACCCATATTCTTTTTCATGATAGCGATGTTTTAATGTTCGTATCAAAGTTAAATCGACTGGTCATCAATAGTTGGTGACTATAGTCACCAACTCAAAGAATCTTTAGCCGGTCCGGCAATTGTTTTACCTGTCCATCCTCTTCCAACTTATGGAGAATACGGGTGACCACTTCACGGGAGGTTCCCACCTCATTGGCAATCTGTCGGTGGGTGATCTTCAGATCGACTGAGCCTTTGAGTAATTTTCGCTGCTGCAGATAGTCCATGATCCGCTTGTCAAGACGGTCGAAAAGAAGGTGGTTAATTGTGCTTAGCAGATCGTTGTAACGCAGCTGATACATATTGAAGAATAACGAGTTCAGATTGGGATATTGTTTGATCCACCCGGTCACCAAATCTACCGGGAGAAGAATAGCCCGGGTAGGTTCTTCGACGACAGCCATGATACGGCTGGGTTCTTGACTTAGACAGGCCGCAAACGACATGATGCATGTCTGATCGGGTTCAATGTAGTAAACCAGGAATTCCCTATCCTCGTACTTGGTAATTACCTTAATCAGGCCTTCTAGCACAAGTGGAATCACTCGGACATACTGTCCTTCCTTGAGAAGTACTGCGCCGGGTTCGAAGGTTTGTTCCTGACTGCTTTTCTCAATCTCATCAATGAGTTCACTACCCAGATGTCCAAAATGCCGTTCCAGCAATTGACGTGAATTCATCTATCGCTAAGGTTTTATAATTTCAGGAATTCAATATTGTGATATTCACCGCTGAATCAAAATAAGCACATGAAATATTTTACCAAAGACTTCATTAAGTTTCTGAAAGAGCTCGCTGCCAACAATGATAGGGATTGGTTCAATGCGAATAAGAACCGTTTCGTAGACTCTGTTCAGGATCCTTTTCGGGTGTTTGTCGAAGACATGCTGACCAAGATGTCAAAATCAAATCCGGCTCTCGAACATGTTCAAGCTAAGGACTGTGTTTTCCGGATATACCGTGATACCAGATTTAGCAAGGATAAGACTCCCTATAAAACGCATATGGCTGCACTGATCAGTCCCGGAGGGCGTAAGGACAAGACTCATCCGGGTATGTATATCCAGCTCTCGGCAGAAGATGCAAGAATGTATAGCGGAGCCCATATGCTGGACAAGGACCAGCTCCAGGCGATTCGGGAAGCTATTGCCAATGATTTGAAAGGTTTCTCCAAAGCGATCAGTAATAAGAAGTTTGTGGCAACTTTTGGAAAGGTGCTTGGTGATAAGAACAAAAGACTCAGCTCGCCCTTTGCCGAACTGGCTGACCAGCAGCCTCTACTCTACAACAAATCATTCTACTATTTTAAGAAATGGCCACCCAGTCAGATTCTTAAAGAATCGTTCAGTAAGGACCTGATTGATGCTTACAAGTCGGCTCAGCCGGTCAATGATTTCCTCTTCAAAGCATTGAGTTAAGGGCTAATCCCCCGATTTATAGGTGATCGTGGCTTCTCCCAGCCAAACACATACAATGTCACGCGAGGTAGGGGTGAGGTGCGTGCGAATTGAAAGGTCATCAGAGGTTGTGGCATTAAATTGCCTGACAAAGGCGCTGTCCGTCTGGAACTTAAAAAGTTCCTCATCGTCTACCGTTGTCACTACTACAGTCAACTGCTGATTGGGGCAGATCGAATAATCACTAATGATCAGGCTCGCTATCCCATCAACTGCCGGGACAACTACAGTGGTGTCACTGGAGTGGTCTCCTCCCACAACCCAGCTTGTTTCGAATTTTTCGGAAGAATTCTTATCCTCCTCTTTGTTACAGCCTACCACCATCAGGGTGACCAGCATCAATACATATTTGATACACATTGAACAATTCTAATTAACTATCTACATAGACGGCAAAAAGGGGATCCAAGGTTTGTTGGCATCCCCTTTTTTTTTTGAATCCATCTGCTTTAGTAGATATAGCTATTTCAGAGCAGCATGGTGTTTTGTCTGAATCTCGATTACGCCATTGGCCCCCTGTTCCCCATACCGGGTGAGCTCGTAAGCATTCTTAAGAATTCGGATTGAAGCAACGTTGGCCATGTTGATCATGCGGTTTGCCTGCCGGTAGCTGGTGCCCAATGGAAATCCATCTATGACGTAAAGAGGTTCCCGATTCGACACACTTCCGGCCTTTCGCATTATGATTCGGGTTTGATCGCCGGTTCCCGAGATCATTAGACCGCTGCTACCCCGAAGAGCCTCTGCTAAATTGGTGTACTTTGACAAGTAGCTGTTGTGAGGATTCGCAGTGCGATCAATCCTGTCGCTGGTTTGACAACAGACGAATAAGAGGGATGCCATCAGCATCATCCAAACTGTTTTCATAGTGTTCCTTTTTTAATGGTTCAAAAAGAGTATCGGTAGAACCCTAGATGAAAGTAGAGCAAGGCGAGGTAGAACCATTAAATAAGGAGAAACTTGACTTTGAGAAGATGGTCTTAAGATAAGTAAAAACTCGCCAAAGATCAACAGAAACCTTTAGACCTTCCGGAGATAACCGTAGATATTTGTAAATTATCAGCTGATTTCCTCCGATGACCAGATCACTCCTTTATCTCTTAAGCCTTCCGGTAATCCTCCTGATCTCAGGAGCGTGTAATCACCTGACATCACAGGAATCCGAGCTCTATATAGTCATGGATTTGACCCCCGAAAATGTGTATACCTCTGGTATTGAGGGGCCTGCAGTGGATGACGAAGGTAATATCTATATTGTCAATTTCCAGGAACAAGGTACGATTGGAAGGACCAATCCTCAAGGTCATAGTGAGCTGTTTGTACGGCTTCCGGAGGGCAGCGTTGGTAACGGTATCCGGTTGGATCGAGACGGAGCTTTACTTGTTGCTGATTACACCGGACATAATGTCCTTAGGATCAATCCTGTTACTAAAGCCATTGCGGTCTATGCACATAACAGTGAGATGAACCAACCAAATGACCTGGCAATTAGTGAGGACGGGACAATTTATGCCAGCGATCCAAACTGGTCAGAATCTACTGGAAATCTGTGGCGAATAAATAAAGATGGATCTACTGTATTGCTGGAATCGGATATGGGAACGACCAATGGTGTAGAGGTAAGCCCGGATGGTGGATTCCTTTATGTAAACGAAAGTGTACAGCGTAACGTATGGAAATACAGGATCACACCAGAAGGCATTTCTGACAAGCAGCTCTTCCATCAGTTTGAAGATCACGGCATGGATGGTATGCGATGCGATACCCAGGGAAACCTCTACATTACCCGATATGGCAAGGGGACGGTCGCCATTTTATCTCCCAGTGGTGAACTTGTACGGGAGGTGATGATGAAGGGTAAGAAAACGTCGAATATTGCATTTGGCGGGCCTGATGGTCGCACGGCATATGTAACGCTTCAAGACCGGGGATGTGTCGAAACCTTCCGTACCGAATTTCCTGGTAGATCTTTTAAAATGTGGTCAGACAAATGAAAAAATTTAAATTCGGTTGTATCGTAATGGGCTTCTTTGTAGCCCTTTTTCCCATCAGTCTTTCAGGGCAGCAAATTGATCTTTTGATTAAGAACGGACATGTCATCGATGCCAAGAACGGCATTGATCAAGTCATGGATGTCGCTATTGAAGACGGAAAGATTTTTGAGGTAGCGGAAAACATTGATGTGGCCCGGGCTTTCCGGGTAGTGGACGCAGAGGGTCTATATGTGGTGCCAGGTCTTATTGATATTCATTCACACAATTTTCACGGAACTGAGCCCGATGCCTATCTGAGTAATAGTTTTCAGGCATTACCCCCGGATGGATTTACATTCAGATCAGGTGTCACGACGATCGTCGACGTAGGAGGAGCTGGATGGCGAAACTTCAAAACTTTTAAAAGCCAGACCATAGACCGTTCCAAAACAAGAGTATTGGCCTTCCTAAACATCGTAGGGTCCGGCATGAAGGGTGGGGCGATCGAACAGAATCTGGCTGACATGGATGCCAAGCTCACCGCCATGGAAGCTAAGCAGTACCCTGGGATTGTGGTGGGTGTAAAACTCGCTCACTACTATGGCCCGGAATGGATCCCCACAGAGAAGGCGGTAGAGGCAGGCAACTTGGCTGACATCCCGGTTATGGTTGATTTTGGAGGCTATGAGGAGCCGTTGGCTCTGGATACCCTCTTCCTTCACAAACTGAGGCCCGGTGATATTTTTACTCACTGCTATGCTGACGTGACCGGTCGCGTGGCTATAGTCGACGAACAGCGAAAGATCAGGCCATTCGTATTGGAAGCGCAGAGAAAGGGACTGATCTTTGATGTCGGACATGGCGGAGGCAGCTTTCGATGGGATCAGGCAATACCTGCTGTGAGACAGGGACTCAAACCAAATACCATTAGTACGGACCTGCATACCGGCAGTATGAATGCTGGAATGAAAGATCTGACCAATGTGATGTCAAAATTTTTAAACTTGGGCCTGACCATGCCTGAGGTGATTGAACGCAGCACCTGGAATCCAGCTCAGGTCATTAAGCGAACCGATTTAGGTCATCTCGACGTGGGGGCGGTTGCCGATGTAGCGATTCTGAGGTTGGCAGAGGGAGATTTTGGCTTTGTCGACGTAAGAGGTTGGCGGCTCAATGGCGATCAAAAACTGATCTGCGAGCTTACCCTTCGTGAAGGAGCCGTGGTGTGGGATCTGAATGGCCTGGCCAGTCCTCAATGGGAAGAATAAACTCTATAACTTTAGATAGCATTGAAAAATTTTACCGATGAAATCAACAACTAATCGAAGAAATGTCTTTAAACGAATTGGTGCAGCATTGGCTGCTACCTTAGGAATCTCATCTGTCGCTGCTGCTGCTCCCTCAAATCAGAAGAAGGTTGTGGGCGAGGTGATCAATGACCAGGATGTGCCCTTGTTCTCAAGTGCGGTTAAGCATGGTAACTTGCTCTTCATAGCCGGCAAGGGGGCCCACTTCGATGGGGATATCAGTGCGCATACCGATCATGTCTTGAATGAAATTGAGAAAGCACTGAAGGAGAATGGCTCTTCGATGGACAAGGTGCTTAAGGTTAATGTATACCTTCACGATCTGCAGGATTACCATGCTATGAATGCGGTGTACCGTGGTCGATTTGGACCAAATCCACCGGTGCGCACGACGGTAGCCACGTATGGAGGAGTGCCGGGAGACTCTCTAGTAGAAATAGATTGTATTGCTGCCCTTGATTAGCAGGAGAGTGCAGTGCTGATTCAACTCAGTACCTGATTTAATTATTCATCAAAAATTGAAGGAATCATGATCAATAGGAGAGAACTGATAAAGCGGCTGTCGGCCATACCTATATTTGGAGCTGCCCTGGTCTCACCATTTGAAGGCACTGCCAGGGTCAGCCATCAGGTGCCACGACGCGACTACTTCAGGGAGCTGGGCGTCCGGACCTTTATCAACGCAGCCGGCACTTATACAGCGATGACAGGATGCCTGATGCCACCTGAGGTGATCAGTGCCATCAATTATGCATCTAACCAGTATGTAAACCTGGATGATTTGCAGGATAAAGTAGGTGAGCGAATTGCCCAATTGGTACATTGCGAATATGCCACGGTAACTGCTGGAGCATTTTCGGCGATCACACTGGGTACCGCTGGGGTATTGACGGGAATGGATCCGGATAAGGCTGCTAAAATACCCAATGACCTCACTGGCATGAAGTCAGAGGTAATCCTCCAGAAAGATCATCATATCGGCTATTGCCATGCCATCAGAAATACCGGGGTCAATCTTGTACTGGTTGAAACTGCCGAAGAACTGCGAAAGGCGATAAACGATCAGACTGCTATGTTGTGGTTCTTAAATGCTCATGCCAATTCTGGAAAAGTCGGGTACGAGGAGTTTGTGGCCATTGGCAAGGAGCATGGAATCCCAACGATGAACGATTGCGCAGCGGATGTGCCTCCGGTCGAGAATCTTTGGAAATACACGGAGATGGGTTTTGATTTGGTTTGTTTTTCCGGAGGAAAGGGCATTCGTGGACCGCAAAGTGCCGGCCTCCTTTTGGGAAGACGCGATCTCATCGAAGCTGCCCGGCTCAGCGCACCCCCGCGAGGAGATACCGTTGGGCGAGGAATGAAAATAAATAAGGAAGAGATTTTGGGTATGCTGGTTGCCCTTGAATTGTATCTGGATAAAGATCATAAAGCCGAATGGAAACTCTGGGACGAACAGATTCAGCTGATCGCTAATGCTGCCTCATCGATTGATGGGGTAGAGACTGAGATTCACATTCCGGATATAGCCAATCATGTTCCCTCGTTGAAGCTTCGCTGGGACCAGTCCAAGGTGAAAGTGACACCACCAGAGTTTAGAGACCGGCTTACTATGGGGCATCCTTCCATTCAGACAGTAGGAAGTGAGGAACATGTCGGTATAACCACCTGGATGATGAATCCCGGAGAAGAGCGTATCGTGGCCGCAAGGATCAAGGAAGAGTTGATGTCAGCAGCCACCTAAATTTTCTCATTCGGCCACGCTACCGGTACGCCGGAATCTTTGTGAATTGGCATCTGTGCATCCACTTCTCTGAGATATTCCGAGAGTGCGCTTGCCATTCGTCTTGCTACTTCTGGTTCGCTGTCGATTAGATTATCTGACTCGCCAATGTCTTCTTCAATATTGAAAAGTTCGAAGCTTTCCGACTGGTGATAGTAGATTAGCTTCCAGTCGCCCAGACGTATACTGCTGGAAGCGCCAATGCCAGGGCCACTGGGACCCCACTCATTCGGATAGTGCCAGACCAACGCTCTGTCTCCGGATTCGACTGATCGACTTTCTAGTACATTCTTGAAGCTGATGCCATCTACGATCTGAGGCTGGGTTGGATTAGTAATGTTGGCTATAGCCAGTATTGTAGGAAAGAAATCTTCAATGATAACCGGCTGACTGGTTGCTGATCCTGGTGATGTAACTTGAGGCCATTTGACAATCATCGGTACCCGGATGCCTCCTTCATGCGCCGATCCTTTTCCGCTGGACAGAGGAGAATTGTGCCTGTGCATTGGCACTTCCCGAGTATGGGCACTTAGGCCTCCGTTATCAGACATAAAGAGAACCACTGTATTTTCACCTAATCCGGCCGTGTCGAGAAAATTCATGAGATCTCCCAGGCTCTTGTCCATGCTTTCTATCATCGAAGCATATTTGGCTTCTACGGTATCCAGACCTTCGTCGAGATACCTTTGATAAAACCGGTCATCCTCCATGATGGGGGTGTGTATCGTGTAGTGCGACATGTAGAGATAGAATGGTTGCTCCATCTGTACTGATTCTTTCATG
Organism: Lewinellaceae bacterium; assembly: GCA_024644235.1. Lineage (GTDB taxonomy): Bacteria > Bacteroidota > Bacteroidia > Chitinophagales > Saprospiraceae > JAHELJ01. The sequence goes on from JAHELJ010000019.1 coordinate 56,949, forward strand.
GCGGAGATAGCCTCCAGGGTTAATGCCTCTGTTAGATTGATGTCTTTTCCATGATACTTTTCCAATCCAGGCACTGCCCAGATATTATCGGATATCGTGGTATCGTTACCAAAGTTCTCCGTTCCCCGATAACTTCTGGGAGCACCGGCAGCATGACCCGCAATATTTTTATCGAAGCCCAGATTCAACGGATCTTCTCCTGGCGTGCCTATGGCACCAAAGTGAGCTTTACCTGCATGAATCGTGTAATACCCATTTTCCTTAAGTATTGCTGGAAGTGGTTTCGCATGCACTGCCAGCTTTACGCTGGTATCCTGGGCCAGACCGTTGACATTCCAGACTGGAAATTGGAGTGTCTCATGGTTGGTTTCCATTGGTTGAATCTGGTTGGGATAAAGAGTCCAGTTGGTGACCCGGTGCCTGGCTGCATTCATGCCTGTCATTAGGCTGATGCGCGTGGGAGAACATACAGCTGTGGCATAGGCCTGGGTAAATTTCATGCCCTCAGTGGCGAGTCGCTCCATCGCAGGCGTGTGATATCGCTTGTTATAATCAGTCGCTTGCTTCCAAAAAGGAACCGAGGTATCCTGCCATCCCATATCATCCACCAGAAACAGAATGATGTTGGGAGGATGGGTTGATAATTGTTCTTGCTGGCAAGCGTAAAGCGACATTGCCAGGATCAGATAAAGGTGAAATCGCATAGTTTTTAAGCTGTACTTCCGGAAAAGTACGGGATTGATCTTAATTTAAGAGAAGAAACAAAATCTCGGGATTGTGAATCCATTTAGAACCATCGTTACCTGGCTTTTTCTAGTACTTGTATTCTCCGTAGGCGCAGTAAATGCCTGGGGACAGCAAAAAGCCTCCATTCGAGAATCAAATGTTGTACTGAAGACGTATCCATTTTCAGATCCGGATCCGGTACCCATTATCGTGTCCAATCCCAAAATTTACCCCTACTTCCGGTATGAGGGATACAGCCACGATTCTGAGGAGCGTGAATGGAAGGTAGTGACCCTCGAAAACGATTACATCGAGGTCTATGTCTTGCCGGAGGTGGGAGGCAAGGTCTGGGGTGCAGTGGAGAAATCGGGAGGAGAGGAGTTTATATACCGCAATGAAGTCATGAAATTTCGCAACATCTCTATGCGTGGTCCCTGGACTTCTGGCGGCATTGAGTTCAATTTTGGCATTATCGGACATCATCCTTCCACGGCGACTCCGGTAGACTATAAGATTCGTGAAAATGATGATGGGAGCGTCAGCTGCATCGTGGGTAACATCGATTTGCCCTCACGCACTCAGTGGAGAGTGGAAGTACGGCTTCCTGCTGACAAGGCTTACTTTGAAACAAGAGTGATCTGGTATAATCCCACCAACCTCACTCAATCCTATTACAACTGGATGACTGCTGCGGCTTTTGCGCAGGGCGATCTGGTTTTCTATTGTCCGGGTGACCAGTATCTCACCCATCCCGGGAAAGCTTATCCATGGCCGATTGATGCGGAGGGTCGTGATCTAAGTATTTATGCTGAGAACAACTTTGGTCCAAGTAAATCCTACCACGTCGTAGGGGTTTACGAAGATTTTTTCGGAGGATATTTTGAACAGGACAACTATGGATTTGGACATTGGGCACCTTATGAAGAAATGCCGGGTCAGAAACTATGGCTTTGGGCGCTCTCCCGTTCGGGAGGGATCTGGGAGGATCTGCTCACGGATACCGATGGGCAGTATATCGAATTCCAGGCAGGAAGGCTGTTCGATCAGTTTTTCCCCGGCGAAGATGAGACGGTCTTGACTCAGACAGCGTTCGAGCCGGGGCAGGTGGATATCTGGCGCGAGCTTTGGTTTCCGGTGAAAGGAATCGGTGGGTTGACATCTGTGTCGCAGAAAGGTGTTCTTCATGCCAATCTTCGGGATGATCAACTGCAGATCGGTCTGAATGTCTTTCAGATGGATTCTTCTACCCTTCAGGTCTACCAGGATACCGTCCTAGTGTATCAGGAAGAAGTGCGGCTTGATCCTTTGGAGCCCTTTCTCCACACTATCCCTTGGGATGGTTCCAACTTTCGGGTGGAAGTCACCGAATGGGATTTGCAGGCGAGCTCCGACCCATCTCATAAGGATTTGGCGCGACCCTTTGACCCCGACCCAGATTATGATGTCAACGCCAATCTTGCAGAGCGTTTGCATCGAAGGGCCTGGGAGGCGCTGAAATACCGCGAAATAGACAAGGCAGCAGAGCTCTGGTCAGCTTGTCTTGATCAAGATGAGTTTCATCTAGGCGCATTGCAGGGCATGGCTGAGTTGTGTCTGCATTGGGCTCAGTATCCTGATGGACTGGATTACATCCAAAAGGCTTTGCGAATTGATACCTACGATCCACAGTCCAACTATCTGGCTGCTTCTATCCATGACAAGCTTAATGACAAAGTCAATGCCCTGGAATGCTATGGTTGGGCAGCCCGTTCCCCTCAGTACCGTGCCGATGCCTTTAGCCGGATAGCAACACTCCATCTTCGAGACCGGCAGTATGATCAAGCGCAGCGCTATGCCAGGAATGCCCTCGACTTCAACCGTTTTCACTTAGGAGCAAGGCAGGTTCTTGCAGTCGTTTCGCGGATGCGAGGTAGCACTATATCTTCGGTACAGCAGATTGCTACCATGTTGGCGATAGATCCTTTGAATCATTTCGCCCACTTCGAGCAATACCTCCTCTCACCAACTGAACAACTAAAGGAGAAAGTGATGCAGTCGCACCAGAGTGAATTGCCTTATCAAACATTTTTGGAACTGGCGATCAATTATGTAAACCTGGGCAGATCAGCTGATGCTCTGGTGGTACTTGACCAAGCTCCACAACATCCCTTGGTGGACCTTTGGTGGAGCTATTTGCATCGTGATTCTATGCAGATATCTGACAATCCTTACATGTCGGATCTTTCCGAGCTCTCCCCGGCTCAGGTATTCCCTTATCGTCAGGAAACTCTGCCAGTGATGGAGTGGGCCGCCGGGAAGACGGATGACTGGCATGTTCAATATTATCTGGCGTTGAACTATTGGGGCGTCGGCCGAAAGTCAAAGGCTTATGAGATCTTAAAATCATTGGGGGAAGAACCCGACTACTACGCTTTTTACCTCACCCGGGCTCAGTTGGCGGAACAGCGGGGTGAGAGCAACATATTGAGTGACCTCAATCGTGCCCATCATCTGGGACCGGATGATTGGAGGACCTGGAAGGAACTCATCCGGCAGTACCGCCGCAATGCACAGTATTCAGAAATGCTGAAATATGCACAGGAATCCGCTGAGAAGTTTCCGGGTAACTATAGCTTAGGAATGGATCATGCTGATGCTCTATTGTTATCAGGGAAACCGGGTGAGGCAATCTCCATCTTACGAAGGCAGAATGTATTGCCTTTTGAAGGAGCTTCAGCAGGACGGTCGCTTTGGGAAGATGCACATCAACAGTTCGCTCTGACGCTCTCTGAGCAGGGAGATTTTACTGGTGTGGTTGAGGTGGCTGAAGCTGGTAAAAGTTGGCCCGAATCGCTGGGAGTAGGCCGCCCTTATGTTGTGGATGAAAGAATATTTGACTATCAGCTTGCTTCTGCACATCAGCAATTGGGAGATGAGACTGCAAGGGACAAAGCATTGGATCGTATCGTGCAGTTCACCAGGGACAATTGGCAGAAGCCCTCGTTTAATCATATACTCGGCCTTTCTGTGATCGAACATCGGGAGGGCAGTCAGGAGGTTGCTCGACTCTTCGAATCGCTAAGTTCAGATATGCCGGATTCGAACGTATATCGATGGCTGGAAGCCTTCATAGCAGAAGACCAGGAACAGATCAGGGAGATTGAATCAGATGGAGGGGTCGATAAGGATCAACTTACATTTCTTAAGAAATGCCTTCTGAACGATCCCCTAAAATGAAAAAGACGAATTTCCGGTTGAGATGTTGGTTTTGGTCATTTATGATCTTGCTTTGTGCTTGCAATACCGAGCAGAACATCGTTTTAACGGATGTCCTGGTAGTGGGAGGAGGTACAGGAGGGGCTGCTGCAGGTATTTCTTCAACGCGGGCTGGAGCCAAAACAGTTATAGTCGAAGAAACACCCTGGTTGGGTGGCATGCTGACCTCCGCAGGAGTTAGTGCTTCTGACGGCAATCACTGGATGCCGTCTGGGATTTGGGGGGAATTCAGAGAGAAAATTCGCGACCACTATGGAGGTGCCGATTCAGTAGCTACGGGTTGGATCAGTCATACCCTTTTCGAACCTCATGTTGGGGCCAGCATCTTTGCAGATATGGCTGAGGCGGAGGAAAATCTTATAGTGCAATTTGGTGCGTCAGTTGTTGGCTTGGAGCGAATCACAGAAGGGTGGATAGTCACTGTAGAAAGTGCTGATTCCACTTATCTTATTCAGAGCAAGATACTGATTGATGCCACCGAACTGGGTGATATAGCAGCCTTGGCCGGGTGCTCATATGATGTGGGGATGGATGCAAGATCGACTTCGGGCGAATCAATTGCTCCGGAGGAAGCCAATGACATCATTCAGGATTTTACCTATGTGGCTGTCCTCAAAGATTATTCACCCCGGCAGGGACCAGCTATAACGCCCTCTGATCAATATGATCCAGCTTTGTTCCATTGCTCTTGCCTTCAGTTTTGTCGCGATACTACCGTGCAAACCCATCCCTGCTCCACCATGATGACTTATGCAAAATTGCCGCGGAACAAATACATGATCAACTGGCCAATTCATGGGAATGACCACTATGCAAATATGGTCGAGATGGATGCGACTTCCCGGGAAGCTACCTTTCAAAGAGCAAAGTCTCATACCCTTGATTTTGTGCATTTCATCCAAAATGAATTGGGATATCAAAACCTGGGTCTGGCTGATGACGAATTTGCCACATCTGATTTACTCCCCTTTATTCCATATCACCGGGAGGGTCGACGGATTGATGGCGTCATGCGGTTTAATCTTAATCATATTGTTGAACCCTACGCACAAAATTACTACCGCACCGGAATTGCAGTGGGGGATTACCCAATCGATCATCATCACGGGAAAAATCCCGTAGCACCTGAGCTTGAATTTCCGAAGGTGCCTTCCTTTTCGATTCCATTGGCTGCCCTTTTACCGGTGCAGATGGAGGATCTTATCATGGCAGAAAAGGGGATTTCCGTCTCTAATATTGTGAATGGATGCACCCGGTTGCAACCTGTCATACTGCAGATCGGGCAAGCTGCTGGTACCCTTGCCGCGCTAAGCGTTGAGATGAAAGTGACTCCAAAGGAGGTGCCGGTGCGGTCGGTCCAAGCATCTCTTTTACAACAGGGTGCCTATCTCATTCCAAGCTACGATGTGTCTCCTGACAGTACGCACTTTGTGGCCATTCAAAAACTTGGAGCCCTGGGATTGCTGAGAGGGGAGGGTGAACCGTATGCCTGGGCCAACCGCACCTGGTACTATCCGGATTCAACAATTACTTTGAAAGAGTTGAGAAGCAATAGCATGGACTTTTTTAAAGAGTTACCGCCTGGGATCGGGCAGCAAGATGCTCCTGTGAACTTGCAGGATCTTGAGGAACTTGCATCTGAAATAATAAGTCATTACGACCTTCCAAATCAGAGCCTAAATGCGGAAGTACGACTTGATCTTGGTTTGAGCGAGGAAGATCTTCAGGGACCGTTGACCCGGTCAGAGATCGCCGCCTTGCTAGACTACATGATACCCCTATTTGATTTTCCGGTTGATCTATATGGAAACCCTGGTCATCGGTAAGCGCCTGTGCCTTAGCAATTATCCTGATTGACATCCGGCATCGTCTATCATTGGTTAATGACGAGCTAGTAACTGGGTCCATCAAGGTTTTTCGAAGGCTTGCTATTCCTGGAGTATAAGCGTACCAAAAGCGGTTGGAACGTGAAAGTCCGGCTTTTCCGTATCCGGATTTATCCAGGTGATCCATCTTACGACAGGATCGATCGATCCCAAGTTTGAAAAGTCACCACGAAACACTCCGGCTTCGATTTTACCGTCTTCCAGGATGTTCATTTCCCTAAGAGAATTCAAACTGATTTGCCCTTCAACGATATATCCACTTGGATTGATGCTAGCGAGGACATGAAGGTCCTCTTCCGGCCATTCCCAGTCGAATTCGGGCTGCCGGTAATAATTCGACCGGTAATCAAGCACCCGGCCCCAGGGATCCATCTCCAGGCAGTAATAAGGCTTCATGTCACCATTTGACTTAAAGAAAATCTCAACCCGGTCTGCTGTCAATACGCCTCTTTTATCCGCCGGGTCACCATGTGCTACGATGTTACTGTCTTCTACTACAAAAAGGAAGTGTAAGTAATCTTCACTGTGCATAGCACGAAAGCTCGTCTTTTGAATCTCCTCCAGACCCCAGGGATCCTGAAATCGGTCGAGATTATTCGCTTGTTGCCAACTAGGATCGGTACCCCTGCCATCAATATTGATGGGTTCTTTTATGGCTTTGACATGATAAACATTTGACATGGAAGGACCGAGAATTGCAAAAATGAAGAGAATACAGTACAACATAGAATCACTGAACTGGTGCAGAAAGATTTAACTGGTAAGTTCTTAAAGAACTATCGTTCACTCCGAATAAGAGGAGCGTCTGATCATCCCGTTTGAGCGAAGCCGTGCTTCTGACATCACCTCGCAACAGCAGTCCACTATCCGTCTGGGAAACTTTTTTGAACTGGAGATTTCCCAAGTTTTCCAACACAACTCCGTGATTGGCAGTAATTGGTCCTGTCTTCACTCTTTGGTAAATATGATTACCGGTGAAGATTAGATCCAGATCCTGATCGGAGTCGATATCCATCGCTGTGACGTCATAGACAGGAGCCACTTGTACTTCACCGGGAAGGGGGGTAGCGATTAGAGAGTCTCCGGCCCAAGTGAAGATCTGACTCTCGAGGACGGTTACAGACTTTACTTCCGGATTGCCACCCATTATCCCAAGCAGCTCTTCCGTATCGGTTGCCGCATAGGATTTGTAGTCCGGAAAATTCTTTTTCAGATGAGGAAGCTGGCCCAGGAGATCATCTCTGCTTACAAAAGGATAGCTTTTGCCCTTATTATATTGAGTAAGGACGGGGTCTACGGTTCCGTTAGCGTCAAAATCATCCACAAAGAGTTTGATTGGTTCCGCAGGGCTCGCTTTAAATCCTGAATTGAGTCCAAAATTGCCAGCGATGATTTCTTCTTTACCATCCGAATCAAGATCGGCCACATTTAGCGCCGACCACCAACCTGTTGTGGATGACTCTGCTGCCAGGGACCAACCTCCCGAATCATAAGTGTAGATGCGAAGCGGCTCCCATTCACCTGCCACGACCAGTTCTATCTTACCATTTTTGTCCAGATCGGAGAACGCAGCATCCGTCACCATTTGGTGAGCAAATGGGATTTCTGTAGACTTTTTAAATTCCCCTCTGCCTTGATTAAGCAGGATCATATTTTCTCCCGCATCCGGATATTTCCATGGCAGGTAGCCAGATCCCAGAAAAATATCCTCATCTCCGTCTTGATCAATATCATGGATCTTCACTACTGTAAGCATTATACTGGGAAGACCTCGATCCGTGCCAGCGAAATTTCCCCGTCCATCATTCAGGTATAGACGAACCGGATAATCATCTGGATCTTCACTGTGGTTACCCCCTGACGCCACGAGAAGATCAAGGTCGCTATCACCATCCAAATCAGCCAGCTCCAGATCCACATCCTCATAAATGCTGTCGGCCATTAGTTGATTTGATTGGGTCAGCCGCCAACCGGTCGGATCGGAAAGGTAGACTTGAGCCGCCTGATTCAAGGCTCCCCCGATAACCAGATCGTCGAGATTATCTCCATTCAGGTCTGCAACAGCGAGAGGTGGTCCCTGACGTGAGTAAAAGCAGGGTAGAAGGCTCTGCACTTTAAAATCGTTAAAGGGGTTTTCGCGGTGGCTGAATTGGAAGAGGTCTATATTTTCACTGAAGTAGGTCGCTACTGGATTTTCCCGGGGTACCCTCGCACTGCCTGTACCCTCCACAATAGTAATTGTGTTGGAGATCTCCACCGGATCCTCAAAAATTTCGGTCAATCCACTTGGCCAATACACTACTATGGAGTCAGCTCGGGTGTGACCATCCAAACCAAAATGAAGCACCGGTTCTACCGATGACTGATAGCCACGCGTGGTGTAGAGCTCTCTTTGGAAAAGACTGCCATCACAGTGAACGATCACCCTAGCCCCGACAGTAACCCCTGTGTCAGATTGAAGAATCACCTTTAAAAAGCTGCCTTTATTTTTCTCCATAGCCAGGTTGCGATACACAGAGGCGGTGAGGTTCACATTGTTTATGACCAGATCGAGGTCGCCATCATTGTCGAGGTCGCCGTAAGCTGCTCCATTGGAAAGTTCGATGTTCCTGAAACCAGATTCCTCACTAACATCTTGGAATCGGATTCCATTCAGGTTCTTGTAAAGTTTATTGGGAACGGCTATTTCGGGCATCTCTTTCAGTATCTCCTCGATATTTACCTCTTCACCGGAAGAATCAATTCTGATCTTCATATCTACCGAATAGGATAGAAAATCCATATTGGTGTAGTCGCGGAGATAACCATTTGTTACGAACAAATCCTGGAAGCCATCCAGATCATAGTCTGCTATCAGAGCCGACCACGACCAGTCAGAAGCCGATATACCCGACAGCTGACCTACCTCCTGAAAAGTGCCATTACCCTGATTCAGTTGCAACATATTGCGCATGCTCTGCGGATAAAATCCCAAATCAAGCAGCATGCGATACTTGTCGTAGTTATCGGGACCGAAAGCCATCTTATTCCTAAAGTTGTCCTCGGGCAGCATGTCTAGAGTGACGATGTCAGTCAACCCATCATTATTGATGTCGGAGGCATCTGATCCCATGGAAAATAGCGATACCTGATCCATGCTGCTCGTGAGGGATTGGGAAAAGGATCCATTCTGTTGATTGATATAGAGATAGTCTTCTTCATTGAAATCATTGGAGACATAGATGTCTGGCCAGCCATCGCTGTTGAAATCGGATATACTTACCCCCAAACCGAATCCCAGTACATTACCTACGATTCCAGCCTCCTTGGTCACATTTGTGAACCCGATTTCCTCATTGCGGTAAAGCTTGTCACCATAGTAGGGACTTTCCCGGTTCTTCAGAAGGCCAGTGGTACGGTTAAAGTCCGCAAATTCTGGAACGGAGTGATTTAGTAAATACATGTCCAGATCACCATCGCGGTCATAATCAAAGAATGCGGCCTGAGTGGAATATCCATCATCATTGAGGAGAAATGTGCCTGCATGTTCGGTAAACGATACTTCATTGCCGGATTTACGATCATTGATGTAGAGAAGATTTTGCCGGAGGAATGGATTAACGGCGGCGGAACGGCAGACATAAATATCCAACCAACCGTCACCATTTACATCAGCCATTGTGACCCCGGTATTCCAGAGCCCCTCCGCCTTCACGCCTGCCTTTTCGGCTACTTCGGTAAATTTCCAGTCTCCCTGGTTTAGGTACAAATGACTGGCTACCAGGTTGCCAGTAAAGTAAATATCTGGCAAGCCATCGTTGTTTACATCACCGATCGCTACCCCACCTCCGTTATAGAAGTAGGTGTAGTTCATCACATTAAATTCAGGGGTTTCCTTCAGAGTATTGCGAAAGTTGATATTCGTCTTATTGCTCGACAACTGCTCAAAAAGCAATTTTTCATTTTCCTGGCTGGAACAGGCAAATAAGAAAAGTAGTAAGACGATATAAAAGAGTTTCATATAGGACCAAGATGGCAATAAAAAAAAGTACCAGTGAGTGACTGGTACTTTTTTTATCGTTACATGAAATAATTTATTTTTTATCCCACCACACCTTGGTGCTGTTCTTATCTCCTCCGGCAAGTTCAGACAATCCTTGAGCAGCGGTAGTGGCTGCGTTATTGTTTGAAAACTCGCTTTCCACAAATGTCATTCGTCGGAAGATATCAGTCGGTGCCAGGTCGGGATTTTCGCTAAAGAGTAATGGATACAACTTAGGATATCCGGTTCTTCTTACCTCAGCAAAGGCCTCCCAGCCATCTGGAAACAGTGCAAGCCATTTTTGGGTGATTATTTGCTCCAGCTGTCTTTCCTTATCGGCGCCTGCTTCGAACGCAATCGGAACATCAGTAGTAGGAGCTGTCGATCCCCCGTCGGGAGACGCAGGTGTAGCTGAGCTAGCTATGTAAGCATCAATATCTTCATCAGCCGGATTTGCCAATTCTTTCATCGACATGCGAATACCGGTCTCATACAGATCTTGAGCGGTTCCACCCATATTCCAACCTTCCAGAGCTCCTTCAGCCCTGAGAAAGAATACTTCTGCTACGGTCATCACCTTAATTGGAGGATTCTCACCACCTTTTCCAAAAGGAAGCCAACGTACGGCCATATCCGAATTATCGGTGTTTAAAGCAGGTACTTTATCTACTTTAGCCTGACCGTTTCTCAGACCTTCATACGGAATACCATCGCCATCGGTGTCTCCACTGGCAGCGGGGCTAAAATAGGCAGGCATCCGTGGATCAGCGTATCCCTTTAGAACACTCTCCATTAGAGCACTCATCCTGAATTCTCCCCAGTTGGTGATCGTTGTGAATGGATTCAGTGAGTTACCGGTAGTGAGCATGAATGCATTGTCCGCATTCGATTCCATCACTCCTGCCGATACGGCTTTTTCAGCTTCAGCCTTTGCTAATCCCGGATCTACGTATTTGAGCCGCATGGCCAGTCTTAATCTAAGTGAATTTGCAAAGGTTATCCACTGGTCGATGTTTCCACCATAGACTTGATCATTGGATCCGAAAGCATTTCCACCGCGGTTTGAATTCAGCGTGGAAACAGCTTCATCCAGAATGGGGAAGAAACTTCGATAGATGTCTTCCTGAGTGTCATACGATACGGATGTTTCGCCATTACCAAACTGGCTATAGATAGCCGGACCCCAGTAATCAGAAATCCGGTGATACAATTGCACTTTCCAGATCTTTGCCAGGGCTTCCTCATTGGGAAGACCATTTTCGCGGGTAAAGTCTTCTACAAATTTCGTATTGGGAGCAGCTTGACCATAGAAGGATCCCCAACAGAGGTCAATCCACCGACCTACTTCCACGTATCGATCAGAATCAAAGTTCGCGGCGGTGGTAGCGTAATATTGGCAATAGAGATCAGAAAACAGGTTCTCAGAGATCTGAAACCGCCAATGTAATCCATGCATGGCATTGTACTGGGCCTGGGCGTAAGCTTGTCCCAGCAAGGACACATCCACGTTGGTGGCGATCAGGGCACTGGGATCAGTATTCAGTTCCTCAAAGTCTTCCGTACAGGAACTAAATACAGTGAGCGCGGAAAGCAAAATGAGGAAATATTTATATGTCTTCATGTTTAGAAGCTTTATGAAATTTCGATAAAATTAGATGATTAACTATTTGCATTCTAAAATGTTTACCAATCAGTAACTTTTTGTTACTCAGTGGGAGTTAAAAGTCTAGCTGCACGCTTAAACCGATGGAACGCTCGGTTGGTGGCGCAAATGAATTGAAACCTTCAGCGCCCTTACTTACTCCAACCAGAACCTCCGGATCGATGTCTTCGGCACTGTTAGAAATAAAGAACAAGTTTCTTCCAACGAGTGATACCCTCAATCCCGTCAAAGATGAAGTATTGATTGGTACCTGGTAGCCTAGCACTAATTCTCGAAGTCGTACATTGGAGGCATCCACTGCAAAAGCTTCGCCAGCGGGAGCATTACGGCCTCCCACCAGGTTCCAGAAAGCTTCTGCCGTAGTGGTGAGATTATTCGGTGTACCGTCCTCTAGTACCGCCTCACCCCATTTGGAATAAGCTCCTTCACCAAATACAAATCCCTCACGACCCGGCACAGTCTCTTCGGTATGACCACCTCCATACACAATCGCATTGGTCATAGAAGTGACACTGCCACCTTGCCGGATGTCAATCAGAAAGCTCAGATTGAAATTCTTGTAGGTCAAAGCGTTGCTTATACCACCCAGCCAATCGGGATTGTAATTGGCTGCCAGTACCGTCCGGCCCCCAGTAATCTGTGGCAATCCGTCGGATCCCACAATAATTCGTCCTTGTCCATCCCGGACAAACCCTCTCGAGAAAACGTTACCCCAGGGTTCGCCCTGCTCGATAAAGAAAGCTCTCAGGAAGTCCGAGGTGATCTGAATCCGGGGTCGTTCGTCGTTGATCTTTACGACCTCACTCTCGTTCTTGGTAAAGTTGAATCCAACATCCCATCGAAAATCAGTAGTACGGATCGGATTTAGAGATAATACGAATTCGAATCCTGTGTTTTCCACATCTCCACCGTTTGTGAAGAACTGAGATGCCCCAGAGCCAACCGGCAGGGCAACGGAGAACAACTGATTCTTCGAATTGGATTTATACCAAGTGAAATCTAGCCCGATGCGATTGCTTACAAAGCGAAGATCCGCCCCGATCTCAACGGATTGGGTTTCCTCAGGCAGTAGGTTTTCGTTGGGAATCGTACCACTGATGGTAAGGAAACCGTTATTTCCACCTGCAGAAAGGCTGGCAGTCCGCAGGGTTTGGAAGGCGTCGGTATCATTACCCACTTCAGCCCAAGAACCTCTGATCTTCGCAAAAGTGATCCAGTCTGGCAAGGTAGTCAGATCTGATAGGACCACGTTCAAACCTACCGAAGGGTAGAAGAAAGACCAATTATCGGGAGGCAGTGTGGAACTCCAGTCGTTTCTGGCAGTGACATCGAGGAATATGGCGTCCAGATAGCCAATTGTGGCAAAACCATATACGGAGTTTACATCCCGAGGGCTGCCAAAGTTATTCGAGGTAAATCCATCATTGGTATTACTGAGTGTGAAGAAGTTTGGAACGATCAGTCCAATACCTCGGTCAACCCGGCCATTCAAAGCGGATCCCCGTTCACGTCTGGTATTTGCACCCACATTGACGCTGATATCTATGTCGCTGGTAATGTCTTTATTGTAACTAATCAATACATCGTTGTTCCACTCATAGGCATCATTCTTGGTAACATCAAAAACACCATTGTCGGCTATTATATAACTGTCATTCCACAGGCGGGTTTCATTTTGCCGATTGATCCGGTCAAAGGCAGATCGTACCTGGATCGCCAAATCATTTGTAATCTCATAGCGTAACGACGCAAAAGCTACGATACGATCTACATCTCGTTCATTGTTGTTGCGATTGATCGACCAATAGGGATTGGCTCCTCCATTTGAGCCGGGGTTCCAGTAGTGCTGCCTATTGCTTCCCGCGGCATCCGTGTATTCAAAGATGCTGACGTCCTCAGTACGAATTGTTCTGGGAAGTCTCAAAGCATGACGGTTGGGATTAGCGAAGCTTTCACCCTGATTTAGAACATTGTCGCCATCTTCCCGGATATAATTCAACTTAGCGTCCAAGGTTAGTTTGTCCATCAACTGATTAGTGACCCTCACGTGAAAATTATGACGCTGTAGTGCGTTATTAGGCACGACTCCTTCGGCATCGGTAAAGGTATATGAGAAATACGTTTGCGTTTTCTCAGTACCCCCATAAATTGCAAGGTTTGTTGCCCAGTTGAAACCAGTTTGGTAGAAATCTTTTACGTTATCTGGTTGAGCGGCGAGATTATAGGTCGATGTCGGGAAATTAGGATCCGGTGACCAATGCGGAACTGACTGGCCAGTGATGCGCGGGCCCCAAGAGTCCTCCGAAGAGGCGTTATATTGATTGCTGTTTCCCTGGGCAAATTCATTTTGATAGTTAGTCAGAATAATGGGAGAACTAGCTGTGTAGGTGGAGCTTAAACTCACCTTATATGCTCCCGTACCACCCTTCTTGGTGGTGATGATGATTGCCCCGTTATTTGCCCGGTTGCCATAGAGCGCTGCGGCATTCGGACCTTTCAATACGGATATCGATTCGATGTCATCCGGATTCACATCGGTAACATCGCCAAGAATCGGAACCCCATCGACAATGTACAAAGGCTCGCTGCTTCCGGCTATGGACCGGTTACCCCGTAGGATGACTCTGGAATCGGCACCGACTCCGGCTCCTGAAGGGCTGATAGAGATTCCAGCCACCTTTCCGGAAAGGGAGTTAATGACATTCAGCGAACGGGCCTGGGCCAGTTCATCGGTATTGACATCCTGCACCGCATAGGTTAGTGCCTTTTTCTGTCGGGTAATTCCCAAAGCTGTGACGACAACTTCTTCCAGTCCAACACCCTCTTCCAGAATGATGTTGACCTCACTCCGGCCCGCCACGGCAATATTCTGGGTAGTAAAACCGGTATAGGAGAATACCAGAGTTGCCTCCGGACCCACGGTGATAACATATCCACCGTCAATATCAGAGACTGTCCCGTTACCGGTACCTTGCTCCAGGATATTCACCCCTATCAGAGGCTCACCCCCTGTCGCGGTAACCGTTCCTCTGACTGTATTCTGCGACCACCCTTGAATACTCAAGAAGAGGGAACAGAAAAATAGAGAATAGGTAAATTGCTTCATTTGATCTGTGATTTTCAATTGATAAGAAAGTAAGTAGAATTTTTGATAGAACTTGGAATGCTCCAAATCACCAGGTTCCCTTAAACGGGGAATCAATAGGAATTGGAGCCATTCAAATTTCAAGTTAGATAAAAAAGTGACGACTAGGAAAGTATTTATGGAATTCTTCCGACAAAATCAGGATTGAATTTCTGGGACATGTTGATCAATGTCATAAGCGGCCTGTAGTGATCATCACCTTTCTGACGCTCAGCCGTCAACACCTTGAACTTGTGTCTGTTTCCATTTATCACTCTGATTATCCAGGAGTTGTAAATGACTGTGACACATATGTCAAAACTAATTTTTGTTCTCTAAAACCGTCAAGTTGACCAACAAACTGACAAGGTTTAATTGCAAATGTTTAGTTTTTCCACAGTCATTTTTGTGAAAATGACAATTTGACGCAAATGCATGCTATGGCAAAGCATTTGAGTATGAAAGAATGTTAAGAGTTATTGTCAATTGCATATTCAATAGACCATGTTTGAGTTTGCAAAGAATCTCAATAACGTTCCGTCAGATCGCCAGAGAGCGAGTGACTCAAAATTCGTCCCTGATGCCAGGCTCCCTTCCAAGGTTGGCTTCTGGGTGGCCGGGTTGTCACCAAATTTTCTCTATATATCTAATGAGTTTAGCGGTTGTTTTTGCTTCACGTTCAGAATATCGGATTCTGTAGTCAGCCACCAGGCTGCTCAGATCAAGGATGGTAACCTTCATACCAAAGAGTTGGAAACACAACTTGCTAAGCCCAAATTAAATCATTATTTCATGAGTCAAGTTTGCCGGGAAAGCCCTCAGTCCGGGCTTTCCCTTTTTTCTCACACTAAATGATGGCGTAGGCAATAGGTCATTAGCATGATGTACGAGCGAATTATGGCAGTACTGACTTCGACTTTAGTGGTGTTGGTTACTCTGGCATTATCAGCCTTGCTCATTGGTGACTCCACCTACTTTCACCAGTCAGCTATCCCAAGCTTAATTCTGTGGATTATTCTCTTGCTTGCCTTGCTCAAGTGGAGTGCCACGGTTAGTGAACACTCTTAAACAAATCGGGAAATACTTTGGAGATTTTGGCCATTACGTACTCCCCATAGGTTCCGCGAAAAGCTTGAAGATTAGCACCGTCCCATCTCGTCCTGTCTTCAGATAACTTCTCAATTTCGGGAAGAGGAGACATCACTGCACTAAAATTGGGGTCGAAAAAGAGCGGAAAGGAATAGCGGTCCCTGCCCGATTTGTTTAACACCCGGTGCGGGGTTGACTGGTAGTATCCACCTGTCATTAAATCAAGCATATCGCCAATGTTGCATACAAAAGCATCCTCGATGTAAGGTGCGTCAATCCAGTCTTCTCCGCATTTAATTTGGAGGCCTCCCACCTGATCTTGTTTAAGTACGGTAAGAACTCCATAATCGGTATGCTCTCCAACACCCCAGGGCATTTGTTTTTCGGTGCCAGTGTCAGTAGGTGGGTAATGAAAGATCCTGAACAATACCAGTGGATCAGAAGTGTACTGATCATGGAAATAGGAACGTGGAAGACCCAGAGACAGCGAGATTGCTTCCATCAGGCTGTGTCCGAGGTTGGTCACAGCCTCGATATACTCCTCCACTGTGGAAGCGAAATTCGCTGGCTCCTCAGGGTACAGATTTGGGCCATGCAAAGGGATTCCCTTTCTGACCATCGGGTGTTCGCTATCCAGGTGCTGACTGAAATAGATGCCTTCTTTCCGGTCAGGTGTTCCGGAGGTCAATTCCATACCTACGGAAAAGTAACCTCGCCAGGCCCGGCCACCCAGCTCCATACGGATGACATTTTTTTCTTCAGCAGATTGATTAAAGAAGGCAGCAGATTTGGCATGAAGATCATCCTGCAACCTTCGTGAGATTCCATGTCCGGTGATGTAAAAAAAACCAAATTGCCGGCATGCGTTGTGAATCTGACGGGCTACGGCCTCCACATTAGAATTTGGAATACGGAGTGGAGAAATATCGATCACGGGCAGATCCTGCCTCTGAATCTTGGACATGAAACAAATTACAAAGTTTGTCGATGGTTCACACAAAGTTGCTTTGGCGTCTCCAGTCGCCGAAGTAGATCTCGATCACGAAGGAGACCCCGCCAATGCTTGCAAATGCAAAGCCTCAAAGTTCTTGGCTAGGAAGCCAAGAACAACGACTATCTCTTGAAACCCTGCTTTGTCTTCCTGCAGTTTTTTCGAGTGATATCTCGTTGAATAAACATGTAGGAAAGTGACAAACCCATGAATTTGGACTTGGCAATCGAACCGTCAAATCGTTCTCCCAGTTCTGCCCAGCCGTACTGGGCATTGATCTCCAGCTCCAGATTCCAAACATGCACTCCGGCCACCAGGTTTAAGCCGTAGTCGAGTTCTTTCAATGCTGGCCCCGAGGCCCAATGGCCTCCTGCTGTACCAATTGCGTCGATCGCCTGGTCAAAAATGTACATTCCATAAACACCTCCTCCCGCATATCCATGGACAAAATCGGTTCCTCCTTTCAGCATGAACGGGGTGATCACTGCCTTGGCAGCTTTTAGGTCCACCGTTACTTCTGACGCCGAACTTTCAACGTCTCCAAACTCATGACTCCCTAGCTGGATATAACTGGCATAAATATTCCCCTTGAAAAGTTCAGTACGATAGAGTTCTGCTTTCAGCCCCAACTCGAATCCCTGGTAGTAGGTATGTGACAATCCAGCATTCTCAATCATCGAGACCTGACCCAGATCAGACCGAACCACACCTCCAAACAGGCCAAAAGCACCCGCTTCCGGTGTCATAACGAATTGACTTAAGATCGGCTGGATGGAGAAAAGGCATAGGGCTACAAGGGTAGTGAGATATCTCATGATGTCACAATTTAGGAAAGATATTACGATAGGGAAACGTCTGGCAATACGATTATCACAAATTTTGTGCCATGAAAGGCCTCAAAATTCACCCTCTCTACGTCGCATGTTTCCCATCTTTAACCTCAAATGCGTCGAATCGTTTATTACGTAGCTACTTCAGTGGACGGATATATCTGTGCAGAAGATGGTGGCACGCATATGTTTCCTCATCATCAGGATGCCATAGATCTTTATTTTAAAGATCTCAAAGAATTTGGTACGGTCATCATGGGCAGGCGTACCTACGAAGCTGGTTATGACTATGGATTGGTTCCAGGTCAACTCGCCTATCCCCATATGAGGCACTATATCGTTTCCTCTTCTCTCCACCTGCCGGATAAACATGAGAATGTATCGATCATTGAATTAGATCTTGAGATCATCGATCAGCTCAAGACGGATGCTTCCACGGATATCTATTTGTGCGGAGGAGGGGAGCTCGCCGGCTGGCTGCTTGATCGCGAAAGGATAGACGTCCTGAAGGTTAAAGTCAATCCCATTTTGATAGGTGAAGGCATCCGGCTTTTTGGAGATTCTACCAAGAACATTCAATTGGAGCAGACCGCCTTTACCAACCTGAAAAGCGGTATTTGCTTCATCACCTATTCCCTTCACTACTAGCTTACAAGCTCACCAGCGAGGAAGACCGAATCAACTTTTAGCTCCTCGGCAGAGTCTCCCGAAAAGATAACCAGATCTGCTCTCTTTCCTGTTTGAATGTCTCCTCTGCCAGGCATGTTGTCCACAGTCTCGAAACAGCCGATAAGCCGTGCCGCATTGGTGCTGCATAGTTGACTGGCCAGTATCAGGGCATTGTCGAAGCTATATCCCTGATGCATCCGGTGCCAATTTCCCGGGCCACCTGTCGTGAGCCATCTAACTACATTTTGGAAGGCTTGTTCCATAGTGAGTACACTACCGAAGAGGGTGTCTTCCTTACCGAGCATCGTGAGATATCGACCATCCGGACTGACCTGTCCCGTCAAACCGATCAAACTGAATTTGGAGATTCCAGTGCAGCCCGAGGCAAACATGCTATCCGTGATAACAACCACCCGGTCTGCACCTTTTCGAGCCAGCACGTCGAGAAAGTAGGCAGGATGTACGTGATATCCGTCGGCAATGATTTCCAACGACACCTGATCGGATTGGAGCATAGCTTCCTCGGCACCGCCACCATGAAAACCTTTGGCAGAATGCCGTGAAGGACCATTTAGAAAGTGAACCCCGAGAGAAAGGCCTGCATCTACGGCGAGACGAAATGTGTCACCGTAGGCCCCAGTATGGCCACCTGCGATCACTACGCCGTCCTCAACCAGTTGTTTGATAATTTCAAGGGCATGCTCACCGTGATCGGGAGGTATGTTGATGATCCGGATCTGATCGCCGGACATCCGCTGTAGTTTTCGGACAAGATCGAGCGAGGGTGTTTGAAAAAAGGCCGGGTTTTGCGCTCCGGCAAAGGCCGGATCCTTTAGAAACGTTCCTTCCAGATTTACACCAATGACCATCTTATCTACAAGAGGTAGCTTGTGACAATCCCTCAGCAATTTTAGACAGGTCATCAGATCCTCCAAAGGCGCAGCCATCGTAGTCAGTAACAGACCGGTGGTGCCGGTAGACAAGGAAAAGCTTATAGAGCCCTTAAGCCCTTCCGTAAAATTTTCCTCTTCGACCTTGAATTGGTCCTGCTCTGCATCGTAGTTACCAAACGTGAAGTCAAATCCGTTGGCCCCATGGTGGTGAATATCAATAAAGCCCGGAAGAATGGTTCGATGACTAAGGTCTACTACGGATCCTTCCGAACGAAGATCTTGCCCCAGCTCTGCAATGATACCATCTCTGATCAGCAGGTCGAGTTGTTCGATTCCACTTTGCAGCACAACCTTTCCCCCTTTGAGCAGATATGCTTTCTTTTGATTCATTTGCCGAATTGTAGAATGATCCAGGCCAGGGCAATCAGCAGGCCGACGAATCCCCAGGCTAGGACAAAGCCAAGGTAGTCTTCCCGGTAGCGCTTGCCGAATTTCGACCAGCGTTGAGCCGAGAACCAGGAGGGCAGATCCAGGAGAAGCATCTCCGCGCCTGCCTCACCTGCAGGCTTTGGCAGACCTTCCGGATCGGGTTGATCGGCCTTTGCCAGGTGACGCATCTTTTGGAAAAAGCTTTCGATATTTTGTTCATCTTCTGATGGCGTGATAAGGCTGATCAGGATGAAAAGGGTAAATCCGATCAACATCGACCAACCAAAAGGAGCGGGTTTCCAGGTATAAATCAACTGCAATTGACCGGTCTCTCCATAATTAATAAGGTAATAGCTGATGAATGCAGTAAAGACAGCTGTCAACGCGCCATATCGGTTTGCCCGCTTCCACAACATACCCCCGAGCACCATGATGCCCATGAATGCAGCTAATGTTTCTGTAAAAAGAAATGCCGAAAGCACACTCTTAATCGTAAGTGCAAATATGACTCCCAAAATCGTGAGTACCAGACCGGAGGTTTTTCCCATTCGAAGAATCACCTGATCACTTGCCTCTTGATGGAAATAGGGCACATACAAGTCTTTGGTAAATAAGGCACCCAGGTTCACCATGAAGTTTGAACAGGAAGACATGTTGGCAGCGAGGAGGCAGGCAATCAGCAAGCCGGTCAAGCCCGGGGCCAGCAGGGTCCTTGCCGCATATCCAAAGGCATGCTCCGGATCGGACAGGGTAACTCCTTTCTGCAATACCAGCACCGCTACGATAAGGCCAGTAATCACCCAGCCAATTGTCACCAACCTCTTGACAAAATTGCCGTAGGTCTGACCGATACGGCCGGCGCGCTCGGTGTTGCCGGTTGCAAACATGGAAAGCATGTGAGGCTGTGCTGTGATGCCGACGATGCCATTCAGGGCCAACATGGCGATCATAAAAGGTCCCAGGCCAAGCTCAGCGCTGTAGAGGTCAAAGAAATTCTCAGGAAGCTCGGAACGCATGGTTTTGAAGCCACCCACTTCATTCAGCCCAGCTGGAATAAGCAAGAATGACAAAACGATGATCAAGAGGCCCTGGATAAATTCGGTATGTGCAGCGGCGATCAGGCCGCCGAAATAACTGTAGAGCATGAATGCAATGGTCATGGCCACCACTATAGAATTAGATGACACCGTACCTCCCGAAGCCACCGAAATGACTTTCGCTGCACCCTGCAACATGGAGCCCATGATGAAGACGAAAAAGCAGATGGCAAATACCGTGTAGATCAGCCCGGCAGTCCGGCCGTAACGATCCTTCACCATCTCAGCAATTGTAGTTCGTTCGGAGCGTCGATACCACGGTGCCATAAGCCAATAGAATGGGGTAATCAACAGGTTCTTCCACTGGTACCATATCGAAGCAAATCCGCCTGAAAAAGCTGCTCCTGCCTGGGCAACCGGCATCTCGGCATGGGTGCCGGTGCCAAAGGCTTGGCCCATCATCGTCCACCACTTGAATTTACGGCCTCCCAAAAAGTATGCGTCAGCGCTCTTAGCCCTTCTCGACAGCCACAGACCGTACGAAACGATCCCGAGGAGATAAATAACCACTACAATCCAATCAATTCGTGACATGGTTCAGTAGCGATGATGAGTCTTTGTCCAGGAATAGAAAACAACTGGAATGATTTTGCAAAATCGAAGCCGGGCAATGGGGGTCTATAGGGCCTTCTACAGTGCACTTCACCGCCTTTGATTTCCGTTGATCGGGGACAGAAACAATCAGATGGGTGGACTTCATAATCTGATTAATGCTCATGGAAATTGCCTGGGAGGGTACCGCATCGATTGAAGGGAACCAGCCTTCGCCCACCTGCTGTCGGCGGCAAGCCTCATCGAGATCCACAACGATAAATGGTTCTTCAATGTTGAAATCCGCGGGAGGATCGTTGAAGGCCAGGTGGGCATTTTCGCCGATACCGATCAGAGCTACATCGACTGGTCGTGATTTGATTAATGTACCGATCCGGCGACATTCTTCCTCCGCTACCGTATCGCCTTTGATCAAATATACTTCCCCCGGATCCACTTTCGAAACAAAACGCTCCATCAGATATTTCTGAAAACTGGCCGGGTGGGTAGGTTCGATGCCGATATACTCATCAAGGTGAAACATCGCCACTTTGCTCCAATCCACATCCTGGCGGGTGGTGAGGTGCTTCAAAGTCTGGAACTGGCTTGCTCCCGTAGCAAGAATGATATTTGCCCAACCCCTTTCCTGAATGCTTTTCTTAATGAAAGTGGCTGCTTGATCAGCTGCAACGGCACCTAGTTTTGTGTTGTCGGATAGAATCCGGATGTTCATTCGTTTCAAGCTAACGAAAAAGTCTCTAATTTGTAAGACCGTGTTTAAACATCTCAGTAGAAGAAGATTTATGCAGCATTCAGGTTGGGCTATGACTGTGCCCTGGTGGATACCGCATTTGTCTGAGGATGCAACCGGCCATCGTAACCAATATTCTACCATGCAAGGATCTAATATGCTCGGTGCCTACGGCAACTGGGCTGCTTCGCTCGTTTCCGGTGAACCATCCCCGACCTCGTGGCTGCATAAAAATTGGCAGTCTTTACCAGAGTGGAAAGAACAGGCCAGAGCCCAGGTTCTTGACAAACTGGGCAAACCGCACTACCGGGGCAATCCTGAAGTGACTGTTCGCAGCCGGTCGGTCTATAATGGACTGGAAGTAGAGGAGATCAGCTGGCAGCTTCCTTACGGGCCCGCTACCGAAGCCATCGTGTTGAAACCGGCTGGAGTCAATTCGCCACTTCCCGCGGTACTTGCTTTTCATGATCATGGAGGGAACAAGTACTTCGGCAAAAGAAAAATTACCAGGACCTCCGATGAACCTCACAGTCTGATTGTTCAGCATCAAGACCATTATTATGAGGGGCGAGCCTGGGCCAACGACTTGGCCTCGAAGGGCTATGTGGTGATGGTACATGATGCTTTCCCGTTTGCGAGTAGGAGAGTGAGGTTATCGGATGTCTCCGAGCATATCCGGTCGGGCCTCAATGATGATGAACCGGAAAAGGTGCTCAACATCGAACGCTACAATGAATGGGCGGGCAATCATGAACACATCATGGCCAAGAGTCTCTTCTGTGCCGGTACCACTTGGCCCGGTGTGTTTTTGGCCGAAGATCAGGTGGCCCTGGATGTTTTGGCTGCCCGGGATGATGTGGACGACACCCGGTTGGGTTGCGCCGGACTCTCTGGAGGCGGTATGCGTACAGTGTTCACTGCCGGACTCGACGATCGAATTAAGTGTGCAGTGTGCGTGGGATTTATGACCACCTGGAGAGACTTTCTGCTATACAAGTCTTTCACCCACACCTGGATGACCTATGTTCCCCTCTTACCCAATGCCCTTGATTTTCCCGAGATCCTGGGCTTGCGAGTGCCCCTGGCCACTTTGGTCCAAAACGATAATGAGGATTTTTTGTTTACACTATCCGAAATGCAACGAGCGGATCGCATGTTGCAAGATATTTATGCCAAAGCGGGAGCAGCGGATAAGTATCGTGGCTCATTTTATCCCGGACCGCATAAATTTGACCAATTGATGCAAAGGGAGGCATTTCATTGGTTTGATCAATGGTTATAGATGCAACTTTCGATAAAGAATATGGTTTGCCGGAGATGTGTGATGGCGGTAGAGCAGCTTTTGGACAGCCTTGATCTAGAGCACTGCGAAGTACGAATGGGAGAAGTCAATCTACCTGTCGAACCTACACCGGAGAAGTTGACAGCTTTCAGGTCAGGGCTTCAGGAACTGGGATTTGAGATCGTCGACGATCACAAGGGACAGATCATTCACAAGATCAAGACCAAATTGATCGAACTTGTGCATGGCAACGAAGAACTACCTAAGGTTCATCTTTCGAAACTGCTAACAGAAGACATACACTACGATTACAATTATCTCAGTAGCCTATTTTCGGAAGTCACTGGTTCGACCATTGAGAAGTTTTTCATCGCTCAGAAGATCGAGAAGGTGAAAGAACTCCTGGTCTATAACCAATGGACGCTGAGCGAGATTGCCTGGCGCATGGGGTACAGCAGCGTGGCCCACTTGAGCAATCAATTCAAAAAGGTGACGGGACTTTCTCCCAGTCATTTCAAGAAAATCGGTGTCGACCGCCGTAAGGCTCTCGACGAGCTCTAAAATTTTGTAACATTCTCAGAGAAACTTATAACTCATTCGCTCTGTGATGGCTCATCTTTGTGTTCTAATCTGAGAATTAATGTCTTCAACAGAAACCATAAAGAAAAAGATTCCTGTGCTCAAGATGAGCTGTGCAGGCTGTGCAGCCACTGTCGAAAACACACTGAAACAGCAAGAAGGTGTGGTGGAAGCATCGGTGAATTTTGCCGATGGCAGTGCCATGATCGAGGTAGAGGATGATCTCCAGGTGCTGCCAAAGTTGAAAGAGGCGGTTCAGTCAATCGGTTACGATTTGGTGCTCGAGGAAGATCCAGCGATGTTGGAGAACTTAAGGGACCTCCGATACCGACAACTACGAAGAAACACAATTGGCGCTATTCTGCTTTCGATACCGGTAGTGATCATAGGCATGTTTCTACCAGAGATGCCCTACGCCAATGTCATCATGTGGCTGCTTTCGACTCCGGTACTTATGTGGTTTGGGAAAGAGTTTTTTGTCAATGCCTGGAAGCAGCTCCGCCATAAGTCGGCAAACATGGATACCCTCGTTGCTCTCAGTACGGGCGTGTCCTATATATATAGCGCGTATAATACCGTCTTTCCTGAATTCTGGCTAACCCGTGGTATCGAGCCTCACGTATACTTTGAAGCAGCTGCGGTGATCATAGCCTTTATCTTACTCGGCAGGCTGTTGGAGGAGCGAGCAAAAGCCAGTACCGGCAGTGCCTTGAAGAAGTTGATGAAGCTGCAGCCCAGTTCGGTCATGAGGGTGGCTTCAGACGGCTCCCTGGCCGAAACCGCTATCGACGAAGTGGTGCCTGGAGATGTCATTCTCGTTCGGCCGGGCGAGAGAGTATCTGTAGATGGAAAGGTGGTGGAGGGCGAATCCTATGTAGATGAGAGCAGTATGACGGGTGAACCCATTCCCATAATGAAGCAAAGCAGTGATTCAGTATTTGCGGGCACGTTGAATCAGAAAGGTAGCTTTCGTTTTCGAGCGGAAAAGGTCGGCAAAGAAACACGCCTGGCGCAAATAGTGAAATCGGTGCGGGAGGCACAAGCTAGCAAAGCACCCGTTCAGAAACTAGTGGATAAGATCGCGGCGATTTTTGTGCCGGTGGTAATTATTGTGGCCATTCTGGCTTTCTTGGGCTGGCTGGTGCTGGGAGGTCCGGATGGATTTGCCAGAGGTCTGTTGGCATTTGTGACGGTACTGGTGATTGCGTGTCCCTGCGCGCTTGGTCTGGCTACCCCTACTGCTATTATGGTGGGCGTGGGTAAGGGTGCAGAGAATGGAATACTCATCAGGGATGCCGTTAGCCTGGAACTGGCCCGGAAGATAGACGCCATAGTACTTGACAAGACGGGCACGATCACCGAAGGGAAACCGATCGTGACAGACATCGAGTGGAATACGGAAAATGTGGCCTATCATATGGCCATCCTGAGGAGCCTCGAACAACATTCAGAGCATCCGCTGGCGGATGCTGTAGTGAACTACCTGGAAGAAGCTGAGGCCTTGAAAGTGCAAGAATTCCAGAGCCTGACCGGGAAAGGGGTTTCTGGACGGGTGGATGGAAAGAAATATTGGGT
>JAHELJ010000126.1 GCA_024644235.1 Lewinellaceae bacterium
CTCTCGGACAATGGGCCGAATGGTGCACGATGGAATGGAGATATGAAAGGCCGGAAAGGATCGACCGATGAAGGAGGCGTACGATCACCTATGATCATGCGTTGGAAAGGAACTCTGGAGGCAGGAAAGGTCATCAACCGTGTCAGCGGTGCTATTGACTTGTTCCCTACCCTGACGGACCTGGCTGGCATTGAGTACAAGAGTAATAAATCACTGGATGGACTCAGCTTAAGGCCTTTACTCATGGCAGATGATCCAGAGTGGGAGGATCGATACATTTTCAATTACTGGAATGAAAGGCTAAGTGTTCGCAGCCAACAGTACCGCCTGGATCATGTCGATCAACTCTATGATATGGACATCGATCCTGGTCAACGTACCGACATCAGTGGTTCCGCTGATGAAATTTTCGAAGCAATGAAGGTGGCGAAATCAGAATGGGAACGTACTGTGCTGATTGAATTGGACCGAACTAAGCCCCGGTCATTTCCAGTGGGTCATCCGGATTTTCGCTACACTCAATTACCAGCGCGGGATGGTCTTGCTCACGGCAACATTAGCCGGTCCAACCGTTATCCCAATTGCTCATTCTTTACGAATTGGACCAGCGTCGATGACAGCATCACGTGGGAGGTGGAAGTGCAGGCGGCAGGCCAATACGAAGCGGTGATTTATTATACCTGCGTTGCTGAGAACATGGGTGTGACCCTGCAGCTCTCTTGCGGTGAAGCCAGGGTACAAAACAAGATAACCGAAATGCACGATCCTCCGCTCACGGGTATGGAGCACGACCGGGTGCCAAGGATTGAATCTTATGTGAAAGACTTCAAACCATTTTCACTTGGCAATATCAAGTTGCAACAAGGCAAGGGAAAAATGACATTGAAGGCGATAAATATTCCCGGACAAGGAGCGGTCGATTTTAGGTTGATGATGCTTGAGCGAGTGGTGGGGAGCGCTGAGCTTTAGGATTGGTCAGCTTCGGTCAGAAGATTTTCCACACGCCTCAGGATCTTTTCTGAATCCTGAAAACCCAGACACAGAGTCTCCAGCCGGTCTTCCACTTTCAAAAGTAATGTCGGGAATCCTCGCACTCCAAGTCGAGCAGCATACTGAAAATCTTGCACTGTTTTAGACCTGAATTGATCAGATTCGAAAAGGGTGGTGAATGTATCTTCGTCCAGGTCCTGTGCTTTGACAATGGACAGTATTTCCCCTAGCTGAGTCACTGGCCGGTTTCCGTTATAAAAAGCCATTTGCAAGGCTTTCAGAAAATCAAATTCTTTCTTACGATCCATATGCCGGACCACCACCACCGCCCGGCAAGGCGGTTCGGTGTTGTAGACAAAGTCGGTGTCCTCCAAAATTCCATAGGAAAAAGGCTGTCCACTCCGTTGCTGGACATGATCCCAATGTTCTTTGAGAAAATCTTTCATATCAGCGATGATTTCAGTTCCCCCCGGACGCAGGCCGCCCATCACCAATTGTAATTCGGCATCGGGTAGCTTGTCAACGACCTTGGTCAATTCCGGCCCAAAACCGTAACACCAGGAACATAGTGGATCAACAAAATAGACGAGCTGCATAAAGACTGATTTGTTACGCGAATCTCATCAAATCCAGGACCAATGAGAAATTGTAAGCGCTCTTTATTTGGAAAATGTCTGCCAAATGAGAGTTGTCATTGCCCTTTGATCTGCTTGTGTGTTTGCTATATTGTGCTTGACTATATTGATAATTTTATGCCTATTAAAACTTTGAGTTAATGCGTTTCATTTCCGTGATCATACTCTCCGTGATTGGCCTCCAGGTTGCCGGCCAAACCATTTCTGACTCCATGCCGGTACGTGGTCTTTGCATTGCTGCACCTAATCCGGATATGGTAGATGTATTTGTTGATTTCATTGATGATGAATTGGCTCCGCTCGGATTGAATACTTTGGTGCTGAGGGTGGATTTTCAGTATGAATATGAAAGTCATCCCGAATTGCGGGGCGAGGAAGTTTTAACAAAAACCGATGTAGAAAAGATCGCTGACATTTGCCGGGAGCACGGTATCGATGTCATCCCGCAGATCAATTTGCTGGGTCATCAAAGTTGGCATACGAAAGTGACGAAGCTTCTGGAGGTATATCCTGAGTTTGACGAAACTCCTCATGTGGAGATGCCGGAGGAATACAAATGGCCAAATGAAGATGGGCTTTACTGCAAGAGTTATTGTCCGCTTCACCCTGATGTGCATGAGATCGTATTTGCCCTGGTGGACGAGGTGATGGATGCGTTTGGGGCCTCGGCTTTTCATGCCGGCATGGACGAAGTATTCTATCTCGGCGACGATAAGTGCCCCAGGTGTTCGGGGAGGGATAAGGCAGAGCTTTTTGCTATGGAAGTCACAAAGATTCGAAATCATCTTGCTGCCTCTGACCGCGAACTTTGGATCTGGGGCGACCGGCTGATCGATGGCAAGACCACAGGAATTGGGTTGTGGGAAGCTAGCATGAATAACACGCATCGGGCTGTCGATCTGATTCCGAAAGATGTTGTGATCTGCGATTGGCATTACGAGCGGCCGGAACCCACCGCTGTATATTTTGCGATGAAGGGATTTCGAGTGGTCACCTGCCCCTGGCGAAGAGCGGAGGTTGCTCTCCAGCAGGTGGAAGACTGGCGAAGGATACGCCAAAATGCCCATCCGGAAATAGCCAAGAACTATCTCGGCATGATGCAGACGGTGTGGTCAGGGATGGACGGGTTTCTCGAAAAGTATGAAGATGTTGATGCTCAAGATGTTGAAGATAGTCTTACTGGTTCAATATGGAGCTTCAAGCAATTATTTGAAGCTATGAAGAAGAATTTTCACATCACCCAATAATACCCTGATCCAGGCCCATGACTAAAAGAATAGCGTCCATCGACGTGTTTCGCGGACTGACTATGTTGCTGATGGTCTTCGTCAATGATTTCTGGACACTGGAAAATATTCCAAAATGGTTGCTCCATGCCAAGGCCGATGAGGACTACCTGGGATTCTCTGATGTTATTTTTCCTGCTTTTCTATTTATCGTAGGACTTTCGATTCCTTTTGCTATCGATAATAGGTTGCAGAAGGGACATAGCCTATCCAAGGTAGTCAGCCATATTCTGCAACGCACCTTTGCGCTCTTGATCATGGGTGTATTCATGGTCAATTTGGAAAGCATGTACTCTGCTGGAGTAGTGATTGGCAAATATTGGTGGCAGATCCTGATGGCCGGAGCCTTTGTGCTGATATGGAACAATTATCTGCGAACCTCACTTTCCAGGACATTCTCCAATGCACTTATTACTTCCGGAATCGTTATCCTGGTTGTCCTTGCGATCATCTATCGTGGGGGATCGTCGGAGGATATAGACTGGATGAAAACCCATTGGTGGGGCATCCTGGGTTTGATAGGATGGGCCTATGTGACCAGTGCTCTGATCTATCTTGCATTCCGCAACTCGATATTGTGGCTCGTTATCGCCTGGATCTCCTTCTTGCTGTTTAACATGGCGGATTTTGCCGGTTGGCTCAATTTTGCCGCGGGGATCCGGGAGTATGTTTGGATCGTTGGTAGTGGAGCATTTGCTGCTTTCACTTTGGCAGGGGTAATTGCCTCAGTTCTCTACAAAAGGGCGGATAATTCTGAAGGATTCGCAAACCGATTTATATCCATGCTATTATTTCTCGGTCTTTTGTCACTGCTCTATGGATTTGGTACCAGGCCATTTTGGGGCATTTCAAAGATCCAGGCCACACCCGCGTGGATTGGATTTTGCACCGGTATCAGTCTAATCACCTACGCGTTATTGTATTGGCTGATAGACCTGAAGAATCAGGACAAATGGACCTGGGTGATTGGTCCCGCCGGTAAAAGCACGCTGACTTGCTACCTGGTGCCCTACTTTTATTATCCAATCATTACGCTGCTTGGTCTCAGTCTTCCAATGATTGTGCGTACTGGCGCTATGGGGCTATTGAAATCCATGTTGTTTGCCTTTTTGATCGTTGCGATCACAGGCATACTTTTCCGGTTCAAGATCTCTTTGAAGATTTAGTGGTATGAATGGAGTACTTAAGGACAGCCGGGGACTATTCCTCATCTTAGAGATAGGAGATGAAAGAATTTTCAAATAAATCGGCGATAGTCACTGGTGCGACCAGTGGCATGGGCCAGGACATTGCAGAGGGCTTGGCGGCTTTGAATGCTAGTGTAATTCTCAGTGGAAGAGATCACGAGAGAGGCTCGGCTCTGGAAGCGAGATTGCAGGGCAGGGGACATTTTGTTCCAGGGGATATTAAAGATCCGGCAGCAAACAAGTTGCTTGTCGATTCGGCCAGGAATCACAGGGGACGGTTGGATTATGTGGTGATAGCGGCAGGAGAACTTGGCATTGGAAGTATAACTGATCTGTCTATAGAAGATTGGGATGAAACGATTGCTACCAATCTCAATGCCGTGTTTTATCTTCTCAGATACGCGATTCCCTTGATGTTGGAAGAGGACGGGGGTTCTATTGTCGTAATCGGATCGGTAGCCTCGCATCATGCCTTCCCCAATCATCCAGCTTATACGGCTTCCAAGGGAGCACTTCCAGCACTGGTGAAACAGGTGGCCAGGGATTATGGTCCCCGGATCAGGATAAATCTGGTGTCTCCAGCCCAGGTCATGACCCCACTGCTACACAACTCAGTCAAGGCATTTCCCAACCCGGATCAGATTCTCGAAGAAACTGCTGAAAAACTGCCTATGCAGAGAATAGGCATACCTGGTGATATCACAAATACGGTCATCCACTTGTTGAGCGACGGCGCGAGTTGGATCACCGGATCTGATTTTGTTGTGGACGGAGGATTTTTAGCTACTTGAAGTTATGTTTTGAGATATTCATTAGAAATTCGGGTGACATGTTGCGGATAACTATTCATTGCATGCTATTAAGTTTCATTTTTGTGATTGCGGATGCCAATGCACAGAGAATCAAAGTATCGGAAAATGGCAGGTACTTGGTCACAGAACATGGTGACCCTTTCTTCTGGATGGGAGACACAGCTTGGGAATTGTTTCACCGCTGCGACCGGGAGGAAGTAGACCTTTTTCTCAACAAACGTTTTTCGCAAGGTTTTAATGTGATTCATGCCGTCGCCCTTGCTGAAATCGATGGACTACAGACCCCTAACCCCTATGGAGAACTACCTCTAATAGATATGGATCCTGCCCAACCCAATCCCCGCTATTTCGAGCACGTGGATTACGTCATTGACAAAGCAAAATCACTGGGTATGTATATAGCCCTTCTGCCAACCTGGGGCGACAAAGTGTTCCGAAATAGCTGGGGAGTAGGGCCGGAAGTATTGAATCCGGAGAATGCGAGAGCTTATGGCGGTTGGATAGGGGAGCGATATCAGGACCGGGATAATATCATTTGGGTGATTGGAGGAGATCGCAATCCACGTGAGGGCAGCCAGGATGTGCAGGTTTGGCGGAGCATGGCCATGGGTATTTTGGAATCAGTGGCTGGACTCGATAATGCCCTGATGACTTTTCATCCCCAGCCAAAGAATGATGGTGCCTCTTCGACCTGGTTTCACGAAGATGAATGGCTTGATTTCAACATGCACCAAACCGGACATTGCGCCAATAAAGGCACCTATAAGCATATTCAGCACGACTACCAGTTGTCTCCCGTCAAACCGGTTTTGGACGGCGAACCACTTTACGAGGATCATCCCAATTGCTTCAACGCCAAAGAACTAGGCCACAGTGTGCCGGATGATATCAGGCGGATCATGTATTGGAATGTTTTCGCCGGAGCCTGTGGTCAGAGCTATGGTTGCCATGCCGTGTGGCAGATGTATCAGGAAGGCAGGCAACCCATCAATCAACCTCTGCGCCCCTGGAAGGCAGCCCTGGATCTACCTATGGCAAACCAGGTCCGGCATCTAAAGGATCTGATGCTCTCACGACCATACCTGACCCGGATCCCGGATCAGTCGATCATCGTTGGTAGCCAGCAAGATGATCGAAACTATGTCGTGGCGACCCGTGATTCTTTGGGAAGCTATGCGATGGTATACTTCCCAACAGGGAGACAAACCAAACTGAACCTAGCCTCCTTAGCGGGGGAGAAATTGATTTCCTGGTGGTATGATCCCCGGACCGGAGCTTCTTTCCCTGCTGACCAATTACGGAAATCGAATTCAATCCTGATTGAGCCTCCTTCATCCGGAGAGGGTAAAGATTGGGTACTGGTCATCGATGCTGTTGAGTTGCCCATGCCCCCTGGTCGATAGAACCGGCTCAGTTGATAGAGGTTACAAGCAGATTGCCACGTTCAAAAAAGGATAGTATTTTATCTGTCATGTCAAAGCAGCGATCTAACAAGAGGAGGAGTCGAAATAATTCTATATGGCTTTACGGGATCGCGATGGCTCTGTTGATTTTTGTTTTGAAGTTGATTGAATATCAATTTGTCATAAGGGATGTATCAGTGGAGGTATTGGTCTTCATGTTAGCAATAATCTTTGTTTCTCTCGGTATTTGGGAAGGTAAAAAGTGGAATATGCGGTCAAGAGATCAAATGGCATCTACTTCGGCCCAAAGTCCGGAAGATTTGCTTATGGAGTATGGAATTAGCACCCGCGAATTCGAAGTATTGCAACTAATGGCACAGGGATTATCTAATCAACAGATCGCTGATCAGCTCTATATCTCGCTTAATACTGTAAAAACGCACTCATCTAATCTTTTTCTTAAGCTGGATGTGAAGCGAAGGACCCAGGCAATTAGAGTGGCACAGGATCTTCAGCTGCTTTGATAGTACTTTTGGGTGAAAATTCATCCTTGGAAGTAATTTGGTACTTCTGGGTGATACGGAGTTTTGCTGGGATGCCTTCCTTAGCGAAAAAAAAATCATTATGAAAAGGATTACAATTCGATATGGCCTCATCGGCGGATTGATCATCGCCGGTCTTATGGTTATCTCCGGCATTCTCGCCAGGGATAGTGATTACAATTTTTCAATCGGCCAGCTAATAGGCTATGCGTCGATGATTGTGGCCTTGTCTACAATTTTTTTTGGTATTCGCAGCTATAAAGAGGAGATGGGAGAGGTGAGCTTTGTGCAAGGCTTTAAGATTGGCCTCATTATCACATTGATTGCTTCAGTCTTTTATGTCGCTGTCTGGATGATTTACAGCTCCACCGCAGCGGGAGTAGAGATGATGGATGCATACTTTGCCTACCAGGAGGATAAGCTCAGGAGCTCTGGGAAATCAGCGGCAGAGATCGATGAGCAATTGGAAAGCATGAGGAGCATGATGGAGCGCTATAATCATCCGGTGGTTAAAATCGGTATCACATTTTTGGAGATCTTTCCGGTAGGATTGGTCATTTCATTGATTAGTGCATTGATTCTCAGGACGCGCCGCTCGTAGTGACGGATGGTAGACCACCTTGCCATTCATGCGGTCACAAAATCTTATTTTCATCCATACCGATAACAGTTACTTATGACTTCGATTAAGGATCTGGCGAAGATGATTGACCATTCCCTCCTCCATCCAACGATGACGGATAAAGATCTCCATACCGGTTGTGAACTGGCCAAAAACTATGATGTAGCTTCGGTTTGCATCAAGCCCTATGCTGTACCTTTGGCGAAACAAGTATTAGCAGGCTCTCAAGTGCT
>JAHELJ010000249.1 GCA_024644235.1 Lewinellaceae bacterium
CGGATCAAACTGCCAGAAATGCTTCGAGAGACCTTCTGCAATGGTTGCAATGACAAATCCCTTACTTCCGATGCCAAAGCCAATGGCTGCTTGATGTGCTTCTGGAAAATCGTCTTGCCTGACCCATTGATTTCCTGGCGACTGCGTTGGGTCAAATTGGTGGAGGTCAGTCATCGCGGTATATTCCGAAAAGAAGGCACGTATTTTTGGTTTTGGATCTTCCACGTATCTGCCCAAGCCAAGATACCCTTCCTCGTCGATTATCATCGAAACTGCCCCGATGCGACCCTGCCCGGGTACATCGTCCTGAGCGACCCAGGTCAAACTGCTTTCATCAAAGTAATGGAAGTCTGAAAATAGATTGTAGAATCTAAATGCTTGTCCACTGCCACCTGCGATGCAATTAATGGTAAATGCACAGTCATTAAATGACGTAAACCAGCAATTTCCCAGTTCGACATCTATACATGCGTGAAAATCAATGCCCGTTCCGAAATACAATCTTTCCCCTATCGTCAAGGCTGCACCGTGCATTCTTCGTCCACTGCCAGGCAGAATTCCGAGGGTAGACCAACTTGAACCGGATGGATCATACATCATTAATCGATCAATTGAACAAATACAACTAACCATTGGCTGTTGGTGTTCATCCGGACATTCGGTACAGATATTATGAGAAGGACGACCTCCCATGGCAAAACCAATGGATCCGATACTGGCTGAAGTACTGTGTGAAACTTCGAGAGAGTCAAACCGGTCAATGAATTGCCAAGATTTTGAAGCGTTTGTATATTGATAAAAATCAGAGAAATTTCTACCATCCTCCCCACCGGAGCCGAGATAGATAGCCTGGTCTCCGGCAAAAGCAATTGGCCCCTTCCTGCCAACACTTGCTCCCGGAAATGAAGGTTGCTCAATCCAAGAACCACCCGATCGGGTACTAAAAGCCACGACCTCGCTGTAAAATATTTCCGTTGCGGTATTTTGGATAAAGACCCTCACAAAATAAGTTTGATCGCAATCCACTTCCAGGTCTCCACTAAAATTCGAGGAGCTGGATTCAAGCTGCCGCACGACACCATCCTGCAGGGTAGGATAATTTTCTCCCTCATTGTTGGACCAGACGAAGCCTGCCGACCTGCCTGGGCCCGGACTATATCCATCTAACTGAAAGCTTACGGTTACGGTGGTCGGGCAGCCTGGCTCCTGACGAAGGATAGTTGGACTGGGCAGGTCTAGAACCGGAGTGAAGAAGGAGTCAATTTGTCCATAGGCAAGGTCTGGCTCATCCTCCAGCTCGATGTAAGCCCTGAAGAAATAGGGGGTACCCTGTTGTAAATTGGTGATTCTGGCGGCAAAGGCTCTATCCACTGTGATGGTATCCCGGAACGGTGAGGGTTGGCTGATGACATTGGGCGCTCCACGGCGCAGCGTCTCATCACCGGATGCCCTGTCAGAATACACAAAACCAGATTCGACCACCCTTCCAGCTCTGAGGCCTTCAATATCGCCCGTTAGGAAAGCAGAAGTTGCACTGACCTCAATGGCCCCTACGGTGATCACCTTGGTGAACCCCACCCGGTCGAAGTCATACTTTTCGCAGTAAACAAATAGAATAGAAATCGACAACAACCATAAGATAAGGTACTTCATGTTGAGGGCGTGGTAGATGTCTTTTTCTTAAATGTAAGGATTCACAGCGATCAGTACAAGAGACCACGAAACTGACCCGACCATCTTCAAGAACTGGGTCTGGAGCAACTACAAGACCTCCATTTAGGCCTTCACGACTTATTGGAATTTTCTCTTTTGCTGACTGTTGTGTAAATGCCCAGGGCTTCATGGTTATTATGCAAGGCAGATCTTATCTCCCCCTCCTTAGGAAAGGACTTCCTGTCCAGATAAACTCGTCAAACGCTGCTCAACTATCAACCAAAAATTAATCAGGCATTCTCTATCATTCCAATTCAGGCACATACATCCAAAAATTATTGGTGTTGTTGAAATAGACGAAGGCTTT
>JAHELJ010000127.1 GCA_024644235.1 Lewinellaceae bacterium
TCGCCTTCGCCTTAGCCTTCGCCTTAGCCTTAGCCTTCGCCTTCACCTTCACCTTCGCCTTGCCTTAGCCTTCACCTTCGCCTTGC
Organism: Lewinellaceae bacterium; assembly: GCA_024644235.1. Taxonomy (GTDB): domain Bacteria; phylum Bacteroidota; class Bacteroidia; order Chitinophagales; family Saprospiraceae; genus JAHELJ01. The sequence continues at coordinate 87 of JAHELJ010000127.1, forward strand.
CTTTGCCTCCTTCGCCTCCGCCTCCGCCTCCGCCTCCGCCTCAGCCTTAGCCTCCGCTTCCGCGCGCCTAGCGCTCAATTGCAAAACAATAATAAGTATCTCCACTTTTGGTTCCTGGTTTTCCGCCTCCACCCGCTCCGATAATCAGCAGTTGCCTCCCATTGATTTCGAAAGTGGAGGGGGTTGCATAGCCACCGGCATCCATCTGGTACTTCCACAATACTTCGCCAGTTTCTTTGTCGAAGGCGCGAATGCGCTCATCCATGGTTGCCGCAATGAATACCAAACCACCCGCGGTGACGATCGGCCCACCCATGTTGAATGTTCCGGTGGGAGGGAAGCCTCTTAATTCCAGCTCCGGGTAGGTGCCGAGGGGAACCTGCCAGGCTATCACGCCTTGATCGAGGTCAATGGCATTGAGGGTGCCCCACGGTCTCTTGTTTGCAGGAAAACCTCCTGGGTCCTTCAACTCTTCGTGACCCCGGTCGATCCATGGGATATTAACAGCAAGCGAAGCCATTTGCTCGCTATCGAGCATGGTTTCATGTCCTTCGCCTTTGAGCATTGCTAAAATGGCCTCGAGCTCAACTTCTGAAAACTGACGAAATGCCGGCATCAGTCCTCTTCCATTTTGGATTATCTGTTTCAAGGAGTCTTCAGTGATAGCGCTGACTAACATCTTAAGACCATTCAATCGAGGGGCTCCCAGGCTGCTTGGAGTCTGGTTCCCATGACAACTGCTGCAATAACCGCGGTACAGCTGAGTTCCAAATTGATATTGCGAAATCTCAGTGGCAGGCTTGCCTGGTACCATCGAAATAAATTCTGCCTCGTTGCTGGAATTGACATACAACATCCTGCTTACTGGGTCATAGGCAGCGCCGCCCCAATCGGTACCACCGTTAAACTGGGGAATGGTAATCGTTGGATTAGTGCCAGGTGGGAGGAAAATCCTGCCGAGCGTGAAATCTGATAAGAGATCTTGCATGACTTTGTTGACTTCGGGAGAGATATCTGTAATGTCAGCTTCGGTAAATTGTTGCCGGCCATAACGAAGAGATAGGGGTGGAAAAGGTTGCGTCGGCGAGGTTTTTTCTCCCGGAATAGTGCTCTGCGGTACTGGTTCTTCTGTTACCGGGAAAATAGGTTCACCAGTCTCCCGGTGCAAAACGAAGAGATGACCCATCTTCGTCGGTTGGGCCACAGCATCGATAAGTTTGCCATCTTGCTTCACCTGTACCAAATTAGGAGGGCAGGGGATATCATAGTCCCAGATGTCATGATGGACTACCTGGTAATGCCAGATCCGTTCTCCGGTTTTGGCGTTGAGGGCCAGGATGCAATTGGCAAAAAGGTTGTTTCCGATGCGGTTTCCTCCCCAGTGGTCGTAAGCAGCTGACCCGGTTCCGCAGAAAACGATACCGCGATTTACATCTAGTGTAAAGCCTCCCCAACTGTTCACTCCCCCTATGAGAGGCAGGGTAGAGGCCGTCCAGGTTTCAGAGCCAAAATCTCCTCGTGCCGGTATTGTATGAAATGTCCAGATCAATTCTCCGGAACGGACATCAAGAGCCCGAATATAACCAGGAGCAGCATTGGTTGGGCCTTCACCTACACGACTGCCAATGATCAGGAGATCTTCATATATAATTCCAGGTGTAGTTAGGGTTACCCATAGGTGTTGAGCCTCTTCTCCTAGGCCGATGTGAAGGTCCACCCGGCCCTCATTTCCGAAAGTGGAGATTAGTCGTCCCGTTTTTGCATCCAATGCCAGCAGAAAGTATCCGACGCTGTAAAAGACCCTTTCTTCGTTTCCGTCTGTCCAATAGCTGATTCCCCGACTCGTGCCACTCGGCCTCTCGTCGCCAAAGGGGTCGTATTGCCAGATGATCTCGCCGGTTGCCGGTTCGAGAGCCATCAATTTCAGACCGGCTGATATGATATACATTTTGCCGTTGACCACGATCGGATTACATTGAACGGTGCTGCCCTGATAATCATCTCCTGTACTTAACGTCCATATCGGCTTCAGGTCGTGAACGTTTCCCCTGTTGATTTGATCCAGGCTGGAATAACGACTGCCGGTATAGTCACCATTATAGATTGTCCACTGCCGATATTTGGCATTCTCTCCAGCTTGGCAGGATATGAGGATCGTGGAGATTACGAAGAACCGTGCCATCAAGAACTCTGGCGTCATTTTAATCGATAAATTGAAATGCGTAAATCTTGGCCTGGTCGACGATAAATTGAAGCTTGATATTCCCTGGTGGAATCGCATGCTCAAATACCAGAGGTATGTCGGTACCAGTATTGATGACGGGACTAGCTGTCTGCAGGCTATTTCCATCTTCATCGAATATATTCACGATCACCGATCCGCCAGAATAAACGTCCGTGGTGATCTCTATCATTCCACCCTTATAGTAGACCGGACGAGTTAACACTGTTGCCATCCGTTCATCGACTTGTGGTTCATATCCGGCAAAACCATCGGGTCTCAAAGTAGCCAGGCAGAGAGAACCGTTACGCCAGCCAAAATGCAACCAATCACTACCTCCGTAGTAAAGACGAATTTCGTTTTCAAGAAAGACTGGTGTAGCACATGCATAGACACAACCGTAATCATAAGCTAGTGGCTCTTCAGAGTTAGGGATAAGTGGAACTCCTGGTGAGACCCGGCGCCAGTCTTTAGAGTCGGGGCTCCAAGCTAGCTCGGTCCAGGTCCGGTCAGACTCACGATTATAGATAGCCAACAAACCAAGATATAACCCTTCATGATAGAAAACTGGCATTGCATAGGGCTGGTCTCGCAGGCTCGTGCCCTCCATAACTAGCTTCTCCTTGGTCCAGTGTACGAAATCCTCACTTTCTGTGCGAGCGACCTGTCTTCCTTTGCTGCCCCAGGTACGGGTAATGCCTACATAGCGATGCTCTGTCGGTGCCCAGAAAGTGTTGTTATGCGTGTCGCCCGCTACAGTCACTGAGGTACACTTTTTCGGAGGAGACCATTTAAGGCCATCAGTGGAAGTACTGGTAGATAGACCCTGGAACATAGTCTTAAACCGGAACTCAGGATCGGATTCATAAGGATCATAGTAAATACCTGCGCCGTGAGGACCACGCCATACGATATTGTTGCGTGCATTGCCTTCGTAAATGACGAGACCCAGATCAGGTTTTGTCCATTGAATACCATCGGATGAGATGGCATAGCATATCGCCATTTCCCGGTCTTCAGGTGGATTGTAGTCTGCCAATCTTTGAGCCAGAGTGAAGTCTTTGGCTGAATAATCTATGATGAAAGGGCTGTACCAAAGTCGATAACTCATCGAGGTGGAATCATAGAGGACATTACCATAGAGGTTGTCGAAGCGTTTTTCCCAAGGTTTGTCTTCAATGAAGAGAGGATTTGCTTCGTGTTTTCGAACCGTTCCTACCACCATCCGTGCATTTTCGGTGTGGTCAATCAATCGTTCATCAAGAAGTAAATATTTAGTGGTAGTGGATTGCTCTAAAGAGTAGAAATAACCAACAAGTAAAGAAATGGTTAGAAGTACACTTGAGAATACAAATGAGGGAAAGGAATGGCTTGTCATCTCAATCCGAATTTGTGCCTTTCCTAAAAACTAATGAAAAATATTGATAATATGGAGACCTGACTATCATCAGTGCGTGACATTAACCATTGCAGTATCTTTAAGTCTATACATTTTTGAATGATGAAAACATCAATTCTCTTTTGGCCAATTACGATGGCATTTGCCATGGCTGTTGCATGTGGGATCGCTCGTGATGCATCTGATAAGGGCATCGGTAATGAGATTGATGCCAATGTAGTGACTCCTCAGGCACATGAAGGGGATCCAACTTCCTGGGATGTACTATTTCGAAAAATTCCCGGGGTTGAGGTGAGAGGGAGTTATCCGGCGTTATCTCTGCGGATTCGGGGAGCTCAATCTATAAACCTCACCACAGAGCCTCTTTTCGTGTTGGAAGGCGTGCCGTTGGGTCACGATTTTGCAAGTCTCGACCGAGCGACTGCACCGCATGAAGTAAAATCCATCAGAATACTTAAAGGTGCAGAAGCTACCATGTACGGTGCCAGGGGAGCTAATGGCGTGGTGCTGGTTACTTTGAAATAGTAGAAGTAGATTTCGAGTGGGATCTGATTTCATTCTAAACCAGGATCTCATCAACTATGCGACCGTGGACATCGGTAAGCCGATATCGTCGGCCTTGGTGCTTGAAGGTCAATTGCTCATGATCGATACCCATCAGATGAAGAATCGTTGCCTGGAAATCATGAACATGTACTGGGTTCTCCGCAACGTTGTATCCAAATTCATCCGTTGTTCCATAGCTTATTCCTGGCTTTATTCCCCCTCCTGCCATCCAAGCCGTGAAACACCGCGGATGATGATCCCGGCCATATCGATCACCCCTGTTTAATCCTTGAGAATAGTTGGTCCTGCCAAACTCCCCTCCCCAAATGACAAGGGTGTCGTCCAGCAGACCCCTCCTTTTCAGATCAATCACCAGCGCTGCCGATGCCTGATCTGTGTCCCTGCATTGCTTAGCCAAATGATCAGGAAGGTCATTGTGGTGGTCCCAGCCCTGATGATATAACTGAATAAATTTCACATTGCGCTCAGCCAGACGACGAGCTAAAAGGCAGTTGGCGGCATATGTTCCCGGAATACGTGATTCTGGTCCGTAGAGCTCATAAACTTCTTCGGGTTCTCCAGCAACATCCATCACCTCCGGTACTGAAGTCTGCATCCGGTAGGCCATCTCATACTGAGCAATCCGAGAGCGTACTTCGGGATCATTTACCTCCTGATGATAGAGTGCGTTCAACTCTTTGAGGTAGTTCAACATATTTCTACGGTCGGCGCCGTCAATGCCATCAGGATTGCTGAGAAATAAAACGGGATCCTTACCCGAACGGAATTGTACGCCCTGGTGCAATGAAGGCAGGAATCCAGTTCCCCAAAGCCGGGCAGCCAATGGTTGTGCTGCGGCTACTCGTCCGGTTCCCTTAGAAAGTAAAACGCAAAAACCAGGTAAATTTTCATTGTCACTACCTAAGCCGTAGCTCAGCCAAGATCCCATGCTAGGTCGTCCACTTTGCTGGGAGCCGGTTTGAAAGAATGTCATAGCAGGATCGTGGTTGATCGCCTCAGTGTGTAAGCTTTTGATAAAGCAAAGATCATCCACGATCTTGGCGGTGTAGGGAAGCAAGTCACTAACCCAGGCGCCGCTTTCACCATGCTGCCGGAAGGTTCTGTAAGCTCCTTTTAAGGGAAAGGCCTTCTGATTGGCTGTCATTCCAGTCAGCCGTTGACCCATGCGAACGGAAGCAGGTAACTCCATGCCTTCATTGTTGCTGAGGAAGGGTTTGTAATCGAATAACTCCATCTGGGCAGGTCCACCGCTCTGAAACAGATAGATGATGCGTTTTGCCCGGGCGTGGAAGTGAGGCAAATGCAGACGCGAATTCCTTGAAGAATGAGTATTGGTCACACAGCCAGGTAATAGCCCAGCAAGGGCGGCAACACCGATGCCGGTACTCCCTTTAGAAAGGAAATGGCGGCGGGTCATTTGCACCGGCGATAAATCTCCGTTTTGGCTAATTAAGTCCATTCAAATTCTCTTCCAATTTTTATTCTTTAAGCGAGATCATCACTTTGAAATACTCTCAGTTAGATTCATGATCGCATTGGCAACCACAGTGTAGGAAGCCAGCTCAGTAACGTCCTGGTCCGGATCTGCTGGATATTCTCCGATCCGAAGTAGTTCTTCGGCTTTGTCTGATGCCGTGGTGAAGATGTCTATTTGATCTTCCAGTAGTCCTCCCAGTAGCTTCATCTCCTCAGTATCGGGCGATCTGGAGGTAGCCAATCGAAAGCCAAAGCGGATTCGATCAGAGGATTCTTCACCTCCCTCCCACAACATGCGTTGAGCAAGTAGTCGTGATGCTTCAGTAAACTGCGGATCGTTCAGTAATACCAGTGCCTGCATGGGTGTACTCGTGGATTGCCGCTCTACCGCACACTGTTCGCGGGTAGATGCGTCAAACGTGATCATGGAAGGTGGCGGCAGTGATCGCTTCCAAAACGAATACATGCTTTTGCGATAAAGGTCTTGCCCGTGATCCTGAATATATTCCTTCAGGGGTTGGTTGCCACTGGCCACCTGCAGCCAAAGTCCCTTCGGTTGGTATGGTTTGACACTAGGGCCTCCTACTTCCGCACTCAATAAGCCGCTGATGGACAAAGCGTGGTCGCGAATCAATTCTGCTGGCAGTCTAAGCTGAGGTCCTCTGGCCAGTAAAGTATTTTCAGGATCATGTTTAAGCAATCTGGGTGAAACTTTCACATCCTGCCGGTAGGTAGATGACATGACAATGGTCTTCAACAATTTCTTGACATCCCAAGATGAATTAAATTCACAAGCAAGCCAGTCGAGCAACTGAGGATGGCTGGGTAAATCACCTTGACTACCAAAATCCTCCGGAGTGGTCACCAGGCCCTTACCAAAGATCATTTGCCAATAGCGGTTTACAGCTACCCTGGCCGTGAGCGGGTTTTTCCGGTCGAAGAGCCATTGCGCCAGACCCAGCCTGTTTTGTGGATAGTCATTCGAAAATGGCAATACCACTTCGGGAGTACCGGGCACTACTGATTGTCCTGGTGCACTGTACGAACCTCGTTCCAGCACATAACTTGGCCTCATCGTATCCATATCCGCCATGACCATGGTCGGATTCATTACCACGGTGTTGGTGCGCATCTGACGGAATTTGTACTCACTCAGCCAACGGGTTAGTTGTTGATAGATCAAATCATGGTGATGCAGCTGATGATAAAAAAGCCGTTTTTGATCATCCTCTGGCAGGCTGGATTCATTGCTTAGCGGGGCTAAAGGATCGTACAGGATTAAGTACTGCACTTCTTTACTGCTTAGCGCTCTGTTGAATACCATTAATTCGTCCAGTCGTGTCCTGATCAGACCCGCGCGCTCCACTCTGATCCAACCACCTTCTGCTGATTTGCGTCCCAAGAAAAACTCAAATGGGATAATAGTGCCTCTTGACAGGCGTCCATAGGTGTTCAATTTTTGAGGCACTCCATTCATATAAATATTGACACCTTCCTGATGACCGGACCCGTCATAAGTGACAGCGATGTGAGCCCATTTATTTGACGGCAGGATATGAGGTGTTTCTGCTCCTAATGCCTGATCCGGATTGCGCCTGTCATTTAGAACTAATCGAATTCCATCGTCGTACGCACCCAACTCGAAAGCGGGCTTTTCGCCCTCTACAACAGATTTAGGTGTGAGGATGATTCCCCTTGCTCCGCTATGAATGGAGTACAGCCAAAAGCTAAATGTGAAACTGCGAAGTTGTCTGCCACGTCGATCTGAGAGCTCAAGGAAATTCTCTCCGGTAAACTCAAAACCTCCGGAATA
>JAHELJ010000128.1 GCA_024644235.1 Lewinellaceae bacterium
TCCTATCCAGAGCAAGAAACCTTTACCAAGAATTTCTAAGTTTTTTCGCGATACTATCATTGGTGTTAATTGTTTCTCATATCCAGGGTCAATGTCCAGGTATCGACATCGTGCAGGATCCGGAGGACTTTGTTTGGACTTACCACCCGGTGACCGAGAATAATCCTGAAGCTTACTACAGCGGTTTAGTAGAAGTCGGTGTAGCAAATCTTAATATGAATAATGGAGAGACACTCACGACCCGGGCTTACCGGCAACAGGGTGGTAGCTATAGCGTCCCTGGTCCTACTATAACAGTCGTGCCAGGCAACAAGTATGTGTTGAGATTTCATAACACTCTGCCCTATGCACCGATAAATCCGGATCACAACGTCTTCAAAGATGCAAATGTGTCCAATTTGCACACGCACGGGTTGCATATTTCAGGTGAATCTCCAGGCGATGATGTTACCCGTTCTTTCGAAGGTCAACGTGGAGGTGATTTCGTCTGGGACATCCCCACAGATCACATGGGTGGCACCTTTTGGTATCACGCACATCATCATGGCTCCACCTTCTTGCAGGTTTCTGGTGGGCTGTTCGGATTGTTGATCGTTGACGATAGCAATGATGAAATCCCGCCAACCGTTTCTGGTATGACAGAACGGGAACTGGTTTTAGGATACTTGGATACAGACGCGGCAGGTACTGGTGGTGATGAATTGTTAGGTGGATCACTTTCTCCGACCTGGACCGTAAACGGTTTGGTCGCTGGTCAGGCTAACATCTGTATGCCTCTCAATACCTGGCAGCATTGGCGTGTTTTGCTCGCCGACCGCCAGGCTAAGATAAGAACGATCGAATTTGGCCCCGATTGCGAGGTCATGTTGCTTGCACGTGACGGAGTGTGGCGCACTGTCGCACCTAAGGATCTTACTACGCTCAACGCAAACCAATTAGAACTAACCGGTGCATCGCGCGCAGATTTTGCTGTTCGTGTAAACAGTGCTTCTTCATGGATAATGATCAACAACACAGTCTTAGCGAACATTTACACTGAAGGAACACCCGACCCAAGTGTGCACCCATTTGACACCGATGGTTCATCTTCCTGGTCAGCGACACGTCCGGATTACCTCCGTGATCTTCGAGGTGAAACCAATGTGAACTTTGAATCTGTTTCCATGGGTGCGCGCACCATCAATGGCAGTAAGTGGGACATTGAAGTCCCAACTTTGGAATTAAATACAACCCAAGTGCAGGAATGGAGCCTTTCAGGTGCTGTACAGCACCCATTCCATCTACACATTTATCATGTGCAAGCTCTTAAAGATGATGGAGACTTTGAAGAAGGGGAATATTATGATGTTGTTGCTGCAAAGATGGACTTGCGCTTTGACCTAAACACTGCGACCAGCTCACCCTATGACGGACGTACGGTGATGCACTGCCATATTCTCAGCCATGAAGATCTAGGGGCCATGGGTTGGCTCGATGTTGATGGCGGTACAGGCCCACCAACCTTCCCAAGTGATGGAGATTTGATGGAACCTTATTCTGAATATTATGTCCTTAGCGGAGGGCAAACCCCTGCTGCACCTAGCGACCTGGCAGCGACAGCAGTATCCAGTTCTGCTATAAGCCTCACCTGGGTAGACAACTCAGCTGATGAGGATGGCTTTGATATTGAGCGTTCTACCAACGGCACAAATTTTACTCCCCTCACTTCTGTAGGAGCTAATGTGACGGCTTACACCGACAACGGGCTCGCTCCCTCGACCACCTATTGGTATCGTGTTAGCGCATTTAACTCCAATGGTAGTTCTGGACCCTCCAATACGGTTAGTGCCACTACCCAGTCCTCTGGCGGAGGACCGATAGTGCATGTGGATGATATCATTGTCCAGCGTGAAGCACTGAAAGGAAACCGTTTCCGGGCTGTAGCCACTGTCATTATTCTTGATGATGTGGGCACTGTTGTTTCTGGCGCAGTGGTGGATGGAATCTTCACGGGACCCACCTCGGTTAGTAGATCAGGTACGACTGACGGCAACGGCCAAGTCACGCTCAATTCGAATGGAACGAAAAATACTGTTGGTGAATGGTGCTTCGAGGTTACAGACGTAAGCATTTCAGGTGGCTCTTATGATAACGAAGCCAACGTTGTGACGAAAGCCTGCGAGAGCGGCCCTGCTTTTAAGATTACTCCGACGGCTCACTCGGATGTATTGAAGAAATCCGTACTAGTCAGCGTCACTCCAAACCCCTTCCGGAATTGGACAAAGATTTCGTTGCAACTACAACACCAGACTAGGGTCAGGCTTGAGGTTTATAACTTGGCCGGTAAACGGGTTGCAGTAATTTCCGATCGTCACTATGATGTAGGGCGGCATGTCGTCGATTGGAATACCCGGAATCTCAACAGCGGCACCTACTTTCTGCAATTCAGGGCTAGAAATCAGGTTGAAACCAAGAAATTGGTCTTGATTCGCTGAAAGGTGAATTCCGCAATCGCAATATTAACCTTTGGTTTGGCCCAAGCAAAGAAGCGATTGATTTTCTTGGAGGATGTAGACGTGGAAGGTTCTGAGCCGGAATGGTACTGACGATGCTTAATCTTCGCTTTGCTCAAATCACATGTCAGACTGCTTGCCGGTCGACAGGTACAATTGCCGCTAACCCAGCAGACCGGGCATACTGACCGACACTGCCTTCGTGAAGTTATGTTCACTGCGCCCAAGTTTCAGTGATGGAGCGTGAAGCAAGGCCATTGGCAACCTGCATGACAGCACGCACCTCATTAGTGTGGAGGATATGCCAATGTCTTGCTCCGGCAAGCATGCGGGAGTACTTTCGAACCACTATCGAGGGACCTCATGCTCCTCTTGTACCTTTAGTCAGTACTCTTCTAAGGAAAACAAGAACTCATTAATTGAAGCAGGGTCAGCAAGAAAATACCTGTTTTATGACGTAGCTCAACATACTAATACGGTACCAGCGTGTGCTTGCCACGTGTTAATTGCCACAGCCAGCTAGCAACTCTTTCATGTTGCCGGGTCAGTGAGCTCCAAATTAACCAAGCAAAGTCTAAAAATTGATGTGGTTGGGATTGCGCATGGTTTCGAAAAAATCACTTAAAATAGCTTCCTTATTGAAATTTTCGACGATTGTAATTCTTCGATCTTCGAAAAGACCTGACCAATAATCACCTATAAGTTTTGGAGCGACAATCATGGATGATTTGGCCCAGGACGAATTTTTCAATATAGCGAACAGGGCCATGTCGAATAACGGTCTGGTTCCATCAGTATAATTGACAAATAGGTTGATCGAATAATCTCCAAAAGATGTGAATGTGCCACCATGTCGACCAGTTACGGCTTTTGAGCTTGGCACCAAGCCCGGCATGATGCGTTTTATATCATTGACGTGTACGGCTACTGCATCAGTACCTGAGGGAGCTCCATATCGTACGGTTACCATCGTAAAATCTACGCCTGAAGAAATAACTGCATTGTATGCATCCGGATCGTGTCTTAGATTATGTTCACCATCCGGACCATCCTTCCTATAATAGTTAGAACCGAGCCAAATCACTTTTACTTTTTCCACAATTTCTGGATCCTTTGTTAGGGCTAGCGCTATATTGGTCAACTTACCGATGGGAGCAAGCACAAGCTTATCGCCCTCCTGTTTTTTAGCTTGTTCAATAATGAAATTGACCGCTTCGTACCCTTCGTGATGTTGATTTTCCAATTGATCTTTCAAATTTGGGTACCGGCCCGAGTCTACGCCAACTTTTAACGGGATTTTACCCCAGGCATTACAAAGAGCCATAATACGCTTTGCCTCCTCATAATCGTTTTGAATAGTCCCTACGGCCGTGTGATTGACAGTCACACCCCGAACATCAAATACGTCACTATTTAACAAGACGTAGGCCAGAGCATGTTGATCATCCAGTTCATTATTTGCATCTGTGTCAATCAATATTGGGATTCTGCCCTCGGTATTTCTTTCATCTTTTTCGGATGAAGGGTTTTGACCAAAGGAAAATAGGACGAGCAGGAACACCAAGGAAGAATATCGGGTGATCATATTGAGGTTATTTTTAATTGAGCCTTGAGATAATAATCATGACCAAACCCGAAATAAAGCTTAGAAACATCAACCAGATCAAAAGATTGGTTCCCTTGGGAGCACCTTTGAATTCTTTCCAAACAAAAACACCCCAGGCAGCTGCTACCATCGTCGCACCCTGACCTAATCCGTATGAGATAGCGAAACCGGCCTTCTCAGAGGCGATCAAGCTAAAAGACATACCCATACACCAAATGATTCCACCGAGCAGACCGATCAGGTGCAGCTTTAGATCCCCTTTATTAAAGTAATCCATGTAGGTCACGGATTCTCCGTTAAATGGCTTGTACATGAAATAGGTGTTCCACACAAAATTGGAAAGGAATATGCCAATTGAAAAAACAAAAACAGCACTATACGGTGTAAATAATCCAGGTTCCGGTGAAGTGAAATTGATAGAAATCGAATCTGCCACAAATCGATAAAAAAGCCCCATAAGAAGGCCTCCAATTACCGAGAGCACAATACCTTTTACTGGTGTGATGCTTTGTTTGCTTGAGAGTTTCTTGTAGGCCAGAGCATCCAGAACGATCGCAATGGCTACCAACCCAACTCCCAAAAACAAAATTACCGGATCACCGATAGGGGTGGCCACGTAATTGACAATTACGCCTAATACCAGTGCAATGCCAATTCCGATAGGGAAAGCCACCGCCATACCGGCAATATCAATAGCCGCCACAATCATCAGATTGGCAATATTGAAGACTATGCCCCCAATTATGGCCGAAGTATATGAACTACTACTTCCCTGGGCAAGGTCATCCAAAAACCCGCGACCAGCCTCTCCCGTGCTGCCTAGGAAGAAACCCATGATCAACGTGAACAGGATGATCCCAAGGGAATAATCCCAGTAGAAGAGTGGAAAAGGCCAGGATTTTGTAGCCAGTTTTTGGGTATTGGCCCAGCTTCCCCAACAGAGCATCGTAATAATACAAAGGATAACGGCAAGACTATAACTTTCGGGAATAAACATAGGATTAGAGATTATTGCTGAATTTTATCAGGTCTTTTCTTGTAGGTGCAGAGCTCTGTGCTCCCAGTTTGGTCACAGAGTAAGCAGCGGCTTGATTGGCAAAAGTAATGGCATCGAGAATCGACTTTCCTTCTGTCAAACCAACCAGCAATGCACCGTTGAAGGTATCTCCTGCCGCTGTGGTGTCAACAGCCTTTACTTTAGGAGAGGGAACCATTTGATCGACGGCATTTGATAAAATGTATACTCCCTGAGCGCCCATGGTGATCATTACGATCTCAACACCCTTTTCCCTCAATATTTTTGCTGCTGAGCTGGCGGATGCTTCATTTTGTATATTAACTCCGGTTAAGAACTCAGCTTCTGTTTCATTCGGAGTCAGGATGTGGATAGATGCTAATAATTCCTCTGATAAATACTGAGCGGGCGCAGGATTGAGCACCACCGGAGTACCGAATGATTTCGCTTTCTTTACTACATACTCAACTATTTGAATCGGGATTTCCAGTTGGAGTAAGATAAATCGTGCAGTTCTTAGTTCCTCATTGGCTTTATCGATAACCGTTTTTTGCAGAGTCTCATTTGCACCTAAGGCAACAGAAATACTGTTTTCACCTTGGTCATCGACCATGATCAAGGCTACTCCGGAAGGAGTATTGTCATCATGATGGATGTAGGATGTATCAATGCCAAACTTTTGATATCCTTCTACGGCCTGACGACCGAATATGTCATTTCCGAGATTTGCTATAAAGGTGACTTTGCCGTCTAATTTGGCGGCAGCCACTGCCTGGTTTGCTCCTTTCCCCCCGGGATTCATGATGAAATTCCCCCCCAGAACCGTTTCTCCCGGTGCTGGTAACTGAGGAGATTTTACTACCATGTCGGTATTGGCACTACCAATGACAACTATTCGCTTTCGCTCCATATCTAGCTCGGTTGATAAGTGAAGAAATCCTGCAGTTGGAGATAAATTTTTTCGTGTGGATTGGTAACCCTGATTCTCATTTTGTGCTTAACATTCGGTAGTTCATACTTGTAAAAAATCTCCGGGGCTCTTTCGATAAAAGAAATCGGTAGGGCCATGATAACTGGTGCTGTACTATCCATTTTAATTTCCACTTTCAATTGATAGTTATCCAGGGTTTGTTCGTTTGTTGTGAGAGCATATGTATTGTCAAAATCTATGTGCCTCGCACGCCCTCGTAATACTACTCCGATTCCCTCAAACTCCAATTCTAGTTCCTGAGCGTCTGAAAAGGTAATTTTCTTGTCCAGCTTCGAATGCTCACCCAATTTATATCCCGGGAAACTTTGCTCAAGTGGAGCAACTACCGCTTCCTGGATTTTAATCTTCACCTCTTCATCTAGAATTTCACCACCATTTCTTTTTATCATTTCCAGTGCATGCTTATAACTGATTTTATACGCATCATTAAGGGACATGGTGGTAAATTTGAAATCAATGTCCTCGATATCCTGAAGACCTTTTCCCCAGAATTCGGGTATTTGATCATACCCTATGACCGTTCCCAGAATAGCTCCTGCTGTGGCTGGATTACAGTCAGAATCCTGTCCCGCTCGGGTGGCTACTTCCATCGTCCTAGAGATATCACCTTCTCCGTATAACAATCCCAATACTACATAAGCAGCATTGATCTTAGCGTCAATGTTGAAATCGTTAAATGCACCATCCGGACAACCAATATCAAGCCCCCACTTATCTTCAATCAATTGCCAGGTTTGCTTCCAATCACCGGGGTACTGTTTATGCCAATCGACCACATCGGCGATACACTGGTGGAATGTGCTTTGATCAGGGATCATGGCCAGTGCCTTATTGACTATGGTGGGAATATCATCTTCGATAAACGCATAACTATACATGCCCGCTACAAATACGCCACCATAGTAGCCATCTCCATAATTCATGATATGGCCCACTTTATCACAGACTTCCAGCGCACTGTTCGGCATTCCCGGATTCATGATTCCGGCAAAGTCAGCTTCAATCTGAAAATCGATGTCATCTGCATGAGGGTTGTTTATCCAATGACCTGAGGCCGGAGGTTCTATTCCCTGCAGTATGTTATATCTTCCTTGTTGATTTGCATGCCACAACCAGTACTTCGCTTTAGCATAAGCCTCACCATGGGCCGATGCAGGCGCATCCAAACCCACTTTTTCCAACACCTCCACAAAAGTCAGGTCCATATAAATGTCATCGTAAAGACCGGGCCAATTCTTCATCAAATGAGCCATAGTAGTGTCGGTCCAAACAATTTCCACACTATCAGGAATGATTCTTTTTAAATACCTGAATTCAGTGGGTCCTCCATAGGTTACACCTATGGTTTGCATAGCCCAGGCTCCCTTGATTTTATCCTCTAGAACGGATTTGGACAATGTGAAGAACTCATTATCATTCCCTTCATTGGTGCAATCTGACAGGAGGAGAGG
>JAHELJ010000043.1 GCA_024644235.1 Lewinellaceae bacterium
CCGGGCTTCTTCCGTATCGGCTTCAATAAATTCATTGATTCCTTTCACCAGGGCATGGGTGATCCGTTCTTCAACTGGACTTTCGCGCCAAGACAAATCTCTTACGATGCTTTTTCCATTTCCCTTCACTTTCTCGGCATACTCGGTCAAGGCATCAGTAGCTTGTTCATGTCGGTTGAATAAGACGTCCTCCACCAGGGTCAGCAGATCTTTTGGGATCTCTTCGTACACTTCCATCATTCCGGCATTGACTATTCCCATATCCATACCCGCACTGATGGCATGATAAAGAAAGGAAGTGTGCATCGCCTCACGGACGCGGTTATTGCCGCGGAAAGAGAACGATATATTGCTGACTCCTCCACTGACTTTTGCCCCGGGGCACTTTTTTTTGATCTGACGTACTGCTTCGATGAAATTGATAGCGTAATCATTGTGCTCCCTTATACCCGTAGCCACTGCAAAAATATTTGGATCGAAGATGATGTCTTGAGGGCGAAATCCCACCACCTCAGTAAGCAACCGAAAGGCCCTGCTGCAGATTGACACTTTTCTCTCAACAGTCTCAGCTTGGCCATCTTCATCAAAGGCCATGACGACCACAGCAGCTCCATATCGTCTGATCGTTCTAGCTTGCTTCAAGAAAACTTCTTCTCCCTCTTTCAGGGATATGGAGTTGACTACCCCTTTACCCTGAAGGCATTTAAGTCCTGCCTCAATTACACTAAACTTAGAGGAGTCGACCATGATCGGCAATCGTGCAATATCTGGCTCTGACTCTACTAGGTGTAAAAATTGCTGCATCACCTCTTCTGAATCCAGCATGCCTTCATCCATATTCACATCGAGGATCTGGGCACCCCCTTCCACCTGGTTTCGTGCGACGTCCAGGGCCTCTTCAAATTTTTCCTCTTTGATCAGTCGGGCAAAACGTTTTGACCCCGTCACGTTGGTCCGCTCTCCAACATTGATAAAATTGGAATCAGGGCGGATTACCAAGGGCTCGAGCCCACTCAAAGAGGTATAGTTGGATTTCCTGCTCATCACCCTGGGTGGTACGTCCTTTACCGCTTCGACCATTAGTCGAATATGGTCCGGTGTGGTGCCACAGCAGCCACCAATCAGATTGACGAAACCCGACTCGGCAAAGTCCCTCATAAAAGCTCTCATTTCGTCCGGACCTTGGTCATACCCACCAAATTCATTGGGCAAGCCCGCATTAGGGTAGGCACTTACATAACAATCCGCGATATCAGACAGCGCTTTCAAATGGGGACGCATCTCTTTGGCACCGAGGGCGCAATTCAAACCCACACTAAAAAGATTTGCGTGATTTACAGATATCCAAAATGCCTCCACAGTCTGACCCGATAGAGTACGGCCGCTGGCATCGGTAATGGTTCCCGATACCATCAGCGGTATTTGTATATCTCGTTCTTCGAGAAGCGTTTCGATCGCATATAAAGCCGCCTTACAATTCAGGGTATCAAATACGGTCTCTACAAGGAGGATGTCGACTCCTCCATCGAGAAGTCCCCTAGCTTGCTCAGCATATGCCTCCACCAACTCATCAAAGGTGATCGATCGCAATCCGGGACGATTGATATCCGGCGAAAGGGAAGCCGTGCGATTCGTTGGCCCCAAAGCCCCGGCCACGAATCTGGGACTTTCAGGATGTGTTTGCTCAAATTCTGCCACCGCATCTTTAGCGATTTCAGCAGATCGAAGATTCATTTCATAAACAAGGTCCTGCATCTCATAGTCTGCCTGAGATATCGACTGAGCATTAAACGTATTGGTCTCGATGATGTCTGCTCCTGCCTCCAGATAAGCAAGATGGATCTCCTTAACGATTTGAGGTTGGGTAAGCGACAGCAGATCATTGTTTCCGGTGAGATCTTTTGGGAAGTCATGAAAGCGATCGGATCGAAAATCCTCCTCGGTCAACTGGTAGCGTTGAAGCATGGTCCCCATCGCCCCATCCAGGACCAGAATTCGTTGCTGTGCGATATGCCTTAAATCTTTCTTCATCCGGATGAACAAAAGTACTTAATATAGGTCAACCTCCAGACCCATCAAATAGCGTGATTCTCCAAACCGCTCCTGGAATAGTCTAGACTAAAAATGGTGGTCAGAATTGACCTGACCACCATTTTTACGAAATGAGTTTACCTCTGTTCTAATTGATATCCTGCTTATCCTTGAGTTTTTCGACTGCTGCTTTCATACTGTCCTTGTTCAACTGATCGGGTGCCTCTTCATGGGCCATTTCGGCATACTTCAACGCTTCACCATACATTCCCATTGCTGACAGGCCGCGAGCCATCCCTACATTGGTTGGCCAGGCGCCTTTGAACCGATCATGATTGTATTTAAACACTTCAAGTGCCTTATCCTTTTTATCCATTGCAATCAACTGTCGACCAAACGTATGGATCTCAAAGGCTGTTGTGGCTGGATGATGCATCGCTTCATTCATGAGCGCTTCAGCTTCCTCCATCTTACCCAACTTCATCAAAACACTTGCTTTGTTCTGCATGGTACTGAAGTTCTTTACTCCAATAAATGGAGCATTGATGGCCTGATCAGCCCACACCAGGGCATCTTCCAGATGGGTATCGTTCTGCACGCAGTACTGTGATGCAGCAACCAGATTCTGATGATTGAACCCTGCTGAACCTTGCAGCTCCTGTTTGTACTTGGATACGTATAGATCGGTCATATTATCTACCTCAATCCGCATAGGTACCATCTTATTTTCCCACTTCATTGCTAGGGTGGCGGAAGATGGACCCCGGTCCACAAAGTCAAAAGTGAGCCACTCTGTGTAGGAATGATCTGCTGGATCAACTTGTACGCGAAGGGCGTCATCAGATTCCTCATAGAAATAGGAACCCCAGGCTGAATAATTTTTGGAGAAAATCCACGTCCATGGTCCGGTCTCTTCCACGATGAGGTGCAAGCCGTATTTGCCTGCCTTCAAGGGCTTCCCTTTAATCAGGACATCGTGAGAGAATTTAATGACTGTATTTTCATTTGCTCCAACTCTCCATGGAGAAGGATTGCCAAGGCCAAAGTTGACCACATTCAACCCATAGGGTACCAATTGACCCCAGATCTGACCTTTGCGGTCTTCGCCGTTTGGGCCCGTGACATCCGGACTATTGTACTTCACACTCACATTAGCAAGCGAACCGATGTACTGGGTCACAATCGATTTTTGATTATCTCCACTTGGAGGAAGACTTATCGACTGGGCCGGAACTTCCATTGCAAGGAGTGCAGAGAAACATAACAGTGTAAGAATCTTTTTCATAGTAATTAATCTTTATTGTGAACAATGCGGCCAGAAGTTAGAAGGATTATACCCGCAAATTGACCAAAATCGATCAAGGTGTTGGAATCTTGGACTAGTGTGAGATCTGTCCTTTGAATTGTCGTCTGGCTTACGCTTGGGGCATGATAAGTCGTTGATCGAGAAGGCTTTTCTAAAAATCTATTTATTGAGGTTCACTGATGCGAATGGTAAAAGATCTGATGTGAATATAGAATCGCACGATTCTTGCCTTAAAGCAATGAGTGGGTTTGACACGCTTCCCGCTGCCCTATAAAGATTCTTACTTTTGCACATCGTAATGAATGGTATGAAGCATCAGATTCTAGATACAGATCAGAAAGCATTGGAGATCAACCTGAATGACAAGATCTACGGTACTTTCGCTGAGATAGGTGCGGGTCAGGAAGTAGCACGAATATTCTTTAAGGTGGGAGCCGCCGCCGGCACGATCGCCAAAACCATGTCGGCATACGACAAAACGTTCTCTGACAAAATCTATGGCACCGAGGAAAGCGGAAGATATGTGTGTGAATCCCGACTCTATAAAATGCTTGCTCACGAGTACGATCTCTTACACAGCAGGCTTAAGGAAGAGCGCCCGGATAATCTCTTCTTTGTATTTGCTGACACTATCGCGGCTTTAAACTACCAACGTACGGTAACAGGACATGGCTGGATGGGAATGCGATTTCATCTTCATGCCGATGGATATCCTAATGATTTTGTCATGCATGTCAAAATGCTCGACAACGATGTGCAACTCCAACAATCCGCTATTGGGGTGCTGGGGGTTAATATGATTTATGCATGCTTCAATCACTATCATGATCCGGATTTGCTAATTGAGTCATTGCTCGATGGAATTCATGGTCGTGTAAAAATCGATCTGATCCGGATCAGCGGACCGGATTTCCAACATGTTGACAATCGACTGTTATGTCTTCACATGGTACAGCATGGTTTGACCGATGTGGCCATGTTTGGTCCTGAAGGGCAAGGTATTCATGCCTCTGAGTTTTTGTACCGAAAATCTCTGATGATAGTGCGGGGAAATTTCCGACCACCTACCCTGGTCACCAAAGATGTATTCGAAGTCGGATTTCAG
Organism: Lewinellaceae bacterium; assembly: GCA_024644235.1. GTDB lineage: Bacteria > Bacteroidota > Bacteroidia > Chitinophagales > Saprospiraceae > JAHELJ01. The sequence goes on from JAHELJ010000043.1 coordinate 4,443, forward strand.
CAGTTTTTAGAAGAACTAGATGATGAGCAAAAGCCAAAAGCTGAACTTATGGCTGAGCTCACCTTAGATTATCTAGGCCGAGATGGGGAAATTGATAATGAAGATTTTCTGGCCCGGGCTGATATGCTGACGGCACTTGGCTTAAAAGTTATCGTTTCCAATTGTACCCATCACATTGATTTGATCCAATACCTTACTGACTTCAAGATTCCCAGGCTGGTGATGCTAATCGGAGTGCGGGAACTAGCAGAATTGATTGAGGATAAATATCGGCAACATAAAGATGGCATGTTGCTGGTGGAGTTTGGTCAGTTATTTACCAGCAACATTAAGGTTTATGCCTATCCTGCTCTCGATGATAACCTGAAAAAGTTGATCACACTTGAAAATCTACCCATTCCAAAAGGGGTCGAATTTCTCATCAAATTTCTGCGGGAGAATGAATTGATAGTTCCAGTCCTTGGTGCAAACAAGGACATCCTCACCATTATTCCCAACAATGTCTATCAAAAAATTCAAAGTAACGAAGAAGGTTGGGAGCAATATGTACCAGAAGAGTTGGTTGAGATCATCAAGAAAAAGCAACTCTTTGGATATTCACAGGAAAAATTTGAATTTGAATTCTAGCTTCTTTCTGATACTGCTCTTGTTTTTCTTCACTTTCTCTCCTGGTTGTCAATTGAAACCAGAGGTAGATAATGTATCATCAAATGAAAAAACTGGTGTCTCCTTAGACACCACTCCCCCAACCCCTGCTTTTGATACATTACCCATCGATCGCCGTGCAGAATATATCATGGGCAAATTCGATCCGGCAACACATCCTGGGTTTGTACCCCTCGACGAATCATATACTGACCGGCCTGGTATGCAGCTCCGAAGCGATACCTATCATTATTTTTTAATGATGGCTGAGCACGCTGCTTTAGATACTATCAAACTTGTTATTCGATCTGCCACCCGAAACTTCGATCAGCAAAAATCTATCTGGGAACGGAAATGGGAAGGGAAAACACTTTTGGAAGACCGTCTTGATGCCCGGCAGATCTCGGATCCTGCTGAAAGGGCCCGGGCTATTTTGCGCTATAGTTCCATGCCGGGAACTTCCCGTCATCATTGGGGCACCGATGTAGATCTGAATGCGTTTACAAACAAATATTTTGAAGAAGGCGAAGGAAAGCGAATCTATGACTGGTTGTTGTCTCATGCTTCTACTTATGGTTTCTGCCAACCCTACACCTCAAAAGATAATGGCCGCACTGGCTATGAGGAAGAGAAATGGCATTGGTCGTTTACCCCGGTTTCTGCGGTGTTGACACAAGTGGCTAAAACAACTCTTGCGAATACTGACATTCAGGGATTTCTCGGAGCAGACCAGGCTGGTACAATCGGAGTAATCGAAAACTATGTGCTGGGTATAGACCAATCCTGCCATGAACCCCATTAAGCATCTGTGTGTTCCACTTCTTATATTTAGAAAAAATTATACGGTATGGCACTAACTGAATCGAATATGTTGGCACTAGGAACCAAGGCTCCGTACTTTGAATTAGAAGACGTTCGCTCTGGTAAACCTGTTAGCCTTGATGATATTGGCTCAGATGTAGCGACTGTGGTTATGTTTATATGCAACCATTGCCCCTATGTCATCCACGTCAATCCTGAAATAGTGAAGGTAGCGAATGATTACAGCCAGAAAGGAGTCAGCTTCGTAGGTATTTCTTCTAATGATGTCGAAAAATACCCGGAAGATGGTCCGGATAAGATGGCCATCGTAGCCAAAGTCTTGAAATACCCCTTCCCCTATCTGTTTGATGAAACTCAAAATGTCGCTAAGGACTATGATGCTGCATGCACACCTGACTTCTATGTCTTCGATAGGAACCTGGAGTTGGTATATCGTGGCCAGCTGGATGGTTCGCGACCAGGAAATGGTGTTCCTCTCACCGGAGCGGATTTGAGGGCTGCCTTAGACGCGGTAATAAACAGGGAGCCGGTGCATCCAATTCAACAGCCTAGTGCTGGTTGTAATATTAAGTGGAAATGATGTGAATCATTGATTCGGCTGACTGCCTGGCATGCTTAGGGAAGGAGAATTGGAGAAATTAGACCTTCATCTTTCAAGGCAATGCAAAATCTACTGATCCGGCTGGAAAAAATCCAGGAGAGTCTCCTTCATGCTGACGCCCAACATGCATCTTTTCTCGAAACGCTTCATCCTTACTGGAGGACCAGTGCTGCCAATCTGATCCACTACCTGAAGCTTCGTTCATTCGATCTGAGAGAGATTCAAGACAAGCTTTCCGAAATGAGTATTTCCTCATTGGCACATTGCGAGGGATATACTTACCGAAACTTAGAAAATGTCATTCACTTGCTTCATAAGTTTTTTGGAAGTAAGCCATACATTACCCAAAATCCAGAGGATTATCCGAGCTACCGCGAAAGTAAATTTCTATTAAAAGATCATACTCAAAACCTCTTTGGCACCCGGTGGGTTAACGATACCCGCTACACGATGGTCACCCTTCCAACTGAAGCTTCAAAAGATGGGGCGTTGGTCAGATCTCTAATAGAATCGGGTATGAACATTGCCAGGATCAACACCGGTCATGACAACCCTGACATATGGTTGCGCATGGTTGAGAACATTAAGACAAGTGCCCAGGGACTGGACCGGTCATGCAAAATCTACTTCGATCTGCACGGACCTAAGATCAGGGTGTCGGCCCTTCGTACAGAATCCGGAAGAAAAGCACAATTTGTGCAAATAAAGAAAGATGATCTGATCTGCCTTCATACCAAAAAGTTGAAGAAGAAACATCTTCCTAAGAAGTGTAAAGGCATCATGATGGAATGGCCGGAGATTCTGGAAGTGTTGCAACCCTACAATGAAATCTGGTTTGATGACGGAAAGATCGGCGGACTTGTCCGAGAAGTACATGATGATTATATCATCGCAAAGGTGACTCACACCTCAAAAAAAGGGAAAAAACTCAAGCTGGAAAAGGGCATCAATTTCCCAGATACCAGATTAAAAATACCTGCACTGACGATGGAAGATCGATCCCATCTTCCTTTTATTGTGAAGCATGCCGATATGGTTGGATATTCGTTCGTAAAAACTCCCGATGACATTCACCTTCTTCATGAGGCTCTGCGTGAACTTGGCAAGAGTGATTTGGGCATCATTCTTAAAATCGAAACCGCCAGCGCATTTGACAACCTTCCTAAGCTCTTGCTAACCAGTATGCGTAATCCCATAGTTGGAGTCATGGTGGCCCGGGGCGATCTGGCAGTTGAAGTTGGCTTCGAGAGAATTTCCGAAGTTCAGGAAGAATTGCTTTGGATCTGCGAAGCAGCTCATGTCCCAGTAATCTGGGCTACCCAGGTTCTCGAAAACCTGGCCAAGACCGGTACTGCCACCCGGGCTGAGATTACGGATGCTGCCATGTCAGTGAGAGCTGAATGTGTCATGTTAAATAAGGGGCCCCACATCCTGGATGCCCTCAAAACTCTGCGTAATATTATGGCACGGATGGATGATCATTTTGAAAAAAAGAAAGGAATGCTCAGAGCACTAGGTATCGCTAAGAATTATTTTCAACACCCTGGCCTAAACTAAATCAATGCAAATGCTGAAAAAATCAAATCTCAAAGAAAAGTTTGCAAGCTTCTCAGATTACTGGAGCCCCAAGATCATTGCCAGCCTAAATGGTCAATATGTGAAATTGGCTAAAGTCGAAGGTGAATTCATTTGGCATGCCCATGAAAATGAAGATGAGTTATTCATGGTGATCAGTGGAACTTTATATATAGCAATGGAAGATCAGACAGTAGAAATAAATTCTGGTGAATTATTTGTAGTGCCCAAAGGAGTGCGGCATAAGCCGTTTACTAAAAATGGTGTTGCCGAGGTTTTATTATTTGAACCCCGCGAAACAAATCATACCGGAAATATCATAGATGAAAGGACAGTAACAGAGCAGCACTGGATTTGATAAATTAAAATGGCCATAGAATTACACCCACTGTGTATGGAGTGATTTGATAGCCATTGTTTTTATCCTCTTCAAATAATTCATTTAATGCAACTGTTCCATAAAATATCAAAGGACCATAACCTATTTCTCCACGTAATCCGTAACGCCAATTATTAAGTGCAAAATTATCCTTGGTCTTCACCTTATCATCTCTTGTTTTTGTTTTGAAATTTGCACCCAATAAAAATCCACCATATACTCCAGCGCTAAGGTGAAAAGAACGATACGGTCGTCTGGGATTAGATTTTATATTCAACATAAGTGGCACTGTTAGATAGGAATAACTCAATCGATTCTTCTTGTAATTCACTCCTTCTACAAACTCAAAAGTTACTTCAGGTTGATCGTCTAATAAAATCACCGGATTATCAAGAAAATATTTATGTGCTTCGAAAGTGAGTCCATAAACTAAATTCAAATGACCCTGGGCTACTCCCAATCGTGATTGAAGAATATGAATATTAATATTGGTGGATTTAATTAATCGTTGCTCAAACGGGTCAATCCCATTCTCCAGCCGGTAGGTTTGGTCGGGAGCCATGCCGCTAATTCCAAAATCTACGATTCCCCACCGCGTGTGAAATGGCTTGTATCTTCTGGTTCGCTCATTTATGATGATCTCTTTCTCATCCAAATCCTCTCCGGCCGACAAGGTGTCTTCCTGAGTCCACGCAGGAAGTGTCAGAAGCACCAGCAAAATCGGTACTAAATAATTTTTCATATGGCAATAATTAATCTCTTGAAGCAATAAATTCCGGCATCACTTTCTCACGAATCTCATCTTTGTCCAGATCTCGAAGACCACTTGGGATAAGATTGATACTGGCCAATAGCTTTCCCATCGTTGATCTATCGCTTTCAACCTCAGCTTCCGAAATAGCAACCAGTTTTTCATCGCGTTTTAATTCATAATCTAAAACTGACTCGGTGAGATCTGTCATTGGTAATTGATCTACTACTGGGAACGAATTCCTATCTAGTGACGGGTCTGTTTCGATTTTCTCATTTGTTACTTCGATTTTTGCAAAATCGATTTGCCTCTCTGCATCTTGGTGCACCGCTTCTTCCACAGAAATCGTCTCAATTAGAGGGTCGATCTTAGCAGAGGATCCGTCAGCGCTCCCTTGATTTATAATTTCTTCCCCTTTAGGTTCGGATTTTATTGCTTTCACCACATCATCTGCCCGCTGCTCAGTTCCCAAATCCACCTCTGCCAAATCTGATTCCAATAGGGTCGGGCTATTTTCTAGGAGACCTTCAATTCTGGGATCGACTTCTTCCATAGAACTGCCTTCAACTAGCTCTGTTGATTGTGTTGACTGCGGTTGGGATAGGAGGAAGACAAATGAAACTAGGATTATCAATGCTGCTGCTATGGCATACCACATTCTAAAGGGACTACCATTGGATTGGGTCTGATGTAAACGCTGCTTATCGGGAAATTGAACTGAAAGATCCGGCGTTAAGTAGACCAACTTCAACTCAGCTACCTCATTATAGATATCAGGATTTGATAGAAGGAAGTGTTTGAAACGATTACTTTGCTCCTCGGTCATCCTCCCTTCGAGATAATCCAGCGCATGCTCCTCATAATTATTTCTGGTGTAATTCATCTTTTTCAGTTTTGGATGACACAATCACTTAAAAAAATTTTCAGCTTCTTCCTAGCCCTAAACAAATTGATTTTTACTTGGGCAAGGGTCAATCCGGTTATTTCCGAAATTTCCTCGTAAGAATATCCTTCATAATCTCTCAATAGCACCAGGCTCTTCTGATTTTCGTTCAACCTCTTTAAAAGTTCTTCTATGTATTGTCGGTCTTCCATCCGTCTATCTGGCATGTAAGGTTCTGCCACCATCAGTTTATCTTTCACTTCTCTTTCTGTTCTACGCTTTCTAAATTGATCGATACAGGCCCGGTGAACACTGGTAAACAAGTACGTTTTAGCTGCCTTGAAATCAACTTTATCATGCCTTTTCCACAATCTTTCAAAAACACCCTGTACTACATCCTCTGCATCCATCTCATGGGCAAGCAGGCTCACCGCGAACCGGTAGAGCTTATCTGAGTATTCATGAACACATTGATTGTAGTGGTCTGCATTCATCGCTTGTAATACGGATTACTATAGTCAAAAGTTACACTTCTAAAAGCAGAATTTTACTGTGACCGCGTGGGTAGAAAATCCTGGCAAAAAATCTTCGATTAAATTCATGGATTCCATCTCTAACTTAATGTCGAAAAGAAGAAGGGAGTAGGAAAAGTTACCGGTTTGCTCGAAAAGACCTTGGGGTCCTTTTATCTCAGACTTGAATGGTCTGAGTAATATGCCGAATAATCTGCTGGGCATGCATTCTGCTGTTCTCTATGAAAAACTTATTGGTTTTTAACCCTCCACAGATTACACCAGCAAGATAGATGCCGGGGAGATTCGTCTCGAGTGTTTCTTCATCGTACACCGGTGTACGATATTTATCTTCTTGAGTAGCTATGCCTATTCTCTCAAGCAGGGAATAATCGGGCTGGTATCCGGTCATTGCCAGCACAAAATCGTTCGATACAGTCACCACACCTTTCGGAGTCCGGATAATCACTTCTTCCGGCTTGATTTCTTTGACGGTCGAATCAAAATACGCTGTGATGGAACCCTCTTTGATTCGATTTTCAATATTTGGTCTGATCCAATACTTTACGCCTTCGTATATATCTGATTCCCTGATCACCATTGTCACCTCGGATCCTTTGAGATAAGTTTCCAACGCAACATCACAAGCCGAATTTGCGGCCCCTACCACCATGACCTTTTGACCAATATAGGGGTGAGCTTCATCGTAATAATGCTTCACTTTTGGAAGGTCTTCCCCTGGAACATTAAGTTTTACTTCCTTATCAAAAAACCCTGTGGCAACGATCACATGCTTAGTTGAATAACTGCCTTTGTCACTAATCACTTGATAACTTTGGTCGGAGGAGGCCACTACATCTTGTACTCTTTCGTACAATCTGACATTCAGCTTCCAGCTTTGCCAAACTCTCCGATAGTATTCCAGAGCCTCTCTCCTGGTAGGTTTGTCTCCATGAGCAATAAACGGAACGTCACCAATCTCAAGCAGATTGGAGGTAGAAAAGAAAGTCATATTGGTAGGAAAGTAAAAAAGTGAATTTACCAGCACCCCCTTCTCTAACACCAGATGAGATAGACCAGTCTTTTCCGCTTCAATAGCGCAAGTAAGACCAATTGGCCCTCCGCCAATAATAATGACATCATATTGCTGCATGAGAGATCAAAAATAACGAATCGAGCAATGATTCGAAGGTATACACCGATGTAGCAAGTCATTAGAATGAGCTGCCCAAACCAAAAATAATCAGACCAGATTCTTCTTCCGAGAATGCCATGGAGAGATTGAGGGCAAACCGCTCCCGCAATGGAACGAAATAGATTCCCGCTCCATATCCAACATGCCAGGTGTTGGAGGTCTCGCCTTTATAATAGACTCTACCTTGGTCGACAAAAAATTTGACCCCTAATTTGTGAGGAATCAAAGCATCAGGCCGGTCGAGTAGTTGTATTCGAAGATCCGAATCAATAAATACCCCACTTGATCCGGAGAATCGATTTCGGCGAAATCCTCTCAAATAACTATTCTGGCCAAGTACTGGAAGATGATAGTAAGGAACATCTTTGCGGCTGTATAGTCCACCGCCTTTCACTCCCAGCGTAAAAGGGCCGGTTGTGGCGAAAAATTCTATAGATCCTTCTCCTACAAAATAGGTTTTTACATCTTCCCCAGCCGCTTTGCTGATCTGATGTTGGGTGTGGAATCTGGCACCGCGGCTAGGCAAGTCTTCCCGGTCGCGAAAGTCGAGATCTAGTTCAAATACTAGACTAGCCGTTTCAACCGCATCTTCTCCAAGCACATCTGCCGCCACGTCATCCAAAATATTACCCTCGAGTGTTTCCTTGCTGTTGCCCTCCAGGTCAATTCGGATATTCATATAGCTGTACTTCCAGAAATTTCTTTGAAGTCCGATATAAGCACGGCTGGTGGTGTATTGTAAAGTGTAGAAGTCTTCATTAAGGAGATCTCTGTCAAATCTCGTGTCGTTGCCCAAGCCAAAGAAATAGCGATACCTTCTCTTTCTCTCCAGAGTAGCACCGGAAATCAGATCCAAATTGCCAACGATTGATCGCCAGGTGGCATCATATTCAAACCTGACATTCCCAATGGTTGAAACCCTCAGACCCAGACTGTGCTTGCTGCTGAAATCAGGCTTGCCATATCTTTGGTTTGTAAAGGTGACATTTGTATTCAGAGAAAGGCCATTGTCACTACTGAAAGACAGGTATGCCAGGGGAAAGTACTTATTGTATTCAAAAGTGGTGCGGTTATATTGGTAGGCTTCATTGTAGCTGGTTCTAATAGATCGTAACTCCCCTTCATGGTACAGCTCATCTCCAGTGATTTCATTATACACCAATGTTTTCCTTCGTAGACCAGCCACCGAGGAAGAGTCTCGTATGTAATCCACATCGGGACCCGGTATAATTCGAAGCAAGATGGATTTCTTTGCCTTTCCCTTGATCACAAAATCATCGCTCCCCTTGAGTCCGAACAACCGCACTTCTTTGGTTTCATTTGGGAAAAACTTCCTCTGATAAATAGTCCTGCCTGAAGAGCCGTCATTCTTCAAATTAAAAACATCGACTTGCAGGGTTCCATCCTCGTTTCTTGTTGCAACAAATCTCTCTTCGCGATGAGAGCCAACTACGTCTACCTGCGGGGATAGCATTTCGTAATATCGATTTGCATATACTTCCAGATCTTTGATCCGTACTTTTAATTTATTCTCTATCCCCTTTCCATCGAGATCATAGATTTCCTCAGGCATTTGTCGAACAGCTGTTTCGATTTCGGATTCGGAAATTCGTTGCTGGATATATCGGGCTGCGGCAATCCAATCCTCACGATCAGCTTCACTAGCCAGGAACCGATCCAGATGTCTCGCCTGCCACATCAAGCTGCGAAGCCCCTTGATTTTGTAATCAAAGTTTTCTCCTGCTGGTTTGGCCCATTCACGGTCTACCAACCAAGGTATTAATCCATCCCAAAGACTAAATATATGATCCCGATCGCGGGGTATGGGTCTGTATTCAAATCCATTGTCTTTTCTGTATCCGGCCCATTTCCAATTATCTTCATGTTTCCCCCAGTCTCCGACTAAGACATCAAACATTCTCGCCCTCAAGAACTCGTCTACCCTGATCGAATTCCTACTATCTCGATACATGATTTTGAAAAGATTCACGGTACGCTTAATATCAGTGGCTCCGGCGAATGCCTCTCCCCCGGGTTTTGGGTCCACGGGTCGTTCTTCCATCATGCCAAGCATCCCACCAAACTGAGAGCGAAAGGGGCCCAGGCTCTCCACATTGGGCATGGCATACAACTTCGGATGGGCATGTAGTATTCCGATTTCATCGAGTAGATTTGCCGCCGTGAGGGCGCCATAGGGTTGCTGTGTTGTTGTCTGATCTCTGACTGCTATAGCAATAATGGTCGATCTCAGATCGTGCGACAACGCTTTGGCAGGATCTTTATCTACCGACCTGAAGACGTATTCCAATCCATCGTTCGCCACGAACTTGAGCGATTTGGTTTGCCGTCCACCTCCTATTTCATAGGGTTGTATTCCATAAGCAAACTTGTCAAGATTCAACACTGGCGTCATCACCGGTGTCGTCCAACTATTACGATAGTGCTGTCCAAGCATTCTTTTTTGCCAGGCTGTGGCTATGTAGTTTGGATTGGCCGCAATCGAAATATGGTCTGGATGCGAGATAACTTCAAATGGTGTAGGTCTGGACTCCCCAATACAAGGAACCAGCCGGTGATTTACCGGAATTCCGGGCTCCGGGTCGAGGCAGGGAGCTTGAAATAAGATCGAAGAATCTACCGGAAGATACCCTCCTGAATGCAGTTCATATGTGAGCCCGATCACATCGCCATTGGGATGATATTCCATTGCTACCAAACCTGCCTGCCTGGAACTCATCAATGTAGCTTTTCGTTTTCTGACGTAGCCACCTTTCATTGGAGCACCACTATTGATATAGACATTCTCTTCATCGCGGATCACTTCAACATTGGTCTCATGCCCAGAGGCATATATCACCGAATAATGGCTGCGTAACATATCTCTCATTTCATTCCTGAAGTCTACGAAGCGGGAATTGATCGTCTGCAGTGGTCCACCAATATTCTGCTTGAAGGAGGTGATAAAAAGTGAAACAATGGGAACAGGAAAAAACCAATCCGCGAGATGAAAGCTTCCCCCATACTCCCCATTGGAATATAACGGGTGGTGACCAGCAAGAATCAGGTTGCCACTGGTATTTTCTTCGATAAACTCTTCGATTTCTTCTTTGATGGACTCCTCATCGGCAATGTCACAGTCAGCTGACTCCGGTGTGGGTTTACGATATTCATGATTCCACCATTGAGTGTTGATGAGTAAGAGATTGAGTTCTGGCTGTATAGGAAAAAAGACCGGACCCGGGCAGCCCTCCTTCAGAGGAAAAAACAATCGTTCATAATCCTTCTGAGTAAAGTAGTTTTCCAATACTCTCACCTTTTCGAGTCCCCTCATTTGTGATTCCTGCCAGTCGCGATCACCTGGGATGATAATGATACGACCATAAGGATTTTCCAGTATTCTGTTTATGAAGGTGTCAAGACGTTGGACTGATGCGTTGAAATTTCTACTGTTATCAATCAGATCGCCATTTAGCAGTAGAGTCCAATCGGTTCTGCAAGAACCGAGCAAGTCAGAAAGGTGGCTTCCGAATTGCGAGACATTTTCAACATCTGCTAGGTTTCCAATATTGTAAACTGTGTGTGCATTGATTGGTGATTGCGCCGATAGAGTTAAATTGCAAAAGACAATTTGCATCCATATGGATGTAGCAACAAGGAGTGCAGACTTGCGGTTTACTGTTACCATAGGGTCATGCCAGCACCAAATTTCAAATCAAATTCCTCCACACCAACCTAACTCAGACCTCAATCTTGATATTGTATATTTGGCACCTTTACAAGTTCAAGAAAGATATGAAAAAGAAAAACTTGGTGTTAGGTGCTGTTTTTGCCCTCTCAGCATCCCTGATTGCCCAAAATCCTGAGAAAAACGAAAGAGATAATTACCTCTTCAACAAGATCGAAACTCAGGGGGATCTGTACAGTTCATTGGCTTTGAAGATCTGGGACTTTGCAGAGCTGGGCTATCAGGAGGAGAAAAGCACCAAGGTCCTGCAAGATCAACTAAGCACCGAAGGATTCGAGGTGATCGCCGGTGTTGCCGAGATACCAACCGCGTTCATTGCTGAATATGGAAGCGGGGATCCGATTATCGGCATTCTTGCTGAGTTTGATGCTTTACCGGGTTTGTCGCAGGCAGCAATACCAGAAAAACAGGCGATAGATGAAAGGGGTGCCGGACATGGATGTGGACATCATCTTTTTGGAGTAGGCTCGATGGCTGCCGGAATTGCCATCAAGGACTGGCTGACAGAGACGGGCACACCTGGGACCATCAGGGTTTACGGGACACCGGCAGAGGAAGGTGGTGGTGGAAAGGTGCACATGGTCAAAGCCGGCCTATTTAATGATGTAGATATAGTTTTGCATTGGCATCCTAGCAATGCCAATAGTGCTGATGCTGCCTCATCTTTGGCAAACAAATCAGCAAAATTTCGGTTTCGGGGTCAAGCCTCACATGCTGCCCGTTATCCTGACCGGGGAAGGTCTGGTCTGGATGGTGTCGAAGCTATGAATTATATGGTCAACATGATGCGGGAACATATATCTGATGAGTCAAGAATTCACTATGTAATTACGCGAGGAGGGGAAGCACCTAATGTAGTCCCGGGTTTTGCAGAGGTATTCTACTACTGCCGACATCCAAATCCGGAAATCGTCAAGAAGAACTTTGAATGGATTGTAAAGGCTGCAGAGGGCGCAGCGCTTGGCACAGAAACGCAAATGGATTACGAAGTGATTCATGGATTGTTCAATGTGCTACCAAATGAAACCCTGGGTCGGATGATGCATCGTAATCTTCTCAAAGTTGGTGGGGTCTATTACGATGAAGAGGAAATGAATTTTGCCACCAAATTGGCGGAGAGTTTTGGCGACATACCGTATAGCCTTGAATCGGCAAAAGCAGTACTACCTTTCAAAGTTGTCGAAAGAGGAACTGGTGGCTCAACGGATGTGGGTGATGTAAGCTGGATGGTTCCTACTGCCAGCGTACGAACTGCAACATGGGTGCCGGGCACTCCTTCTCACAGTTGGCAAGCTGTGGCATGTGGTGGTACCTCCATTGGTATCAAAGGAATGTTGGTGGCTGCTAAGACAATTGCTGCTACGGCAGCTGATCTTTTCCTTGAGAATGAAAAGATCAAAAGCGCCTGGGAGGAACTACAATCCCGAAGAGGATCAGATTTTAAATACGAAAGCCTGGTAGGAGACCGGCCACCACCACTGGATTACAGAAACTAATCCTTGTTGGAAACAGGTCGTGTCGCCTGGTACCATTTTATTTGTTCCTGAAGACTCTCCAGGTAGTTTTCCAGGTCGCTTTTAGACAATTGACTTGAAGGCTTTGAAGCAATTGTGATCGGAAGTTCTTCCAAATGCAGATACAGTTCAGGGTACTCTGATGCAAGCAACTGAGTCAACTTGTTTATCTCGTTTACGAGACTTTGCAGATTTTCATCCATTACTTTCATTCTCTCAAAATCGGATCATCCCGAATCACTAATTTTCTTAAATACTCCTGTCCATTAGCGGTCAACTTGAGAATGTAGACTCCTGATTCCGCAATGGGCAAGCCATATGTCGCATCCAAATTAACGCTCAGATTTCCCATTGTCAAGCTCTGGACCGCAGCTCTTTGATCCCTGGCTGTCTTTGCCTCTTCGAAGCGAAGTTTGGCATTTCTAAGGCTCGATGATGAAATCCGGCTGGTTAGATCATTAAACAATTCCTGTACCTTCTGTCTTTTGTCATCCGGTAACCAATCACTTTCAAATTCGCGATTCCACATGTATCGATGGATGCCTGGCGTATTATCAAGATTGGTCCGGAACCTAAACGCTCCATTAGGATCACTTATCTCCAAGGTTGGCGTATCCTGAAGGACAGAACCGAGATAATAGCTGATCATTACATCACTATCGAAACGGGCCCGGGGTATACTCGATGTATTTCGAATAGAAGGAGGATTTTCACCAGCAAACCAAAAATGCCCTCTTTGGCCTCCCCGGCTTGTATTCTCCCAAATGGTTGCTACTTTCTGATCAAACAGCCAGGCAGGACTTGAAAGCACCCTGGAATCCAATTGCTGTAATGGACTGATGTCGTCCATGACCCAAATGCTGCGACCATGGGTTCCAGCTATCAGGTCATTATCCCGGGGATGAACAAGCATATCATAAACTGACACTGTAGGCATTTTTCCCATGAGCCTCTGCCAGGATCCACCACCGTTGACGGAAATCCAGATGCCGGTTTCACTTCCTAAAAAGAGAAGATTGGGATTGATCCTATCCTCTCTGACCACCCTTAGCACTTCTTGTGGAGGCAATGAGGCAGTTAGGTTTTTCCACTGATCGCCATAATTTTCTCCCCGAAAAATCCAGGGTTGGAAATTATCACTGCGATGTCCGTCAAATGTGACATACACCGTACCCGGATCATGATGGGAGGCTTCGACTCTCGATACCCATAGCCCGTTGGGAACGTCTGGCAGTTTTGATCTTAGATTTGTCCATTGCCTGCCCCCATCCCGGGTCATCTGAAGATTACCATCATCAGTGCCAACCCAGATCAACCGGGGATCGATGGGAGATACTGAGAGTGTATACGCAGCACAATGGTGTTCAGCTCCGGAATTGTCGGGCGTCAAGCCACCACTTTGACCTGTCACACGTTTTTCCGGATGGTTGGTACTAATGTCGGGACTGATTACCGCCCAATTGTTTCCAGCGTCAGTAGATTGAAAAACATAATTACCTGCCAAATACAGTGTGCTGGGGTCATGCGGACTCATCACAAAGGGGCTGGTCCAGTTGAACCGGAACTCTTGCCCTTCATTTCTTACACTATCCGGGATCGCCTCTTCGTAGTTGGTGATATTATGTGGTCCAGGCTGGATGCGCTCCATTTTATGGGTCAGCGGATCATAAGTGAAGATGCTGCCATTTTCAGTGGAAGTATAAACTTTCCTCCAATCACGGGGATCGATGTTAATAAACTGCCCATCTCCCCAGTGTAATTTCCAATTGTGGTCATTGAGGATACCTCGGGCGTCCCGGGCAAAGCTGGCTACCCCATAAGTACCATTGTCTTGCAAACCTCCGTACACATAATAGGGGTCACGGTGATCGGTATTGATCCGGTAAAATTGCCCAATCGCAAAATTGTCGAAGAGTAAAAAATTTTTCCCATGATCATAAGTTAAACTAGCTCCCTTATCGGCGCCCAGATAATACCGGTTACCATCATTCGGATCGATCCACAAAGCGTGAAAATCGCCGTGTACCTCCTGGTCTTCACTTCCGTTTCTTAATGTTCTTCCACCATCTTCAGAGACCATAAATCGAGTAGTCAGGACATACACTCTCTGATGGTCAGTGGGATTAATACGTATTTGAGAATAGTAAAAGGGCCGGTTATTATAGGTGTTTACGTATGACCAGTCTGATCCTCCATTTTCCGACCGATAGATCCCGGATCCCAGGGTATCTAGTGAACCCGTTTGTTTTGCTTCTACCAGAGCCATGACAATCTCCGGATTTGAGCGGTAGATGGCCAACCCGATTCTACCGGTAGCTCCGTCGGGAAGGCCTTTCCTCAGCTTTTTCCAGGTTCGCCCGCCATTGGTTGATTTAAAAATGCCTCCGTTTTCTCCACCACTTTCAAAGTGCCATGGTTGACGGAGCCTTTCATAAAATGCAGCATAGAGAATGTTTGGGTTGGTGGGATCCATGACCAGATCTGTGCATCCTACCTCCGAACCTTCTGGCAGGCCCCTAGCCATTTTAGACCAGGTTGCTCCACCATCAGTAGTCTTATACAGGCCCCGCTCTTCATTGTATCCCCATAAATGGCCCATGGCTGCTACGTAGGCCGTATTGGCATCAGTAGGATGCAGAATGATCCTGCTGATGTGATGGGTGTTCCTCAATCCCATATTATTAAAGGTCTTGCCACCATCATCGGAACGAAACACTCCGTCGCCCCAGGAAACACTATTACGGTTATTGGATTCACCTGTACCTACCCAGATGATCCGGGGGTCGGCTTGAAAAATCGCGATATCCCCTATTGAAGCTGTGGTGTAATGATCGAAGATTGGTGTCCAGGTCGTACCGGAGTTATCAGAATGCCATACTCCTCCTGATCCTGTAGCAAGCCAGACCTGACTAAAATCGGAGTCAAGTGCCTCTATGTCAACAATCCGGCCGCCCTGATTGGCCGGGCCGATGCAACGCCACTGGAAGGCCTGTATAAGTTGTTGATCTGTCGGTTGGGAAATGATGAATAACGGGAGGGAAACCCAGGTGAGAAAAAAGAATCCTAATCGTTCCATAATCCAAAGTTGTAGATATGGAAGATAGGGAAATAGACAATCTATCGGATCTATGTAAAGACAAATGCCACCAAGTGGATCATCAGAATATGATCAGGGCAACGATTCCCGCTAAAAGCTTCAATACACTGGCGGAGAAAACAAAAGCGAAAGTATTCCTGCTTGTAATTCTTTCATGCAAATGGTGATAGACCATGCCAACAACTGTGCTTCCCAGCACCAGGGCTAGAATGAACATCGAATATGCCTTTACTTGCATGAGATGCATGGCCTTTGCCAAACCACTTTCAGGAAGATCGATAAGGTAGTAAGCTGCCAGGACCGAGAATAATGCCGCACTTAGTAGGGCATAGGCTCTGATTATTTGGGGTTCCAACCGATACCTTCTTATGAGATGCATAATTTACTTTCCCTAAATTGACGGCAATATTAACCAAGGATTGAGTGGTATTATTGCGTTTCGACTGAAGATTTTTAAAGTCTAAGCTCCCAAAATCTGAAAGAGACCTGTTTTGAAATTTGTCTAATTTTAATCGCAAACACCTAGATTATGAAGTTGCAATTCCTTTTCATTGGTTTTTTTTTATCCTATTGACAGCAGTTCCCTTGTTGGCACAATCCGATCTTCCTTATGCGGAAATCCCCGATTATCCGGCAGCATATAGTGCTGAAACCGTTACGGCGAGATTAATTGACGGGCTGGGGTTTCGATATTATTGGGCCACGGAGGGACTTCGGCAGGAAGATCTAGACTTTAAACCTAGTGATGAAGCCAGGACGTCCTTGGAAACACTTGAACACATCTATGGACTTTCAAGGACAATAGTCATTCCGTTACGCCAAGAACCGATTTTGCGGGAGGACGAGGACCATTCCTTTGAGATGTTGCGAAGTAAAACGTTGCATAACTTGAAGGAAGCATCTCAACTGTTGCGATCGGGCGAAATCAAACTAAAAGACTGCCCTTTAATATTTCAAGGATCGGACCGGACTTCCGAATATCCGTTCTGGAACAATTTGAATGGTCCCATTGCTGATGCTTTATGGCATTGTGGCCAGATAGTTTCTCTGAGAAGATCATCCGGAAATCCATTCAACTCTCAGGTGAGTTTATTTCAAGGCAAGCTTAGAGGATCTTGAGCTTGCGATTATCAAAGAATTTGCAACGGCGAACTATGATAAGATTGATTTTCACTTTTTGTCTGGTTTTTGGACTATTGGGATCGTCTCCTGCCCAGAAGAAAGCCCTGGTGGGCGGAACACTGATTGATGGTTTCGGAAGCATTCCTATCCGGAATAGTGTGGTCCTAATCGATGGCGAAAGAATTAGCGCCGTCGGTCAGATTGGTGAATTGGAAATTCCTGCAGATGCCGAGTTGATATCAACCGAAGGCATGAGTATACTACCGGGATTGTGGGATATGCATGTGCACCTTATGATCAACGGTCACAGTAACTATACACATTGGCAGCAGAAATACCCTCCTCTCTATCGAGAGGTCATTATGCCGGCATCTGCCCATCAATTACTGATGGCCGGTGTTACCAGTGCTCGCGACTTGGGAGGACCCCTCGAAGACATATTAGCGGTTAGAGATGCGATCAACCGTGGAGATATTCCTGGACCGACAATGTATGTTTCGGGGCCTTTCATCCAACACGAACCATACCCCGGGACAGAAGCCTACCGTTGGGGCGTCTCCGGGGCTGGAGATGCTCGAGCCAAGGTGAAAGTGCTGGCTGACGCGGGAGTCGACTGCATTAAACTGATCGATCAGGATCAGATGACAATGGAGGAAGTGCATGCTGTGGTGGAAGAAGCACACTCACATGAATTGACAGTAGTGGCTCATGCTCACCGGCCAGAAGAAATCAGACGTGGCCTGATTGCCGGTGTTGATTGTTTCGAGCATACTGGATTGGCCACTGCACCGGAGTATCCTGAAGATGTGCTGAATCTGATTAAAGAAAGGACTGCCCAAATGAATCTAGGTCCGCTCTTTTGGTGTCCCACAGTGGAAGGTTTATATAATTACGAGTATGTAAGAGATAATCCAGAAAAACTGGATAATGATTCCTGGCATCTTGGCTTGCCAGATTCCATCATTGAAGACATCAAGCAGTCCATCCGGCATCCCTCAAGATTGCCCTACTTTCAGATCACCCCGAGCCGCCGGCCGACATTAGAAAAGAAGATAAACCAACTCAAAGAATCGGGCCTTGTCTTGGTGACGGGCACCGACAGTGGCATACCTATGAAGTTCCACAGCCAATCTACCTGGAACGAGTTGGATGTCTGGGTCAATGAATTCGGTTTTGATGCTATGTACACCATCAAAGCTGCAACCTATTGGCCCTCGGTACTGATGGGTGTTGACGATGAAGTAGGTACCATCAGTGAAGGAAAATACGCCGACATCATCGCTGTGAAAGGCGATGTCCTGCGTTATATTGATTTACTGCAGGATGTCGATCTCATCATCAAACACGGGAAGCGATATAAGTAGCATTTAGCTTAGAAAAATTTCAAAAAATGATTAGAAACTTGATCAGTTTTGTAGCTGTAATTTTTTTGTTGAGTTGCTCGCCAAGTCAGGTTGCGGATCAGGCACCAGCCTCATCTGAGGCTACTCAAGCAGCAGCAGACAACACTCCCGATTGGCTGAAGACAGCTAATCTATATGAGGTGAATATCAGACAGTATACACCGGAAGGAACATTTTCCGCCTTTGAGGCTCACCTGCCAAAGCTTCAGGAGATGGGGGTGAAGATACTTTGGCTCATGCCTATCTCACCAATAAGCGAGACCAAAAGAAAAGGCACTCTTGGTAGTTACTATGCCGTGTCTGATTTTCGGGAAATAAATCCTGAGTTTGGTGACGAATCATCATTTAGAAGTCTGGTCGCTAAAACTCACGAACTGGACATGAAAATCATCCTGGACTGGGTTCCTCACCATACTGGCTGGGATCATACCTGGATTAAAGAGCATCCGGAATATTATTCGAAAGATGAGGAAGGCAATATAGTAGATCCGATTAACGAAGAAACTGGCGAGCCATGGGATTGGACCGATGTGGCCGAGCTTGACCTGGAAAATCCGGAAATGCGGAAGGAGATGACCGCCGATATGAAGTATTGGATTGAAGAATATGAAATCGATGGCTACCGGGTAGATCATGCCCATCGAGTGCCGCTTGACTACTGGCAGGAAATCATTCCTGAAATTAAATCATTGGGTCGCGAACTATTTCTTCTAGCCGAAGGTGAGGATCCCTGGTTGCGCAACCGGGCTGGTTTTGATGCCACCTACTCATGGCATTTTCATCACACCCTTAACGATATTGCGCAGGGAAGGAAAAATGCCAACGCTATTGACTATCTCCTCTGGAACGATCGCAATGCCTATGCCCACGGATTTCACATTTACTTTACTTCAAACCACGATGAAAATAGCTGGGCCGGCACCGTCATGGAACGAATGGGTGACGGACATCAAACATTTGCTGTTTTATGTCATACTATCGACGGGATGCCTCTTATCTACTCGGGACAAGAAGAACCCTTGCGGAAAAGGCTGGAATTCTTCGAGAAAGATCCCATAGAGTGGAAGAACTATGCTTATGCAGATTTCTACCGGATATTACAAAAGGAAAAAGTTCGAAATGAGGCGCTATGGAATGGAGAATTCGGTGGTCCACCTGTTCGCATCAATCGATCCAAAGAAGTTTATGCTTTCAAGCGAGAAAAGAACGGTTACAAACTAGTAGTAATTCTAAACTTGACAGGCGAGTCTCAAATAACACAATTGGATGAGGCGGTGTCATCCATGGTTGACATCTTCAATTCTCAGGAGGTAGAGATCGGGGCCGGTGCCGACATTCAGCTGGATCCCTGGGAATATTTAGTGTTAAGTAACATGGATTGAATACATTACCATGAATACATCATGGAAGATTTTTCGTTGTATAATAAGTGAGGGACCTTCAAGTACTGTGATTTTCATATTTTTCAAGCTTTTCAAAATTGATCTCATCAAATATGCTTTTTAATTCAAAGGGAAAACAGGAAGTAACATATGACGCGATCGTGGTTGGTTCAGGAATCAGCGGAGGATGGGCGGCTAAGGAACTCTGCGAAAAAGGTTTGAAGACCCTGGTGCTGGAGAGAGGACGCATGGTCAGGCATGGTGACTACCCAACAGCCAATCTTGAGCCCTGGCAATTGCCGAATCGGGACCGGGTTTCTGCGGAAGAGATGAAGAGATATGAAAAGCAGAGAAGGACCGGATATACCATCCGGCAATCGTCCAAGCATTGGTTTGTCAATGATCTGGAAAATCCATATCTGGAGACCAAGAGGTTTGATTGGATGAGGGGATATCATGTTGGTGGAAGATCGATCATGTGGGGAAGGCATAGTTACCGATTGAGTGATATCGATTTTGAAGCAAACGCAAAGGATGGCTTCGGAGTGGACTGGCCGATCCGCTATCGCGATGTCGCTTCCTGGTATGATTATGTGGAAGGATTTGCCGGAATCCAGGGAATGAACGAGGGCTTGCCCCAACTGCCAGACGGAAACTTTCTCCCACCGATGCCTTTAAACTGCGTTGAAGAATCTGCCCGGGAGCGAATCAAGGAAAAATTGGGACGTACCCTTACCATTGGCCGGACAGCAAATCTGTCACAGGCCATTCATGGCCGTGGGGCCTGCCAATATCGTAATCGATGTATAAGAGGATGTCCTTACGGTGCTTATTTCAGTTCAAATGCTTCAACCCTACCAGCTGCCGAGAAGACAGGTAATCTCACGATCCGTCCATTTTCTATCGTGAACTCACTCATCTACGATCCTGCAACGAGAAAAGCTACCGGGGTCAGAGTGATAGATGCTGAAACAAATGAGACTCACGAGTTCTACAGTAATATCGTTTTCCTTTGTGCTTCCGCTTTGGGATCTACTTTCATTCTGCTTAATACCAAGACCGATGAATATCCTGATGGCCTGGGTAGTAGCTCCGGCGAACTTGGTCACAACCTGATGGACCATCACTTCCGCGTAGGAGCTCGGGGTGAAATTGACGAATTCGATGATAAATATTACAAGGGTCGACGACCTACCGGATTTTACATACCACGGTTCAGAAACATCGATCGCAATTCTCAGATGAAAGAGTTTGTTCGAGGATACGGTTATCAGGGAGCGGCATCGCGGGAAGGTTGGTCGAGGTCTGTAGCTGAAATGGCCATCGGGGAGGAATTGAAGGAAGCCATCACAAGACCAGGAAGCTGGAGTATGGGGATGACTGCCTTTGGAGAATGCCTGCCTTATCATGAAAACAAAGTCGAACTCAGTAACGAAACCCAAGATAAATGGGGACAGCCGGTTCTGAAATTTGACTGCGAATTCAAGGAGAACGAAATGAAGATGCGGGAAGACATGAAAGTGGCAGCAGTAGAGATGCTGGAAGCAGCCGGGTTCAAGAATGTTGATACCTACGACAGCATTGGTGCTCCAGGACTCGGTATCCATGAGATGGGAACGGCGCGGATGGGCCGTAGCCCCAAAACATCTGTTTTAAATCAGTGGAATCAGGTTTGGGACGCTAAAAATGTCTTTGTGACGGACGGAGCCTGTATGACATCATCCGCTTGTCAAAATCCTTCACTTACATACATGGCATTGACAGCCAGAGCTGCAGATTACGCAGTAAAGGAGTTGAAGAAGATGAATATTTAAGCAAATCTGAAATTCAGGAAGATGACAAATCAATCTCAAATATCTCGCCGGGAAGCTTTAAGAAAAACCTCACTATTAGTTGGCAGTGGGTTAGCTGCCTCAACAGTTGCCGCAATAATATCTGGTTGTCAGGCACCTCTCGATCCCGATTGGACTCCGAGTTTCTTCAGTGTAGAACAGTCGGAAACCCTGGCTCATATTGCTGAGACCATTTTACCGAAAACAGATACTCCTGGAGCGTTAGATGCCAAAGTGCATCGCTATATCGATGAGCTCGCTGCTAATGTTTACAGCAAAAATCGTCAGGATGAACTTATGTCTGGTCTGGCTGAATTTGAGGCTCAGTGCAAATCGAAATTTTCTAAAGCTTTTGCAAAACTCGGTGCAGAACAACGTAAGGAATTTCTTCAGCAACTACATGAAGAAAGCAAAGCAATGAAGGAATCCACAGAAGGTGCATTATCATTCTTTGAAGACATGCGTCAGCTGACTATCGCCGGCTTTTGTACCTCAGAAATTGGAGCCACTCAGGTATTGAAATACGATCCCATTCCAGGCTCTTACGAACCATGCATCCCTTACGAGGATGTTGGGGGAGTCTGGGCATATTAGTAGCAAGGGTTTCTTAAGATCATTCCTTTTTCTTGTCTTGATCCTTCAGCTCATACCACTGAATATTTTTTCATTTTCTAGATCTCGCCAGAGAGACTACCGTGTTTGAAGTGGCTGCATAAATGACTATCTGGCAAGCTCTGAATCCGGTACTTGTAACACTTCCTTTAATTTTGCCAACTCCTGCTTCAGCTCCACGATTTTCCCTTCCATCTTCGGATCGTCAATGCGATTATTTACCTCATCAGGATCTTCTTGTAGATCGTAAAGTTCCCACGCGTCGATGTCGTTGTAGTAATGAATTAGTTTGAAGCGATCGGTACGTACTCCTTCGTGCCTTTTGACTGAGTGCCATCCGTGGGGGTATTCATAATAGTGATAATACATTGACTGCCGCCAATCTTCAGCAGGATTTTCGCCGACCAGTTGGCTCAGAGATTTACCTTGAAAATCGTGCGGAATCGCAACACCAGCATAATCAAGCAGTGTGGGTGCGAAATCCAGATTAAGTACGATCTCGTCTCTTGTCTGCCCGGGTTCAAT
Organism: Lewinellaceae bacterium; assembly: GCA_024644235.1. Classification (GTDB taxonomy): domain Bacteria; phylum Bacteroidota; class Bacteroidia; order Chitinophagales; family Saprospiraceae; genus JAHELJ01. The sequence continues at coordinate 27,038 of JAHELJ010000043.1, forward strand.
CTTATTTGGATATCGCATCACCAAGGGCATCTTCAGTGATTCTTCATACATAAATCTTTTGTCGTACCAACCATGTTCTCCCAAGTAGAAGCCCTGATCGGATGTATAGACGACGATTGTGTTGTCAGTGAGGCCATGCTCATCCAAATAGTCCAGTACCCTCCCAATATTATCGTCAACCGATTTTACACATCTCAGATAGTCCTTTATGTATCTCTGATATTTCCACTCTGAGAGTTCCCTCCCGGTAAAATTTGCTGCTTTGAAATCCTCGTTCACTTTTTGATAATGTGCATCCCAGGCAGCTTTCTGATCCGGAGTGAGCCGGTTGTATTCCCGTTCCCAATTTGCAGCAGCATCAAAACTAGAGCTACCTGCTCCTCCAGTGCCCGTTTCCTCGTCGTAGTAGCCAGGCTGTAATTTCAAATCCGAGGATAAAAACATATCATCGATTCTCATATCCTGCTCTGGAGCAGCCCTCGACCGGGTTCGATAGTCATCAAAAAAAGTTGCTGGGACGGGGAGGTCCTGATCGGCATACATGCCAAAATGCTCCGGGCTAGGCATCCAATTTCTGTGGGGAGCTTTGTGGTGATAAAGAACACAAAAGGGTTTTGACGTATCTCGATTCTCCAAAGCATCTAAAGTCAAATCCGTGATAATGTCGGAGGTGTATCCGATATGCTCGATGGTATCACCATTTCGCACCATCGGAGGATTGTAGTACGGGCCCTGACCAATCAATACCTCATAATGATCAAATCCTGTGGGTTCAGATTTCAGATGCCATTTCCCAATCATTGCAGTGTAATAGCCCTCTGCTCTCAACAGTTTTGGAAAGGTTACTTGAGATCCGTCGAAAGTATCAAGGTTGTCTCGCAGCCCATTGAGATGACTGTATTTACCGGTTAGCAATACTGCCCGGCTGGGAGCACATATAGAATTCGTGACAAAACTGTTGGTAAACACAGCGCCCTCTTTGCCAATCCGGTCGATGTTTGGCGTTTCAATCAAGTTGCTGCCATAGATGCTCACTGCAGCATTTGCATGATCGTCTGACATGATAAACAGAATGTTTGGAGGATCGGCGACAATAGTCTGTTTACTCTCGCAAGAGAGAATGAGCAAACAGACCATCATCAATTTGAAAGTGTGCATACACTGGCTTTATCTTAAAGTAAAGATTAATCTTTAAATTCAGAGCGATTTAATTTCCCAGCCAGTCTAAACTATTATTGGAATGCAAATAAAGGAACAAGCAAAAGAATACGATGTCTGTATTGTGGGATCAGGTGCCGGTGGTGGTATGGCTACCAAAATTTTGGCAGATGCCGGCCTTAGCGTGGCTTTGATGGAAGCTGGCCCTTTTTTTGATCCCAAGGA
>JAHELJ010000044.1:0-17539 GCA_024644235.1 Lewinellaceae bacterium
AACTGTCCTTCCATGGCCAATGCGGGGCAGGAAGATGCGGATGGCGATGGCCTTGGTGATGTATGCGATGCCTGTCCGAATGATCCGGAAAATGATGTTGATGGAGATGGTGTCTGTGGAGACATAGATAACTGTCCGTCGATAGCTAATATGAATCAAGAGGATGGAGATGGAGACGGTGTTGGGGATGCCTGTGATAACTGTCCAAACGATGCAAATCCTGGGCAGGAAGATGCGGACGGTGATGGCATCGGAGATGTTTGTGATCCCTGTCCGAATGATCCGACTAATACCTGTGAAGACTAAGGGGCATTCCAAAAGAGAAAGGCCATTGAGTGTTCACCCCAGGCCGATGAAAAGACCTTAGAATTGAAAACCTGAATGCAATCCGGTCGGATTAAACTTCCGGCCTGTTTACATCCCGATAAATGATGCGAAATTTAACCCCCTTCAATCTACTCATTTTTACTTTTGGCTTTTTTATACAGGAAGTTGCCGCTCAAAGCATTGTCAGAGGTCCATATCTGCAATTGGGGACACCCTCGGATCTAATCGTCAGGTGGAGAACTGATTCGATGACAATCAGCAGGGTTTGGTATGGTAGTTCTCCCGCAAGTTTGACCGATTCGGTGAGCGTAACGGGCCTCCGGACTGAACATGAAGTGGCAGTGACCGGGCTCACGCCCAACACCACCTATTATTATGCTGTGGGTGATAGCACCGGCACGTTGCTCTATGACAGTGTCGGATTTTTTCCAGGCCAGAAGGCAGGGGAAGATTCCGAACACTATTTCACCACCTCACCAAATCATGGAACGGCGAAACCCACCTCCATCTGGGTCTTAGGAGATGCGGGTAAAAAAGATGCTAATCAACGGGCGGTAAGGGATGCTTTCTACACGTATAATGGTGGATTCCATACTGATTTGATCTTGACTCTCGGCGACAATGCATATGAAGACGGCAGTGATGCAGACTATCAATTGGCCTGGTTTGAAGACATGTATGAACAGACCTTGATCAACACTTTTCTTTGGAATTCTCCAGGGAATCATGATATGTTCAGTGCCGACAGTGAAACAGAGACCGGACCATATTATGATATATTCAATATGCCTAGAAACGCAGAAGCAGGAGGAGTAGCATCCGGTACTGAAGCCTACTACTCTTTTGATTACGCCAATATTCACTTTATTTCGTTGAATACGGAGGATATAAGTCACCAACCAACCTCTCCGATGTTGTCCTGGATGCAGAATGATATTGCCGCTACTACCCAGGAATGGGTCATAGCATTTTTTCATAAGCCGCCATTCTATAGTATGGATGCTTTCCGGCAGAATTTCCTGCCTGTCCTTGAATCCTATGGAGTTGATCTGGTTATGTACGGACACAATCATATATACAATCGATCCGTGTTGCTCAATGGACATTATGGTGAGGAAATTACCTATGATTCGGCCACCATGGAAGTGGCTCCAGGCGATGGTAAGATCGATGGAGATGGGCCCTATGTCAAACCACCCGGTTTGACTCCAAATAGTGGAACGGTTTATCTCACTTCAGGTTCAGCCGGTTCCGTCTCGCAGACAGTACTCAACTATCCTTTTTTTGCTGAAGAGATTGGATCACCTAATCTGGGATCGGTTCACTTGTCTGTTTCAAGCAATCAGATGGATGTGAAGTTTATCAACCACAATGCGTTGGTGATGGACTATTTTACCATTGTCAAAGGGAAGCCGGTAGTCAATATTACCAGTCCACTGGACAGCACTGTCTTTCCGAGTGCCCAGCAGATAACCATTGACGCTGATGCGATGGATGCTGACGGACAGGTGACCCAGGTGGAGTTCTTTGCCAATGGCCAGTCCATCGGAATCGATAATACCGCTCCCTATTCCATCAACTGGACCCCTACTGCAGGTGTCTATAATCTCGTTGCTGAAGCGACAGACAACGATGGGAATGTGGCTCAGTCACCCCTTGTTACCATTTTCGTTGAGATATTCAGCAGTTGTGCCAATATTGCTGTCTTTTCCGACGATGCAGAAGAACGGATCTCTGGAGGTGTCATGAGCCTGACCAGCAGCGATCTCGAACTCGTTTTCGATGCGTTAGACCAAAGGGTTGGCTTGAGATTTCAAGGACTCTCGATACCAAAGGATGCCGAAATCATCGATGCCCGTATTCAATTTACCGTTGACGAGATTAACAATATCAATCCGTCCGATTTGCAAATCTATGGCGAAGCTAACCCCGATCCCCCGACATTTGCAGGAACGAGTAACAATATTGGCAACCGGCCTAAAACCACCGCCTCAGTGACCTGGCAGCCGCCGGATTGGACCTCAGTGGATGATGCCGGACCAGATCAGCAGACACCCAATTTGGATACGATTCTTCAGGAAATCGTAGAACAGATCGGATATTCTGCGAGCAGCTCTATTGTCTTTATTATCGAGGGAACGGGAAAAAGAGTAGCCCAGTCCTTTGACAAGAACCCAGCTAAAAGTGCCAGACTTTGTATTACCTGGACTCAGGGTAATTGTACTGATACTGACAGCGATGGTGTTTGTGATCAGATTGACAACTGCCCAGCCATCTCAAATCCAAACCAAACAGATTCGGATATGGATGGAGTGGGTGATGTATGCGACAATTGTCCATCCACACCCAATATGAGTCAAGCGGATATTGATGGCGATGGGCTGGGAGATGCCTGTGACAATTGTCCTTTGGTGGCCAATGCTGTACAGGAGGACGGAGATGGCGATGGTGTTGGCGACGTCTGTGATAATTGTCCTTCTACTCCCAATATGAGTCAGGCGGACAGTGATGGCGATGGTCTGGGAGATGTTTGTGACAATTGCCCGACAGCAGCAAATCCGGGTCAGGAGGATGGCGATGGAGACAGTGTCGGCGATGCCTGTGACAATTGTCCCTCGACAAGTAATACTGGTCAGGAAGATGGTGATGGTGATGGTGTCGGTGATGTCTGTGATAATTGTCCTTCTATCGCAAATATGAGTCAAGCCGACAGTGACAGTGATGGGTTGGGCGATGCCTGTGATAACTGCCCTTCAGTGAGCAATGCAGGCCAAGAAGACGGAGACGGCGACGGTGTTGGCGACGTCTGTGACAATTGTCCTATGACAAGCAATGCAGGCCAGGAGGATGGTGATGGTGATGGTCTCGGTGATGTTTGCGATAACTGTCCAACAGTGGCGAATTTGGGCCAGGAAGATGGGGATGGTGATAACGTCGGTGATGTATGTGATAATTGCCCTGTAGACCACAATCCGCTTCAGGAGGATTTTGACATGGACGGACTCGGTGATGTTTGCGATGCATGTCCCACCATACCGCAGGACACCCTGGTCATAAATGAGAATCCGATAAATTCCGGCACCTATCAGTCCACCATGCTTATCACCAGTGCAGGAGTTGTGGATCAGGACTCGACTGTGGTCTTCAAAGCGGGCACGGCGGTTGATTTGATGCCTGGCTTCTCCACGAGCTTGGGCGCAGAATTCGAAGCTTTAATCGAGGATTGCCCTCCCTTACGCAAACAGTCTTTCGAAGCTATTGCAGAGGGTATCCGGGTATCCGACAAGTTGTTCATACGACCTCTCTCCCGTTCATCCGGCGAAATATATTCGCTTGAAATTGCGTCGGCTGAGGAGGAAGAGGTGTCGATTGAATTGCAGGATATATGGGGACGAACCATTCCTGTACTGACGAGTATTATTATTCCTCCGGGAAGGCACTTTTACCCGTTCAACTTTACGAAACTGAAAGGTGGAATTTGGACCCTCGTAGCCACAAATCGTAAACAGAAAATTCGTTTAGGGAGTTTTAGCATTAGATAATTTGAGCGTCCCATTTCTCAAAAATTCCAAATCGAAATAAGAACAATTTTCAAGACTTTTATCTTGATTGGCATCCTCCTCTGGCCATCTTGGATATTATCCCAGGAGATCATCCGGGGACCCTACCTGCAACAAGGTTCCTCTACAAGTATGATTATTCGATGGAGGACCAACTTACCGACAGCCAGTAAGATCTGGTATGATCGCTCTCCGGATCAACTTACAGACAGCCTTTTTCAGGGTGGTAGTCGGGAATAGGTGATAATTGTGATCCAGACTATTCCTACAAAAAATAGTGTGAACAACCACAATGATTGATTGGGGGAAAAATACAGAAAGTCTTCGCGTACATTTCAAACATTCAATACTTGACTAAAAAATATGCCTAAGATTTTGTTTGACATTTATCATTTACCTCAGTTCAATTTCTTAAAAAATGCAATTCTTGCGTTTGAGCCTGACGAGGTAGATGTTTTCTGCGTAAACCGGGGGAGATTACGGCAGGTTGTGGAGCATGAGTTACCAAATTATAAGGTAACCTGCATCGGCGACTATAAGTACAACAAAGGACCGTATTCGATGTTATTTCGGATCATCTTACCAAGATTGTACCGATTGTACAGAATTGTGAACCCCAAGAAATATCGATATGTTCTAACTGCCCATTACCAGGCCAATGTCGTGGCGAAGCTTCGACGAATTCCCAATATTGCTTTTAGTGATGATCCGCGTAAATACGTTTTTCCCATTCTTAAAGCTTCAGCCGACGAAGTCTATCTCCCACCATTTCAAGACAAGCACCGAGGGGTAAAAGTGTTTAATGCGCTCAAGGAGTGGGCTTATCTGTCACCGCGTTATTTCAATCCAGATCCAGAGATTTTGAAAGCATTTGATCTGGATGTCAAACAGTACATTTTTGTCCGGGAAGTATCAACGGAAACATCCAATTATCTACATCAACAAAAAGATATCATACTATCGGTTGCAAAAGAATTTCCTGCGAGTTGGAGCGTAGTATTATCCCTCGAGAACAAAGGAAATAGAGACAAGTATCCCGCCCATTGGCTAATCCTGGAGGAGCCAGTACCTGACATTCATTCACTCATGTATTTCAGCCAGGTAGTACTTTCTTCCGGAGACAGTATGGCCAGAGAAGGAGCTATTCTTGGAGTGCCAAGCATCTATGCGGGACAACGGGACATGCCGGCCAATCAAATCATGATTGACAAGGGTGCACTCGTCAAGGTCAACACAGAAGAAATTGTCAATACCATTCAGGGAATTAAAGATTTAGAGATCATGAATTTTGATCAGCTGGAATTTCGAGATAAGCTTACCCGCGAATGGGATGATATAACAAGACTTATATTAAATAAAGTTAAAGAAAAAGCAATCGCCTGAAATGAATGTTTCAATTTTTGGATTAGGTTATGTAGGCTGTGTCAGTCTTGGATGTCTCGCTGAACATGGACACTCGGTGATCGGCGTGGATGTGAATGAGAAAAAGGTTGACCTGATAAACCAGGGTAAACCGACCATCATCGAAAAGGATGTAGATCATATTATTGCCAACAATTGGAAACGCAAACGGATTCTTGCTACTTCTGATTACCAGATGGCTGTTAACAATACTTCTATTTCCCTGATCTGTGTCGGCACACCTTCAACAGCAGAGGGTCATTTGAATCTGACTGCAATTTTTGAAACTGCCGCCCAAATTGGTGAAGCGATAAAGAATAAAGAAGAATTTCACGTCATCGTTATAAGGAGTACAGTCCTGCCAGGCACCAATAGAGAAGTAGGAGAGTTGGTAGCCCAGCATTCTGGGAAAAAGAGAAATATCGATTTTGGCGTTGTCTCTAATCCTGAATTTCTCCGGGAGGGTTCTTCGGTACAAGACTATTATCACCCATCTATGACTGTGATCGGATCAGACTCAGAAAAGGCCCGTTGTATTGCCAAAGAGCTTTACACGAAAATTGACGCCCCTATTTATGAGGTAGATATCGAGATTGCAGAATTAATTAAATACATCAATAATTCCTTTCATGCGCTAAAAATTGCTTTTGCAAATGAAGTGGGTAACATCTGTAAGAGGATTGGCATTAATTCACATGAACTGATGCAATTATTTTGTCAAGATACACACCTAAATATCTCTGATAAGTACTTTAAGCCCGGGCAGGCATATGGTGGGTCGTGTTTGCCAAAGGATTTAAAGGCACTAAAAACTATAGCTCATGATCATTATTTGGAAATTCCGGTATTGAGTTCGATCGAGCAATCCAATGAAAATCAAAAGAAACTGGTTTTCGATATGATTTTGCAAAAGGACTTGAGGAACATCGGGATGTTGGGTCTGAGCTTTAAGGAAGGGACAGATGACCTTCGTTATAGCCCGATGGTGGAACTGGTCGAAAGTCTCATAGGTAAAGGCATGTCAGTCTCTATCTATGATAAGAATGTCAATTTTTCCAAACTCACCGGAACTAACAAACAATATATTGACAAGCATATTCCCCACTTATCTGAGCTGATTTCTGATGATCTGGAGAAGGTAATTGCACAGTCTGACCTGGTGGTTATGGGTCACAAGCAACCCGAATTCCGAGATATTTGTGTAAGGTATCCTGAAAAATATTTTATTGATTTGGTAAAAGTGGGTAATGGTGTGTGCCAAAGCAATTACGAGGGAATTTGTTGGTAATTACCAGAAGGTTAACGGTGAAAGTTTGAGATGAGGGACATGAATAATCACATTGTGATCGATGCCCAGGGAGAGATACAAGGTGTGAATCGGGATGGAGGAGAAACTCCAGAGAAGTCCAATAAACAAATTCTTTTTCTAGGGCACCCTGGTTTTCCAGTGGGATTTGGAGCAATCCAGAGGTTGCTACTGATCGCTAAAGGGGTCGCTGTAAATGACTGCGGAGCAACCGTGATCAGTTATAAGGGTGTTCATTCCAGGGATCATAATTTTGCGCCGAAGGGTTTTGTCGAGGGTGTGGAATATATTTATACTTCTGGCACCATTTATCGTTCACATAGCTTTTGGAAGCGCAATTGGTTGAAGCTGAAAGGTAAGTATTTGGAACTGGCCTATATCAGAAGACTGAAGAAAAGTGGGAGATTGGGAGGATGTTTGGTTTCAACGATGGACTTTCCATTGTTAGTTCAATATTGGATTTTCTTCAAATTTCTGTCTATTCCGTTGGTGCTGAATTATGATGAATTTAACTCTGCCATTGAATCCAGAAAGTTGAAGAATCGGAAGATCAATGATTTTCTATTTGACCACTACGCACCCAGGCTTGCCAGTAAAGTTACTCCGATTAGTGACTTTCTGATTCAGCATGTCCGTTCTTTATCCTCATCCAAACCCATTCTCAAACTGCCTATATTATGTGATTTCGAAAAGTTCATTCCTTCCTCCAGGAGAGCTGACAATGAGATAAGATTTGTTTATTGTGGTTCTGCATCGTACCAGACATTAATTGAATTTGTCCTAGAATCCTTTGAATATGTTTGTTCGAGCTCTGTGCCAGTTTACCTTGATCTGATACTTGGTGGTAAAGCGGGAGAGATTAAACAGGTTGAGCAATTAATCGAGAAATGTAGTATGGGGGAACAGGTGAGATTGCATGGCAATGTCCCGCATCATCAAATACCAGCTTATTATGCTTCTGCCTCCGCTTTGTTAATTCCGCTGCGACCAACAGTGCAGGATAAGGCAAGATTCCCACATAAATTAGGTGAATATCTTGCTTCAGCCAGACCGGTAATTACGACTGCTTTTGGTGAAATATGTAATTATGATTTCAACGATGGCGAAACTTGCCTGGTAGCGAGTGATTTTTGCAGCAGATCATTTGGAGAGAAGATGCAGTTCGTCGTTGACAAGCCGGATAAATCGAGAGCAATAGGGATAAGAGGGAGAGAAATGGGCTTGAAGAGTTTTAATTACAAGAATATTGGTCTCCAACTAAAGGAGTTCATCTTGGAAGAGAAGGCAGAGAATTAATTTACTGAACTTTGAATAATTTACGAATCAGATGAAGAAACTTTTGGTAACTGGCTCCTCGGGATTAATTGGGTCAGAAGTAGTGAAATATTTTGATAATCTCGGGTGGGAGGTTTATGGACTGGATAATAACATGCGTGCGGATTTTTTTGGAACACGGGGAGACACACGTTGGAATCAAAAAAGGTTGCAACACCAATGCAATGATTTTGTTCATATTGAACTCGACATCAGAGATCGTGAGGGCGTCTTGAAGTTATTTGAAGAGCTTCGACCTGATTATATCGTTCATGCAGCAGCCCAACCGAGCCACGACCTGGCAGCGTCAAGGCCTTTTGACGATTTTGATGTGAATGCCGTCGGTACCCTAAACCTGCTGGAGTCGGCCAGAAGATATTGTCCGGAATCTCCATTTGCACATATGTCGACCAACAAGGTGTATGGAGATGCTCCCAATAAACTCAGGCTAGTGGAATCGGAGAGCAGATACGATTTTGCCGAGGAGCAATACTACTATGGAATTAGTGAAGATTTTACGATAGATCAATCGAAGCATTCATTATTCGGTGCTTCAAAGGTAGCAGCTGATGTGATGGTGCAGGAATACGGCCGATATTTTGGACTGCCAACCTGTGCTCTAAGGGGGGGATGCCTTACCGGACCTAATCACTCCGGGGTGGAACTACATGGTTTTCTCAGCTACCTGATCAAGGTAAATATCACCGGAGGTGAATACACTATCTTTGGATATAAAGGAAAACAAGTACGTGATAATATCCATTCGTTGGATGTAGTACGTTTCATCGAACAGTTTTTTACGAAACCCAGGGTAGGAGAGGTTTATAATATTGGAGGAGGTCGTGACAATTCCTGCTCGATCCTGGAAGCGTTCAAGTTGGCCGAGGAAATCTCTGGCCAGCCGATGAAGTATGAGTATTCCGATAAAAATCGTCTCGGAGATCATATTTGCTATATTTCCGATTTATCGAAGATGAAAAGCCATTACCCTGAATGGAACATTAGCAAAAGCTTGAAAGATATTTTTGTCGAAATATTTGAGTCCTGGAAAGAAAGGGCTACTGCCTAATCAATGTCATAAATAAGGTATCGCAGTGCGGATAAAGCAAAGTGCTTCCAAGTCTACGTTTTCACAGATCCTAAGAGATAAATTTCAGAGTAAGGCGGCAATAGTCCGCGTACTCCTGGTAGTTTTCTCCCTGCTGGTAATAGCTGTGTTAAGCTTTGGAATTTTGTTGTACGGGGCACAGCAGAAGAGAATGAGTCAATTAACCTATTCAAAATCTTCTTTGCTAAAAATCGCCGAATTTGACTTTTCTCCGATCAAGACTTTGTTCCAATCCAGTACGGGAGAATTCAAAGAAATGGATTTAATCCTTGATGGACAACACTGGCCTGCGATATCGACTTACAAAAGCAGCAATAGCACCCACGAACATATTGATTCAATAGGTAAAGAATTTCCTGCCACCTTGATTATTAATAACCATTCTTACCAGGTCCGCGTTTTTGTGGAGGCTGGAGACATTCCATGCGGAAACGGAGATTTGAGCCAATTAATCCGAATTTATGTCAAGGACAATCAGCGAGTCGAGGATATGGGCCAGTTTGTGCTTGTTAACCCTTATTCACTCAAGTACTTGAATAATTGGTTGGGTGGCAAATTGGCCGGCGAAAGGGATGTAATGTGCCTTCAAAGTGATTTTGTCAGACTCAAGATTAATAGTAAGAAATCGGGAATTTATTTCTTGCAGGAAGAATTTAGCGATCTAGAGATCAATTATGAAAGATTTGAAGAAGGCACACTTTTTCGATCGGAATCTGAAATACCAATTTTGACAAATTCCTATAATGGACTAAATGACAGTCAGCAGGAGCTCCAATCAACTGGCGGGATGGGATTCCCATTGCCGAAGGAAGCTTCCCAGCTGGAACAGATATTTCATGTTGAAAAGTGGGCAAGGCTCTTTGCGATCGCCGATGTTTTGATTTTACCGCAATTGCTTCTGCCTGATAACGTCGGTTTTTATCATAATCCAGAAACGGAAAAAGTGGAGCCGGTGATAGGCAAGTTTAATTTTAGAGGTATTGAGAATCCTTCCCAATTTATTTCGGTATTGGAGCGTTCAGCAGAAAACAGTAAATGGCATTCGATCCTGGCATTTCATCCACTGATCGCCCAATTGACTCAATTTGAAAGCTTTAAAAGGCAGTATTTGGCTGAAGTCAAAGAGATTTCACAGCTCGAGTTCATTGATGATTTTTACCTGAGACATGGAGATTACACTGCAGCTCTTCTTAAAGAAGTATTTAAGGATTCTGCTGGAGAAGAACTACCACTGAACATCTGGCAGGGTAGGAGGAGGTTGGTTCACGATAGGATTTTTCCAGACCGATCCGAGATTTATGCCTGGTATAACGGGATGTCAGATCGCTCTATTCATTTGTCGCTTTGTTCGCAACAAGAAATGCCGATCGAAGTTTCCTCCGTAAGTTGGAGAGATAGCATTTTTTTCTTTCCCTCCACTAGCATTATGCTGCAAGGCCAGAGCCGGGGAGAGGGTGAGCCCGTGAGCTCCTTCGATTTCAAGATAGCATCAGATTTCACTTGGAATGATTCTTTGATTCCAGAACTAAAGGTTGATTATCATTTATCAGGGATGGGTGCTGACAAACGGTCGGTAAGGGTCTTCCCCTATCCATACTCGCTCGCTCGGAGCAAAATTGGAAATCCTGTGAATAGGGAGGCTAATCACTTGTCATTTCCCTTTATCATAGAACATGATACCAGTGGAATTATCACCATCCCGGAAGGACAGTGGACGTTGGGCCGGGATTTGGTGATACCGTCCAAGAAACAATTTCATATTGAACCAGGGGCGACGATAGATTTGATCCATAATGCCAAGATCCTTTCCTATTCACCGGTGATTGCGACCGGTCAAATAAACAAACCCATCACTTTCAAATCATCGGACTTGACGGGAGAAGGTCTAACGATTATTGGAGCCAAGCAAAGATCCTATTTTAGCCATGTATTGTTCGAGGGACTGTCCAGGCCTGCAGAAGATGGATGGCAATTGACCGGAGCCGTTACCTTTTATGAATCACCAGTCGATTTTGCATCTTGTACCTTCTCAAAGAATCAGATTGGTGATGATTACCTGAATATCATCAGGTCAGACTTCACCATGGACAGTGTTCTTTTCATAGATATAGTGGCAGATGCCTTTGACTGTGATTTTTGCACGGGATCGGTATCGCAATCAGCTTTTGTAAATATTGGAAATGATGGGGTCGATATTTCGGGCAGTGATATTGATGTGATTCACGTGTTCATGAGACAGGTGGGAGATAAAGGTTTAAGTGCCGGAGAGAAAAGCAAGATAAGGGCCAGATGGATTAAGATTCAGGATGCTGAAATAGCGATCACCAGTAAGGATCGATCAGAATTCATATTGGCAGATGCAACATTGGTGAACAGTAGAATTGGTATCACACTTTTTCAGAAGAAAACCGAGTTTGGACCGGCTTATCTTGCAGCAGAACGAATCGACATCTCCCGGTCAGAGATTCCTTATCTGGTTGAGCCAGATTCTCATTTGGAAATAGATGGAAAGATCATCATGGCTAACAAGGAAAACGTAAAAGAAATCCTATACGGAATCGAATATGGTCGAAGCAGTGATTGACGACCGCAGCATTGATTCTGTCCAATTCATTTTATGACCTACCTGACTGTTAGATTATGAAGTTTTCGGGTGCATCGGAGCATTCCAGAATTTCGCTGATTAGGAGAAAACTAGCGAAAATCAAGTCCCTTCCTGGTTTGATCATCGGCATGTCGCTGATGCTGGTGATGGGTGCAGCATTCTTTATGATTTTCAACTATGGTGGCCATTTATATACCTCAGGGCAGACAATCGATTACCGATATTATGGACAAATGCTGAAAGATATTTCAAATCTGGATTTTGCATTTGTACGGAACTTTACTCGAGGACAACTGACAGATGTAGACGATATTAAGATCGATTTGAAGTTCAAGCATCTGATGAGAATAGAGTATCTAAAACGAGAAGCGAATAAGGCAAAAATCATAGATCCCGCCTTTAAAGAAGAGGAGTTTCCGGCTAGATTGACCTATAATGGTGTCACTCAGGACGTTAAGATCGGACTTACGGGCAAGATGTCGAGGACACACTTAGGTAACCCTTCTAAATGGTCATTTGAGGTAAAAGTTAGGGGTGATAATACAATAGCTGGCATCAAGAGATTTGGCTTGTTGGTTCCCACCGTAAGGGGATATCTGACGGATTGGCTGAGCGTAGAGATGATGAAGGAAAGAGGACTGATGGGCATCCGTATCGATTTTGTAAATGTCACGATAAATGGCAAGAATCAAGGACTGTACTACCTGGAAGAGCGTTTTGACAAACACCTCATAGAAAATAACCGGCTTCGGGAAGGGATCATTTTCAAATTGGAGAAGGAGGTGATTCCGTACAAGGAAGCTAAGTTGATGCTGGACCCCCATGGTCAATCTCAATTGCTGTTGCTTCGAAAAATGTGGAAGGATGTGCTTGATGGCCATTTGCGTCCGGAGGATTTCTTCGATATGGAAAAAATGGCAAAGTTGTTTGCTATTGCTGATTTGATCAACATTGGTCATCCGCTGAACAAGGAAAATATTCGATTTTATTTTAATCCCGTGACCGGTTTGGTAGAGCCAATTGCCCGGGAATTCGAAAATATCGCTGACAATGATCCCTCTGAGCTGAAGATATTTTTTGAAAAACCAGAGCCATTTTCAACGCATTTCTGGCATTCTCGTGAAGCCGTAATTGGCACCATTATTAATAATCAGGAATTTAAGATTCATTATCTCCGCGAACTTGCTCTCATCAGTCAAAAGGAATTTTTAGACGATTTCTTCAAGAACCGGGAGGAGAAAATTCAGGCTATTGAATCCAAACTTTACCGGGCTTGGCCCTATTATCAGAAGCCTGATGATGCATTATATCGCAACCAAGAATACCTTCACTCCATCATCTTTTCATCTGGAAATCAGGCGATAGCCTGGTTGATGGAGCGACAAGACAAGCGATTGAAGGTCTACGTCAATAATCAATCGGATTTGCCGCTGGTCGTCACCCATTTGGCATGGAAGGATAGTATCATTATTACGCCGGAGAAACCGGTGCAAATCGAGCCAAAAGCAGCAAATGAAAGTGCTCCGGTTTCTTTTGTTTTCTTCAATCTGCCAGCGGAAGTCATGCAAGGTTTTTCACCCTCCGAGCTTCGTCTCTGCTATCACGTCCTGGGATTACCTATGAAGGAAGAATCTTCCCTCGTGAGAATTATGGGTGACGAAATGATGAATGAATTTCAGTGGGAGGAAACATTATTGACGAGCAATTTGGAAACATTCGCTTTTGTCAAGAAAGCAGCGGAAGATAATTTTTTGATACCCGCCGGTAAATGGGTCATTGATCAGGACTTGATCGTGCCCCTAGGTGGCCGATTAACAATCGAAGCAGGGGCTGAGATTGATCTCATTGATCATGCCAAGATTATTAGTTATTCACCGGTGCTGGCGCTTGGCAGGCAGCAGAAACCCATATTAGTTACCTCTTCCGATGGTACCGGACAAGGGCTGATCGTGCTGGGAGCAGCTGGACGGTCTATCTTATCGCATACCCATTTTGGCCAGCTTACTTCTGGTGAAGCTTTTCAGCGGCCTGGAAGTAGCGCTGTTACATTCCTTAGATCTCCGGTAGATATAGTCAGCTGCACTTTCAGCAATCACCTGGGATCAGATGCCTATCTAAAATTGATTAAGTCGGACTTTGCTATCAGTGAGTCGAGATTTGAAAATATCACGGGCAGTGCACTCGCTTGCAGGAGTGCCAATGGTTCCATTGTCACCTCCATATTTTCCGGGATCGAAAGAGATGCCCTATTCCTCCAAAGCGCAAAAGTCGATGTTTCAGGTGTGGAGATGAGGAATATCGGCAGGATAGGAATCCATGCAGACGATAAAAGCCGGTCCAGTACCAGTGACTTGCATGTCAGAAACGCTGAAACTGCTATAGCGAGCAAGGACGGGTCTGATCTATCCCTTAGGAATATCCTGGTAGCGGAAAGTAAAATCGGATTGGACGTATTCGAAGAAGAAATAGAGTTTGGTCCGGCGATGATTTCAGCAAATAAGATAGACTTTGTGGAGACAGATGTGCCCTACCGGCAAACAGTAGAATCAACCTTGATAATCGATGGAGCCAATCAAGGAGCTCATTCAGATTCCGGCCAGATTCTCTACGGTAAACTTAAAAGTGCAACAAATTGATCCTCTCATTTGAGGATGTTATTGAAAAGTATCGTTCAGCAGACATTGAATGATAATTTGGTTAGCATATTCCGCAACCACCGTTTTGCAAGTAAGACAAACGACTAGTTTTTATCTCACTCTTGTTCATATCCAAGGCCTTTCAAAAGCACCCATCAACCGATTTGACTAAGGTGTCCATCAAGAATAACCCTCAAAAAAAGCTCCAATGAAAAGTAGAAGAGCCCTGTTCATCGCTTTCCTCCTCTTGAACATGATGTACGATTGTGTGGCCCAAAGTGTGATCAGAGGACCCTATCTTCAATTGGGTACGCCCAATAGCATGATTGTCCGCTGGCGTACCGATGTACCCACCGATTCCCGGATCTGGTATGGAGATAGTCCGACGAATCTCACTAACAACATGACTGTTGCAGGCAGCCGCACTGAACATGAGATTAATGTGACGGGACTAACTCCGGACACAAAATACTATTATGCTGTCGGAGATAATTCAGGCACCCTCAGTTATGATAATCTCGGCTTTTTCCTGGGTCAGCTGGCTGGAGAAGACAACCAACATTACTTCACCACTTCGCCTCCCCACGGTACCGACAAATCCACCTCAATTTGGGTATTGGGAGATGCGGGTACTAAGGATGCAAATCAGCGAGCCGTACGAGATGGCTTTTATAGTTACAATGGTGGACCGCATGCAGATCTGATCTTGACGTTGGGTGATAATGCATATTCTGACGGCAACGACGCCGAATATCAACTAGCCTGGTTTCAGGATATGTATGAGCAGAGCTTGATCAATTCCGTGCTCTGGCCCGCAGTTGGTAATCATGATATTATCAGTGCAAATAGCCAGAATGAAACAGGTGTCTATTATGACATATTTAATTTGCCTAGAAATGCAGAAGCTGGAGGAGTAGCTTCTGGCACAGAGGCTTACTATTCCTTTGATTATGCCAACATCCATTTCATCGTTCTCAATACGGAAGATATTTCGCACAATACCACATCTCCTATGTTGGCGTGGATTCAGAATGAAATAGCTAGTACTAGTCAGGAATGGATCATAGCATACTTTCATAAACCCCCTTATTATGATCTACCGGCGTTCAGGCAAAACTTCCTACCAGTCTTGGAATCAAATGGAGTAGATCTTGTGATGTATGGGCATCGTCACATATATGCACGTTCTTTTCTAATTGATGGACATTATGGAGACGATGGTACTTTTGACAGCAACACGATGGCTCTTGATCAGGGAGATGGTAAACGGGATGGTAACGGTGCCTATTCAAAACCTCCTGGAAACAGTCCAAATAATGGTACAATATATCTTGTTTCAGGTTCGGCAGGATCTGTTTCACAAGCTGTTCTTGGTTACCCCTTTTTATATTCTGAAATCGGATCTCCCGAAATGGGCTCGGTACATCTGTCGGTTTTTGGTAACGAAATGGATGTCACCTTCATCAATCGAGATGGAACGGTCCTAGACTATTTTGCCATTTCCAAGGGGATTGGAATCGCTCCCAATGTCACCGTCACCAGTCCACCGGATGGTGCATCATTTCCATCGCTTCAGACAATCACGGTCTCTGCGGATGCGTCAGATCCGGATGGACAGATCACTCAAGTTGAATTTTTTGCAAATGATATCTCGATAGGTATTGATGTCACGGAACCTTATTCTGTGAACTGGACGCCTTCAGTCGAAGACATATATGAGATCTATGCCAGGGCAACCGATAACGACAATAATACGATTCAATCCATTTCGAACTTTATTGAAGTAGGTATTTTTTCCCGATGTTCGGTGATAAGTGTGGGATCTGACGATGCCGAGGAAACGATTAGCGATGGTTCAATGAGTCTGGGTAGTGCTGATCTGGAATTAGGTACTGATGTAGAGCCACAGATCGTGGGCATGCGATTCCAAAATCTTAATATTCCGAGAAATGCTCAAATTCTGAGTGCCCACATTCAGTTCGCGGTCGATGAAGTCACCAATATAAATCCCTGCTCATTTGACATAAGCGGTGAATTAAGTTCTGATCCGCTTACGTTTACCAACTCAAATAACAATATTAGTTCCAGGCTCTGGACTCAAACTTCCGTATCCTGGCAGCCACCAGACTGGACCTTGGTAGGCTTGGCAGGATCTGATCAAAAGACACCCGACATCACGTCGGTCATTCAAGAGATTGTCAACCAGTCAACTTACACTTTTAACAGCTCTATTGTCATTTTTATCGAAGGCAGTGGAAAACGAGTAGCCGACTCGTTTGATGGGAATACCCCTGAAAATGCCCCTGAGTTGTGTGTGGTGTATCAAAACAACAACTCTGGCTTTGATTGTCCTTCTCTGGGAGCAAACATTGGTGATCCCTGTGACGACGGCGATGTATGCACGGTGAATGATCAGATTCAAACCGACTGCAGCTGCGCCGGCACACCCGGCCCTGACAGCGATGGCGATGGCACCTGTGATCTACTCGATGTCTGCAACGGAGGCCCGGAACCCGGCACCCCCTGCGACGACGGTGATCCAAATACCGAAGACGATGTGATACTGCCTGACTGCAGCTGTGAAGGAACCCCTGTATCCAATGCTGATGTACTCGATATACAGGTGGCAGGATCGAGCGATGATGCAGAAGAGCGGGTGACTACCGGAGCAGTGAGTCTGTTCAGTTCTGATTTAGAGATTCTGGAAACTACCACCTTCTCTCAATTTATCGGAATACGTTTCAATAGTGTAACTATACCAAGTGGTTCGAATATCATCAATGCCTATATCCAGTTTGGGGTGGATGAAGTATCTACCGGGGCCTCGAATGTAACTATTCATGGAGAAGCAAGTGCAAATGCCGGCACCTTCTCCACAACTGCCTTAGATATCTCGAGCCGGTCAAAGACAAATGCTTCGGTAAATTGGTCACCACCAGATTGGACGACGGTCGGTGAAGCAGGACCGGATCAGCAGACATCCGATCTTTCCACGATAATCAGTGAAATCATCGGAAATCCGGGCTGGAATTCGGGTAATTCTATGGTCTTTATTCTTTCGGGTTCGGGCTTTAGAACGGCTGAGGCCTTTGATGGGGTTGCAAGCCTTGCACCCATTCTACACATTGAATACGACAATAACCCTTGTTCGGATACAGATGGTGATGGCATTTGCGATAGCAATGACAATTGTCCAAACACGGCAAATCCTAGTCAAGCTGATATGGATGGTGATGGATTAGGCGATGATTGTGACAGCTGTCCGAATGATCCGGATAATGA
>JAHELJ010000044.1:17639-28045 GCA_024644235.1 Lewinellaceae bacterium
GATGATTGTGACAGCTGTCCGAATGATCCGGATAATGATGTGGATGGCGATGGAGTTTGTGGTGATGTTGACAACTGTCCCGACATAGCTAACCCGTTACAGGCTGATGCTGATGGAGATGGACTTGGGGATGACTGTGACAGTTGCCCGAATGACCCGGATAATGATCTCGATGGTGATGGAGTCTGTGGTGATGTTGACAACTGTCCCGCCATAGCCAATCCCTTACAGGCTGATGCAGATGGAGATGGACTTGGGGATGACTGTGACAGTTGTCCGAACGATCCGGATAACGATATTGATGGCGATGGAGTTTGTGGTGATGTTGACAACTGTCCAGCTACAGCCAATCCGTTACAGGTTGATTCCGATGGTGACGGCCTTGGCGATGACTGTGATAGCTGTCCGAATGATCCGGATAATGACATTGATGGAGATGGCGTGTGTGGCGATATAGATAACTGTCCAACTACTGCCAACCAGTTGCAGACCGATGCAGATGCAGATGGTCTTGGAGACGATTGTGATGCTTGTCCTACTGATCCTGACAATGACATCGATGGAGATGGCGTGTGCGGGGATATTGATAATTGTCCCAGCACAGCCAACCCATCACAAGTCGATACAGATGGTGACGGTCTTGGTGATGCCTGCGATCCCTGTCCGAATGATCCGGTCAACACAGATACCGATGGAGATGGTGTATGTGATGCCGCTGATAATTGTCCAACCATTTCAAATCCACTGCAAACGGATACAGATGGTGATGGACTGGGAGATGTGTGTGATGCGTGTCCTGCTGATCCGGATAACGATATCGATGGCGACGGCATCTGTGGAGATGTGGATAACTGTCCAGCCATAGCGAATCCACTGCAAGCCGATGCAGATGGCGATGGACTTGGAGATGACTGTGACAACTGTCCAAATGATCCGCAGAATGATATCGATGGTGACGGAGTTTGTGGGGATGTAGATAATTGCCCCAACACTGCCAACCCCTCGCAAGCCGATACAGATGGAGACGGAGTGGGAGATGCTTGCGATCCCTGTCCGAGTGATCCGGTCAATACGGATACGGATGGCGACGGGGTTTGCGATGCTGCTGATAATTGTCCAGGCACTCCAAATCCACTGCAGGCCGATGCAGACGGTGACGGTATTGGCGATGTGTGCGATGGTTGTCCGAACGATCCGGATAATGATCTGGATGGAGACGGAATCTGTGGTGATGTGGACAACTGTCCCGCTACAGCCAATGCGGCTCAGACAGATAGTGATGGTGATGGGCTGGGTGATGCCTGTGATGCTTGTGCCAACGACCCGGACAATGATATCGATGGCGACGGTATATGTGGTGATATTGATAATTGTCCCATTACGGCGAATGCTGCTCAGACGGACAGCGATGGTGATGGACTGGGCGATGCCTGCGATGCTTGCGCCAACGACCCTGCCAATGATGCAGATGGCGACGGCATATGTGGAGATGTAGACAATTGTCCGAATACGGCGAATGCTTCTCAGACGGATAGCGATGGTGACGGGCTGGGCGATGCCTGCGATGCCTGTGCCAATGATCCGGCCAATGATGCAGATGGAGACGGTATATGTGGAGATGTAGACAATTGTCCGAATACGGCGAATCCTTCTCAGACTGACAGCGATGGTGACGGGCTGGGGGATGCCTGCGATGCCTGTGCAAACGATCCGGCCAACGATGCAGACGGCGACGGTATATGTGGTGATGTAGACAACTGTCCGAATACGCCAAATGCTTCCCAGATAGATAGCGATGGCGATGGGCTTGGCGATGCCTGTGATCCGTGTGATGATAATCTGATCGGTATGCCATGTGATGATGGCGATCCAAATACTACTGGTGATGTCTATGATGAAAACTGCGTCTGCAGCGGGACACCCACCAACTCAACGATCATCGATATTCCAGTTTCAACCGGCAGTGATGACGTCGAAGAGAGAGAAACAAACGGTTTTATCTCATTTAACAGCTCGGATCTTGAATTGGTGAATGATGGTTCGAAAGGTGATCAAACAGTGGGCATGCGATTCAATAATATTACGATTCCGAAGGGTGCATCCATTCAGAAGGCATACGTGCAGTTTACGGTTGATAAGGCCAGTACCGTTGCCACATCTCTGAATGTCCAGGGTCATGCAAGCGATAATGCCCCACCGTTCACATCTGCCAATTACAGTGTATCGACCCGACCGCGAACGTTGGCATCGATCCCATGGAATCCGGTTGCCTGGAACGTTGAAGGTGCGTCGGGAGTGGCTCAACAAACTCCGGATATCGCATCGGTGATTCAGGAAGTAGTCAGTCGATCAGGATGGAATAGTGGCAATTCTATTGTGGTAATTATTACCGGCACAGGCAAAAGGGAGGCTGAGTCTTATGAAGGTGGAGCAGGACCGGTACTCCATATTGAGTACCTGTCTTCCGGCGGTTGTCCGGCTGCTGGCACTCCTTGTGATGACGGTGATCCAAGTACCTTTAATGATCAGGAAGACGGGAACTGTAATTGTATGGGCACTCCTTGTCTTCCGGCTGGCACGGTCTGCGATGACGGAGATCCTAATACGGAGAATGACATGGAAGACGGTTTCTGCAACTGTGCTGGAACTCCTACCGGATCTGGAACGATTAATGTGCAGGTGAGTAGCTCGGATAATGATGCTGAAGAAAGAATCGGTCAAGGACAAGTGAGCCTGACCAGTTCGGACCTTGAGATGGTGGTAGATCGAAGCTGGAATCAGATCGTCGGAGTTCGGTTCACCGGCATCGATATGCCTGCAGGAGTAACCATTACGAATGCATACATCCAGTTCACTGCTGACGAAACAGGAAGTGGTGCATCAAACCTTACCATTTGGGGAGAATTGAACACGAATGCTCCTAGCTTCCAGAACGCCAGCTTTAATATCTCTTCCCGGCCAAAAACGATAGCATCGGCTATGTGGTCATTCCCGGACTGGCTGACCGTAGGAGCAGCCGGCCCCAACCAACGTACAGCAGATCTAAGCCCGATTATTGCAGAGATAATCGGTACAGGGGGATGGACTTCCGGCAACCCCATGGTCTTTATCATTGAAGGAACAGGAACGAGAGCCGCTGATTCATACAATGGTTCTGCGGCAAATGCTCCCCGCCTGATCATAGATTATACCAGCGGAGGTGCATCCAAGCTTTCGACATCCGGACTTCTTTCTGAACAAGAGTTAAATCAAGGTTTTATTCAAGACCGGGATGATCCTGAATTGGAATTATATCCCAATCCGGCGAATGATCACCTCACTGTATTGGTCAAAGGCCTGACATCTTCTGGTGAAGACCTTGGCACGCTCAGCATATACTCTTCGGAGGGGAAATTGGTTAGTTCTCACAAGGCTATTCCGATGGAAGATGTTTCGATTATTCGTCAGATTGATGTAAGCGCTTTGAGGCCAGGATTGTACTATCTCAGTTTTCGAACTACCAAAGATGTTCTCACCCGAAGATTTGTCAAGGTCATGCACTAGCGAGGCGAGTGGAAGAAACGAATCGTAGTCATTTCCTTAAAAACGTTGCAATGAATGTGCGGAATTTGCGGTAAACTTCATTTTGACCGGCACCATATGGTAGACCTGCAGGATGTCAAAAAAATGTCAGACAGTATTATCCACCGGGGGCCGGATGATTCTGGCTTCCACGATGCGGGTAATGTAGTTCTCGGTTTCAGAAGACTGAGCATTATTGATCTTAACACTGGTCACCAGCCGATGGCAAATGAAGACCGTACCATCTGGCTAATTTTCAATGGCGAGATATACAACCATCTGGAGTTGCGGAAGGAACTGGAGGCAAAAGGACACCAGTTCAGGACCCGGACCGACACCGAAGTCATTGTTCATCTATATGAAGAGTACGGCAATGATTGTGTGAAGCACCTCAGAGGCATGTTTGCCTTTGTGATCTGGGACAACCGTCGGAGAGTACTGTTCGTGGGCAGGGATCGATTTGGAATCAAGCCATTCTTCTATTACCTGGATAAGCAACGGTTTGTTTTTTGTTCCGAAATCAAGGGAATATTGACGGATGGCACGATAGATCGCGACTTGTCGATCCAGGCCCTGGACAATTATCTGACTTACGGGTATACTCCGGCCGAGCAGACGATATATGAGAACATCAAGAAACTTAAAGCCGCCCATTTCATGGAGATCAGGGAGACCGGGGATGTCTTGATCTCGCGTTACTGGGATATTCACTATGATCCGGATTATTCCAAAAGTGAAGAGGAGTGGTGTGAACTTATTGAAGACAAGTTGTCCGAATCGGTGCGCATGCGTTTAATGAGCGATGTGCCTCTGGGTGCGTTCCTGAGTGGAGGCATTGATTCAAGTTCTGTAGTGGCTTTGATGGCTCAGCATTCGGACAAGCCTATAAAGACTTTCTCCATAGGTTTCAAAGAGGCAGAATACAGCGAACTCGAGTATGCTCGTGAGTTGTCAAAGGCATATGGGACGGAACATTATGAGCAGATCGTCGAACCGGAATCAGTGGGTCTTCTCCCCAAACTGGTGGCAGCCTATGATGAACCTTTCGCGGATTCATCAGCTATCCCCACCTACTACTTGTCAAAGTTTGCGAGAGAACACGTCACCGTTGCTCTGTCAGGAGACGGTGGAGACGAGTTATTTGTGGGTTACCGGTCGTATGCCAAGATGAATAACATCCACAACTACAATTTCAATTCGGACGCATTCAACAA
The DNA here is from genome assembly GCA_024644235.1 of Lewinellaceae bacterium. Taxonomy (GTDB): domain Bacteria; phylum Bacteroidota; class Bacteroidia; order Chitinophagales; family Saprospiraceae; genus JAHELJ01. The sequence continues at coordinate 22,415 of JAHELJ010000044.1, forward strand.
GTTTTTTTGGGGGAATATACACCGGGCTATACCTGCCGGCATGAAAGGGAAGGGGATCACTTATTACCTGTCCAAACCCAAAGAGACGGTCTCCGCCTATACTTCCATATGGCCACAGACAGAACGTTCCAGCCTTTACCGGCCGGGGATCTGGCAGCAGATGAATGGTACCACCGCAGAGGAATTCAGGGAGTCGTATCTCCTCAATTCTTCTTCACAGGACCGGCTATTTCGAATGCAGGAAACCGATATGCAAAATTACATGGTTGACGATATTCTTACCAAGGTGGACCGGGCCAGTATGCTGCATTCATTGGAAGTAAGAGTACCGATTCTAGATCATGAATTTGCTGAGCTCAGTTTCAGGATACCTTCCAACTTGAAGCTCAAAGACGGCATCAAGAAATACATATTACGGCAGGCGATGTCCCGGCATCTACCGAACAAAGTCCTGAGTCATCGTAAACAAGGCTTTGAAGCACCATTACGGATCTGGTTTAAGAAGGATCTGAAAGACTATGTAAATGACCGTCTAATTCAGCGGCAAGGTCCCCTCTACGAATTCTTGAATCCGGATTTCGTGGTCAAGACCGTGCAAAGACACCAAAATGGAATGAGAGACTTCAATCAGAAACTCTGGGCCCTATTGTTTCTGGATGAATGGCTGAGGAGTAAAGATGAAGGTTCTTTTTCTAATTGACAGTATCGGTCGAGGAGGGAAGGAGCGAAGAATGATCGAATTGCTGAAAGGATTGAAGAGAACTAAGAATGTCGAATGTGAGGTGGTGGCGATGTCGAATGAGGTTTTTTATCCGGAAATTTTTGATTTAGGTATTCCGGTCACAAAAATTGTGCGGAAATTCAGAAAAGATCCTTTTCAGTTTGTGCGGTTGTATCGACATTGCCGGGATCTTAAACCGGATATAATTCATAGCTGGGGGTCGATGTCAAGTATTTATGCGATTCCGGCAGCCAAATTTTTAGGCATAAAATTAATTAGCGGGAACATAGCGGATGCGCCGGCTTATGCAAAGGGCAGAACCGCCAAATATTGGTGGACAAGGCTCTCATTTGGATTTTCTGATCTGGTAGTTGGTAATTCGAAAGCGGGGCTGGCTTCGTACCGGGCATCCGATTCACGAAGCCGATGCATTTACAACGGTATCGACTTCAATAGATTTAGGAAACTGGAATCCCCGGATCTTGTTCGTGCCAGATATGGCATAGGTGAAGGAAAGATTGTGGGGATGGTTGGTGCGTTTGAAATGCGTAAAGACTTCGAGACATTTATTAGAACCGGAATCAAATTGCTCGATATACGGAGTGATATATCAATATTAGCTATTGGAAAAGGGCCTTTGCAGAAATCGTGCATAGCGATGGTCCCGGAAAGACACCGGAGTAAATTGATTTTCACGGGAATAGTTGATAAGGTCGAATCCCTCATTCAGATTTTTGACATTGGAGTTTTATGCACCAATTCGAAGATTCATGGGGAAGGTATTTCTAATGCTGTTTTGGAATACATGGCTCTGGGAAAGCCGGTCATTGCCACTGATGGAGGAGGGACACCTGAAATCGTAATTGATGGGGTGACAGGATTTTTAGTGAAACCATTCGACGAAAATGAGCTGTTTGAAAAAATAAATCTGTTGTTAGATAGACCGAAGCGAGCCAAGGACATGGGTGTTTTGGGACGTCGACGTGTTATCGAAGAGTTTACTGCAGAAAAAATGATTGGTCAATATATTGATGCCTATAAAGAAATCTCAGGATAATCGACCGATAAAAAAATCGAGAAAATAAAATCAAAATATTGCGTGTACATCTAAGACCTTCGTACAAGTCTCAAAAGAAGCTAAACTAAACTTGTTCGAAACCATTTTAATAATTTAAAATTTAATTGACATGCAAAAGATTTTACTGCCGATAATGGCAATCATCGTCCTGTTATCCTGTCAAAAAGAAGAACTCTCACTTACGAATTCGAAACTATCAGATGAGATCGATAATGTCGATTTCTCAGACCTTGCCCTTCGTGGCAAAAAAGAAAGGGTTACCGTTTACTGCCATTTTGATAGCTCCACTGGAAGGTATGTGACTAAAGAAGTAAACGAACGGGCCTTGAAAGCACATCTTGGTCATGGCGACCTCTTGGAAGATCCGGGAGAATGCTGTTCCAGCGAGGGTCTGAACACGGTGACGCTCCCAGATGGTTCCACCATTTATGTACAACCTGCCAATGAAAGTATTGATGTAGCCTGGGGCCCAGCAGCTAGTGATGTTCCAGATCTGGTGAATCATTTGACTGAGGCTGAAGCTTTGACAGATTTTGACGGCTGGTCCAATACGAAGAGTATAGTAAAATACCAGGGTGCTGGCGATTATGCAGCTAAAATTTGTGCAGATCTGGTGGACGACGGAGGTTGCGACAATTGGTACTTACCTTCCTTGGGTGAATTAAGGGCAATGAAAGAACAAGGCGCAATTTCTATGGGCAGATATTGGAGCTCTACAGAACAGTTTCCAGGCTTTGCCTGGGTGGAGAGTTTCCTTGGTACTACGAATGCAAACAAAAAGGAAAGAATTGATCGCAAGTGCCTCTGTGTGAGGAGGTGATTCCCTATTATCTACTCTTGAAACTTGCCTCCGGTGTACTGCCAATCTTTCAATATCTAATGTAGTCTCAAAATTAATTTTTCGTTTAATACTACATGTTCTAAAGAAATTCTTGTAGATGGTTAATGTTTAGGTAATTACTAATGAGTTACAATCGCCTGAAGATCTTAATTCATCTCCCCAATAATTCTGGGGGGAAGAAAAACTATTTTCTTTCTATCAAGGATCAGCTGAAGAGTGCAGTCCATTTCTCCTATTGTGGCTCCAGAGGAAAAAATGAATCTATTTTCAATTTTATAATTAGGAATTTCCGTGACCTATCCTCTTTTTATGGCCAAGTTAGAGATGGTCAGTTTGATCTAGTTGTAATTAATCCAACTCTAGATCCCAAGTCATTTTTTCGGGATAGCATTTTTACATTGGTTGCAGCTCTTATGGGACAGAGGGTGATTATTTTTTGGCATGGATGGAGGTGGGCATTTGAGAGAAGAGTAGTGAGGAATATGGGCTTCTACTTCCGAATGACTTACGGAAGGGCTGACGCTATGATTGTATTAGCCCAGGAGTTCAAAGACAAAATTCTATCGTATCGTTATCATGGTCCTGTTTATCTGGAGACGACTACGATAGATCATCGATTTCTCAATGGATCTAATGCTGTGTCAAGGAGGTTCGTTTCAACGAACAAACAGACAATTCTGTTTCTTTCACGAGTGGAGAGGGCGAAGGGCATTTATGAGACGATCAAATGTTACTCAAGACTGTCTTCGAAGTATAACATTGAATTGCAGATTGCTGGGACTGGAAGTGAGCTTGATGCCGTCCAGCACTTCGTGATGCAAAATAATATTGACGGAGTGAAATTCCTAGGTTGGATAACAGGCGATGAGAAAATCAAGGCATATCTGAATGCACAGATCTATTTACTACCTTCTTATAGTGAAGGAATGCCCATTTCTCTATTGGAAGCAATGGCTTGTGGACTGCCAGTGATTACCACAAGAGTGGGTGGAATCAAAGACTTTTTCGTCCAAGGTAAAATGGGCTTCCTGGTGCAGCCTAAAGATGAGTTGGATCTGGAGCAGAAGCTTGATCTATTGCTATCGGATTCAAAAGTCCGAAGACAGCTTGGAGAGTACAATTGGAATTACGCCCGCGAATCCTTCAGTCCCTACAAAATTTCTCTGAGGTTGGAAGAAATATTTGCTAAATCAACTCATCAAGCCAGGGCTGCAACTGTCAACTCTAGTAATGATTTCTCTACATGACTGATTAGAGAACTCCTCGCTTCCTCGTCAAATAGTGTCAAATTACCTGATTCTGTGGTTTGAAGGTATCTTGACATCCTATCTCTTTTACCTATTATTAAGTCTGGACAGATTCATCTGAAACGCAGCAGTTTTTCTGTCAATTGTAGGTGCTCGTTTTCGAATTTAATTACCAACAATCCCTGGGGTATGCTGTTGTGAAGCACTAGCTCGATTTCTGCCTTTTCTTGAGGACAAACCTGCTCATTGTGTAAAAGTATTCCCTTGCTATTCCAAACAGTTAGTCTTCCTTTTTTATAGGTAGAAGGAATTCTGACGTTAATGGTCTGTTGTATTGGATTGGGGAAAACTAAGAAAAAAGCACCGCTCCTTTCCGGGAAAATTTCGTGGATATTTTCTATTGGTCTGACCGACTTTATTCGTTGGCTATTTTGGACTACATCAGCAGTTGCAGCCAGGTATGAATCACCATCTTCTAATTTAATCGAATATGAAAATGGAGAGGGTGGAGAGTCATCTCTGTAAGCAAATATTCTGAAAACGCCTTTGTCACTGGACAATTCCGAATCTTGGACAAAATAATTTGTTGAATTTGGAGGCAGCTCGGTCAGTTTGTTGAACGTGTTGCCATCATCTAGAGAATATTCAATAACATATCCTGATTCCTGGCCTGAAATATCAAGCCAGTTAAGTTGTAATCCCAACCCTCTTTCTTGTATTGAAAGCCTTGCGGGTGCATCCGGTCCCGAACCTATATTCAGTCGCTGAACCAGTTGAGCCGAGTACAAAGAGGTTATCGCAGGTACCTCGTTGATAAGCTCAGAGAATCCGATCGGATGAACAAATTGATGAACGTTGGTGATTTCTGCAATACATCCAATGGCATAGTTCTGACGACTGGGGGGTTTCTGTAGGACGATCCTCCTCGAAGGAGGAACAACAACATTCCATGCTACGCTGTGAACAGTAGCCCAACCATGAGATGTGCCATAACTACCACGATTATATAAGCCTAATAAATTGTTTGTTCGCGATTCCGCGAATATGATATTATCAAAAAGCATGGCTTGGCTCCAGCGACGATGGCCTTCGCTGGTAGTATAATCTCCAGTGGCATGGCACTTGTGAAAGACAATACCCGAAGCACTACTCGTACCATTGGAGATAAAAGCATGGCGAGCATCTGTGGCGAGGCAATTTTGAAATAAAATGTTATTAGATTGTATGCTTACATTGAAATTGTATCGTCGACTTCCTTCAATGCGAGAATGCGGTTCCAAAGCCTGGCACTGGACAATGGAAATGCGACTGGCCACGGTCATGTCGATGGCAGCAAAACTGAAATGTAGAGCTGTGACACCCCTGACCCAACAGTCTTCAACTCCAGCCAATTTAATGGCATTCATAGCGTGATCTTCATCAAGCTGCCCACTGGTCTGAATTTGTATTCGAAGATCTTCGATTCCAATGCTCTGTCTGATGCCTTCTCTATCGAGTTTGTACACGAAGGCTGGAGCAATAGCACGATCTAGGTGATCATAGATAGGTTCTTTTAGTATGATCTTCTCTTCCAATAGATTTACTTCCTCGATAACCCGGTTATAGTAAATGTCAATTTGACCAGGTTTCCAAGGGTCGTCGACATCCGTATCTCCAAAATTTACAGATTCTAACCAGGCAGTTGTGCTAGGTTGGAAGACAATGATATTATCTCCAACATTGTAAAGCGAAGGATCACTTACCT
>JAHELJ010000006.1 GCA_024644235.1 Lewinellaceae bacterium
GATTGTTTATCGGGATTCTCCCCAATATTCCGGCGATTACCAATGCTTTCAGCAGACCATTGGACTACAGTCCCACTCAATGGTCAAATATCGATGTAGCATCCAGTCGAAATAACTGAAACCTCTAAACTCATTCCCTCTTGACCTAATTCCATTAATTTGGTGTACAATCTGAACATATGCAGATGGTTTTTTTTGTACTTGTTCTTTGGTCAGCTATTACGGTCGGGCCACATCTTAATACAATCGATTCAAATGACATTGCGGTGGATACTCTGCCATTCCCTCCATGCAACGAGGAAGCCATTCCCCACTACAAAGCCTTTAAGATCCAATCCGAGATTACAGTTGATGGTCAGCTCAATGAGGACCAATGGCAACAAGCACCCCTTTCCACCAGCTTTCGGGACCTGGTAACCGGAGAAGAGCGCCGATACGAAACAAGAGTAGCAGTGCTTTGGGACGAGGAGTACCTCTATGTAGGATACTGGATCGAAGAGCCATACTTGCAAGCTGCACTCACCGAGAGAGATGCTCCGATCTATCAGGATAACGACGTAGAGCTCTTCATCGCCGGCGAAGATGCCTACTACGAATTTGAGATCAATGCATTCGGAACAATCTATGAAGTCTTTTTCATCTGGGAGGAGTCGTTCGCCGCGAAGGGATTCGATCAACTAGATCGATTCGAAAGAGATCAACCAGGGGTGCGTCCTTTCAATGGCGTCGGTCTTAAGGATCACCCCCGCGGTCCTAGAATCGGCTACTGGAACTGGGATTTTCCCGGATTGCAAAGCGCTGTTCACCTGAATGGTACCATCAATGACGACATAGACACAGATCAAGGATGGACGGTAGAGCTGGCCCTTTCTTGGAGTGGCATGAAAGATCTGATCATTGGCAGTAGCAAATCCTTACCGCCAAAAGACGGAGACATCTGGCGTATGGATTTTTCCCGCTTCAACCAAAGGAAAGAGCCACCACCCTCCAATGACTCAGGCGGATGGGCATGGAGCCCGCATGGGGTGTGGGATTCGCACGTGCCGGAGTGTTTTACGATTATTCGCTTCTCAGAAGAGCTGGTTAATGGGAAGTAGATTAATGGTCTAAGGGTCTAAAGGTCTAAAGGTCTAAGGGTCTAAAGGTCTAAAGGTCTAAGGGTCTAAAGGTCTAAAGGTCTAATGGTCTAAAGGTCTAAAGGTCTAATGGTCTAATGGTCTAATGGTCTAAAGGTCTAAAGGTCTAAAGGTCTAAAGGTCTAAAGGTCTAAGGGTCTAAGGGTCTAAGGGTCTAAAGGTCCAATGGTCTAATGGTGTAATGGTCTAATGGTGTAATGGTGTATTCGTCTAAAGGTCTAAAAGACTAAAAGTCTGAGGGAATGACGAATTACGACTTACGAATGACGAGTGGAATCATTTCAACCTAATTCCTGCTTCTAACCTTGGCCTTCCTTCGCCTCAGCCTTCGCCTTAGCCTTGATCCTTTACATTATCACATCAGTTATTTTTGACCTTGAGACAACCCCTAAATCCCCTGGAAGGGGACATTTTCTTTGAAAAACATTCCATCCTCAGCCTTCGCCTTAGCCTTAGCCTTGATTCCTCATGCTCATTTCTTTACCTCCAACAATTCCAACACCACCAAATAAGCACAATGATCCGAGGCAATGGAGTCTTGTATCACTTGAGTTTTCAGGACCTTCCATCGATCTGTGGGATAAAACATGACATAATCAATCTTTTTTGTAGGCTTATCCGAAGGATAGGTGGGTTCAATTTGCTCAGGATTATAGCTTGCAGTCCAAACCTCTTCCAGGATATCGATGGGAGTACTGCCCGGCACAGCGTTGAGGTCACCCGCTAGTATCGTCGGATACTCAGTAGATGAAAAGACTTCATTGATTCTCCTGGCTTGAGCGACCCGGTCTTTCTCATCTCTCAAATGATCGAGGTGGGTGCCAATGAAGGCAATGGTATCTCCCGATGGGATGGTGACCACTGCCTCCAAAGCTGCCCTTGGCTCATTACCAGGCGTGTGGGGTAGAGGCACATTTCTGGTGCGAAGAAATGTGAACTTTGATAAGATGCCCTCACCATATTCTCCTCCATCATAATCCATTGCTTTACCAAACAATGGAATCATCTTGGTACGCCACCCTAGTTCGGTGGCCAGGTCGTACTTCTTTGCCCGATTGGTTTCATAGTCTACTTCCTGCAAAGCCACCAGATCAGGATCAGCATCTTTGATCACCTTGGCAATCGCATCCAGGTCAAAATTCCCTTTGGTGGTAGCACCGTGGAGGATATTAAATGAAAGCACAGTCACAAGTCGGGTGCTATCCACTTTGGTCTGGGTCCAGCTGGTGTAGCAAGTAATTGCTACCAATATCAGTAACAGAGTATTTCGCGTCTTTTTCATAATACACTATCGTTTCACCTACTGAAATTAGCATTACTTGAAATACGTAGCATAAGTGATAAGATGAATCATCTTAGACTAGTACCTTGTCCTAATAGGCCTTCAGTTATCTGTAAGTAGAGTCTCTCCCTTGACCAACCAGGAAATGCCAAACAATTCCACTGCGATGACCTCCATCCAGAAAGTTAAATTCCGCTGATCATAATAATCGCTATCTATCCAGCCCAATCCTCTCATCGCAATTATTAGTATTGCAGCTATCATCCCAATGCCACAGATTCTGTAGATCCTGTTTCTCCAGATCTTTCGCCTGCCCCTCTGAGATTTTGACTTATTCGATTTAGTGAAAAGGAACAGAGACATCAACGCCAGAACAAACAGAAAGAGGCCAGCGGACAAGTAGTGGATCCATACACGCAGGGTACTTTCATCCAGGATGGTGTTTGAGTAAGCAAATTGAGCATCGGGGAATTGACTGATCATTGAACTGGTAGGAAATAATAGCAAGATCAAGGCGGAGATACCGGAAATCAACGATAGGTAGAAATCGATCGGTTCCTTTCCTTTATATACAATCAAAAAGATAGCAACCAGGCTTACGATGACGATGAAAATCCCATCAACCCTTGTGTAGTAATAATGGCTTATCGATTCTAATTCTTTCAAGCGCCCGGTGTCCATCCAAAGAAAGAACCACAGTAAGATGGGCAGTAAAATTCCTAGCACTCCGATTAGTTTTCGCAGTGTGATGCTGCTCTCAAGCCAGATATCGGTTTCGTTAGACTGGTATTCCAATCCTAGCTTTTCATCAAGCCATTCACTCTTAAGTTTCATGGGGATCTCGATTTAATTCGCTACCGGAAGAATTGAAGAATTATTCCGACTCTGCATGAAGCCCTCATGTAGGCACACTGTTTAGCGTGCCTGAGGGAGTTCGTTGTTACCTTTCTCAGAGTATCTTCTTCCAGGGCCTTTTGCAAGGTCTATGCTCTATTCACTTACACTTGAATGTTGTTTCTGCGGCCAACTAATCGAATGTGATCTGCTGCTGCAGCATACTCTTCAGCTGTTTTCAAATGTTCCATCATCAGAGGGATGTCTTTCAACCGGGATATTTCCTGGAGAAACACATCATAATTGAGGTTCCCCAGGCCAGGTTGACATTCGTCTAGTTGTGGACTGTAGGTATCTTGTTTCAAGATGATGTCTTTTGCGTGGCAGCTGCGGATATAAGGTCCCAAGATTTTGAAACCATGCCTGATTAGATCTCCGGTGCGGAAATAAATCTGGGGACTAACTACCATGTTTACCGGATCCATATGCACGCCAAAACGGGGACGGTCCATCGCCTCGACCAATCTCAAATAATTATCGGGTGAATCGGGATAGGCCCATGGCATGGGTTCCAGCACAAAATAGGTCTGGGAGGGTTTGACCGCATCGATAATTTTCCGGGTCGTTTCCACGATGAGATCAAAGGTGTCGTCAGTAAGATTATCCTGATGGGGTCCGGCCCAGTAATCGGGATTTCGTGAGCCGCTGACGTTAACACAGCAGTTGGCTCCGATTTGATCTGCCAATGCCAGAGAATTTACACATTTTTCAATGGCTTTCTTTCTTTGCTCATCGTCCACGCTGATGATGTTGCTCCAGGCACCTACCTCGGCAATGACAATATCATTGTCTAGGGCAGCTTGCCGGTAAGCCTTGATGGTGGAATCATCAACACCCGGTTGGACCGGACAATAAGCGGCCCTGTATTGCCGAGCTTTTACAATGGAGACCCATTCGTCCGGACCCGAGTATTCGGCAAACAAGGGACCTCCCAATCGAACGTAGCGATCGGCCGAGATACTTGGGCTGAGTTTGAATCCAGCGAGAAATGGAGTAAACATACTTGACGCCGCTAATCGGTTAAATTGTCGTCGTTTCATTGGTAACGAGATTATACATTCAATATAAGAGGATATTGGCGAAGGTGTCTTTTGCGTTGAGCTTAATCAACGGATTTGAATTCCATTTTGATTTCGGGTTCTTCTAAAAGCTATAGACGGGAATTTATCAATTGGGACTAACTTAGCCAGGAATGATTCATATTTCGTTTGCCTTCTTTTGAATCAGTTTCCATGCTGCCTCTACATGATGCTTTTCAACCCGGGTTTGCCCTATGACCATCCTCAGAGTATAGATTCCATTTACTTTGGTATGAGTCAGGTAGATTTGTCCGGAACTATTAAGGAGCAGCAGTAATTTCTCATTCATGGCATTGATCTCATCATCATCCATAGGAGCTTCCGGAACAAATCTGAAGCAGACCAAATTGAAGTTGCGAGGAGGTACCACCTCGAATCGAGCTGATTTTTGGATTTCCTCTTCGAGCCATCTTGCCAATTCGATGTGCTTTCTCAGTTTGTTCTGTAATTCGTCCAGGCCGTAGTATCGAAGTACAAACCATAGCTTGAGCGAGCGAAATCTTCTGCCCATGGGAATCCCCCAGTCACAATGATTAGCGACGAGACCCTCAGTCTGGGTTCGGAGGTACTCCGGCAAGATCTCAAAAGTTTCTATGAGGGCATTTTTGTCTTTGACAAAATAGGCCGAACAGTCAAAATTGGTGAACAGCCACTTATGCGGATTAAAAACAAAGCTGTCAGCCGACTCAATGCCTTTGATATGTTTCTGATATTCCGGAAGCAACAGTGCCGATCCAGCATAGGCAGCATCCACATGCAACCATATATCGTATGTCTTGGCAACAGCTGCAATTTCAGCCAATGGATCAATGGCTGTAGTCCCGGTGGTGCCGAGCGTTGCAATAATGCATAGGGGCTCATATCCAGTCGCGATATCTTTTTCAATCTGCCTTTGTAGCAAATCTGGCCGCAGTCTCATCAGCTTATCGACGGGGATCTTTACGATATTTTCCCTTCCGATGCCCGCAATTTTTACCGCTTTCTCAATGGACGAATGCGTTTCCTCTGAGCAGTAAACCCGAAACCTGAAGTCAGCGTTAAACCCTGATTGATTGATACTATAGCCGGTCTTCTGTTCCCGAGCCGTAAGGATAGAAACCAGGGTGGCCGAGGAAGCGGTATCCTGAATCACACCAGACCAGTCTAGAGGCAGGCCGACGGCGTCTCTTAACCACTCCATCATGCGCTCTTCCAATTCTGTAGAACTGGGTGAAGTTTCCCATTTCATGCCCTGGACACCGAGGGTGGCAGTGAGCATTTCAGCAAGAATGGAAGGTGGACTGCTGTTGGCAGGGAAATAGGCAAAGAAGTTAGGGCTTTGCCAGTGCGTGATGCCTGGCAGTATTACCTTTTTGAAATCATGGAATATAGACTCGATCGATTCTCCCTGACTGGGTATCTCATTTTGAATCTTCTTATAAGTCTCGCCCGGATCGACTTGTGATTTTACCGGGTAGTCTTCGACCTGATCAAGGTAGTCGGTCATCCACTCAACAAACTGATGACCATATTTTCGGAACTCACTTGATTTCATATTCTGATTTTCTTTGTCCGGTTTTAGAGTGAATATATTGAGGCCTTGGAGAGTCAATCCCCCCTGGGAAATAACCATGAGACTTCTCAAGATCGCCAACTGGATTCAAGGTAGGGATTTACCGGGTATCCGAAATCGGCAGGAAAACTTTAGCTCAGTTCATCTACTGCACGGACAGCCTCCTTGATTGCCGCCTGAGTGTAGGCAGATGCAGCAGCGTCTGAATTAGCGATGACAATGTTTCCAAAGGGTCGGCGCGCTATTTCATGAGGTGCCTGACCTTTCTCCCATTTAGGATCCCATAGGTCCAGGTATCCATAGGCATATCCATGTGGCCACCGGTTTACGGTGATGGCCAAGACATCCTCCCTAACGTCAAATCCAGCTGGCCCCAGCATACCATCCAGCACAGTTCGGATCTCTCTTTCAAAGTCATCAAATGACAAGCTCAGTAAGATCTCTCTAGCTGCCCGAAGTTGATCGTGAATGGGGACGTCACGGTGGGGTGGGGCTACCGTACCCCAGAACATCAATGGAACGGCATCACTGGCCAGATCATCTGTTTCGTAACCGGCCGTATTCACTCCCGCGATCTTCCACACTTTGGCGTGCATCCGGCCGGGGCAATACACCCCGGAGATATTCAGGCTGTCAAAAGCCTCACTATTACGGACTAGGACATTGGTGAGCAGCATAGGATGTTTTACCTGGTAACGCTGTGCATCCCTTTGGACCTCCGGAAGCTCCTGGCAGAGGTGAGGGATCATGGTATGGTAGCAAGCGAGAACACAATGGCGGGCGTGGACTCTTGACACCTTTGCCTTCTTCACGTAGGTTACAGCCACCTGATCTTGGATGTTAACCACCTTGACTGCGGTGGCTTCCAGTCGTAGACGCACAGCAGCATCTGCCTCATCAAGACGCGAATAATCAAAGGTAGCGCTAGCTACGTTGTCAACATTGGCATCGGGAGCAACCTCGGGAATCAGGGATTGGACCAACAGTCGAGCAATAGAGGCGTTGCCATCTGGAAACATGGCTACTTTTTCGGAGGCTTCATAGCCAGCTACACGATCTGCAAGTGGACCCAAGAGATGGGACCCAGGCAGCCAAGCGTGCATGGCTTCGGCAGTTGAAAGACTATGGGTCTGCACACCAAAGTATCCGTCAGTCGCTTTTACAAAAAGTTCGACTGCGTCGGTGGTTAAGCCGGCGTGTCGCGACAAAAACTCGGTATAACTGGTCTTGTGAAGTACCTTGTCAATTGCTGCCTCGTCCAAACCAAGCAGAATATCCCGATCGGTGGAATAGAATGCCCTTAACGTCTCCCGGGCTGATTCACTGATTGGAAAACGATCAATAGCGTCCAGATTGTCGAGGTTTCTGCTATACATCGAGAAGCCGGGCACCAGCACATTATGACCAAAGGTGTCGGTATCGAACCAAATCGCCGGACGATCTCCGGTGTAATTAAAATCCAATTGCTGGTTCAGCTTATCTGGATTAATTCCTAGTTCCCTCAGGAAGTCTAGTACCGTATCATCAAAAGACAGGTACTCCAGATTCATGGTGCCACCCCATGACAGTCGCAGTGATCCACCCTGGTGATATTCATTTCGCTTGGCGTGTCCGCCAAAATCGTCATGATTTTCAAGGATGAGGATCCGGGATTGATTACCAAATCGCTTACGGTATTGATAGGCAGCTGCCAAGCCACTGATGCCACCTCCCACCACTACCAGGTCATAGGACTCATCCAGATCAATCTCGGGATCAAAAGGGATGCCCTCCCTGGCCAGTGCATGGGCGACTTCAAACGATCCGGGATGCGAGCCACGCATTCCGGTTCGGATCGGTGGGTAGTTTGCTGCGTCGGGTGCTGCCACCACATTATCTGCACTTGTCGAGCAAGAGAAAGGCAGCAGGAAGCTGCCTGCGGTGAGCATAGTTTTCTGGACGAAATCGCGACGCCGGATTGGATGGTTCATACCAAGTTCGGTGTCGCTTTTGTTCATGGTGAGCTTGTCTTGGACCATCTCAAGTTATCTGTTTTCATTGACTTTGAGATTGAACCAATCACCACTTGAATCAAAAGTGTCTGTTTCAAGCTAGTGCACAAGTAGCTGTTTTTTAATAGTCCCGGTAGCGGCTCCATTTCCATTCTAGAATGATGAGAATGGAACCGGTAACCAATATGCTGTAAATCAATCCGACACTATGGATCGAACTGTAGAAACCAGAATACCAAATTCCCAGCCACATGAGTGTGGATACTATTCCGGCAAAGACTAGTGCTCTTCCCAACACATGACCCATGTAGTGGTGAAACCGGCGAGTCGATGTAGGAAACCTATAGAAGATAGTAGTCCAGTGCTGATCACAACCGCGATATAGATAGGTGGCAAAACGTACAAAGCTGAATCCAGGATCTTCCGGTTCGAAACGGAATGACCGGAAAATACTGACATAGATCGCATAGATGATATATGTCAGCAGCCCTCCAATCACGATCAGGAGCGGTGTCCAACCAAGGCCAATCCAGGACACTAGCGGATTGTTCTCAAGCTCTAAATCTGGTGTATAGAGGTACGTTGAGTAGGCATCATATGCCCTAGTCCCAACGATCCATAGGGTGATACTGAGGAACTTGATCCATTTCTTCATGAGGTTAATGGTAAAGAACAGCAGGCAAATAACCATTAGAGATGGATGAAGATCGCGAGAAATTAGATCAGGAGAGTATCACCACAAAGGCTTTGATCCCTTTTTTACGTGATTTTGTATTCTGGCTTTAAATGGGGTGCCCCGAGCTCAGATTATGATTGAGTTTTGACTAAGAATTGAAAAAAAATAAAAATCTGAGACTCATGAAACAAATTCTCTCAACAGTCAGTACACTTGTCTTTTGTTTCAGCCTTACAAGACGTCTCCAAAGTCGTTGGACGAGCGTGGGAAGATGGAGATGAAGTTGTCAATTTTGTCAACATGGTAGTGGGCCTTAAAACCAACGAGATGACCAATCTGATGCGAGCTTACCAAGAAGATTTCAACTGCTTGAAAGCAAGTGTCGAAAGAATTGAAGCGGTATTAGGAGAAAGAAATTCGGGCGACAATGTTCTGGTAGCAAATTGAGTTAATTCATTGGCACAAAGAGCTTTCAAAAGCCTCTAAACATTTGAGTTAGGGGCTTTTTCAAATAATTCTCATTGCTGTATATCTTCAAGTTTCAAATGAGGAAGGATCAAGATTATTCCTTATCTTTTCCATGTTCCTACCAATTTTCTGAATCAAACACTTACTATGCGCATCTTTTTCATCGTGCTGGGGCTGGCCTTTGGCTTCTCTCTGGATGCACAAACACAGAGGCATTTCCCGGTCGACCAATCCCGGGATTACATCAACCATGCCCGTACCTTACGAAATCATATCTTGTCGGATCCTTACCGACCCATCTACCATTTTGTAGCTCCTGAAGGAAGGGCCTATCCGTTTGATCCCAATGGAGCGATATACTGGGATGGCAAGTATCATGTCGGATTTATTTATCAATCGCTTCTCAATGGAGAACGGGAACATTTCTGGGGACATGCGGTAAGTACCGACTTGCTGCATTGGAGTCTTTATCCGGATATGCTAGATGTGAAAGAGGGAGATATAGAAAAGGGCATCTTTAGTGGAGGTGCCTTCTTGTCAAAGGAAGGAGTCCCGCACATTATGTACCACGGTTACGGTGCTGATGCTAACCTGGTGGCTTACTCAACCGATGAAGACCTCAGGGTATGGAAGAAATTTGAGGGAAACCCAGTATTGCGCTCTCCCAAGGAGGGTGATCCCATGTTTGGCAAGTACCGGGCATGGGATCCGGAAGGATGGTACGACAAAGACACTGATTATTATTATCAAATCTCCGGTGGAGATACTGCCGGATTCTTCCGTTCGCGTGATATGACGGAATGGGAATATTTGGGGAACTTCATCGATCAGCAGAAGCGTTATCGACATCACTTTGAAGATCTTTCCTGCCCGGACTTCTTTTCTTTAGGATCTAAGCATATGCTGCTTTTTATCAGTCACAACCTGGGATCACAATATTATGTAGGTGACTGGTCCGCCGGCAGATTTACAGTGGAACAACATGGAAGAATGAACTGGCCCGGAGGGACATTCTTTGCACCCGAGCAGCTGGTAGATGACCAGGGCCGCAATTTGATCTGGGGTTGGGTGCTGGACCGCAATCCGGACGTGTATGACTTTGCAGCTCATTGGAATGATGAAGAGACCAATCCTAGCCGGTTTGCAAAAGAGGGTTGGTCGGGAGTGATGAGTATGCCAAGAGTAGTTGCACTTTCGGAAGAGGGAGAGGTGCTGATAACTCCGCCGGAAGAATTTGAAAAGCTGCGATTGAAAGAATGGGATGGAGGAGCATTCTCTCTCGGCGCAGGTCAGGAGAAAGAACTCGGTATGCGAGGTAAGTCGGTCGAAATTGAAGTGGAAATGACCCTGGGCTCTTCCCATGCCGGCTTGAAAGTTTTCGGCGCTCCGGAAGGAGATGAGGAGACCCTGGTCTTTTACGATACCTCTACTGAAGAACTGGTCATCCATTTTGCACGTTCCCGAGCCAGTGCAGGTGGATTGGTAGAAATGCCTCCGAATTGCATGTTTGAGCCCCAGCTGGAGGGATTTACCGAGCCTGTGTCGGAACAGAGAGCTCCTTTCAAATTGCAAGAAGGTGAGAACCTTCACCTAAACATTTTCCTGGATCGGAGCATAATCGAGGTTTTTGCGAATGAACGGCTATGTATGACGCAAGTGGTATATCCCGAGCTGCCAGACAGTGATCGTATCCGGATCTACAGTGGGGGAGAAGACATCGAAGTGAAGTCGCTCAAAGTGTGGAAGATGGCCCAGACGAATATGTATTAATGGAGGGCTAAAAAGGAGCAAGTGGTTAAAGGGGGCAAAGGGTGCATGGACTGAAAGGGTAAAAGGGAGCAAGGGGTAAAAGGGGTGCAGTGGGAGATGTGACAATTAGATTGTATCTGGAAGAAATCCCGTTTGGAAATCAAGTCTCCAGCGATGATCCCGTTTTCACGTGATTTTACCAATTCCCATAATCCGGTGATTTAATCATCAGGCTGGCAAAATAGTTTTGAGAAGACTCAGTCTTCACAAAAACTATCGAGCCATGATCAAATCAATTGGAACAATTTTCACTCTACTTTTGCTATCTGCAATGCCCACGACAAGTCAATGCCCCACAGCGGATATTCTCTTAAACACCCAGGAAGAAATCGATGATTTCAGTGCAGACTATCCTGGTTGTACTGACCTGCCATTCGGAATCACCATAGACGACAGTCTGAGTAACACGATCACCAACCTTGATGGTCTCTTGCAGATCTCTACTGTAGACAGATTCATTCGTATTGCTAACAATGGAGCACTGACCAATCTAGATGGATTGGATAACCTCACCGCTGTTGGTGATTTTCTGGCGATCCAGACCAACCAGTCTCTCAATGATCTCAGTGCTTTAGCGAATCTAACCAACGTGGGCGGATACCTGGCTGTGGGTAACAACGATGCCCTTGCTGATTTAGGAGGACTACAAAATATAACTGCTGTAGGAGGTTATCTCACCATAGGAAACAATGATCTGCTTGCGGATCTAACAGGATTAGCAGGCATAAGTAGCGTCAGCAGCAATGTATCTGTCGAATTCAATCCACTTCTCACCGACCTGGACGGATTGCAGAATCTGGTTTCAGTAGGAGGTGGTATATCTGTCAGATGGAACCAAGCCCTTGTAAATCTGAATGGGATCCAGAATCTGACCACCATGGGTGGAAACCTGACCGTTTCATTAAATTCGAATTTGAGTTCCTTGAGTGGACTGGACAATCTTGACGAACAAGGTATCAGCTGGTTGTATGTGCAGAGTAATCCTCAATTATCCGACTGTGCGACACCTCCTATTTGCACCTACGTCTCAAATACAGGTAACGGAGCCTCCATATCGAGTAATCAGATAGGATGTGATGACCGCATTGAAGTGGAAGCTTCCTGTAGCCTGCTTCCGGTCAGACTCTTGTCTTTTGACGGTGAAGCTCGGTCTGGATATCATCACTTGCACTGGAAAACGGCTAGCGAAGCTGATAATGCGGGCTTCTACATAGAGCGAGCAACATCCGGTACGAATTGGGAGGAGATCGGATTTGTACCTGGCAGGGGAGATCAGACCCAGACCAACAGCTACGATTATTTCGACCATCGACCCAGCAACGGAATCAATTATTATCGGCTCAAGCAGACCGATTTTGATGGGGCGATATCACACTCTCAGGTAGTAACCTTAGAAGGAAAAGCTAGAACCCCGCTGTTGTTTCCGAATCCAACCGCTGATCGGATAAAGATATCGGGGATAGATAATGGAAGCATTGAGATCATTGATATCTATGGAATGATCCACCTGCAAAACACAACAAGTTCATGGGGCGAAATCGATGTATCCTCACTTCCGGCAGGCACCTACCAAATACGAGTTACGGATTCGACGGCGGTTGATCACCGCCTGACTTTTGTCAAACTCTAACCGGGATGGCGATATGAAAGGCAGTTCCTTTTCCGGGTTTTGAATCGATCACCACTTCGCCTTCGAGATATTTCACCCTGGATTCAATATTCTTCAGACCCAATCCATTATGCTGAGTAGCTTCGTCATAGTCGAATCCCTTTCCATCATCGGTGATGGACAAAGCCAAGGTTCTGCTGTCCCTCTCGATAGTAACAGTGAGCTCGTTGGCTTCAGCGTGTTTGACCGCATTGGCTGTGATCTCCTGAATTAACCGGTAGACATTGATCTTGATCTTATCCGGAAGATCAGCAAAGTTTCCTACCTGATGAAAATGAATCCGCAAAGCATGCGAGGATCTCAAATCGGCCACGAGATCCTCTACAGCGTCCACCAGACCCAGGCTGACCAGCGAAGCCGGCATCATATCGTGCGAAATGCGACGAACTTCATCGTATGCTTTGCCAATGAGCTTCTCTGCTTCTACCGGGACATTCATCTCCGAAAGGGAATCGATTTGACCTTGGATAGATTTGATCTTCTGCCGAACAGAAGCCAGCAGGCTACCCAGACCATCATGCAGATCACGAGCGATTCGTTTGCGCTCTTCTTCCTGACCCTGAACCATGTAATCCAGTGCCAATAACTTTTGTTGCTTTTCCAGGTTTTCGATCTGTGCACTTGCCAGTCGCTTGCTTTGCTGGTTGCGATAGATCAGAAACCATGCGAGCAAAAGGAGAGCGCCGCTACCAATCATAAACAGGTTGCGCTGAGCCCTGTTTTTGGTGATGGCAAGACGTTGAGAGGCCAGCTCACTGTCTTTTCTGGCCGTCTCATACTGGATGTCAAGTTCATTGATTTTCTCCCGCAGGTCGTTGTCTTTGAGACTATCGTGAATCGCATAGAACCTGGTGAGATAGTCATTGGATTGCCGGTAGTCGCCTTTTGCTTCGTATACTTTGGCTAGCTGCTTATAAATCGTGTTTTCACTGATCAAGGCATTGATGTCAGTGAAGATATCGAGGGCCTGAAGGAAATAATTCTCTGCCTGATCGAGTTGTCCCCTGGCTAGATTGACTTCGCCCAGATCATGGTACGAACCGGCAATGTGCAGTTTCACCCCTTGCTTCTGCCGGATCTCCAGTGCTCTTTCGTGATATTGCTCGGCAAGATCAAGTTCTCCGTTTTGAAAATGGATCAGGCCGATATTCCGGCTTTGGCTGGCTACAGCAGCAAGGTTGCCGGTTTTTTCCGCAATAGCCAAACCATCCTGGAAGTAGGGGAGTGCCAGGTGCAAGCTGTCCATTTCTTTGTAGAGTATACCGATACCATTATAGATAATGGCGAGCGATGCAGTGTCGCCGGTGAGCATGCAGTAGTCTATTGCTTTTTCGTAAGCGGCCAGGGATTTTTCGTGTTGGTAGAGATTTTTGTAGAGGATGCCCAGGCCATTGAGAATCTTGTAGGCCAGGGTGTTGTCCGAAATCCGCTCTGCATAATCCAGGGCTTTTTGAAGATTTACGGAGGCACTTTCATATTGATCCATTCTCAGTAGATTGGCTCCCAGCTGATAGTATGCCATTGCGATCCCGGAGGAATCATCTGTGTCCTCGATCATCGTGGCATATTCACGCTGCAACTCCAGTGCTTTTTCGTAGTCACCTTGCAGCCGGTAGATCACCGAGTATTGGTAAGTTGCTCTGCGTTGTAAATCTTCATCACCAAGGGATTCGGCCAGAGTGGCCAATGTGTCGACATGTCTCAGTGCTGCGACCGGATCTGCGTACACCAGGTCGGAGGCAATGGCATCGTGTAACGAAGACCTCTGCTGATCGGATGTCGCCTGGAGGAGTTCAGTACGAAGACTGTCAGTGAGCTGACCGGTTTGGGCGGTTAGGGTAAAGCTGCATGAAATGATACAAAGGAGCAGGCTAGGGATGCGCATAGTCATTCCTTTTAAGATAGGGAAAATAGTCCATGACTTAATGGCTTGATGCACCTATCATAGACAGGATTTGATCAATTTGCTTTTGCTGAGATTCGATAATCGCTTGTTGCTCTTTGATCGCTTGAATGGCCAGAACACCCAACGCATCGTAGTTGACCATTTTGTAACCATCTTCATTGGTACTGACAATAGAAGGAAAGATGGCTTCAAGTTCCTGAGCGATCACACCCAGCGATGGATGTTCTTGGTCTGGTTGATCCACCCACTGGTATGCGGCAGGGTTGATCCGGACAACTTGACTAAGAATATGAGACAGCTGGGTGATATCTCTCTTCAGTCTTTTATCGGAATGTATATGATAACTTCCGTCCGCCCGGTGAATTTCGACAGTCATGTCAACCGTTGTGCCGTCATTACCAAAGGCACGGAATCGAAGGTCACGATTTGAACCTCCATTTCGGATTTCCCATGATTCATTGTTGCCATCATCTATCAGACGGATTCCGGTGGAATCTCCTGTTGAGGACTGTTTGATTGTAAGTTGACTAACGGGGTCTGCCACGTTGATTCCCACTTTTCCAGTACCCTCAAGATCGCCATTTACGCGTATCAAAGAGTTATCGAATTCTCCATATATGAGTGGACTATCGCCCGCCTGGTTGGAGATGTAGAGCCGATCGATGAGTTGCTGGGCTGATTTGCCGGCCTGATAGCCGATGAATACACTTCTCGAGCCACCATGATAGCCTGATTGATAACCTACTGCCACCGAATTTTCAGTGTCTAAATTGGATTTGGCAAAGAGACTGCTGGCTCCCACCGCCGTATTATTATGTCCTTGGATATCCCCATCGGTATCGATGAGAAACATAGAGGAGTCACCAATGGCAGTATTGTATGAACCACCACTGTCTCCAGATGCAAACGAGAATGATCCAAGCGATGTATTGTGTTTGCCTCTATTAAACATTCCACTAGCACCACCCATGAAAACATTGTAATCCCCTGAAGATTCAGAACCCGAATAGGCTCCGTAAAATGTGTTGGCATCTCCTGCGGATTGTGCCCCACTCAAATAGCCGACAAAGCAATTGCTCAACCCGCCTTCATTAAACATTCCAGCACCAGTTCCAAAATAGCTGTTTCTCGTGCCTGATCGATTGGATCTTCCGGCACGATCACCAAAAAAACTATTTTCCGATCCTAGATCACTGAACTCTCCAGCATTGCTGCCAACAAAAGTGTTGAATAAACGAAAATTTAAATTTTGACTGAATCCAGCCTTCCTTCCAATATGCACTGATGTGGTGTCATTGGACAGATATACTGATATCCTTCCTTGCACTTCAGCGAGTGGGTTTTGAGCTTTCAATCCGAAGAATAATGAAGACAGGATCACTGATATCCAGATTTTTTTCATGATGATTGATTTGAGTCCACAATAAGATGTCTCAAACTTCATCAGAAAGGAGAGATCAAGGTTCCCTACTTATCGCTAATCGATAAAATAGCGGAAAAGCGCCACTACTTGATAATTGCAGTCAAGCGGAATTTTGCAAAGATTACTGGATGATTAAATGTAACCTCTTTCAAGGCCGATGCGCACCAGATCGGCGGTGTTTTTTGCACCTAATTTCTCCACGAGATTACGTCGGTGGCTATCGGCCGTGTGGAAGGAGAGGAATAGTTTTTCGGCAATCTCCTGGTTGGTGAGGCCCTGGGAGATGAGGCGTAGCACCTCCACCTCGCGCTCAGAAATCTCGGTGCCTTCTGATTTCCTTTTTTCCAGGTTCATCTCCAAAACGAGATCCTGTACGCGGAGGCTGAAGTGCTTCTCTCCACGCATCACTCGACGGATACCTTTAATAATCTCGGTGGCATCATCATCCTTGAGTATGTACCCCATCGCTCCGTACTGCATCATCCGCTTGATAAAACTTGGTCGCTTGTGCATGCTCAACGCGATGACTTTAACATCCGGATATTTCTTTGTGATCTTTTTACATGTTTCCACCCCGTTCATTTCCGGCATATTGATGTCTAGCAGGACGACATCCACTTCATGCTCATCAAGCAGATCGAGTACCCTCTTTCCATCGGAGGCAGTGGCAACTACTTGCATATCATCAACGCCTTGCAGGATGGCCACAAAACCATCGAGCAAGATTTGGTGATCGTCGGCGAGAAGGAGTCGCGTCATAATGGAAGATACTAAGACGAAATGGCGTTTGGTAATCTAGAAGTGAAGAAGATGGCCTATCTGCTTTTGCTGTGACCAAAGCAGATGATGTAGCCATTAATGTCCGTAATCCCGGTCTTCGGGCTTGCGCAGAATCAGGACTCCATTCCGAAGGAATTCTTCATACAGCTGATCTACGTCTTTCACCCACACATATGCATCCCAAGCTCCCTCTGCCGAGGTCTCCCAACCGGTTTGCACAAAGGGGGACCGGTAAAACCATTTACCTTCAATTGCCGGAACATGATGGCGAAATTGTCCCGTCGCATGATGGCAAAAAGGGGAGGATCACCGATCCATTCCAATTCAAAACCAACCTTCACCCGATAGAATTCGACAATGTCTTTTACATCAGGAACGATCCATTGGGGAGCTATGCGAGTAAATTCCATTTGTGTCTTCGCTGAGTAATCCGCTATAAATCAAGTATCATGATAAGATCTCTTTGGTGGTCATTTCCGAGCGTAAAGATATGCTCACCTACTTCGCGAAAACCATGTTTCTTGAAAAACGCAATGGCTTTCAGATTCTTTTCCCATACGCCAAGCCATACGAAAAGCAGGTCATGTTCAGAAGCTAACTCAAATGCCTTCTTGAGCAGCTGCAGGCCAAATCCTTTTCCCTGATGACATATGCAAAATGTAGATCCGCTCGACTTCCATTCCTGACTCATCATTGCATTTCGGTTTGTGCATTACCCAGATTTACTTTTAAGTAACCGATGGGTACGCCATCAAGCTTTGCAAGGTAATATTTAGAATTCTCGCTGTCCAATTCACGCACTAATTGGTTTTGGTAAAAATTCTCCTTTAGATACTTTTCAATATCCTCGTCTGTATTGTGCGGGCCAAATGTTTTCCGAAATGTCTCTTGACTCAAAGGGATCAAATCCGGCAGATCAATTCGGGAAGCCCGTCTAATTTCAAAATGATTCTCTGGGAGAGATACTTGGCGGTCGCAGATCCTACCAGCCCCTTTCCAATGACGATAAAATCAAAATGCAATGGCATGATATTGTCCGGATAACGGCATGAAGCAATGAGGTGAAACGGAAGCGAATCTCATTTCAGTGGACAACCTAGTCATTTTGGCATTGATTGATCATCCATCCAGTGGCAGCTTTAATCACTGGATCCTTGTCAGGATCTGCCATTTCACTACCGATTTCTATTTCCACATCCGGCTCCACGCATCGATATAGGATATCCCATTACGATCTTGAAAGGTTGAAACTGCAAGCACGATGTTAAGACTGTCTGGCATTTTGAAGCCGAAAGTAGTTGTCGATGCGCCATAGGCTTCTTCACCAAAACCTCTGCTTCGATCGCGACCTTTGAAAACCACAGCCAATGCCTCCCCAGAGCTGGCTGTTCCTCGATTAAAGACAGCCAAGTCAAGAGTCTGAACTATCAGACTTTGACTTCTACTCATAATGTGTATAAACGATGACAATCTTGTATACTGATTTGTCAGGTCAACTTTCGTAAGAAGTCAGAAATTGGAGCACGGGGCAATGTGAAAGACGTCAGAAATGTAAACGGAACTTCAAGCTGGCACCTTCCAAACCTATGGAGGGAATCAGGCTTATCCGGCTGTCGTAAGTGTGCTTGTGGAGATGTGGCACAAAATAACCCACTGCGGCACCGGCAAGATATCCTATAATCACGTCGCTGGGATAGTGTTTGCCCGCCCGGTAACGAAGATATCCGGTAGTGGCTGGTAACACGGAGGCAACTGTCCAGATCACTGGCTTCCACTTGGATTCCGGAAAGTGATCGGAGAACACTTTCGCTGCAAAAAAAGTAAATGCGGCACTGCCCGAAGTGTGACCGGAATAGAACGAAAGACGGGCACTGGTAGCGGTTTTGCTCTCCAGAGGGGCATCGGGGTTATAGACCAAAGGGCGATAGCGCCGTGCCACGCCTTTGGTAAGATCAGTAAGTGCAGTATTGACCAGTAAAGTTTCGAGAAACAACACACCCACATTTAAATAATCACGGCGGATAGAGTTGGTTGCACCGAGAGCGAAAGGTATAAATCCGGCCGTAAACAGTGCTATGTCGCTGGCATCCGATGCGCTAGTAGACCAATTTCGAGTGGCTCCCCTGTCAAAGCCCCAAACCTTACCCCGGTCCAAAGTTTCTATTTGTTGCCGGGTAAGTGTGGGAATAGACTGGTGTAGAAAATGATTGCCAATCATCGTACCAGCACTTAACCCTATGATGGTAGCCTCCCTGCCCCAATCAAGCTGGTAGGGAGACTCCTGTGCTTGAAGGCACAGTGTAATCGCAAAGCCAAGCAGCAAGCCGATGAACCGATGTCTATATATCTGGACTAAGCGCCTCATGAAAGCTTGTTCTTCGCTGGCTCTATATAAAGTAACTGTCCCTCCGGGTCAAAAAGTAAGTTGAAACATAATCGACCTCTTTCTACTTGCAATAGAAACCGACCACAATCCGTATTTTCTAATTTTCGTGCCAAGACGATTTGATAAGTTGGAAAATGTTGCTCAATATGCTGGCTAATTACTGGTAAGTGATTTTTTACATTCGGAATATTCTCACCTCCTTCCGCCAGATTTCCCAGGTGGTAAGATAAGCAATCCGAAAGATTTAAATTCAATGCTGAGTGGCCTCCTTGGTTCACGATGCCGGGAGCCTCACTTGCATCCCAAAGACTCGTCACAGCAAAAAATCCGGTAGCGAGGCAAAACATCGGTAGCAAAGGATTGAATTTCAGATGAAGCATGTTACCAAGATCTAAGCCGATTTTGGAGAGATTTTGGATTTTGGATGTTTCGCTCACAAATTCTTCATGCTACCATTCTCATGGAAATCTAAGTCGAACGTGATACAGGATGCCGTCAAACGAATATTCAACCGATATACCGCAAGCATCGCATATCTGTTTGACGATAGCCAAACCAAGTCCTAGAGACGAGGATTAAGGATCTCCTTTTACAAAACGGTTAAAGATTTGGTTGTCATTCAAATAGTTGGCATGCCCAGTGTTGGAAATAAGTATTTCGTAAGGTGATAGTTCTAGCTCGATTTTACCATCGGGAAGATTATGCTTAATCGCATTGCTGAGGAAATTATTAATGAGGATGTCCATTAGGTAGGGATTGAATGGGATGCTGCTATCGCCGGCATGGACTGTGACCTTGTTTTTTTTGTCCTGTACCCTGGCATCCAGTTCTTCCAGTTTTTCCTGAATGATTTGTCTGACATCGATCATTTCTGTCTGGGTGTATTGCTTGTTCGCGATTGCAGTAAAAAGCAGTAGGGCCTTTTGAATCTTTGAAATCCGGGTAGCCGCTTTGCTGATTTCCTCTAGTCGGTTCCATTCTTCCGTACTGCGGTCATTTTGTTGAATAATGAGTTCGATATTGTTCTTGATCACTGAGAGCGGTGTTTGGATCTCGTGAGACGCATGCTCAGCAAATGATTTGAGGGCAAGGAAATCCTATTGCAATTTTGCCGACATATTTTGGAGTGCCTGGTTGAGCATTTGGAATTCTTCGATTTCCGTATGTCTTGTTTCAATGAGTGCATCACTGGTGAAGTCAAATGACTTCAGTTCATCCAAAGTCTGATGAAATGGTTGCCAAAGTTGTCCAGATAGATATCGGGTAAGGAGATAGTGCCAAGGAACATGAGACCCAGAAGAATGATCAAGAGGAAACCCATCGTAGTGATAAGATCCTCGCTTTCCATCTTGGAGGTACTCACTTTGATTACTGCCGGGGTATTTCCTATCATCATAGCCCGGGTATAACTACGGTAGGGCTCCGGTTCGTCGTCCACTATATTCCAAAGCGTGGTATCGTTAAATAATTCGAAGGGAATGTGCCCAGGCATTTTCTTGATTTCGACTAGTTCATCGGTGACCTGATTGGATTCTCAAAGATCCGGGAGTGACGCAAGATATTGCTCGACATAGACTGTCTTCTCCTCAAGCAATTCATCCAATTCGACATTGATCAAGGTGTGAACCGCAATGAACAGCTCGATGCCTGTGACCAGATAGGCCACCGATAAAAAGATAAGGAGAGCCGATTACTTTACATCAGTAACTTCAAACCGTACTAAACTTGTATCCCATTCCATACACTGCTTTGACATAGTCGGTGCCCCCTGCGTCAAGCACTTTTTTTCTCAGGTTCTTGATGTGCGAATAAATGAAATCGAGATTGTCCAGCATGTCAGATTGATCGCCACCGATGTGTTCTGCGATACTTTCCTTGCTCAACACCCTTTCTCTGTTCGTGACAAAGTATAACAAGAGCCTGTACTCTGACTTCGTTAGATTAATCTCATTCCCATGGACTGTCACTGCTGATCTTGATGGATCAATAGTGATTTCCTCCACGTCGATTGTCTGCATGCCATTGAAGTATTTTCTCCGGAGCAGAGCCTTGATTCTCGCATTTAATTCACTAAGATGAAATGGTTTGGTCAGGTAATCATCAGCGCCCAGGTTAAGGCCATGCAAACGGTCGTCGAGTGAGTCTTTTGCGGAAATGATGATGAGACCAGATTCTTTGTGCTGTTGTTTCAGCTCTCTAATCAAATCGAGGCCGCTGCCTCCCGGCAAAGTGATATCGACGAGAATACAGTCATATTCATGCACGGAACTTTTCATCAAAGCTTCAGAGAAGGAAGTAGCAGCTTCACAGATATAATCCATGTCTGTGAGGTAGGAAACAATAGATCTCTGAAGAGCAATTTCATCTTCGACCACTAACAATTTCATAGAACAAAATTACGACTAGATTTTGAAAAAATCCTGAAAATCAGCAGTTTAAGGTCATAGGTCTAGGCTGACAGCCCGATGAGAGAAATAAACTTATCTTTTTTATTCAGCCAGGCTCTTCTGGCTTCATCGAGGTTGACGGGTTCGAATGTCAGACTGTCTCCGGGCTTTAATTGACCCAGTCCATCCAGGTCGGCTTTGATCACATTTGCGATACGAGGATATCCTCCGGTGGTTTGCGCATCAGCCATTAAGACCACCGGTTGACCCGAATTGGAGATTTGAATAGTTCCTGGTACAATCCCGGAAGACAGCATTTCTCCTCTAGAATCATAGCCCTCGAGTTCGGGATTCAGCCGGTAGCCCAAGCGATTGCAGTGTGGACTCAACTGAAATGATTGGCAGAGGAAAAACGTTTGCTCAGCAGGTGAAAATTTTGACCACTCCGGCCCAGTGACGATGCGTGCTTTATTTCCGACCTGGAAGAATGTTTTCTTCAAGGTCCGTGTTTGAATAGGATTGCCGGTCTTGACCTCCAATTGTGAACCTTTACGTATCACACTGCTGGGCGTTGCGGTATCACTGGTATAAGGTATTGCAGACCGGCTGTTAAGTATTTTAGGTAGTTGCCAGGTTCCGCCAACTGCTAAATAGACGCGGCATCCTTCTTCAAGCTTAGCAAACCTCAGTACCGATCCAGCTTTCACATTTATGGTCTGATATCCGGGAAGTTCAAGACCATCGAGGGTAGGGGAGATGTCGGCTCCGCACCAGGCTACCTGGCAACTCTCGCTAAATTCAATGATCGGGCCGGAATAGGTGATCTCCAGGCAAGCTGAATCGATGGCATTGCCGACCAGCCAGTTTGCTAAATATGCTGAAAAGCGATCCATAGGTCCGCTGACAGGGACCCCATAGTGATGCCAACCATACCTGCCATCGTCCTGCACAAGCGTTTGAAGACCAGGCTGATTAAAGTGTAGTATTAAGGACTTACTCATGCCGGTGAATTTGATAGCTTCCTTTCCGAAAGTCCTCTGCGATTGCATGGAATTCCCTCTTGTTTATGGAAATGAATCGCACTTTGTCCCCCGCATTGATGACAAAGGGCTGGTCGGACATTGGCCTGAACAATGAAATTGGTGTTCGGCCAATAATTTGCCATCCTCCGGGAGATTCCAGCGGGTAAATACCGGTTTGTAGGCCAGCCAGGCCCACCGATCCAGCCGGTACTTTCATGCGCGGGGAATCAAGACGCGAACATTCCAGAGATGGGGGCAGCATGCCCAAATAGGTAAAACCAGGAAGAAAACCGATCATAAATACCCGATAATCCCGGCTAAGGTGAAGGTTTGTGATTTCCTTGGTGCTAAGGTCAATTGCGGAAGACAAGTCATTCAGATCCAGCCCAAAATCAGGATCATAGCACACGGGAATACTGATCGTAGGTCCTTCGGAGTGTTTCATCGGGACGGCTTGACACAATTGACTCAAACGTTCTCTAAAGTCATTGTAGGATGTGGTTTCTGGATCATAAACGATCGTCAGGGAGCTGTAGGCCGGGATTGAATAGCAGTATCCAATTGGGTCACTTGCCTGAATAAGCTCATGTAAGGAAAGGATTGTTTCATTGATTGCCGGATCGATCCTTTGTTCTAGCTGAATGAGAACTGCCGCATCACCAAAGGGCGTAAAATGCATCTTAGCTGGTTTCGGATGAATCTTGTGAGAGAGCTGAAGCTTCGCTGATGCCTTTGAGAATGTCGAGTGCTGCTGGATTGTCCCCATGAATGCATATCGTATCGGCTTTGACCGGAAGAATGGTTCCATCTGCAGTCTTTACTTTTTGGTTTTTGGCAATCGAAAGAACTTGATCAATTGCCTCGTTCATATCTGTAATAACACTTCCGGGGATTGAACGTGATTGCAATGTTCCTTCGCTGGTGTAGCGACGATCTCCAAATGCTTCAGCAAGAAATGGCATGGATCTTTCGATCGCCATTTGCTGCATGAGACTTCCAGCCATACCCATGAAGGCAATCCCGGATCCAAATGATTGAATAGAGTCGAGAATGCTTTCACAGACCGCCTCAGTAATGGCTGCTGTATTGTATAGTGCACCGTGGGGCTTTACGTGATTCAGCCTTCCGCCTCTGCTTTCGACCAGGCTTTTAATCACTGCGATCTGGTACCTGAGTAAAGCACTTAGTTCGGCGGAGTCAATGTCCATCTTTCTTCTGCCAAAACCCATGAGATCAGGATAGGACGGATGAGCGCCAACAGCCACTCCGTAGCGGATTGCCTTGGCAATAGTCTGGTCTATATGAAGAGGATCGCCACCATGAAAACCACAAGCGATATTACATTGAGTAATAAGTGGGAAGATTTGATCGTCATGACCGATGATAAACCGGCCATAGCTCTCACCCATATCGCAATTGATTTCGATGATATTCTCTTTGCCTATATCCATTGAATTGCACTAAGTATGCTCTTGAATCCAAGACCAATGGTCACAATCACTACTGCCATAGCAATCAAATTGAACCAGCGCGTATTAACATATTGCCTCATGATCTTTTTGTCATTCATGATCCACAGTAAAAATAAGGCTATCACCGGAAGTAGCAATCCGTTTGCCACCTGAGCAAAAAGGATCAGTAAAATGGGTTTAAAACCAATCGATGAGAATAGAATGCCAGCAGCCATCACCACCATCCAGACTGCCCGAAACCGTTTACTTTTCATATCGGCCGGCCATCCCAGTATGCCACAAGTGGCAAATGATGCTGCCAGGGGAGCGGTGATAGCAGACGAAAATCCGGCTGCCAGAAACCCAATTGCGAGGAAGGTTTCGGCCCAGTCGCCCAGCAAAGGTCTGAGCTGCAAAGCGAGCTCGGCGGAACTGGATACTTCTATTTCTTTTCCATGGAGAGCCACTGCCGAGCTGATTACGATAGCCATAGTGATGATACCACCCATGGCAATAGATACCAAAGCATCACGACGGGCTACCCCCAGGAATTGATCGCCCTGCCATTTCTTGTTTACCGCCGAAGCGTGCAGGAAGAGGTTGTATGGAACCACGGTGGTTCCGATTAATCCGATCACGACCAGACTAGCCCCCGATGGCAGGGTTGGAGCGAAAATGCCTTTCAAAATTGCTTCTATATCGGGCTTGACCAATAGAGCTGTAATCAGGAAGACAAGACCCATGATGCTCACTAAACCAACAAGTACTTTCTCGATAAGCGGATATCGACCAATATACAGAACCACGGCAGCTACCAGGGCTATGAACATCAGGACAGGATTGAATGATCCTAACGTTGAACCACTGAAGCCCAAAGCAGCACCGGTGAGATTACCAGCTTCGTAGGCTGCATTGCCAATCCAAATTGCTGATATGATGAGAAAAGAAGCTAATACCTTTTGACTGGCCGATTTTGCTTTGGCCCGCACCGCTTCTCCCAACCCCATTCTTCCTACAATACCGAGTCGGGCGGCCATCTCTTGCAAAACGAATGTTGCAACAATTGAAAACAATATTGCCCACAGAAGCAGATAGCCATATCGAGCGCCGGCAAGAGTAGCAGTCGTAACTGTTCCTGGTCCTATAAAGGCAGCAGCTACCATCGCTCCGGGGCCAAATCTACCCTTGATCCGTTTCGTCATCTTGATGTCAAGATACGAAAGGAGTAGAATGAGAAGGGGAAGAAGTTGCCGGTCAACTAGCTTGCTCTAATTTGGCACGCAGGAAAGCTTTTTGCCGTTCAGAATCGGCGATTTCGATGGCTTTCTCCAAATGAGCTTTAGCGTCTTCGTGCTGGCCAGTATCTTCTGCCAGTGTTGCAAACACAGAATGGAACATCACCGTGTTCTGCAGATCATCAGCGAGCTCCAAGAGCAACCGTTGTGCTGCGTCAAATTGCCTTAATTGAATAAGCACAACTGCCTTATTTAAGAGAATGTGCTTGCTGTTTTTGATTTTGAAAAGGCGATCATAAAGCAGTAGCAGAGTGTCCCAATCTGTATCTGCAAAGGTTGGAGCCACACAATGTTGTCCGGCGATAGCTGCTTCAATGTGATAAAAAGTGACCTCTCCACTTCGACTGGCAGCACGAAGGTGCTCATGTCCCTTCTTGATGAGTTCCTTGTCCCATAGCGACCGGTCCTGATCGGGAAGTAGGATAGCATTACCATCTTGGTCGGTTCGGCTTGGTAGCCTTGCAGTATGATAGAACATCAAGGCCAATAGGGCAATCACAACAGGCTTCTCTCCTCGTTTGTGCTGGGAAAGTTGAATGGTAAGGCGTAATGCTTCTTCACAGATTTCCCGGTGAATAACCTCCTCTTGGCGGGTGGAATAATAGCCTTCATTGAAAATAAGATACAGTACAGTCAGCACCGTCATGATGCGCTCATCCAGAGACTTTCCTACTGGAATCTCCAGTTCTATATTCTCCTTACGAATAAATTTTCGTGCTCTGGAAAGTCTTGCTTTGATCGCGTCCTCGGTAGTGATAAGAGCATGGGCAATCTCTTTTATCCCAAATCCGGAAATCATCTTCAAGGTCAATGCAATCTGATCCTCTTCTTTCAAGCTGGGATGGCAGCAAGCAAAAATCAACCTAAGTTGATTATCGGCAAGTTCTTCCTGATGGAAAAACCGGTCAACTTGCAAATCTGTAGGCATGAACAGTGACTGCTTAATAGAAACCTGGTGCAATTGAGACCGGCGTAATCTGTCGATTGCTTTTCGCTTGGCAACCTGCATGAGCCAGGCCGAAGGGTTGGTGGGTGTTTCTCCATACTTCCAGGTTTGCAAGGCAGTTACGAAAGCATCCTGTATGACATCTTCAATCAACTCAGTTTTGTCAAATCCAAAAATCCGCGAGAGCACAGCCACCATCTTTCCATACTCGTGTCTGAATAGATGGTCGGCCAGCTCTGAGGAGTAACTGCTATCCATGATTCATTTCCATCACCTCCCGGATCTCGACAGCCCCCCCGAGATGATAGTCAGGATAATCCTTGGCAATCTCGGTGGCTTGGTCAAAATCCTTTGCCTTGATAATAAAATATCCCCCAACTAACTCCTTTGTTTCGGCAAACGGCCCATCGGTAATCACCGGATCAGATCCTTTCATTGTCTTGGCTGCTGGCGCAAGGGGTCTGCCTTCAACATAGATTTCATCCCTTCTCAGGCGGTCCACCCAGCTAAACCATTTTTGCATTTGTGATTGGCTTTCCTCAGGGGAAAGATGCATTTTGCTGTAATCAGCGCCCAGGAAGATCAACATGAACTCCTTCATAGTACGTTCCGTTTTTTGAATTTGTAATTCATTATCGTCAAGATGACGAATGAAGTCACTAACTAGTGACAGTATCTAACAGATAAATTTAAGGAGAGGCAATCCGGATAGAACGAATTTATTCTTCCCTGCTGTAATACTCTTCAATTTTCAAATCCATGAAATCATCTGCATCAATGAAGCCTGTCATTTTGAAGATGCCATTATCGATCGACCAATTGAAGGTATAAGTCTTGCCGATCCCTACCTCGGTTGGGAAAGACACAATATGCTCGGTATAGTAATCCGTATTTAAATCGACCGTTCCAAAGATGAATTCATCCGCCCCATCTTCAGTCTCTAACAAATCACCAGCATTTTCATCCCATCGAAAGACCATAAAGTTCGTAGGAGTGATGATCTTTATCGATTTATGACCTACGGGCAGAGGTTCAGGCGTCTCCACATCTCCATTAGCCCATTTTTCGAGTTTCCAAACACCAACCAGAGGATGTTGATCCAATGATCCCTGATTTCCTGATTCTACCCGCTGGTAAACTTCTCGCAGCGGTACATTGGGGACTGCTCCTCCTTTGATGAATCCCGCCTGAACAAATTGATCACCTTCAAACGTACAGGTAAACGTCTGAGGGGTTTCGATCAGCATAGGATCCCAGGTGTTGAATTCTATATATTCCCTGAATTCATCACCCAACTGGATGTAAGTGCCACCACTGGCTCCAAGAAATTTCTTGCTATCTTTATGGTACCGAAAGGCAAGAAAACGCTTCTTGGTAAAGATCTTAAGGAAAGCGATATCGGAATCTTCGCCAACCTCAGTACTCTCTCCCTCACCAGTGTGAGCCAATTGGGCTTCAATCAGCTCCCAAGTGCCTTCCAGCTTATTTTCCGTGTCTAAGGTATCGATAGCTTCTGCTGTATCTCCCTCTGAGGTTTCCGAAGTTCCACCTTTACAGGCAGCTAACAATAGCAGGAGCGTAAAAACAGGTATATGAGCGAATCTGATCATATGCAGGCAGCTTTTTGAATTAGTTTTTTTGTTCGATAGATCTTCATCGTAAAAATGCAAATTTCTATCGAGTCCATCTGCAAATGGGGCGTTTGAAAAAGATACATAATTTTTTACGTCTTGCCTGGATTTTGCTCGCTTGCATTCCAATTGCCGTGAATCTTCGTTCAATCATATGTCAAATAAGGATTATCTGTCAAAAACCTGCTGGTTGACTTTGCAGCTCTTTAAGCTTCTCTCTCAACCATGGTTCGCTTGCTACCACCTCCAATTGGCCCAGATAATTGGAAATGGACTTGACACTCAATCTATTTCTGTTCCGGTAATCAACTAATTTGCTAATTACCTTAATCATGTTGATGTAACTCTTTCTTCTTGCTTCCGGAATTGTATTTTTCCTTCTGGTGAGATATACCTTAAAGCTGGCGGACAGAGATTCCAGGGCATCCCATTCCGACAGCTCATAGTAAGTTGCTAACAACATCGATTTTGCTCCAAGATTATAAGTGATATCCTGGTATTCTACCGTTTGGAGTTTGGAAATCACTTGATGAAAGTCTTTACGGTAGAAGCAGATTTGGGCTTGGTTGTATGTGACTGCATTTTCTCTGAAGTTCTCCTCAATACGGTAGCTGTATTTTTCAACGAAGCGCTCGGCCCAATCAAACTCACCAAGTCGCAGAGCCAAAACGATCACATTCTTAAAGGTCCAGTGCGTAATGAATCCATCTACGTAGATCAATTCGTTAGCCAATACTGTTTTGTAAAGTTCAAAAGACTCAGCCATGAACTTGCTCTTTCCACTATTTATCTTGCGATTACAATAGTTTAATGCGGAGTCATAAAGTTGCTTCATTTGATCTGCTGGCAAATAATGCGCATGGTTGTGCAATTTCTCTTTCAGATCATAGTAGTGTTGTTCTGCATGAGGTTCAAGATGGGTGAGCACGATGAGGTAATAGATTTCAATGACAGGATGTTTTGAAAATTTTCCCTTCCTGACCAAGTCTAACAATTCTTGGATCAAGATGTTGGAGTATTCATGCTTGGTGAAAGTCTTTCGACTGAGAATTTCACAGTAGTAGCGTAGCTTTTCGATGGTGTAAAAGGCATCGAGATTGCCAATGATCTCTTCGATATTGGCTACTTCAAATCGCTGCAGTTGATACTGGCTCATTTCGTAGATATATTCTTGTAAGCGATATTGATGCAGATAATAGGAGGCCCCTCTACCGGGAAGTCGATCGAGAGTGGAAGCAAGCTTTTGGCGTGAACTCCGGAACAAGAATTCATACCGACGCTGCACAATTACGTCCAATCTTGTTGCTTGCTCTAATGGCTGGTCTAGGGAAAATTTTTCCACTGCCAGGAAATGTATCGTGAGTTGAAGACAATCACTACATATTTTTCGAAAGCGCTGGTCTTCAAGAGGATGACCATCTCCGAGAAATAAGGATAATTCTTCACGGGATAAGGATACATCCTGCCGTATCACTTCGATTAGACGTTGAATGCAGCGACTTATTACCGGATTTGGATTGTGATATGGTGATTGAGCAAATTTGACCAGACGGTTTAGCTCCGGGTTGGACAGTTCCGATAGCAATCTATACAGTTTAGTCTTTTGCATGATTCATTTTCATTGCTTGTTAAAGTTACGGAGCTATTTCGCAGCTACTGCAAATAAGGCTTATATTGCAATTGCTTCTAATATAAGTTATGTCTCTGGCCCCCAATACTATTATCATCACCATATTATTGGTCTGGTCGATTCACCTGAGTGGTCAACAATTGAATGCTTACCGGGTAAGCAAAGTGTTCTCAGGGCAAAACCTTGAGATCATCGTGGACTCTGATAGGTATCCGGTCATTCTGGGAGAGCCCCAAAACGGGACAACTTATCGCTTCAAATATAGTTACGAGGACTTTTATCGGCTGCGTTACGAGCCAGATGCCGGGTTCACTGGAGTGGACACCCTGGTTCTCGAGAATTTTGCTGAGCAAGGTTCAAGTTTGAGATCTTCATTTGCCGGATACGTTATCTCCGTTCAAAGCCTGGTCGCGCGACCAGATTACTATGCGATACGTACTGGATCTATTATAGAACTGGATATACTTTCCAATGACTTAGGCATTTTGAACGGTGCGAGGATCGAAAGAATCCTTTCAAGTACAGGAGGACAAGTGAAGTTGCTGGAAGCCGGGCAGATACAAGTGCTGGCGGCTGAGCCGGGAGTGATGGAGATCAGTTATCTACTCTGCCAAGGAAATTATTGTGATATAGGACAGGTCTTTATCCGTGCTGATGACCCAAATCTAGTCCAATCAGGAGATACTCTGGCAGTTCACGGATATAAGGATGAGACTGTGACCTTCGCCGTTGCACCAGGATTTGGCCCCCCTACAGCTCTATATTACAGCGGCACTTTGGACAAACTATCTGATCAGGTTTTTGAGTACCAGCCAGATGCAGGTTTTGTCGGAAGGGAAGTGATAAGATTTTCCCAGTGGGTAGATGCTCAATTGATTTTCTTTTATGTTGACCTCGACTTTACAGACCCCTTTGTAAAAAATGGGTTGATCAATGATGACCATGTCTATACTGAACCCCATACTCCAGTCAGATTTTCCTTGTTGGAAAATGATTTTGGATCAGGTACTATAGATTTGATTATCAGTGATCTGCAAGGCGATATTCAAATTCTAAATGATGCCTATATAGAGTTTACTCCAGCGGAAGGCTTTATTGGTGTCACTGACTTTAATTATGCCCTCTGCGACAAAGGTCAGTGTGATACGGGAAAGGTCAACATTCAGGTATATGACTACAGGCCGCTTCAGACATCTTGGAACTACATCGTTGAAAACGACCATGTCCGCCATTTTCGCTACAACGTGCCAATCGATGACTTTCGGTTCAAGGTGATCGAATGGCCGGCAACCGGATCGCTTGAATTGAGTGACGCTGGCAAAACAGTGTCATACTATCCTGAAGCAGGATATGTAGGTGAGGTTGAGATGGAGATTGAATATTGCGTTGGCAGGACTGATTCGGAAGTGTGCAGTTCTCATCGGTGGCAGCTGACTTTGGTAGAGGGAGTTGGGATGGATTGTAGCTTAGAGTGTGTCTGGCCGGGCGATGCAGATTCTGATGGATGGGTATCGATTCAGGACGCTATTCCGCTGGGAATGAACTACGGATTATCCGGTCGTGCCCGGGTTGTAACCGGCACTCAATGGTTGGCTCATCACGGTGATTCATGGTTCACTCACATCGTATCTACCCATGATGGAAAGCATGCTGACGCCGATGGAAACGGTCTTATAGATCTGAATGATTTCGTGGCGGTTGATAAGAACTACCAAAGTGCACATCAGATGGTCCCTTCTCAGATTCCATCCGCCAAAAGTACTGGTATGGAATTGAACCTGCTGACTCCCTTTGTAGAACCCGGAGACTGGGCAGTGATTGAAGTCTCTCTAGGCAACGAATTAGAACAGGTAGAGGATGTATGTGCTGTTCATTTTGAGACTGTGATTGCACCTGATCTCGTCGACTCAGCATCACTGTCATTTCAATTATTGCCAGACCTTTTCGGCGATGACGACCGGTTGATTCAATATACCAAGTCGCCGGCTGATGGCAAACTGGATGTTGCAATAATGCGCACCGATCGAAAGGGAGTAAGTGGCCACGGCTTATTGGGTGAGATTCGATTTATTGTCGAAGAAGATATAAATGGATTCAGATCTCAGCGAGATAGAAGGGGTTCACAGATTGAAGTGATTAAACCAGCCACAATCTCATCCGGGGGTGAAGGTAGATCGATTCCGGGTGACAAGTTGGAGTTCTATCAGGATTTCAACCAGGAGCGTATGGAGCTTGAGATATTTCCGAATCCAACTGAAGATCAAGTGTGGTTGCGGGCACCTGAGCCCATTACCCAGATTACTTTGCTTGATCTACAGGGCAGGATTGTCAAGGAGATGATTCTGGAGAGGTCCTTGACAAACTACAAATTTGATCTAGTTAGTCAACCAGACGGTTTATTCATCCTGAAAGTACAGAGTGCAGAGGGATCCACTTTCCTTGGTAAAGTCTCAAAGAACGCCTCGAACTAGTCATATTGTTTTAAAATGCTGTTGACCTGAGGATAATACGATTGTCCAAACAGGTTGAGGTGAACCAACAGATAATACAGTTGATAAACATTGCACCTCGAGGCAAATCCAGCTTCCAGGGGGCAGAGTTGTTGGTAATGGTCGAAGAATAGAGTATCAAATCCTCCAAATAGCTTTGCCATGGCTAAATCCATTTCCCGATGCGCAAAAGCGATGGCTGGGTCGATAAAAAAAGCCTTTTGATTAGGTCCACAGATTTTGTTACCAGCCCAGAGATCACCATGCACCAGAGAAGGAGGTTCATCCGGACAGATTTCGGGTAGTCTCTTCCTTAGATTCTCCAAACTAAGCATGTGAGATCTGTCGAGCAAATTGTTTTCAATTGCCATCTGAATTTGCGGCCTAAGTCGGTGAAGATCAAAGAATGCTGCCCAATCATCCACCTGATGATTAGATTGAATGAGGGAGCCAATAAAATTATGGTGGTCGAGTCCAAATTTAGCGCCGGTTGTCTTATGGATGCTTGCCAAAGACTCTGCTAAATCTCTCCAGTATTTAGCAGAAGGATGATTGGATTGGACGAATTGCATAGCGATGAATGCGGTACCATCAATGACACCGATCCGCACAACTTCTGGAGTGGAAACTCCATCTACGGCGCCCAATCTCGCCAATCCGGACGCCTCGGTCTCAAACATCTCCAATGCTTGATCTGCGTGATTGAGCTTGAGAAAAATTTGCTGATCCTGAGTTCTGACCAGATAAGCTTGACTGATATCCCCACCACCCATCGACCTCGATTCCAATACCTGCTGTGAGAAGATACGATGTAGGAGATCTTGCACCTAACAGTCTAGTTTACAATCTATTGCGTTGGATGATTTCAAGTAAATCATCACGATAGTTTTTTCCTACTGGAAGGTGCTTTGGTTTTCCAGCTTCGATAACCTCAACCATATTTCCTACTACTGCTTTGATACGGTCAAGACCAACAATGTATGACCTGTGAATCCTTTTGAAGAATTTTTGTGGTAGCTTTTCTTCAAGGCTCTTCATCGTTTGCAAGGTGATCACTCTTCCCTGATTGGTCTTGATGATGACGTAATCTTTTAGACCTTCGATATAGAGGATGTCTTCAAACTTTATTTTGACAAATTTCTTGTCGGCTTTGACAAAGATGAAGTCCGCATCGACCTCCATATCCTTGCCCGATCGCATTTTGATTTGTGCAATGGCTTTATTAGCAGCCTTCATGAATCTCTCACCGGAGATGGGTTTAAGCAGGTAGTCGACCGCGTCCAGTTCAAATCCCTCAATAGCATAGTTTGGAAATGCAGTTGTGAAAATGACCAGGGGAGGATTGGTAAGTGTTTTAACAAACTCAATTCCGGTGAGTTGAGGCATTTGGATGTCGAGGAACATTAGATCTATATCCTCATTGGTCAGTATTTCATTGGCCTCGAAAGCATTAACGCAGCGTTTGACCAGATTAAGTTCGGGCATTTTCTCAATGTAAGTCTCTAGCACATCGAGGGCCAGCGGTTCATCATCAACAATGATCGTATTTACTTGCATTTCAATAGGTTTATAGAGTTAATTCGAGATTTACACTATAGGTATTGGGCTGGTTTTGAATCTTCAATTGGTATTGATCAGGATATATAAGGTTTAGCCGGCGCTGTACATTGACTAATCCGATTCCGCCACTTCGCCGGTGATTTTGTTTGGGTTGCGAAGGTGCCTTACTATTTACGATATGGAATTGAAGCCGTTCCTCCTCCACATTAATATCGATATCGACATAGCCGTGATGCAATTGATTATTCAGGCCGTGTTTGAAGCTATTTTCCAAGAATGGAATAAAAAGTAGCGGAGCAATCTTTTGATCACGAATTTCTCCTCTGATGTTAAAGTTGATATTTATCATATCATGCTGCCTTAACCTCTCCAAATCGAGGTAGTTTTTCAAGTAAGCGATTTCCTTACTTAGGGGTACTTTACGTTCGTTGCACTCATAAAGCATGTACCGCATCATCTCAGACAGTTTCAACACGATTTGAGGTGCGTCATCAGATTTTTTCAAGGTCAAGGCATAGAGGTTATTCAGTGTGTTGAAGAGAAAATGGGGGTTGACTTGAGAACGCAAGAAGTTAAGTTCCGACTGCATGGTTTGGGTCTGTAATTCCATCTTTTCTGATTGGTGAATGAACCAGTCAGAAATAATGCTGTACAGGGTAGAGGAGCCTCCGATGAGAAACATCGAGAGAAAGTAGTAAGATTGATTTTTGATGAAATAAATTTGAAAAGAAGGCGCATCACTAAACAGCATCACCTGAATGGCAATCTTTATCGGTGTCAGGATAACAACGGCAAGTAGCAAGAGCCCGACATAGATCCAAAACTTCTTCTTAGTGAGGTAGTTAGGGATGAGATAAAGCAGATTGACATAGATCAATAGAGCATAGAAAGCAACATCTGTGAACTTATTATAGAGGATTCTGGGCCAACCTGCTTCCTGAAAATCAGAGACAATCAATATGGCAAGCAGAAAAACCCAAAACAACGCGTGGGCTATCCATTTACGATAGCTCCAGACACTCGAATGCTCCAGCTTCTTCAAGGCAAGACTTCTCATAGGTTCATCCATTGCAACACCCATTGGAATCACTCCGTTTGCAAATTACTAGAAAGTCGATGAATACATCGATTAACTAGATGAAAACGAGGAGATAAGCGTTGAGAATCGGGATTAGTGGCACCCACCTGCCTGCGCGAGAACCTTTTGAATTGCTATTAATCTTGACGCTCCGCATAAAGCTGTAAATTTGCTGACGAAAAATTATGCGCTTAGTCAAACAATTTGGGGCCTAATCGCTTTATAAACACTGAAATTTATCTTTTCACCGAAAAATCGACGTTTTGAACTATCTGGAAGAATTTGGGGGCGTAGCTGTCAACGAGGAAATCGAAAAGAGTTATTACGAGATATTAGACCGGCTTGGTGAAGACCCTTCTCGCGAAGGTCTCATAAAAACTCCCTTGAGGGCGGCAAAAGCCATGCAGTTTCTTACTTCGGGATATGGAATGGATCCTATTGAGATTCTCA
The DNA here is from genome assembly GCA_024644235.1 of Lewinellaceae bacterium. Taxonomy (GTDB): domain Bacteria; phylum Bacteroidota; class Bacteroidia; order Chitinophagales; family Saprospiraceae; genus JAHELJ01. The sequence goes on from JAHELJ010000006.1 coordinate 34,991, forward strand.
CATCAGCCATGTTCAAGGAAGAATACAGCGAGATGGTTTTGGTCAAAGAGATTGAGCTCTACTCTCTATGTGAACATCATATTCTGCCCTTCTTTGGAAAGGCCCATATCGGCTATATACCCAATGGTCATATTGTTGGCTTGAGCAAGTTGCCCCGAGTCGTTGATGTGTTTGCCAGGAGGCTACAGGTTCAGGAGCGACTGACACACGAGATTCTGAATTGCATTCAATCCACCATTCAGCCTTTAGGGGCGGCAATAGTGATAGAAGCCAGGCACATGTGTATGATGATGAGAGGGGTGCAAAAACAGAATTCAGTCACCACCACTTCTGCTTTTACCGGAGAGTTTAGGAATGAAGAAACGCGCAGTGAGTTCCTAAACCTCATAGGTACTGACCTACACTAATTTAATTTCTATGATAGCATTTGTTTTTCCTGGTCAGGCATCACAGTTTCCGGGAATGGGCAAGGATCTTTTTGATTCGTCTTCCGAAGCTCAGAAGTTGTTTCAACAGGCAGATGATATTCTAGGGTTTTCAATTTCTGATGTGATGTTCAATGGCGCAGAAGAAGATCTGAAAAAGACGGAAGTTACTCAACCAGCAGTATTCCTTCATTCCGTAATCACTGCATTGATCAAGTCAGACACTCAACCTGATGCCGTGGCAGGACATTCTCTTGGTGAGTTCTCTGCACTGGTTGCTAATGGGACTTTATCATTTGAAGATGGACTCAGTCTGGTCAAAGCAAGGGCCGATGCCATGCAAAAAGCATGTGATGCAAATCCAAGTACAATGGCTGCTATAGTCGGATTGGACGATAAAGTGGTCGAGGAGGTTTGTAAGGGGATTGACAAAGTGGTAGTTCCCGCTAACTATAATTGTCCCGGTCAGCTGGTGATATCAGGCGAAATCGAAGCTGTTGAACTTGCCTGCGAAAAATTGTTGAAGGAAGGTGCCAGGAGAGCAATTATATTGGCTGTAGGTGGGGCGTTCCACTCACCCCTGATGCAGCCGGCACAGGATGATTTGAGTACGGCAATAGAGGCAACCAAATTCAATGCCCCTCGCTGTCCCATTTATCAGAATGTGGATGGACTTCCTCAAACAGATCCTTCACTAATCCAGCAAAATCTGGTAAAACAGCTCACTTCTCCAGTACGATGGTCCGAAACAATTCAGAATATGATTACCGACGGTATAGAGGCTTTTGTAGAGATTGGGGGAACCGGAAAAGTATTGCAGGGAATGATCAAAAGAATCAGTCGAGAAACCCAAACAATGAACTTGTAGACTGGTATATTAGAATCATGGGTACTGAGAAAAAGAATGGAGTCATAGTCAAGGGTGCAGCTCTATTAGCCGAGCCTTTTATGCTGGATCCAAACTTTAAGAGATCTGTCATTGTCCTATGCGATCACCACGATGATGGGAGCTTGGGTTTCATTGTCAATAAACCGCTTGATGTACAAGTTGAAGATCTGTTGTCGGATTTTCCGGAGTTTAAGTCAAAGGTGTATTATGGAGGTCCGGTTGCCACGAATACCATTCATTTCCTTCACAATGTTGGAGATCTTCTCGAGGAAAGTGTCAAGATCAGGAGAGGTATATACTGGGGGGGCGATTTTGAAAAATTGAAGTTTCTTATCGAATCTAAATTGATCCTTCCGAAGAATATCCGCTTCTATGTGGGTTACAGTGGTTGGTCTTCGGGGCAGCTAAACGGAGAACTGGACACGGGTTCCTGGGTTGTAGCCGATATGCATGCTAACTATATCTTCAAATCGAAAGCAGACTTGCTATGGCAGCAGATCATGTCCAACAAAGGCAATATTTTTTCGGTAATTGCCCAAGTGCCTGACGCTGCCAATTGGAATTGATAGCATGCTACAGGTTAAGGACATTTTCTTGAAGTATGGTGACCGGGTGCTCCTTGATCATATTACATTTCTGATTAACAAAGATGACAAGATTGCCCTGGTGGGTCGCAATGGGGTAGGAAAATCAACGCTCTTCCAGATCATTTGCAAAAGGTCTTCGCCTGATGGCGGAGAAATATCCAGCCAAAAAGGCATCGAGATCGGCTATCTGGAGCAAACACTTACCATCGACACGAAGAGGACAATTCGTGAAGAAGTACGTACAGCATACGAGAGGATTCAAGAGCTAGAAATTGAGAATCAGGATATACAAGACGAGATCTCGAGAAGGGATGATTACCAATCTCAGGAGTATCTGCAGTTGCTAGAGCGGTTGAATCACAATCTCGAACATCTCCATCATCTCGGTGCCGCACAGATGGAGAAGGAAATCGAACGGGTTGTAATTGGTCTCGGTTTTAAGTCTGATGAGTTGGATCGTCGCATAGATACTCTCAGTGGGGGTTGGCAGATGAGAGTTCAACTAGCCCAACTGTTGTTGAGACAGCCAGATCTGCTTCTTCTTGACGAGCCGACTAATCATCTTGATATTGAAGCCATCATCTGGTTGGAAGAGTATATCCGATCTTATCCTGGTGCGATAATCTTAATATCTCACGACAAGACATTTCTTAGAAACACCGCCAACCGGGTAATTGAATTGGAGAATGGAATGGCTACCGATTATGCGGTGGGTTATGATCGATACATTGATCTCAAAAAGGAGCGATCCGAGCAATTGGAGGCAGCTTACAAAAATCAGCAGAAGACAATAGCGCAAAAGGAGCGCACCATCAAGCGCTTCATGGCAAAAGCCAGCAAGACCAGCATGGCTCAGTCAATGCAGAAGCAGCTTGAAAAGATGGACCGTATTGAGCTAACGACGTCCACCGAGCTGAATTTCAGAATTCGCTTTTTACCGGTTCGTCGGTCGTCACGGACGGTTGTAAAGGCTACCTCGCTTGCGAAAAGCTACGGACAAAACAGGGTACTGCAAGGAATTGATCTTGATGTCGAGCGGTCAGATCGAATTGCTATTGTGGGGCAAAACGGACAGGGAAAGACAACATTGATCAAGATCCTGATGAAACAGATTGATCATGACCAGGGAGAGATTGAATTTGGATCGAACCTGGATGTGGGTTATTACGCACAGAATCAATCTGAATTTCTGGAAGAAGACCTCACGGTACTGGAACTGATGGAGCAGGCAGCCACGGAGGAGATGCGTTCCAAAGTCCGGAGTATTTTGGGAGCATTTATGTTTAGTGGTGAAGATGTGGAGAAGAAGGTAAAGGTTTTGTCGGGAGGAGAAAGAGCTCGTCTTTCTTTCGCCAATATGCTCTTGAAGCCAGTCAATTTCCTGGTGCTGGATGAACCCACCAATCATCTCGACATGGATGCAAAGGATGTTTTGAAGCAGGCCTTAATGCAATACGAGGGCACTTTACTAGTAGTATCTCATGATCGGGATTTCTTAAGCGGGCTTACTTCGAAGACCTTTGAACTTAGAGATCATAAACTCTTTAGATACCTGGGCGATGTCAACTACTTCCTTCAGAAGCGTGAATTAGAGAACCTGAGGCAGGTTGCTTTGCACAAGTCCGAAAATGCTAATGACATCAAGGAGAAGGCTGGAGGTCGTGCAAGTCAATCGGATCGCCGAGGGCTTCAGAAGAAAGTGCAGCGTGCAGAAAGGAAAGTGATCCAGGCGGAGGAAAAAGTGAAACACCTGGAGCGGCAAATGGCTCAGCCTGATTTCTATGAGAGTCCTGAATCGGCAAAAGTGCTGAAGGCATATGAAGCATCGAAGAGGACACTACAAGACGCTGAGACCGAATGGGAGAAGGTCTCTGACCAATGGGAACAGTTGACTGATGATTAGATATGAACTATGAAAGCTTAAAAGTTGCTATTGTCCAACAAAGTCCGGAGTATCTGGACAAGAAAGGCTGCCTTGACCTGGCGGTTAAGATAGTAGAACGAGCCTGTGACGAATCATGCCGGTTGGTGGTGTTTGGAGAGACCTGGTTCACCGGGTATCCTGTATGGCTTGATTACTATCACAAGATTGCACTCTGGGACTATACTCCTACTAAACAGTTGTTTAAGAAAATGTGTGAGAATGCACTCAAGGTTCCCGGTGCTGAAACGGCAACCTTTTGTGAACTCTCGAAGCAACATGAAGTGACCATTGTACTAGGGTGCAATGAAATAGTTAATGGAACTATTTACAATACCGCCTTGATTTTCGCTCCTAATAAGGGAATCGCAAATCATCATCGAAAACTAATGCCCACCTTTACCGAGAAGTTGATTTATGGCATTGGAGATGGCGGGGGACTACAGTCGGTATCAACTTCTTTCGGAAGACTTACAGTCAGCATCTGCTGGGAGCACTGGATGCCATTGGTGCGACAAGCCCTACACAACAGTGGCGAGGACATTCACATTGCTCTATGGCCTAAAGTGCACGAGATGCATCAGGTGGCTAGCCGGCACTATGCATTCGAAGGAAGGTGCTTTGTCATAGCTGCCGGTCAAATGCTCAACCGGGATAGTATGCCGGAAGTACTTACAGGGGAAAAGTCCGACGGACCTGAGTGGCTCTTAAACGGAGGAAGCTGTATCATCCGGCCTGATGGAAGTTATCAGTTGGAGCCCCAGTTTGATTTGGACCAGGTCCTTTATCATAAGATTGAAAACCTCAGCCAGGTTGAAGAAGAAAGGATGACTTTGGATGTGACCGGGCACTATAGCAGGTCTGATATATTCCAACTGGGAGTGAATAGATTTCGTAAGGATAACTAGATTTCATCTATTCTTAACGGCCTCGCGGAGCTTGCGGAGTTGGTCAGTGGTGGCCCGCATATCCTTGGGAAGTGGTGATGTCCACGCCCAGGTAGTGCCTGAGTCTTCCAATGCGGGTACCTCCAATCTGCTGGCATGCAGGGGCACCCTTGAAAGCAAGGGATTTTCCGGACGGTCCTTTTTTCTGTATCTCACTTTGACCTCAGAAAGAAATAGTGCTTCAGCACCACCATAGATCGGGTCAACCACTAAAGGGTATCCGATGAATTGTAGATGAGCCCTTATCTGGTGGGTACGTCCCGTGAGGATATTTAGCTGCAGCAGTGCAAATCCCTTGTAGGCCTCAATCACTTCATATCTTGTAACAGATGGCTTTCCCTTAGCGGAAACAACTGATCTTCTGCTGGCTTTATCATAGAAGAGAGGATGATCAATCATTCCAGAGGTTTGAGAAGGTACTCCCCTTACGATCGCTTTATAGGTCTTCGATACCAACCGTTTTTCGAAGGCATCTGATAGATGTTTAAATGACCAGAGATTTCGGGCAAAACATAATAATCCACTAGTCTCGCGGTCAAGCCGATGGACGGGGTAGATCTCACCATATTTCCGCAAAAGCATAGATTGCAGATTTGGTAATTCAGCCCGGTAGCGATCAGGTACTGTCAATAGATGGGCTGGTTTGTCTACCACAACCAGATCAGCAGTTTCTTCAAGTATAGTGAACCTTGTCTTCACACGGCAGACTTAGACTGGATGCGGCTGAGATCAGCATACCTCTTTTTTCCCAAGACGAAGAATTCCCAAATGATGCTTCCCTGGTACCGTCCAGTTGCGGTATTGTCCTTATCCACGCGATGTTTATTACTAATCCTTAGAACTTCTTTTCTTTTAGACCAGCTCCTAAGAAAATTTGCGATCATGTAACCGTGAGCTTTTATCACAGCCAGAGCATTTCCTCCTTCTCGCACCACAAGGAAACGTACCACAGCTATCCAATCAAGAACAAGTCGAAGCGGAAAGAGCCACAGCAGTTTCAGTCCTTTCTCATTCTTGAGTAACAAACTCAATCCATTTCTGAAGTTCAGATAAGTCTTACGCGGACTCAAATAAGACAGGGTTCCGCCGCCTTTATGATATACGACCGAATTGGGAATGTAGGCGACCTGGTAGCCAGCCTGCTTCATTCTCCAGCACAAATCGATTTCCTCCATATGGGCAAAGAAATCAGAGTCAAAGCCCTTGAGCTTGTGGAATAACTCAGCTCGGAGGCACATCGCAGCTCCAGTCACCCAAAAGACCTCCTTTATTTCATCATACTGCCCACAATCCTCTTCTACTTCAGAAAGTATCCTTCCCTGGCAGAAGGGATAACCTAGAGCATCCATTAGGCCTCCTGCCGCTCCTGCGTATTCGAAATTATCACGGTGATCCAATGATTTAATCTTGGGCTGACAGGCTCCGACGAGGGGATTGCTTTCCAGAAAATCAACAAGAGGTTCCAACCAATGATTGGTAACTTCAACATCGGAATTCAGTAGAAGGTAGTATTCAGCGTTTGTGAGTTTCAAGGCCTCATTGTAACCTCCAGCGAAACCTTTATTATGCTCAATTTGGATAACCCTGCACTCAGGATATGTTTCTGCTATCCATTTCACGGATTCATCTGTCGATCCATTATCAGCTATTATGACCTGATACTTTGCCTGATTAGTGCATCTAAAAACGGTAGGAAGGAATTTTTGTAGGTGATTCAGGCCATTGTAATTGAGGATAACAACAGCTGCTTTGACCGTATTGATGGAGGTTTCGCTCAATGAAGTTTGGACATCCCTTTTATCCAAATCCAACTGATGTCGCAGTTCTTCCAGATTTTGGAAAGTCATGTCTTTTCTGATGAAATCGATGATTTCCACGCAGATCTGCTTACCATATATATCATCCGAGAAATCAAAGATGTGAACCTCGATTGAGCGTTTACCATCGCTCGTCACAGTTGGTCTGGTGCCAATGTAAAGCATGCCATCATAGCGCTTACCCTCCAATTCGACCCTGACTGCATAAACCCCTTCTGGAGGTATCAATTTCAATGAATTTGAAAGTGCAATGTTGGCCGTTGGGTAGCCCAGTCTTTCACCAATTCTATGCCCTTCAACCACCTTGCCAACTAATGGATATGCATGTCCTAGCAGTTTGTTAGCCATCGAGATGTTTCCCTTCTGCAGATAGTTTCGAATTCTGGTACTGCTGATCTGGATCTTCTCGATAATCTGCTGCTCAATTTCGATCACCTCAAAATCATATTCTTCCTCGTAGGATTTGAGAAAATCTATATTACCACCTCGATTCAGTCCAAAGCGGTGATCATATCCGATAACTATGTAGCGGGGATGAAACCGTTTGATGATAAAATTGGTAATGTATTCATCGGGCAGTAACTGTGAGAACTCCACGGAGAAGGGACAGAAAACAAGATGATCCACACCACTGTTTTGAAGGAGATGCATCTTTTCCTCCTTTGAGGAAAGCAAGCGGAGACTACGATCATTAGGATAGATGACCTGCCGGGGGTGCGGCTCGAAGGTCACCACAATACTTTCTCCCTCGCATTGACCGGCTAAAACCTTCATTTCTTCGAAGATTTCCTTGTGGCCCAGGTGAAGACCATCAAATGATCCAAACGTGATTACAGCCGATCGAAAAGAAGGTAGGTTTGATATGTCATGGTGGATTTGCATCCAAGCAATAAATGTATAAAAGTTTTTTCTAATATGTAATTGTAAGTTGGCAATGTAAGACCTTCAATGGCTAACCAAAATTGCCCATCAATTGTTTTACCTTTGCCGTTAAATAATTACTTCAAAGAGAGCGTGAAAATAGATAAAAGTCAAGTGCTTACTGCTTTGGAACAAGTGGCTGATCCTGTTACAGGCAGCAATCTGATTGCAGCAGGGCGACTAACCGATTTGCAGATTAATGACAACAAAGTGCAGTGTACTTTGAATTTCACTGAGTCGTTAAGTGGTGAGGCAAAGTCAGCCGTTAATTTTGCTTGTCAGGAAGCCATAAAGAAGATTGATGAGGGGTTGGATGTTCATGTACATTTACAAACACAGGTGAGGGCTGGAGATCCACCGAGATCTGTCTTGCCTCAGGTCAAGAATATCATTGCTGTGGCGTCCGGTAAAGGAGGTGTTGGGAAATCGACCATTTCCACCAATTTAGCGCTTGCTCTGAAAGATGCGGGTGCCAGTGTGGGATTGATGGATGCTGACCTATATGGTCCTTCCATACCAACCATGCTCAATCTCAAGGGAAAGAGGCCTCAGTTGCAGGATGTACACGGCAAGCCAAAAATCATCCCTTTGGAGGCGTATGGTCTAAAAGTGATGTCTATCGGTTTCATTGTTGAGCCAGAGCAGGCGGTGGTGTTGCGGGGACCACGCCTGGCAGGGATCATCAAGCAGTTTATCCAGGAGTGCCTTTGGCCACCTTTGGATTATCTAATAATCGATCTACCTCCCGGAACCGGAGATATACAATTGACACTAGTGCAAACAGTTCCAGTTACGGGAGCATTGATCGTTACCACCCCTCAGCAAGTTGCTGTCGATGATGCTTTAAAAGCGATGAATATGTTTCGACTGCCCTCCATTAATGTTCCGATCTTGGGGGTGATTGAAAACATGTCGTGGTTTACACCCAGCGAATTGCCAGATCACCGGTACAAGCTATTTGGGGAAGGAGGTGGTCAACGCCTTGCAGACCTGGGAGAGGTACCTTTGTTAGGACAGATTCCCCTAGAGATGTCTGTTATGGAGGGAGGTGAGACTGGAAAACCAGTATTATTGCAACAGGATAAGAAGAGCGCTGCAAAAGCATTATCTGATGTGACAGCGCGACTTAGAGTACAAGTAAAACATAGGAATGAAACAGGTGATCCCACTCAGATTGTGCAGATAAAAGCTTAATTTTATGCCGGGTATTTTCTCATCTAAAATGGATTCAATTCAAAAGTCTTCTCTCTTGGCAAGGGTTGAGATTGCCCTGGATAGTCTCAGACCTCATCTTCGCGTTGATGGAGGGGATATTGAGGTGGTAGATCTGACGGAAGACTATACGCTTCAGATAAAATGGTTGGGAACTTGTGTCAATTGCAGTATGTCAGAGATGACAATGCGCAGTGGTGTACAAGAGACGATTAGAAACCATGTCTCAGAGATTCGCGAGGTCGTAGCGATCAACGAATCCTGATTCTGTTCATGGTCCGCCAACAGCTCATTCAACAGATTTTTGAGAAACGATCCTTTCTTTGTGTAGGTCTCGATCCGGAATTGAAGAGAATCCCATCGTTCTTATTGGATTTCCCGGATCCCTTATTTGAGTTCAATCGTAGAATTATCGATGCTACCTTAGAGCATTGTGTGGCATATAAACCCAATATAGCCTTCTATGAAGCGTTGGGGCCAAAGGGTTGGGAGACTCTTCAAAAGACACTTGATTACATACCAGATACCCACTTCTGCATCGCCGATGCAAAGCGAGGAGACATAGGAAATTCGTCAAGGATGTACGCTAAGACATTCTTTGAAACATTAAACTTCGATGCAGTGACAGTAGCTCCTTATATGGGATCAGATTCTGTGTTGCCGTTTTTTGAATATGCTAACAAGTGGGTGATTCTGCTGGCTTTAACCTCCAATGAAGGAAGCAGAGACTTCCAATTCAGAAGATCAAGTGATATTCCACTTTACCTTGAGGTGATTAGAAAGGCCCAGGATTGGGGGAATCCCGACAACCTGATGTATGTGATTGGTGCCACCCAAGACAAACATATTGCGGAAATCCGGAAGGAGGCGGACTCATTTTTCCTACTGGTCCCTGGAGTAGGTAAACAAGGTGGAAGTTTGAAAGCAGTATTTGAAAATGGCGCAAATTCTGAAGTTGGTCTTCTTGTCAACTCATCCAGGTCAATCATTTATGCGGGACAGGGCCCCGACTTCGACAAACAAAGTCGAGAGGTGGCATCGATGATGCATGATGAAATGGGAGAATTAATCAATCGATCTCAGTATGAACATTGAGGATTTACGAGACTATTGCATGTCAAAAGCTGGTACTGCTGAAGATCTCCCTTTTGACCAACATACCCTGGTTTTTAAAGTAATGGGAAAGATCTTTGCGATTACAAGTTTAGCCGATGAAGATTTATCTGTTAACCTGAAGTGCGAACCAGCACAGGCAGTCGAACTCAGAGAACAATACCCTGAGGTGATTCCGGGATTTCATATGAACAAGAAACATTGGAATACTGTCGATTTTGCAGGTAGTCTACCAACAAAGTTACTCTACGGGATGATAGATGATTCATATGACCTAGTAGTCCAAGGATTGAGCAGGAAACAGAGGGAAGAACTGCTGCAACTCGATCAAAGCGATTCTTGAAAACTGTTGATTACATCATTGTTGGACAGGGAATTGCAGGTTCGATACTCGGTTATCTACTTGAGGCGGAAGGATTAAATCTTATCATAATCGATAATGGTCATAAAACTTCATCTAGTCAAGTGGGAGCAGGGATTATCAATCCGATTACAGGACGTAATTATCTTCTGGCTTGGGAATATGCACTTCATCTGCAGGAGGCATTACTATTGTATGAAAGGATAGAGGGAGAAACTCAAAAACCAATCCTTATTCGCCGGAATATTGTTCGAACGCTGTTTAATTCCAAAGACATCAATAACTGGCAGGCACGATTCAACCAAGAAGCCTATCAACACTATATCCTGGAAAATGCCACTCTGGGAGATTATGAGCTTCTGCTCTCCAGACAATTACAATATGGAGAAGTCACGGAAGCCTACCAGTTAAACATGCCGCTCCTTGTGGATTACCTTGCTCAAAAATGGGAGCGCTCTGGACAATTGCTGGAAGAAGAATTTGACCACTCCAAGGTCGTTTTGACTACAGAAAATGTGCAATATGAGGAGATCGTTGCAAAAGGCTTGATCTTTTGTGAGGGGCAGCAAGTGAAGGCTAATCCGTTTTTTGATTATTTACCAATTGGAGATTCCAAGGGCGAGATTTTGAAGGTGAGAATTCCGGGTGTTCGTACAACGAAAATGATAAAACAGCGCCGCTTTATTGTTCCCTTGAAAGAAGATGAGTTCTGGTTTGGTTCATATGATCGCTGGGGTGCTTTGACCGGAGAGACAACCGAAGAAGGAAAAAGTAAACTAGTTGATGAGTTGTCAAATATGATTAATCGACCTTTTCAAGTTATCTCACATGAAGCGGCTTTGCGACCAACTACTCCAGACCGTCGACCTTTGCTGGGTAACCATCCCAAATACGAGAGACTTTATATTTTCAATGGACTTGGTACAAAAGGAGCCAGTTTGGCTCCTCGTTGGGCGAATACCATGGCGAACTTTCTGCTGAGGAAAAATATGCTTCCGCCACATGTTGATGTGAATCGATTTGTGGATATGGCGGAGCAAGCTAGAAGTTAACCTTCTGTTAAAGCATAGAAACTGTTGTGCCTTTGTGTGATAGAATCAATCTGGAATAAAACACATGATGTGATTTCAATGATCAAGAACACCTCCCTGATTCTCCTGCTACTCGCAAGTCTTCAAGCTTGTCTGGTGATTTCACCTCACCGGAATTTGGAGAATGTAGGTTACAAAGATCAATGGCAGCGAGTAGATTCATTGGTTGACCTGCGTCTGCCAAGGAGTGCCCTCGATCTTGTAGAAACTATAAAGGAGAAATCCTTACTGCAATCAGATTGGTCTGATCACATAAAGTCGATTATTTATCAGAATAAATTACAAGACCAGTTTGAAGATTGGGACCTTTCAGCTTCCATTGAGCGGATGGAACAAGATTTGATCGATCTTCCCGAGCCAGCTGCTTCGGTGATGCATTCTCTGCTAGGAGAATTATATGGTCATTACATGCAGAGAAATCTATGGAGGCTTGTAGATCGGGTCTCCAGGGATGACATATCGGAGGATGACCGGATCGACGGGCTCTCACTGGAGGCACTGCAAGACAGGGCTATCAATCATTATCAATACTCGACGAGCTGGTCATCTTTGGATTCCGTACCAATAGATCAGTTCAGCTCTGTTGTTATTCCTGACTCATCGGCAAGTAGTCGGTGGAAAACGTTGCTTGACTTATTGGGGCACCGTGCCATCTCATTTTTCTCACAAGATCCGATGAGGGGCCATGGATTGAATCGCAGACAGCCATTCGTAAATCCGAATTTTTTTTCATCGCTGGATTCATTTGCAACCATAAGTATTCCAGTCAGGGGGTCGCGCTCGTCGAACGACATAGCACTAAATCTCTATCAGAAATTGATTACGGCAAGAATGAAAGATCGCGATCCAACAGCCCTGGTGGAGCTTGATCTGGAACGATTGCAATTTGTTTATCGTCAAAGTGCTGTGCCCCGGAAGGATTCTCTTTATATCAATGCTCTGCAAAATCTGTCCGTAGAATACCGAGCCATAGATTCGTACGGTGAGATCATTTTTGCTTTGGCCTCTCATCTGCACAACCAAGGTGATAGCTTGGCCTTTGTCACTTCTCATGAATTGTGTGAAGAGGCAATTCGAGCCTTTCCGGATTCCTACGGGGCTGCTTTGTGTCAAAACCTGATCCGCTCCATAGAGATGAAGCAGCTTCAGATCGAAGTTGAGGAGGTTCTTCTTCCCCAAAGGCCACACTTGATAAAGGTCAAATACCGGAATTTCAATGATCTCACTTTCAAGATCTTCAAATTGAATCATTATGGGTTCCAACAAATAGCAGGTTTAGAACAAGAGGAACTTATTCGAAAACTTAGGTCACAGAGTGTTGTCGACAGCTCCAGTTGGGAACTACCCCTTCCAAATGACTTCAGAGAGCACAGTGTTGAATTGATAATTCAAGGTCTACAACCTGGCAGATATGCTATGATTGCCGGAAGCGATCCTGAACTGCAAATGGATCAGGAGGCCCTATCCATTGTGTTCTTTCAAGTATCGAATCTTTCCTATAGTGAGGTCCACAGTAATGCCAACCAATACTACTTATGTGTTCATCGTCTGACCGGGAATCCGCTCGAAGGAGTAAGTGCTTACTGGATGGAGCTCAATAGAGACAGGAGCACTTGGCGGATAGCGGGTCATACGATTACTGATTCGTCAGGGCAATTTCAAATTGATCAGCGATACCGTTCCGTTCAAATCATGTTAGTTCATCAAAACGATACATTGTGGACAAATGACTACTATTATCGAGAGGAGCCAGGCCGGAGGTCAAGCTCAAGGGAGGAAGTGCGGTTTTTTACTGATCGATCCATATACCGCCCTGGTCAGATGCTCCACTTCAAGGGTCTCGCTCTAAATTTTGATTCTGACGAGGTACCTACCATTGTCCCTGACAGGGAGGTCAAGGTCAGCCTTTATGATGCCAATAATCAAGTCGTCATTACAAAGCCTTATCAAAGCAACGAGTTTGGATCTATCTACGGCTCCTTTTCAATTCCATCTCGTGGCCTTTTGGGATCAATGTCACTGGGTACCAATGTCAGTAATCAAAGGCATTTTTTTCAGGTGGAAGCCTATAAGCGACCCCGTTTTTTCGTGGAATTAGACTCTTTGGACGGCACCTTTGTACTCAACGACACGATTCCGATAGCAGGCCTGTCTGCCAGCTATGCCGGATTTGCAGTTCAGAATGCCAAGGTTGTTTATCGAGTAATTAGGAAGCCAGTATACCGGCCTTTTGACGAATGGCAAAGAGGCCGAATTAGTCATCCAGTTGCTGAAGAACAAATTGCATATGGAGAAGGGGAGACAAACTCCACCGGCGCTTTCGAGTTCGCTTTTATTGCAAATGAATATGCAGATTTCTTAGGCAGTCAGCTTGAGTTTGAGGTGATGATCGATGTCACAGATCAGTCAGGCGAGACGCAGTCTGCCCGCCGTAGTTTCATAATAGGTAGACAACCAATTCATGTAAAATGGGAGCATGAAGCGATCTGGGCTCTGGATCAAAGCAAAATGATATCCTACCGTAGTCATAATTCAGATGGCACGAATGTTCGCACTACTGCTACAATTCGTCTGGAGCGGCTCAGAAGCCCTTCACGATTCGTCAAAGAGCGCAAATGGGATCTGCCAGATCAGGAATTTATTTCTGAAAAGGAGTTTACAACCTTGTTCCCGGATGAAGCTTGGAAAGACGAGTTGAACCCGGAGAGCTGGGAGGTTCAAGAAAACTTTGAGGTTATTTCCATGCCTCCCGGAAGTACGAATATCGATCTCCAAAACGTCTTGCAAAAAGAGGGCGTTTACCGGGTTATTGCTGAGGTGGTAGATGAAGAAATGAACGTGGTCATTGATACACTCTATTCTACCGTGTACGATCCAGTTGGTGAGATTATACCTGGTCAGGAAGCTTATTGGGTGGCACCGATCCGGGAATCTTTTGAACCCGGGGATACGGTTGAGATTTGGATAGGCACACACGACTCACTTTGGATTTGGATGGATCATTCCGCTGCAATTGGAAACAGATCATCATGGAGAAAATATCGAGGATGGAGTCAGCTAAGGATCCCTGTAACGGAAGATGACCGCGGGGGGATTGTAGTCTCATTGGTTTCGGTTTTCAGGAACAGATTTCAATCTCAAAACCTCAGGGTAGAAGTTCCATGGACGAACAAAGAGCTAGAGATAGAAGTGACCACCTGGAGAAACAAGATGGCTCCCGGAGACCGGGATAGTTTTACCATAGCGGTGCATGGCAAAGGGATGGAGGACCGCAGGGGCGAATTACTTCTTTCCATGTATGACAAGTCGCTTGATCAATTTGCACCTCATCAGTGGCAGTCAGATTTCCATCCCGTTAACAGTAATTGGATTCAAATGAGACCTGCAGGCTTTGGTACCCTGCACAGTCGCCTATTCTCCACAAATTGGAATGAAGCATATGTCCCTGTCCCAGAGAGGATTTATCCGGAAATAAATTGGTTTGAATGGGAACAGGTCTTCTGGGGTAATCCCAAGTATAGGTCGATTGATGTAATGCAGGAAGCAGCCATTTCAGCAGACTCAGAAATGGGCATGGGTGGAGATCAAAGTACCGAAGAAATCAGCATGGGCACAAATTTGACAAGCATGCCTATCCGGGAGAATTTTGCTGAAACACTGTTCTTCTATCCTGTCACATCGATTGACTCAAACGGCACTGCCAACTTTCAATTTATTATGAATGACGCCGTGACCACCTGGAAGTTTATGGCCTTTGCCCATACCAAGGATCTAGCTGTGGGCTATAAGCAGCTTGAGATGATCAGTCAGCGTCCGGTGATGGTTTTGGCAAACATGCCCCGATTTCTCCGTGAGGGAGATTCACTCAGAGTAGGGGGACGGGTTGTAAATCTCACTGATGCATCTCAGGAAGTTACCGCCAGCCTGAATTTTCTGGACTTTGCCGATTCCAGTGTACTGAACGATAAATTGATTGTTTCTCTTAATCCTCAAAAGCTTCTATTGGCACCTGGAGAAAGCAGACCTGTTTTCTGGCAGGTCACAGTGCCTAATGACCTGGGATCAAATGTCAATTATCAGATGATAGTCCGGAATGACGATTTTAAAGATGGTGAATCTGATTTCATTCCGATCCTGCCACAGAGGATTTTGGTAACAGAAGGTATTGCTTTTCAGACAAGAGGGGAGTCCAAGGATCAATATAGTTTAATCGACCTTGACCGGGTGCTGGCAGATGGAAATGACCTGAATTCTTTCGAATTAGAGCATGTATCAAATCCAGTTTGGCATGTATTGAGCAGTCTGCCATACCTGATCAAATATCCCCATCATTGTACAGAGCAGATTTTCAATCGGTATTATGCCTACCAAGTTGGTCAACACATCGTTTCTGCCAATGTTGGAGTACAGAGAATGATCAAACAATGGCAACGACACCTTGAGAACGCCAGAGATGAATCAGCATATGACTCTCAACACAATTCTGTTGATATTGAGGAAACACCCTGGTTGGAGGAGATGCAAGTGGAGCAAGAACGTATACGCCAGTTGGTACAGCTGCTCAACGAAAATCAAACTGACCAGGGGCTCTATAAAGCTATGGAGCAACTCAAGCAAATGCAACTGCCTAATGGTGCATTTCCATGGTTCAAAGATGGCCGGGAAAACCGGTATGTCACCCAATATCTACTAGAGGGCTTTGGGAAACTGAAGGAGCTTCGGTTAATAGAAATGAATTCTGATTTGCAAGCTATGTTGTCAAGAGCATCTGAGTACCTCGATCAGCAGTTCCTTATCCAGTATGAAGAGATTAAGCGTCGTGCCCGGAAGGGAGAAACCAGCTTGGAGGAGAATCATTTGAATCCATTGGTGGTTCACTATACCTATGCAAGAAGCTTCTGGCTTGAAGACTTCATGAGTGAAGACATTGAGGAAGCATCGGCATTCTACGAGGCTCAAATGAAAAGATATTGGATCGGTCAGAGTCTCTACACACAGACACTTATAGGCTTTATTGCAGCTGCTAACAATGATGAGGATCTGTTACAACAGTTATTGAAGTCTTTTTCCGAGCGTGTATTTCGAGTCGCTAATAAGGCTTTTTGGAAGGAGTCCTTTAGTCACAGTTGGGAGCAGTTACCACTCGAAACCCATGTTGCCTTATTGAGGCTTTTTGACAAATACGCAGACGACAAAGACCTTGTCGAAGAGCTCAAGAATCATCTGCTTTATCATCGGCGCCTCAACCGCTGGGGCAGCACGAAATCAACTTCGGATGCAATCCATGCCATGCTAACTACGGGACAAGAATGGACAGATTCCGTAAACTCTTCGAAAATTTCTGTCACCGGTCAAGAGATCGAACCTGAATTGCGAGCAAGCCACCCCTCAGGTCGCTGGACTAAATCTCTCCACTCTATTCCTGACCGTTCGAAAAAGCAATTTATTGTCATTGAGAATCCCAACCAAGCTCCCACCTGGACCGGTTTGACATGGACTTACCATGAAGAGTTGGATATAGTAAAGCATACCGGTACTGAAGAACTTGCTGTGACGAAAAATATTTTCCTGAGGAGGCTCACGGATTCCGGTGAAATTTTGAAGAATGTGACGGAGCAGATCCCCAAGTTGGGAGACCAGTTGATGGTTGAGCTGACTATAGAGCTGAAAGAAAGTATGGAGTTCGTGTATCTAAAGGATCTCAGGGCTACCGGTCTTGAACCGCTTGACCAAGTAAGTGGCTATAGATGGAAACATGGACTTGGATTCTATCAAAGCTCTGACGATCTAAAGACCAGCTTCTTCTTTGATTATCTTCCTCGGGGAAAGCATGTATTTCAGTATCCTCTCCGGGTCGCTCAGAGCGGCTCATTTACCGGTGGTGTTGCTACCTTACAGTCAATGTATGCCCCTGAATTTGTCGCACACTCGGCAGGAACAAGATTGGATTTGGGAAATTAGAAAGAAGCCGTCTACTAACGAAGACGGCTTCATAAACACACTCAAAACCCGTATAATCTTTCGGAATCAATTGGGTCTGAATGAGGCATTCAAATACCTAAACATCTGAAGATTCATTTTATTGTACCAATATGATCATGTTCGTTCAGATTCTAAGTCACATAGCTGCAAGTAGATGGCCTTTGTCGAATATTGATGAAGGTACCCTGGTTTTCTTCATACATTCGTGAATAAAGAAAAGTAATGGACAACCGTACAGAAAATGCCAATTCTATCATTCAGAACCATCTGATTTGGTCGATGGGTGCAGGTTTGATTCCTGTACCGATGGCCGACTTTCTGGCTGTCTCTGCCATTCAACTGGATATGGTACGGCAATTATGTAATTTATATGATATTGATTATAAGGAGACAGAGGGAAAGGCAATGATCACATCTCTTACCGGATCAATGGTGGCTAAATTGGGTGCTCGGGCCATAAAATTTATTCCTGGAGTAGGCTCTGTGATTGGAGGGGTGACTTTGGCCATTCTTTCTGGTGCTTCCACCTATGCTCTTGGAGAGGTATTCAAAAAGCACTTTGAGACCGGGGGTACTTTCCTCGATTTTGATCCAGCCAGGTTGAAAAAGATGTACAACGAAATGTTTGAGAAGGGAAAGAAATACGCTTACCAGGTTAAGAAGGAACAAGATAAGAAGGTGGCGGCTGGCGAAAAGGTGTTAGAGAAGGCCAAGTTGGATGACCCTGTCGAAAAATTGAAACAATTGGCAAAGCTCAAGAAAGATGGTGTGATTGATGAGGAGGAATTTCAGGCCTTTAAGAAAAAGTTAATCGACGATGAAGACTAAATGATTTCATCGAACTGAGTCTCATCTGAAGTTGATTCTGGCATTGTCTGCCGGTAGTTCGAACGCATGGATCCGAAGACCTCTCCTACGAGCTCCGTCAAAGAAGGCAATGTATCACTTATCAGATCTTCAAAAGACCGATCAGTGGACTGATAGCGATAAGATTGAGTGAGGTCACCATTTTCAAATTGGACGATGTACCGGCTGCCAGCCTGAAAAATGGTGATTGAATAGGTGGGATGATTGATCTTTTGGATGATTCGCATCGGTCAATTCCATTTTAAGCGTGCACTGGGAGCTGAATCTATTGCAGCGTAGTCCTTTTCCAAAAATTTGAAGTATCCATTCATAGCCACCATCGCAGCGTTATCAGTACAGTAGCTGAGTTTGGGAATAAAAGTGTTCCAACCTTCCGTGGTTGCCTTCTCTCGCAGTGCTTCCCTCAGTCCGCTATTGGCAGATACACCACCAGCAATGGCCACTTCCTTAATGCCCGTTTTTTCGACGGCAAGGGTGAGTTTATTCATTAGTATAGTAATAATCCTTTCCTGAATCGAGGCACAAAGATCACTCAGGTTAGTGCTAATAAATGATTTATCGTGCTTAGTTTCTTTCTGCAAAAAATACAGAATCGAAGTCTTGAGACCACTGAAGGAAAACATCAACTCTGGAACCTGAGGTTCAGGAAATTCAAACACGGGTTTGCCCATGCGGGCTAGACGATCAATTTGTGGGCCACTTGGATAAGAAAGCCCCAGCATTTTACCAGACTTGTCAAATGCTTCTCCGGCTGCATCATCAAGGGTTGATCCAATGATAGTCATGCTGAGGTAGTCTTCAACCACCAGCAATTGCGTATGTCCTCCGGATACGGTCAAGCATATAAACGGAAATTTTGGTTTGGGTTCTTCAATGAAATGTGCCAATACATGGGCATGCATATGATTGACAGCTATCAATGGGATCTCAAGGCTCTGAGCTAAAGAGCGCGCGAAGGTGTACCCCACAATTAGTGAACCCAACAAACCTGGTCCCTGGGTGCATGCAATTGCACTAAGCTCCGTTTTGTCTTTTCCTGCTTCCTCTAAGGCTTTCTTCACAACTGGAATAATATGTTCGACATGGGCACGAGAAGCCACCTCAGGAATCACACCACCAAAAGCTTTATGATCCAGCTGGCTACTCACAACGTTGGAAAGTAAATGTCCGTTCTCCATCACTGCGGCAGCGGTATCATCGCAAGAAGATTCAATACCCAGAATGGTGGCTTCCTTCATGCTGCAAACCTACGGATTCGTAAAGAATTTGGATTTCTTCCACCAAAAGAGGTCATTTGTGCATCTCCATTCTTGAAAATCCCCTGTATAACCTGAGATGAATGCCGGTAATTTTCGAGAAATTTTGATGAAAATTGGTATACTTGTGATCGAACAATTCCGAATGTAAAAGGCTTATGAGACTAGTAATAAACTTGTTTTTGATTGCTCTGGTAGGTTTCCTGGCGTACCTTTTGATCAATAGCATCCGCGAACCCATCAAATTCAAGGCGGAAAAGGACCGGAGAGAGAACGCAGTAGTTGACAAGCTTCTCGTCGTTCGGAAAATGCAGGAGTTTTACCGGGATATTACTGGAGGTTCGTTTGCTCCCAGTTTTGATACCCTTAAGCAGGTTCTTGAGACGGGAAGATTTATGAATGTTAAAGTATTAGGGGATCCGGATGATCCCGATTTTCAAGGTGAAATTTTGTATGATACCAACTATCTAGCGGCCATCGATACTATTCGTAAATTAGGGATCAACCTGGATTCGCTTAGGTTTGTGCCATTTAGTGATGGAGAAGAGTTTTTGATTAAAGCGGATACGCTGACTTATCAAAGTACCTTGGTCAATGTCGTGGAGGTAGGTGCTCCTAGATCTCTTTTCATGGGTCCCTTTGCCGATCCTCGGTTTGCCCGTTATGACAATGCATATGATCCCAATACTATTATCAAGTTCGGCGATATGACAAAACCTAACCTAGCCGGTAATTGGGAACGCTAAAAAAGCACATCTGGACAAAGTAAAAAACATACCAAATGAACTGTCCATTCTGATCAGAATGGACAGTTTTTCTTTTATGATCATTGATCAGAGTAATATTGTTTCGGTCTTCGAAGAAGTCCCTTTCAAAGTTAAGAACCATCGCTTTCAACATATTGATCCTGTGGAACTGTTGTCGATCGTTCAGAATAATAACTTGCGACATAATAGATTTGAAAAAGTCAACATCTCTATTGATCATCAGACCTTTACCTATTTGCCCAAAGAACTTTACGAACCTGAATCTTGGTTCGATTATCTCAATTTTGTGAGTATTTCCGTACGCAAAGACGATGTTGTAGCTTCTGATGTAGATGGAATGGTGTGTCTATATACCTACCCATTGCCAGTGCGCAAACTGCTCTCCACTCTTTATCCCACTACTCAGGTTCGCCACTTGTCAGAATCGCTCTTTAGCTTTCTTATGGATGAAGTAGGAGAAGACATGACCATATTTGTATTGATCCATAGGTCCGATGAATATCTCTTAGTTTTTGAAGCTGGCAAACTGACTCTCATCAATCGATACTACGCACCTACATCCAAAGACAGATTGTACTATCTGCTGCTGACCTGTAAGCACCGCAGTTTAAATCCAAGGAAGGTCTACGTTAAATTGACCGGAACTGATGATGCAGTGCATGAACTGAACGATGATCTTCAACAGTATTTTATTCACGTACACCAGATTGATTGGAAGAACGGATGGAGGTTGCCTCTCACCGTAAGAAACCCAATGGACCTATTCGAGTTTTACTGCATCCACCATGCGGATCATAGGGGGTAAGCACAAAGGGTTTCGATTTAGACCACCTGCCAAGAACTGGCCCACAAGACCAACTACCGATTTCGCGAGAGAAGCTCTTTTTAACATATTGACCAATCAGTTGGACTTCGAGG
This sequence comes from Lewinellaceae bacterium, assembly GCA_024644235.1. Taxonomy (GTDB): domain Bacteria; phylum Bacteroidota; class Bacteroidia; order Chitinophagales; family Saprospiraceae; genus JAHELJ01. The sequence goes on from JAHELJ010000006.1 coordinate 56,065, forward strand.
ATATCCGGGTACTCGATCTTTTTGGGGGAACCGGCAGCCATAGCTATGAATGTATTTCCAGAGGCTGTAAGGACGTCACATATGTGGACAAACATCCTGGATGTCTCAAATTTGTGAGTGAGATTTCTCAGCAGCTGAATATGGAAGATCACCTATTGATTGTGAGATCTGACGTATTTAGCTTTATCCGGACTGCAAAATCATCAGCCTACGACTATATATTTGCCGGACCACCTTATGGCCTTCCGCAGTTATCTGCACTTCCAGACCTGATACTTTCACAATTCTCTTTATTGGCATCCGGGGGGCTATTTGTTCTTGAACATAATCAGCACTTTGCTTTCGAGCAAAGTTCATATTTCAAGGAGCTTCGAAAGTACGGAGGTACTCACTTTACATTTTTTCAGCTACCGGATTGAAATAACAGGGGTCTTGCTATTTTTGCATGCCAATTCAAATGAGAGATTTATTTATTCATATCCGGGAAGAAGTTGTTGATATCATACAGCAGGAGTATCAAATTTCAATCGAAGTTGATAAGCTGATTATTAACCCAACGAGTAAAGAGTTTGATGGGGATTTCACGGTTGTTGTATTTCCATTGGCAAAAATGATCAGGAAGTCTCCGGAGGTGATTGGGAAGTTTCTTGGCGAAACGCTTCAAAATAGACGACCAGAGATCGAATCATTCAACGTCATAAAGGGCTTCCTGAATTTGAAACTAACCTCCTCGTACTGGCTATTCTTTCTGTCTGGACTAGGCAGTAACTATGGTAGTCAGAACAAGGATGGGAACCGGGTCATGGTTGAGTACTCCTCTCCAAACACCAACAAGCCTCTCCATCTAGGTCATGTGCGTAATATCCTGCTCGGCAGTGCCTGTGCTAATATTCTCGAAGCTTGTGGATCCGAGGTAATCCGTGTGCAAATCATTAATGACCGGGGGATTGCTATCTGCAAGAGTATGCTGGCATGGAAAAAGTACGCCAATGGTGCTACTCCTGAATCAGCTGGGATGAAAAGCGATCATCTAGTTGGTGAGTATTACATAAGGTTTCAGATGGCCTTTGCCGAGGAATATGCTGAATGGCAACTGACAGACGAGGCCAGCAGAGCATTTGAGCAACTCAAAGAAGGGGAGGAATCGATTAAGAACTTCTTCAAGAGGTATGAAAACGAATACTTCAACAAGTACAGTCAGCTGGGCTTGGAAGCAAGAGAAATGCTAAAGAAATGGGAGTCTGAAGACCGGGAGACACGCGAGCTTTGGTCGATGATGAACGACTGGGTGTATAAGGGTTTCGAGCAAACTTATCGTAGACTGGGTGTCAAGTTTGATAAGCTCTACTACGAATCGGATACGTGGCAATTGGGAAAAGAGGAGGTGTTGAAAGGGCTGAAAAACGGTAAATTTTATGAAAAGGATGACGGGTCAATATGGGTCGATCTAACCGAGTTAGGAATGGACCACAAAATCCTCTTGCGAGCTGATAGAACCTCTGTGTACATCACCCAGGATATCGGTACAGCGAAATTGCGTTACAGAGACTTTCAGACCGGCAAAATGGTCTATGTGGTGGGAGATGAGCAGAACTACCACTTTGACGTGCTGTTCAAGATCCTTAAGCTGCTGGGTGAGCCATATGCTGATCAACTCTTTCACCTGTCTTATGGGATGGTGGATTTGCCCAGTGGAAGAATGAAATCGAGGGAAGGTACCGTTGTGGATGCTGATGATTTGATTTCGGATGTAATTGAGGAAGCTGCGACTCTTGCGAGGGAGAAAGGTGAAATCGCTGATCTTTCGGACGACAAACAGGATGAAATCATCTATAATATTGCCATGGGTGCTTTGAAGTTCTTTATCCTCAAAGTAAACCCTCAGAAAAGAATGACTTTCGACCCAGCGGCATCAGTGGACATGCAGGGCCAGACCGGACCCTATGTTCAGAATGCCTTTGTTCGGATCAGATCGGTTGTGCGTAAGAATACCACACCAGCAGAGAACGATTGGTCGAACCACGAGATTACCCCTTCTGAACGAGAGCTACTAGTACATTTGGTGCAATATCCGGAAGTAGTGCAGCGAGCAGGTAAAGAGCTTGATCCCTCTGGAGTAGCCAATTATTGTTATGACCTGGCCAAGAGTTTTCATAGGTTCTACCATGAGGAACCAATACTTGCAGCGAAAACAAATCACGCCCGGTCGTTTAGAATAAGACTTTGTGAAGTGGTTGCCCAGATTCTGGAGCATGGAATGGGACTGCTGGGGATTGGAATGCCCGAACGAATGTAATATTGCAGGTATGGAAGAAAGCAAGAAACTGTCTCTGAACTTTATTGAGGAAATTATCGAACAAGATCTAGCGGAAAAGACAGGCTGGAAGGTACACACCCGGTTCCCCCCCGAGCCGAATGGTTACTTACACATTGGCCATGCGAAATCCATTTGCCTCAATTTTGGGATTGCCGAAAAGTATGGTGGACTGACCAATCTGCGATTTGATGATACAAATCCCACTACTGAAGAAACTGAATATGTCGAGAGCATCAAGAAAGATATCAGGTGGTTGGGGTTTGATTGGGAGGGTAGGGAGTTCTATGCTTCAGATTATTTCGAAATACTTTATGAGTATGCTCAAAAGCTGATTAGGAAAAGATTAGCTTACGTGGATGACTCCACTTCTGACGAAATTGCCGAACAGAAAGGGAGCCCGACCTCTTCCGGGATTGAAAGTCCTTATCGAAATCGGTCAGTAGAAGAGAATTTGGACTTGTTTTCCAGGATGCGGGCAGGAGAGTTTGAAGATGGTTCTAAAGTGCTTCGGGCCAAAATTGACATGGCCTCACCTAACATGCATTTGCGAGATCCGGTGATGTACCGGATTAAGAAAGAAAGTCATCACCGAACAGGCGATGCCTGGTGTATATATCCAATGTATGACTTTGCCCACGGTCAGTCTGATTCGATCGAGGAGATCACCTATTCACTTTGTACGCTTGAGTTTGAAAATCACCGGCCACTATATGACTGGTATATCGAAGCATTAGATATCTTTCCTAGTCGTCAGATTGAATTCGCCAGGCTTAATGTGTCACACATGGTGACAAGCAAACGAAAGCTGTTGCAATTGGTAGAGGGCGGACACGTAAAGGGTTGGGATGATCCCAGGATGCCAACCATTGCAGGCTTGCGCCGGCGCGGATATACTCCTGCATCAATCCGGACTTTCTGTGACAAAGTCGGAATTGCTAAACGCGAGAACCTAATCGAGATGGCCTTACTCGAGTTTTGTGTTAGAGAAGACTTAAATCAGACTGCATCGAGAGCGATGGCTGTGCTCGACCCGGTGAAGGTCATTATCGAAAATATTGATCCCGAACACGTCGAATGGTTAAAGGCGGAAAACAACCCTGAAGATCCAGATGCAGGTTCACGGGAGGTACCGTTTAGCCGGGAGATATTTATCGAGAGATCTGACTGGATGCTCGATCCTCCAAAGAAATACTTCAGATTGGGCCCTGATCGAACCGTGCGACTAAAACATGCTTACATCATTCATTGTCATGATCATAAATTGAATGCCAATGGCAATGTCAGTGAGATTCGATGCACATATTACCCGGATAGCAAAAGTGGATCAGACACATCAGGTATAAAGGCAAAGGGAACATTGCATTGGGTATCGACTTCTCATGCAAGAAGCGTCGAGGTTCGACACTACCATACCCTATTTACAGAACCCGAACCGACACGAGATGAAGACAAGGACTTCCTGGAGTTTTTGAATCCCGATTCACTTACAGTCATTCCAAGCGCAGTTGCGGAACCGGCTTTGGCTGCGGCACCAGTGGGATCAAGGTTTCAATTTCTAAGAAAGGGATATTATATCAAGGACCAGGATTCTACCGACGATTGTCCTGTTTTCAATCTGATTGTCGAACTTCGGGATTCTTGGAAAGGAAAAAAGTAGAAGGTCCGGCTATCTCTAACCAGACCTTCGTTGAAACCCTATTAAAGCGATCAACTACTTTCTCTTTGGTACCCAGAAAGGTTTGATGTTAATTTCCCTGGTAGTTCCATCAGGCAAAGTGACCACTGCAGCATTGTTGCAAGCGCCATCACCGTAGTCTATCGAACGCATTTCGTCATTTATTGTAAGCTCGATAACACCCGATGCAAACCAGAAACAATCATGTGGTTTGACCAGAGGATCTACAATTACAGCTTCAAAAGTATTGCCGGCTCGATTTACACCAGAGGAGGATCCGGTTACTTCAACCATGCCAAGGAATCTTTTGATTCTGGTTTTCCACTTGCCACCGTCTCGATAGCGAAGGAACTCTACACTCTTTACGATTGTGTGATCAGTATTGAAGGTAGCAGAGGTCTCGTCAGGGAAGGAAAACTCTAAAGAAGCAGTTTTGTGGATAGTGATTGTACCAGCGTCATCAATTCCCTGATTTTCCCATGTCTTGGTTCCCATGATCTGAACACCGTCGACATAAAACTCTTCAAAACTGACCGTACGCATGGCTCCTTCTTTATGGAGGGAGTCTGTGAAAACGATAATGATCTTGCCACTGCGAACCTTACCACCAGGTCCCTCACAACCATCGCCATAATCCAAAGTGAGGGTGTTTGGAAATACTCCCGGATCATTTTCCAAGGTCCGTACCGGACAATCTGTTGTGGAGGCTGGATCATCTGGAGGAGGCGGGGCGATTAAGGATTCGTCCACAGTTTCTTCGACATCGGTCGATACACTCTCAATGTATGCCAACTCGGTACTCTGTGATACATCTGCTTCGACTTTCTCTATAAAATCTTGTTCCTTATTACAAGCGATCAACAGAAGACAACAGGCTGCTAATGTTGAGCCAATAATTTTAAGATTTTTCATGATGCAAAATGTTTTAAGTTTTAAAAGAATAATATTGAACTGTTGATATTGAAACGAGCTCAGGCAGGAATACCCTAAAAAATAGTTCAATTGCTTTTTTACCCAGCGGTTTGGAGGGGCATTTACCTATATTTACGGCCGTTATGGCCAAGGGTAGAATCATCATAGCTAATGAGCGTTTTGGACTCACCATTGACCGGTTGTGCCACCAGCTAATCGAGGCGTATGACGATTTTGCAAATACTTGTATGATCGGGATACAACCCCGGGGCGTCTTCTTTTCTGACCGGATGTACAACAGGATCCATCAGATTCAAAAGGGGTCTCATCTGACGTACGGAAAGCTTGATATAACCTTCTATCGAGATGATTTTCGCACCAGAGGCAAGCCGCTTTCGGCAAATTCGACCGAGATGGACTTCATTGTAGAGGGGAGAAAGGTTTTACTGGTAGATGATGTTCTTTATACGGGCAGAACTATTCAGGCAGCCATGACAGCTTTACAGCACTACGGACGGCCTGACAATGTGGAGTTGCTCACATTGATCGATCGACGGTTTAATCGGCATCTGCCTATATGTAGTGACTACGTCGGGGTCACAGTCGATGCTCTTGATGAAGCCTATGTCAAGGTAGAATGGAAGGAACTCCACGGACAAGATCGAATACTTCTGTTTCCCGAAAAAGTGCCAAACGACTGACTATGGAATTGCAGCTGAGCACCAAACATCTGCTGGGGATCAAATATATTAGCAAGGAAGACATCGACCTGATTTTCGAGACTGCCGATAACTTTAAGGAAGTCATTAATCGGCCCATCAAGAAAGTACCCTCCTTAAGAGATGTTACGATAGCCAATCTTTTTTTTGAGAATTCAACCCGCACCAGGATATCTTTCGAATTGGCAGAGAAGAGGCTTTCGGCTGATACCGTAAATTTTTCAGCTTCTGCTTCAAGTGTTAAGAAAGGGGAGACCCTTTTAGACACAGTAAATAATATCCTGTCGATGAAAGTAGATATGGTGGTGATACGTCATCCGGCCCCGGGAGCTCCTACCTTTCTTGCCAATCATATCGATGCCAATATCATCAATGCGGGCGATGGAACTCATGAGCACCCTACCCAGGCTCTGTTGGATGCCTTCTCGATCAGAGAACACTTTGGTTCTTTCAAGGGAATCAAAGTGGCGATTATCGGTGATATCTTACATTCCAGAGTGGCCCTTAGTAATATCTTTTGTCTGAAGAAGTTGGGAGCAGAGGTCACCGTTTGTGGTCCACCGACATTAATTCCCAAGCATATTGAATCTTTAGGGGTGGCAGTATCTTACAATGTCAGAGAGACACTGGAATGGTGCGACGTAGCAAATGTGCTGAGGATCCAATTGGAAAGACAGGAGATAAAGTACTTTCCCTCCCTGAGAGAGTATTCGCAGTATTTTGGAATAAACAGGGAACTTCTCAATAGTCTCAAGTCGGAGGTAGTTATTATGCATCCCGGCCCAATAAACCGGGGAGTTGAACTGACCAGCGATGTCGCTGACTCGGACCAATCCATCATCTTGGAACAAGTGGAAAACGGAGTGGCCGTGAGGATGGCGGTATTGTATCTCTTGGCAGCTCCCAGAGCTTGACTCATAAGAAACTATGGAGTTTTGCGTTAAACAAATCATAAATGAAAATACAATAGGTTTCTTCTTGTTGTATCCGCGTCTAAAGAATGGCAATCTTTGTTGAAAAGAAATCCTTAATTGATGAGATTTTTAATTAGCCTGATCCTGATATGTTTCATTGCTGCTACCGCCCAGTCGCAATACCGGATAGAAGGTGAATTGGCTGGGTACGATCAGTCTGAGATCTACCTGGGATATTACTATGCCGACAAACAATATCTAATGGATACTTCCCAGGTTGAGAAGGGGAAGTTGGTGTTTGAGGGAAGCGATACGTTGAAACCAGGAGTATACATCGTAGTAATGCCACCCGACAACAGCTACTTCCAGTTGATGGTGAATGAGGGTAACCCAAACTTTTCGTTTGCTGGTGAAAAAGACCGGTTGGAGCAAACTTTGAAATTTGATAATTCGCCTGATAATCAGCTTTTCTATGAGAACCTGGCCTTTATCGGGGAGCAAAGGAAAATTGTAGAGGAGTTGCGTCAGAAGATGGAGATTACGGAAGATGAGCAGGTGAAAACAGCGCTGGAAGAAAAGCTGGAGGCTATCAATTTAGAGGTGACTTCATTTCAGAAAGAGTTAGTCGCTAAGAATCCCGATGGCCTCACCGCAACATTGGTTCGTAGCGGGTTTAATATTGAATTGCCCAAGTTTGAAGGAACTGAAGAGGAGGTACAGCGGCAACGGTATATTTACTATAAGAAACACTATTTCGATAATATTGATCTTTCTGATGACCGGCTTTTAAGAACTCCACAACACGTATTTTTTGATCGGGTTTATCACTATATCGAAAAACTCACTCCTCAGCATCCGGATTCCATTATCGTGAGCCTGGACTATATACTGGGCAAGATGGAACCTGCACAGGAAGCTTACAGGTATTTCTTGATAGAATTTCTGAACAAGTATGCCCAGTCTAAGATCGTGGGGATGGATGCTGTGTACGTCCACCTGGCACTTCAGTATTATGGTAATGGTAAGGCACCCTGGGTAGACGAATCGCAATTGAAGAAGATCATCAGCAATGCGGAAGACGCAAGTCCGACTTTGATTGGAAAAGTTGCTCCAAATTTTGTCGTGCAACAAAAAGATGGTTCGAACATCAGTTTGGCGGAGGTAAAGGCACTATATATCGTTTTAGTTTTTTGGGCCCATGATTGCAGCCATTGCCAGACTTCGATGCCTGAGCTGGTCGAGTTCCACAAGAATTTTCAGGAATCAGACTCCGGGATTCAGGTCTTTTCGGTCTGTACCAAACTCAATTCTGACGAACCCCCATGCTGGGATTTTGTCACTGAAAAGAATTTAGAAGGCTTACCCGATTGGATCAATGCATCAGATCAGCTCGGTGGTCGATCATATATGCACTCTTTATACAACATAAAGAAGACACCGAAAATGTTTGTTTTGGATGGTGAAAAGAGAATCATCACTAAAGACCTAAGTGTGGAGCAATTGTACGAGTTTTTCGAACAGACATTAGACTCTCCAACCAAGGGCTGATCCATCTTTTAGGACTGTCAGGACAGAAATTGTTCCGGTTGATCCAACTTTTGCTTCGTTTCTGATATCCTTAATTTAGTAGCATCGATCTTGGATCTAACTCTATGTCACTACGTAAGATAATCTTAGCCGTCCTTTTACATGCTACAGCCACATACTGTGGATGGAGCCAGACTTATGTATGTGCGGATGGCTATGTGACTTTCCGGTCTGAAGCCCCCTTGGAGGTGATCATAGCAGAAAGTAGGCTGTTGAAAGGCGTATTGGATATCGAGAAGAACACTTTTGCCTTTTCTATTGAGATTCAATCATTCGAAGGCTTTAACTCTCCATTACAAAGAGTTCATTTCAATGAAAATTACCTTGAGAGTAACAGGTTTCGGACCGCCAGTTTTTCCGGAAAGATCATCGAAAGACTAGACTTTTCGAAATCTGGAGCGCATGAGGTCCGGGCGAAAGGCACCTTTAACATTCACGGAGTAGAAAAGGAACGAATAATTCAGGGAACGCTGAATATCAACGACGACAGGTTGGAAATATCATCGTCATTTAGTGTTTTGCTTGATGATCACAACATCAAAATACCAAAGATTGTCAGCCAGAAGATAGCTAAAGAGATTTACGTTGAGATGTCTGCTGGTTTGCTAAAGGCGGAAGAAAAGTGAAAGGGATCTTGTTAATAATGCCTCTGCTGGCTGGCTGCTATACCCTGTTGCTTGCCCAACAACCTTTCTTTCGTCCACATCCCTTTGAGCGAATCAGTACCCAGTCAGCTCAAACATTTAGCCAGGATTCAAAGGGCTTTCTATGGATTGCTGCCGATAGCAAACTTTACCGATACGATGGTTCATCTTTTCAGCTTTATGATGTAGATGTGTCACAAGCGATTTCGGTTATATTTCAAGATGGTGATCTATTCTACCTTGGCTTAGTGGATGGGACCGTAGTTCGGGGCCATCCTTATAATTCTTGGAATGAATTGAATGTGCCCAAAGGCTCAAGAGTGACCGGAATGGTGATGGATGGAGAAGACCATTTGTGGATCAGCACATATGGGGGAGGAATAATTCTTTACGAGGAAGATGAGTCCACACAGTTTATGGAGGAAGATGGCCTTTTAGATAATCAGATATACACTATTTCCATTGATTCCAGAGGCCAAATCTGGGCAGCATCAGATGCAGGATGCAACATAATTAGTTGGCAGGGAGACCAGGTGAACATTGAGTCCCTTAGCCGGTTTGACGGGTTGCGAGATGAGATAGTATATCAATTAGAACCGTCTGGTGAAGGCATGTGGATCGGATTTCAAAGTGCCGGCCTCAGTCACTTTAGCAATGATACGGAGCGTATTGACTTTTCCACCTTGTCGTGGCCTTATGGCGAGATTTTGTCTCTCTGTGCCATAGGGCCGGGGAGAGTTTGGGCAGGCACCCTTGATGCAGGAATCGTTGAGGTTGATTTGGAAGAGGAAGACATGGGACAGATCTTCGTAGAGGAGGGTAACCCGGGCCCTGTGTCGGTAATCGATATTGATCGAAATGAAAATGTTTGGTTACTGACCGGGACTCACGGTATTTGGTCAACTTTCCCCAGAGTTAGGACTTTGCGGCATACTGAAGGTGATGTCCAAGCCTTGTTAAGAGATCAACAGGGTCAAACTTGGGTCGGTACCCAGAATGGCTTATACAATCTCATCGAGGGAAAACTCATACCGTTTCAAAAAGTTCGAGCAAATGTCTTGAGCTTGTATGAAGATGATAATCACTTCTTATGGATTGGAACTTTTGGTCGGGGGCTGATCTGTCTATCCCCTGACCGAAATCAACAATTCTTGATAGATGAAAAGGACGGTCTGGCTAATGGAAGTATTCTGTCCATTACAGGGAAGGGTAATCAACTTTGGCTTGGAACCTTGGGAGGCGTATCTGAAGTGAGAATCAACTCCCCAAAGCCTTCGAAGAAGAGCTTATCCTTTCAAAACTATGATCGTTCTTCAGGCATAGATGCTGACTTCATCTATCGTGCGTATCGCGACAGGGAGGGGGTAATGTGGTTTGGAACAGATGGAAAGGGTGTAGTGAAGTTAGATGAACAATCAGTGGTAAATCTTCTCGAAGAAGAAATACTTCCAATCAAAACCGTCTACAGTTTTGCCGAAAGAGGCACAGAGCTATGGATGGCTGCTCCAGGCGATGGGCTTTATAAGTTCGCCGGAGAAATCCATAGGAAATATGGCCTTGAGGATGGTTTGACTAGTCTCAGTGTCTCAGGTATTGCTGTGGATTTGACTCGTCTTGTCTTTGCGGTACATGATGAGGGCATCGACATACTTGATCCTGATCGTGGCTTGGTAGCTTATTTGGGTTACAACGAGGGACTTGACAATTTTAATCCACCCTTAGGTGCAGTTTACTCAGATAGTTCCGGTTTATGGTTTGGAGGACAAGATGTTATTGTTCATTATCAATCTGGAGCATCAGAGTCTTTGAATTATCCGCAGGTGGTCTTTGATGATATAAGGGTTCTAGACCGTCCCATCAAGGCTGCGGAAAATAGATTTCGACATCTGAATAATTTCATCACTTTCCATCTTGCCTCCAACTGGCTTAGTAACCCTACCGACGTTACCTATCGCTATATGCTGGATGGTTACGATCTAGACTGGAAGAGCACTGGAGATCAGATCATTTCCTATTCTCGATTGAGTCCGGGAAGCTACAGTATGAAGGTGGAAGCTCAATTGAAAGGAAGACCTGTGGCAGCCTCTCGTACAGAATATCGGTTCACGATACTCAGACCGGTATGGCAGAGAGATTGGTTCGTCGGACTAGCCGCTCTCGTTCTGGTTGGCCTATTTTATCTGTACAAGAAAAGAATTGAAAATAACATCAGCAGGGAAGCTAAGATTCAACGAGAGAGGATCGAATCGCAATATGAAGTTTTGAAGGCACAGATCAATCCTCATTTTCTTTTTAACAGCTTCAATACACTGGCCAATCTGGTCGATGAAGATTCAGAACTAGCCATTGAGTACATTGAAAAATTGTCGGATTACTATCGTTCTATTATACAACTGAGGGATCAAAAGGTAATTAGTCTAAAGCAGGAGATCGAGTTGATAGATGACTATACCTATCTCCTCAAAAAGCGGTTTGGAGACAATATCACTATTCGTAATCAATTGAATGGGGTCGATGGTTTTGTGCCACCTTTAACCATCCAGATGCTAGTGGAAAATGCGGTAAAACACAATGTTATATCTAAGAGGAAGCCGTTAACAATTGAAATTTTCAGTGATGGTGAGGAGTTGGTGGTAGAAAACAATTATCAGCCTAAACTGACAATACAGGAGTCCACAAATTTTGGACTTCAGAGTATAAAGAACCGCTATGAATTGCTATCGAAGAGAACAATAGATGTGATTCAAACAGACAAGATCTTTAAGGTGAAAATTCCCATCATTCGAAAACTGATAAAATGAGAGTAGTAATTTTAGAAGACGAACCGAATGCAGTTGCCCGGCTGCGGAAGAATTTGTTTAAGATTGATCCGGACGTGCAGATTGTAGCCTCTCTTGATGGAATTGAATCTGCACTAATTTGGTTTACCAACAATAGTCAACCAGATCTTATTTTCATGGATATACACTTATCTGATGGCTTGTGTTTTGAAATTTTCGATCACATCGAAATCTCTTGTCCCGTGATATTTACAACGGCTTACGATCAGTACGCTTTGGAGGTATTCAAGGTCCACACGATCGACTACCTTTTGAAACCGATAAAGATGGATGCCTTGCAGTCTGCTTATGACAAGTACAAACGATTTGCCGTACCAGTGGCAAAGACCCAACAGCATCAGAAGATTGGTTCAGAAATCAGTGGCCAAAGTAGCCTTCAGCGACTGATCTGCAAAGTGGGATCCAGGATCAATCTGATTAAGATGGAGTCGATAGCTTATTTCTATTCCCAAAACAAAATGACATTCCTGATCACTAAAGAGGGGAGGAGGTTCCCGGTGGAACGCAGTCTTGAAAGCCTCGAAAAAGAGTTAGATCCGAGCGTATTTTTCAGAATAAATCGCAAATTTATTATCCATCTGGATGCAATTGAGAAAATGACCGGTGCCAGCAAAGGACGAGTAAAGATTGAGCTGGAACCTTCATGTTCAATCGAAAGTATAGTGAGTACCGAGCGATCCAAATACTTTAAGAAATGGTTGGTAGGTGCAGAGTCTTGATGCATTTATCGGCTTCCATTCATCGTGCATTACCGCCTGCTCATCTTATTTGCCACCCGGCCCGTTATGTCTCCCGGTTATCTTTGGAGCAAACCTGCACAATCCAAGTTGCTGTTGAGAAAATACATTGAGGATACGAGAGCGAGGGAAAAGAAGTCTGGCATGTACGACATTATACTACTGGCTTTACTATCAGCATGCTCTTTGACGATGATAAGTTGTGTATATAATTCGGAAGAAGATCTGGCTCCTCCTTCGATGCCTTGTAATACCGATGGCATCACCTATAGCGGAGACATTTTACCCATTCTCGAAAACCGGTGCTTTAAATGCCACGCCGATGCGATTAGATTAGGAAATATCGTTTTAGAAGGTTACGACAACGTAAAGTTATTGGTGGACTCAGGCCGATTGCTGGGAGCGGTAAGACAAGATCCGGGATTTTCTCCTATGCCTCAGAACGAAGGTCGGCTACCTCAATGTGATATTACCATTATTGCTGATTGGATAAATGAAGGCGCACCGAATAATTAGTGATGAAGAAATTAATCATTGGTTCAGCATTACTTCTTCTTGTTCTGGCTGGTGTCATGTTGTATATGAACTATGACTTTCGAGCCGGTATTGCGAAAGAAGAACCGGATTACGTCATTGACGCAAGAACTCTGTTTGCAGAATACGACGCCGATGAGGATGCTGCCAATCAGAAATATTTGGGGAAGACCATTGAAGTGAGCGGAGATATCAACCACATTGACAAAACAACTGATCCGGTGACGATCAGCCTTGAGGCTGGTGCGGTGATGGGAAATTTGGTGTGTGAATTGAGTAAGACGGTTGAGGTAGATGTCACTGGCATTGAGGAAGGAGAAAAAATTACGATCAAGGGGAGTTGCTCCGGAAAACTCCTGGATGTCATTTTAGTCAATTGCATTATAGTCGAATCATGAGAAGAATTCTGTTCATCCTGTGTCTCCTACTCGCTCTGACTGAAGGCTATAGTCAAGTATACTTCACCAGGAGTGGTCACATAGTCTTTCACTCCAAGACTCCTTTGGAAAATATTGAGGCTTCCAATGAGAAGGGCGTAAGTATTATCGATTTCAGTTTGGGAAATATTGAATTCTCGACTTTGATTAAGGGATTCTACTTCAAGAATGCCTTAATGCAAACCCACTTTAATGAAAATTACATGGAATCGGGTAAGTACCCAAAAGCGGTTTTCAAGGGTCGTTCAGAGGAATTGAAAAATATTGATCTCACTCAAGATGGTACCTATGAGATACCGGTGAAGGGTGTCTTGCAAATCAGGGCATCGGAGAAGGAGATCACCACTCCAGTGCAGATTCAGATAGAATCCGGAGAAGTGAGTGCTACTACCCAGCTAATCCTTCAGCCATCAGATTTTGAGATCAGCATCCCTGCGATCGTAAGAGATAAAATAGCGAAGGACATACAGGTGAATGTAAGGGCTGATTATGAACCATACCAAAAGAAGACAGGATGAGATGGTGGGGTTTTGTAATCAGTTTCTTGATACTGTCGTCTGCTGCAACGGGTCAGGAAGACCTACTGTCGATGTTGGAAGAGGAGGTAACTGCGGAAGAAGTGAAAGCCATATTTAAGACTACCCGTATCATAAACGGGCATTCGATTGAAAATACACCTCATCGAATCTTAGATATCAAGATCTCTCACCGGTTTGGTTTTTTGAAGAATGGGATCTACGATCTTTTTGGACTTGACGGAGCTACCATCAGGTTGGGAGCTGATTACGGTCTCACTCCCAAACTGACCATCGGATTTGGAAGAAGCACGCTGGAAAAGGTTTACGATGGATATATCAAGTATAAACTTATCACCCAGCAAACGGGCCTTCGTCATATCCCAATAAACCTTTCGTACGTTGGAACCGCATCAGTCAGAACTCTCAGGATCGAAGATCCTAATGCATCTGATTTGTTTTCGTCACGCTGGTTCTATACCCATCAATTGCTTTTGGCGAGAAAATTTAGCGAATCCTTTTCGATGCAGCTAATGCCAACATTCGTTCATAGAAATCTTGTCCAGACGAATGCCGAGAAGAACGATGTGTACGCAATAGGGATAGGAGGTAGGCAAAAACTATCCAAAAGAGTATCGATAAATTTCGAGTACTTCTATGTGTTACCTGATCAACTGACAGATAGATATAAAAATTCCCTTTCGTTTGGATTTGACATTGAAACAGGAGGTCATGTTTTTCAGCTTCACTTCACCAATAGCACAGCAATGATCGAGAAAGGATTTGTGGCAGAGACCCTGGGTGACTGGGGAGAAGGCGAGATCCACTTTGGCTTTAATATATCAAGAGTTTTCAGTTTATGAGCTAAATATTCTCTGGCACTCGCATTCGTCCGAATGCGAAGATGAAAGGTTGAAACTGTTCGACCTACGATGGCCCGGCTAGTCCGGGCCATTTTGTTAATCTACATATTACGACGATATTGACCACCAACTTCATAAAGCGCGTGGGTGATCTGTCCGAGTGAACAGTACTTGCTGGTTTCCATTAGTTCGTCAAATAAATTCTCTCCCTTGAGGGCTGTTTGTTTCAATTTTTGCAGTTGCTGTTGCGAATTGGAATCCATGGATTGATGCAGCAGTTTCAGTGTTTTAATTTGCTGTTCTTTTTCATCCTCGGTAGCCCGGATCACCTCTTTCGGCAGAATTGTGGGCGACCCGTCTCTAGAAAGAAAAGTATTGACTCCGATCACTGGGTATTTGCCACTGTGCTTGAGTGATTCGTAGTACATGCTTTCCTCCTGGATCTTATTCCGTTGATACATCGTCTCCATGGCTCCCAGTACACCACCTCTTTCAGTGATTCGGTCGAATTCGATGAGTACTGCTTCCTCCACCAAATCTGTCAGTTCCTCAATGATAAACGACCCTTGCAGCGGATTCTCATTTTTTGCCAGTCCCAGTTCCTTGTTTATGATCAGTTGAATAGCAACCGCTCTTCTAACACTTTCCTCGGTTGGTGTGGTAATGGCTTCGTCGTAGGCGTTTGTATGTAGCGAGTTGCAATTGTCATAGATAGCATAAAGGGCTTGCAATGTAGTTCGTATATCATTGAAGGAAATCTCTTGTGCATGGAGAGACCGGCCCGATGTCTGAATATGGTACTTCAACTTTTGTGAGCGCTCATTTCCTCCGTATAGGAAGCGGATTGCTTTCGACCATATTCTTCTGGCCACCCTGCCAATCACTGCGTATTCGGGATCTATCCCATTACTAAAAAAGAATGAAAGATTAGGAGCAAACTCGTCAATAGCCAGACCACGGGCGAGATAGTATTCCACATAGGTGAATCCATTGGCTAATGTAAACGCAAGCTGTGTGATGGGGTTAGCGCCAGCTTCTGCAATGTGATAGCCTGAGATCGACACACTATAGAAATTTCTCACCTGATTTTTTACGAAGTAAGACTGCATGTCACCCATAAGCTTCAGGGAAAATTCTGTAGAGAAAATGCAGGTATTTTGAGCCTGATCCTCCTTTAAAATATCGGCTTGGACCGTGCCTCGAACGCTGGACAAGGCCTTCAGCTTGATGTTATCATATACTTCCAGTTCCAGAATTTGATCTCCCGTGACGCCAAGAAGCAGAAGGCCTTCACCATTATTTCCATTCGGTAAATCGCCATCATACTTAGGCCGCCGAAGGCCACGATCCTCGTACAGGTTTCTCTTGAGGGTCTCCACCTTATCTGCCATTCCCTGTTCACGGATGTATTTTTCGCAAAGCTGGTCGATTGCAGCATTAAGAAAATAGGCACATATGGTTGCAGCGGGACCATTGATCGTCATCGATACGGATGTTCCGGGATCACATAGATCAAAACCTGAATAGAGCTTCTTGGCATCATCCAAGCAGCAGACACTGACACCAGAGTTGCCGACCTTTCCATAGATATCAGGTCGGTGATCGGGATTTTCACCATACAAAGTCACACTATCAAAGGCTGTACTGAGTCTCTTGGCACTCATTTCTGCAGAGAGATAATGAAATCGCCTGTTAGTTCTCTCGGGTCCACCTTCGCCAGCAAACATTCGAGTGGGATCCTCCTCTCTTCTTTTGAAGGGAAAAACTCCAGCTGTAAATGGGAAAGACCCCGGTACATTTTCTTGACGGAACCAACAGACCAGTTCATACCAGCCGCGGTATTTTGGTAATGCAACTTTCGGAATCCAGGTTTGAGACAGCGAAAGCGAGCGAGCTTCTACGGTTCGCTCCTTTCCTCTCACGTGGTATGCAAAGTGTTCGGCTGCATACTGTTGCTTTTTGTCTTGCCAATTGATAAGCTGATCTAGGAGATAAGGATCAAGTTGATCTTCTAATTCTTTCGCCTTTTTGAGAATATCAACAGCAACAGATTCATCATCGGCCATCACTTCTGCAGACTGCTTTAGGCTTTGTACTTGTCCGGCAAGAGAAGCTTCCTCAAGACTTTTCTCATTATAGTCACGGATGCATTGAGTAATTTCAGATAGATATCTCACTCTTCCTGGAGGAACAATATCAATCTTTTCGCTTTGCTTCAAAACATTTGCAGAGAAAGAATTAAAGGTTGAAAACCGTTTCGATAATAGGTTTAGAAGTCGCGCAAAAAGCTCATTGGTGCCGGCATCATTGAACTGAGAGGCTATAGTACCGATTACCGGCATTGTCTCAAGGTCCTGCTCCCATAGTCCATGATTGCGCTGAAATTGTTTCTTAACGTCGCGAAGTGCGTCTAATGCACCCCGCTTATCGAATTTGTTAATAGCAATTATATGGGCATAATCGAGCATATCTATTTTTTCGAGCTGCGAAGGAGCACCAAAGTCCGGAGTCATCACGTACAAAGCCAGATCAGAGTAATCGACAATTGAAGTATCTGATTGGCCAATACCGGAAGTCTCCAGGATAATCAGATCAAAGTCTGCTGTCTTAAGTAATCTTATCGCCGCCGGAATGTGATCTGATAGGGCAATATTTGCCTGCCGGGTGGCCATGGATCGCATGTATGCAAGGGGATGCGAATAAATAGCATTCATTCGAATTCGATCCCCTAAAAGTGCACCGCCGGTTTTCCGCTTACTGGGATCTACACTGAGAACGGCAATCCTCAGATTGGGAAAGTAGATGGAAAATCTCCGCAACAATTCATCGACCAAAGAAGACTTTCCGGCTCCTCCCGTACCCGTAATTCCAAGAACCGGAATACGACCATGAAGGTATTGATCCAATGAGTCAAGAGCAGCTTTGTTTTTCTCGGGGTAGTTTTCAACAGCTGTGATGAGTCTTGCGATGATTCTGTCGTCGGTAGTCCCGGCTAGATCTTTCCATGCACTGCCGGTTTCAAGCCCTATCGGAAAATCACATTTTTCGAGCAGATCATTGATCATTCCCTGCAAGCCTAATTCCCTTCCATCATCAGGAGTATAGATCCGACTTATACCATGCCGGTGCAGTTCTTCGACCTCATTCGGAAGAATAGTTCCTCCACCGCCACCGAAGATTCTGATATCGGACATCTCTTGCTGCTGTAACAAGTCGTACATATACTTGAAGAACTCAGTGTGTCCTCCTTGATATGAGGTTACGGCTATAGCCTGTACATCTTCTTGAATAGCAGTCGATACAATGTCACCAACAGAGCGGTTGTGTCCCAGATGGATAACCTCAGCACCTGAAGCTTGCATGATCCTTCGCATTATGTTGATAGCAACGTCATGACCATCAAAAAGGGAAGCTGCTGTGACAATACGAACTTTATTCTTTAAAGAATACCTGCCAGAATTATGATCATCCATACTCTAAAGGTATGAATCAGTAGTCAGGTTTAGGATCTTTGTCAAGAGAGTAAAAGAAGACAATACTCATTTGAAATCAGTCGGAACGGTCTATTTTAAAGCTATGAAAACACGAGAGAAATTGCTATGGCACACGATACGGATAATGAGAAGCAAAGGATATTATGGCACAGGAATACGGGAGATTTTGGAGGCTGCGAATGTTCCTAAGGGTTCTCTTTATCATCATTTTCCGATGGGTAAGGATGATCTGGTTGCCGAAGCCCTGGAAGAAGAGATGGTCCTGTTTGCAAATTATTGGAAATCGTTGTCACCTAAAGGGCGACAACAGGCAAATCCATTCGATGGGTTTTGGAAGCACACGGTGGACGAAACAAGAGCTTCTCCGATTTTTCTCTGGATTTTAGTTGGTTTAGAGACCATCCAGGCCAATAATAAAGTAGCCAGAGCAGCAAAAAGAGCCTATGTGCAATTTCGACAAATCCTTCAACAGGGAATTTCTGAAGATGAAGTTGATTCATTCATAAGCAACCTCTGTGGTCAACTAATCATTGTGAGAATAACTAGCTGACTCTGAATTCTCTCACAGCCAGTTTTAGCTGATCCTGGGCGTACCTTCGCTTCCATCTCTGACATAACCGTGCAGATTTTGATGGATAAAATCCTTTGGGAATGACTCTACACCTGGAAAGCCAAGCGATATATCTCGACCATTGTGTGGGATGTAAGCGGTACCAAACACGTAATCCCAGATAGCAAGACTCAATCCAAAGTTAACCCCATACTTTCGATCAGTGGGGAGTTCGTAAGCGTGATGCCAAATATGCATTTCGGGGTTGTTAAACACTTTCTTCATCCACGGTCCCAAAATCAGCGAACACAGAAGTCCGCTGCCCATCACGATAGCAAATACAATCCCCCAGGATGGATCCTGAACAATGTTAATGTCAAAAGAACCGCTGGCAATGACAGCACCGATCATGAGGCCCAGAACTCCGGCACTCACCCGGCCGGAAACGGTGATATTGCTATGATTGAAATGTCCTACTGTGAGAGCGAAAATGTGTATCACGAAAAAGTCATACAGGCCAATACCCAAAAGGGCCAATGGAATATACTCCAGGGTACGATAAACCACATTCTCCATCCAATGATAGCGGAGGTGGGCAGCAAACCCCATTTGACGTACAGAATGATGAACCTTGTGAAACTCCCACAGCCAATCAGAATAATGCAAAAGCCTATGAACCCACCATTGGATAAAATCCCGTATGACAAAGCCAATAAGGAGAATGCTCCAGGTAGGAAACCTTCTCAGTGGATTAGAAGCTTGTAAATCAAAACCACTCAAGTAATTTATGATGTCATTAAAGAATGTGACCACCACATCACTCGCTGCGTTGTAGATTATTAGAGAGAACAAGAAGAAGTTGAAAAACATGTAGAAGAAATCCAACCAAAAATCCTCTCTGAACCTCGGCTGATCTTCCCTCCACGGACGTATCCACTCAAGGATCATAAAAAATAGAGAGACCAGTAGCAACCAGTAGAAGTAATTGTGCAACGAAGGATGAGTGATCTCTTGCCATAAGTAGGATGCATACCCCTTATAACCATTCCAGAAAATCTCCCAGTAATTGGTCATTTCTTCATGTATTCTAAATAGGCAGTATAGCCTCCGTCCAGGTCATAAACACTGGAGAACTGCATCGATTGCATCATTTCTAAGGTACTCAAGCTCCTTCCTCCATGTCCGCAATACACACCATAGATCTTATCACGATCCAATTCGTCCAATCGCTCCTTGAAATCTTTACTGTTGTAATCCAATTGGACAGCACCTGGAATCATGCCTGCTTCAGTCTCCAGTGAGGTACGCACATCCACAATGATCATATCTGAAGAAGAAGCAAATTGGACGAATTCAGGCGGAGACAGCGATTGAAAGGGCGAAGGTGCCTGGCTGCTGCAGGCAATCACCACTATCGATAATAAAAACCAAATCCAATATCGAAGTGAATCCAACGGCATACAAATCATTGAAAGTTCAAATATGGACAAAATCCAATTTAATCGCCTAATGTGCATAGAAAACATCGGCTTCACCTCTCCGCAAAGGGATACTATTTCCCAAATCTGGCTCAATTTTTGCTCGAATTCCGGTATCATGAGTATTGAAGAAATCAACCGGAAACACTACTTTAAAACGGACATGTATTATCGCGTTGGCTATGGACTGTCTTCGCGACTACTTGCATTCCGTAACGGCATTATCTATCTGCAGGTCGTTATCGGCCGGAAATGGGATAAGGACTATCACGCCACCACTTTGGAGCTAGCTCATTGCTGGAGAGCAGAACATGAGGAGTTGCAACAAGCGTTAGGGTGTAAGGTCTTTATTATCGATGCGAATAAGTACCCTTATAAGCAAGATCTCTTGCAACTCAAGATTCAAGTGAACTATGATGCACGCATGGGCATGCTGTTCTCAAGTAATGTCCTGAACTAAGTCGGGCTCGCTTTTCTAAGGAAGGGAAGCAACAGCAGAAAGAAGAGAAGCAACATTATCACTTCACCAACCAGAATATACCAAGGCCAGGGACCCATGAGGTCAGCAATACTGGCTCCGGGAGGTTTCTGCATGGTATAACCATAGTTGGATCCCAACCAGTAGTTTAGTGGTAAAGTGATTAGCAAATATAGCTGAGCGGTCCAAACTGCATTCCAGAAATCTCTTAGTTTGGGCTTGAATCCGTATACGACTACCGGAAACAAGATCAACGCGACCAAACCCAAATGCAGTAACCAGTACCTCAAGTATTCATAACTCGGAAAGCCAGAAGCGAGATCGGGAGTTATGATGGCCTGCAAAGTACCTGCAAGTATCCAGAAATACAGGATGCCGAATAGCCATCGATTTTTGGAAAAGAACATAATCGGAATAATGAAAGCCGCTAACCGGCACATGTGCAGCGGCAGATCTTCCGTGACATTGTAAGAACCGACGTGAATCCCCTGGAGCGTATCAAAAATGATGAGAGCAGGGAGGATCAAGCTGATCAAGAACGAGGAGGTCCTTTGCACACCATACCGCTGATCCTTCGACCATTCAAACCAATGGTAGGCGGCAGTTGCTATGACGACCACCGGAAGTATGTGCTCTAAACTAAAAACCTGAAACTGGCTATTCATTTGCGAATCTACTCAATCAAAAAAATACAAATTTGTACTTTGATTATAGCAGCCTGCAACTGTTGCTTTGGCAGTAAGAAAGATCATACATATTGATATGGATGCATTTTTTGCATCGGTGGAACAGCGGGACCATCCGGAATGGCGGGGCAAGCCATTAGTAGTGGGAGGCGAAGGCAAGCGCTCTGTGGTAGCAGCCGCCAGCTATGAAGCCAGAGCCTTTGGTATACATTCAGCAATGCCAATGGCCGTAGCCCGTAAAAGATGTAGAGATCTCATTATCGCTCCCCATAGATTTAGTGAATACAAGCAAATTTCTAAGTTGATTAGAGGCCTATTTGAGGAGTATACCGATTTGGTCGAGCCTTTGTCACTTGATGAAGCCTTTCTGGACGTGACAAAGAATAAGCAGGCAAAGAAATCGGCCATTGCCATTGCCAGGGACATTAAACGTATGATATATGGAAAAACTGAACTCACTTGCACAGCCGGAGTGTCAGTAAATAAATTTCTTGCTAAGATTGCCTCCGGTATGAATAAACCGGACGGGCTAACCGTCATTATGCCGGAAGAGGTTGAGAACTTTGTGGCTCAAATACCAATTGAGAAGTTTTATGGTATCGGAAAGGTCACAGCCGACAAGATGAAGGCACTTGGTATCTTTACCGGAGGAGACCTTCGCGAGAGACCTTTGGTTTTTCTGACCGACAATTTTGGTAAGGCCGGCAAGTACTTTTTTGATGCCTCGAGAGGCATTGACAATCGGCCGGTTGATCCTACCCGGATTCGAAAATCAGTTTCGATAGAGCGCACCTTCGAAGAAGACGTAACGACGATTGATAAGATAAAAGAGATTTTGATACGGTTGGTAAAATCGTTAGTGGAGAGTCTCGAACGGATGGATATTCGAGGTAGAACAGTGGTAGTAAAATGGAGGTATCCCGACTTCAGAACGGTTACACGCAGTCGCAGTTTTAGCAATTTTACCAGGGATTATGATGTAATTCGACAGACCACCCTCGATTTGTTTGTCGCCAATGCTCCTGAAGATATTGCGGTTCGACTTCTTGGTGTGGGACTAAGTAATTTAGACACTGAATTTGACGAATTACAATTGGAACTTACATTGGATTCCTAAACGCAGATGACTTAGAAATTCAAGTGAAGAATCAGAATCAATACATCATACAAGAAGTTATACCTGGATTCAGCCTGGGAACCCCCAAGGCTCTTGAGCGCATGACGGATGGTCATATTCATCAAACCTTTTGCATCACGGAAACCGATGGTTCAAAATACATTTTGCAAAGATTGAACACAGCCGTGTTCAAATTTCCGCGAGAACTGGTCAGAAATTTCGGTGCGATAACTATGTGTTTGGAAAATGATCATAGTTATCACTTCGCAGTGCCGAGGATTGTCAGTACTTCTACAGGATCAGATCTGTTGGAGTATAATGAAGAATACTGGCGCTGTTTTTCATTTATCGAAAGTGAAGGCTCCCTGACAGAAACTGACGATCTCCAGCTTGTTTATGAAGTTTCTAAAGCCTATGGGCACCTGGCAAAATCGCTATTGGCACTTGATCCAACTTTGATATTTGACACCATTCCAAACTTCCACGACCCTCGAACCAGGACAAGGCAATTGCATCAGGCTCTCAATAGTGGCAACAAGGAGAGAATCAAATCAGCAAAAGGTGCGATCACTCAACTTCTTGATTACGAAGAGCTTGCGAAGCAAATGCAGGCGATCGATCTGCCTCAAAGGGTAGTTCATAACGACGCTAAGATCAGTAACGTTCTGCTAACTGGAGGTTTTAAGAAAGTGACTGCCATCATCGATTTTGACACTGCTATGACTGGCACTGTCTTATTTGATTTTGGTGATTTAGTCAGGTCACTTGCGTGCTCTGCCGGCGAGGAAGCAAGGGAAGCCCATTTTGTGAGGGAGCGGTATGAGCGAATCCTAGCTGGATATATTGATGGACTAGGAGATTCATTGGGTCAGAAGGAATCTGAAAATATGTCGCTGGGAGCATCATATATTATCTACGAGCAGGCATTACGTTTTCTGGCAGATTATCTGTTGAATGATAGATACTACACCATACATCACCAACATCAAAACTTGCACCGGGCTGAGAATCAATTGCAACTTCTAGGTTCGATGCTCGAATCTTTGTCCTAACCGCGATGTTACAGCTTTATCCTTAAGGTTCTCCTAACCTGATTTTAACCCTCCTTAACACAGTGAATGGGTCTTCTTGATACATAGTCAAACAAAAATCAAGAACCATGAAACGGAAAGACTTTTTTAGCATAGCAATACTTGTAATTGGATTCGTTGCTACCGCTCGAGCCCAATTTTCAGCCGGGATAAGGGCTGGTGCCAGCATAGGAAATGTACGCACGCCGGTAATAATTGACTTGATCGCTCCAGATTTTCAATATTTACCTGGTATCGACTTTGGGATACTGGGAGAATACCAGATTAAGGACAAATTCTCCATCACGGGACAAATAAACTATCGGGAAAAAGGTTTCCGAATGGCGGAGAACCGAGCTGTTGATCTATTCGGTATCAACATGCCGTTGGGCGTCAGAGTTGACACCCGATTGAGATACCTCGACCTACCCGTTCAATTCAAGTATGACCTTGGCAGGGGACCGATAAAAGCATATTTGAAGGCTGGACCGCAGTTTGGCTATGCTTTGAATGGACGAATTAAGACGAAGGCCAATTTCCTTGTCGACTGGAATCTGACAAACACTCCCATCGATCTTGATGCCATCAACTACCGTCGATTTGAAGTGGGAATATTAGGTGGCGGAGGAGTTGAATTTGATACCGGACAGGGATCGGTTATGATGGATATATCTTATCACCAAGGAATCACCGACTTATTCAAGTTGCCCGTGGCAGAGCTTGACATCAAGAATCATGGTTTTGGATTTGGAATAGGCTACAAGATCTCGTTGTAATCTTTGATTAAGCTTAGACGCGAAAGGGGCAGCATAATATGCAGCTCCTTTTTTTTTGCCTTCTGAAATCGAAGACAACCAAACATATTATAAATTTCTTGGTATTATTTTTGTTCCTAATATGTTTTGTGAGAAAGCATTTACGTAAATCTCTGGAAATCAATAAGATTTCGAAACACATTGTCGTCATGAAACATATGAAACTCAGGCTTCATCATCTATTTCTATTCATTTTGTCTTTTGTTGCATTCACGGCCGGGGGTCAAACTTGTCCGGGATTCACTTTTAACACCCAGTTGGAAATTGATGGGTACGTGAGCAATGAATTTCCCTGCACTGAGATTTCCGGTGATCTGATCTTTGATGGATTTGATATTACGGATATCACTGCTTTTAGCACCATCAAATCAATAGATGGATCACTGATTATTCGCAATACCTCTGTTGCTCATATGACGAATGTATTCTACCATCTGGAGTCAATTGCTGGCGACTTGAGTATTGAGTTTAATCCTGACCTGTCCGGACTTGTCGACTTCCCAAGATTGCAGAGCATTGGGGGCGAATTTGATATCAGGCAGAACCCATCGCTCGTCTCCATTACTGGATGTGACAATTTGAAGACTGTGGGCGATTATTTTGAAATTGAGTACAACACTGTACTAGTTTCTATTGATGCATTTCCATCATTAGAGTATGTGAATCAAGATTTTGAGATTCGATATAATCCACTCTTACCATCTATTTCCGGCTTCAACAATTTGATGGAGATCGGATTTGACTATGAAATCGAATACAACGATGCTCTTTCCCATATTTCCGGCTTTAATAATCTGAGAGAGGTGGGAGATGAATTTGAAATAGATGAGAATGAGCAGATCGCATCGATCCCTTCATTTCCTGAGCTTATATCAGTTGGTGACGATCTATGTATCGAGGACACTGAAGCTATGACAGAGATCAAGGGATTCGGTAAGTTGACCTTCATTGGTGACGATCTAGATATCAGGGACAATTCTGCTTTGTTGCATGTTTCCGGTTTTGAAAGCCTAGAGACGATCATTGACAGGTGGGATTTCGAAGACAATGATGTACTGGTCTCCATACCTAATTTTCCTGCGCTGCAGCAGGTGGGTGCTTTTGAATTCGACAATAACGACGCATTTGTAAACTTGTCAGGATTTCCAGCTTTGACGCTGATTGCAGGAAAATCGAGCGGGTCACCTGATGCAGTGGAAATTGAAGACAATGCCTCGCTCAAATATATCTCAGGCTTGAATGCCTTAACCAAAGTTGATTTTGGCGATGGAGATGAGAATTTCAGCATTCAAAGGAATCCGTCACTACTCGAAATCACCGGATTCCAACAGCTTGGTGAAGTAGTCGACGATTTTATCATCGTGGATAATGCAGCTCTGAAATACCTAAATGGATTTAATCAATTAAAGAAAGTGGGAAGTGACCTGCGAATAAGATTTAATGACAGTTTACTCGAGATCCTTGGCTTCAAAGTTTTGCAGTTTGTTGGAGGAAATCTCTCGATTGAGGATAATCCTGAACTGAAATCATTGGGGCCATTCAGTAAACTGCAACATGTGGAGGATCGTCTTCGAATTGTCGGAAACCTCAGTTTGGAGAAGATTAACGGATTCAATGCGCTGTCGTTTGTAGGGGAGAATATTCGCATTGGAATGAATGATGCATTAACTGCAATAAAAGGTTTTGATGGAATCACCCAGGTCGGAGATAACCTTAGAATCGCGAATAATGCTGCACTAGAGTTTATCTATGCCTTTAAAAATCTCGGTATTGTTAACGGTACTCTCACGATATTGAACAATCCAAGTTTGTTTTTCTGTTGTGGACTAACCAAGGTTATAAGCGAAGCTGGATATGGTGCTATCAATGTAGCAGGCAATGCACCTGGATGCAACTCGGTGATGGAAATTCTCGCAGTTTGTGATGCAACGCTCTCCGATTGCACTCCAAACTGTAAGGCCTCGATCAATGCCGGAGTAAACCGGGATGGTCTGGCAATCCTCAGACCAAGTGATTGGGTGACTGACACCGCCGCCTGCTCATCAGGTTTGGAAATTACAATTGAAACAACATGGGGTGGACCGATTTTTGGGCCACAAGTTATTGGTATGAATGGGGCCTTTGCGATTCATGCTTGTCCCTATCTCTTTCAAACACTTAAGATCAAAACAAGGAGTGCATCTGGAACCTGCTGGACTGATCTTACCCTTAAGCAGGGGAATGGTCCTACCATTGATCCTATACCGACCGAGACCGTGTATTGTACCGATGACTTGGTTTCTGGTCCGGATCCATCGATGATGCGAACGGCCTGGATACCCTGCAGCGAGGAGGTCCCTGCAGAATTTGTTACGGATTGGGTAACTCCCATAGATTGCGAACCGGGCGTAAATGATACGGTTAAGATTATATACCGTGAGTGGGAAGCTTACGATAAGGATGGCAGACGTGGAGTTCGTTTCGACACCCTGTATGTTCTTCAGTTTCCAGAAATCACGGCCACCTCCATTTATTGTGAAAGAAAAGACACCACTTACTGTGGCGATACTACCGTAGCGATAGGTCCCTACATCGTGTATCCGGACCTTGCGGGCGGATGTGACACGACCTATTTGGTCAATGTGTCTGACCTGGATAATGATCAAATGCTGGAGTTTAATCCCACGATATTTGCCAACAAGTGTGGCATCAATGTGCATGTCGATGCCTGGAAGTTTCCTGGCGATTGCGAGATCCAGTATCGGGTTCAAGTAGATATTAAGCAGGAGTGTTACGGACCTTCCCAGACCATGTGCATCGTGCCGCCGGCTGGTGTAGATCCAAATTTTGCTGAACAGCTGGGTCCTGGATATTGGAGATGCGAATTCTGGGTGATTGACATTGATACCCTCGGGCCGGAAGTAGTTTGCAAAGGTGATGAATTGTTCAATGGACCTTTTGCTATCGACAACTGGGAACTGGTAGCTGGATTGGTTAATCCTCCGGTATTTGGACCAGCCATCGCCCAGACTCATTCACCGGAATTGGACTATTTCAATTTGGATAATCTTCCATATTCATTGATAATCGAATCAGAAATAGCCACTGAATTTCAGGATGATTTCGCATTAGAGATCAACACAGATGATCTGGATTTGTCCGATTCTGATGATGACGAAGGGGAAGAAGCTATCATTGTTGAACCTGATACTGAAGAGAGTATATTTTTCATCGCTCCTTATAAAGCGCAGGCAGCTGCTATATACCGAGCTACTGAAGACACGGAGTTCAATTTTGTGTGGGATTTTACACTGGAACCTCAAGATGACATGTTGATCTTTGGTGCCGACACAGAAGCCTTCAAAAGTCCCTTTGATGCTTGTGTGACAATCGCCTATTACGTGAATGGCGTTGGATACAGAATGGTGCAAGGCGAAGAGGGACCCTGTGGCTTTATCGAATTTACAGACCTTCAGGCCAATCACTCGATGGGTGTCAGCCTTTTGGATCCCGTCACGGTTGGTGCAAGTCAGTTGGGAAGGGCAAACATCCCATTAAGAGCTGGGGATGAATTGATCATTCTAGCCCTTTGGGATTCAAATGCTAAGGCGACCTTGCGCATAATGGGGCAGAACCAAGCCTCTACTTCAAAAACTGAATGCGCTGCTCATGCTTATATTCCTCCCCTCAAGGTAGTGGATGATTGGTCCGGTGCGAAACAAGCAAAAGCCATGGTGGAAGGATATGGCGATGTTGATTTAAAATACAATCCGGAGACTGGCTGTTTTGAAAGCCATGTATCCATCAAGTTCCCTTTCCGTTACGAGCCGTATAAGATCAACTATGAAGCCTTTGATAGCTGTCATAATGTATCTTATGACAGCTGTTATCTTGTAGTGAAGGATGATATAAAACCTGTACCGGTCATTGACAAAGGTGTTACTGTCAGTCTGAGTGACAAGAAGGTGTGGCTCGATGCTGAGTCATTCGATGAAGGCAGCTCAGATAATTGTGGAGTTAATTTACTCCTGGTGAGGAGAAATGATTGGTATAAGTCATGTGTAGATCTCTGCAATGATCTTGAGTATATCTGTGTTAATGAGCACGAAGACACTTTATGGAGAGCTGTTCTCGAAGCCGATAAGAATATCGATCCGGTCGAAGCTCACTATCGCAAAACTTTAGAATGGCTTGCCACTGATGAAAGGCCATGTGCAGAGCTGATCTATAACGCCTGGCAGTATGACTTGATCAAACATGCCATGCAGGAGTGTTTTGAGCATCCGTATGCCATTGATGATCATGCTATCCGCGAACTCATCCTGGAATGCAGCTATCATCTGGATGACTACTTCAAAGCGGTACCAATACATCCGGGAGATGATCTTTTTTCTGCTCGATTTACACCTAGTCTGCTGGATACCTATCAGCAAATTGGTGGTGGATGGAGCGATGCTGTAGCTTTCTCATGTGAGGATGCCTGCGGCCCTGTTACCATCGAGATCTTGGTAATGGATTATTGGTGTAATTGGGCTACTGCCTGGACAGAGGTCTGGGTGGAAGACAAGACACCCGTAAAAGTGGTGAAAGATGTTATTGATATCGATGAGGAAAACACGATTAGCTGTAAGACGTATCGCGAAAATCGCTATAGCTATCCTGACGAACTGCATCCGGTCAGCCTCGAATACATCGTCAATGTCGCTAAGTCAGGAGATGAAACTGCATTAGGCAGATTAGACGACATATTGGGTGGATACTGTAAAGCCTGGGCAGATCCTTATGGTAATTATGTTGATGCATCAGGTGAGGTCATAGAGTGTGATATACCCTTTGCGGATTCACAGTGCTTCTGCAAAGATACCACTGTGAACATGCTGGTCTACGACGAGCATCATGGTTACATTTGGAAGGATTCCACCTACCGGGTTTGCTATTACGATAGCGTCAATCATACATTTCAGAAGGGAATCGTGCTCGTCAATTGTGCTGAGAATGTGTACTGCGAACAGGAAGTCTGGTGTGATATCGACCACTGTGGAGAAGGATATATCTATCGAAAGTTCAAAATTTGGCAGAGTTGTCCATCAAGCTTCTACACTGATCCGGAAGTTCCTGACAGCTTGAAGCATGAAGTCGATACCATTATCAGGAGACAACGTATAAAAGTGGGTAATTTCTGTCCGATCGACAAAGGTATGTTTAATGTACCGCCGGATCAGGAGTTATTTGCCTGCCAGCTCGAGTATGGAAAGGATGGGAATATAGTCGGTGCAGCCGGACCTGAAAACACCGGTTATGCTACCTACAAATTTGACGATGACTGCCGAATCATTGGAATTGCTCATAGCGACAAGGTATTCAAAATCGTGGGTGGAGATGGATTCTGTTACAAGATAATTCGCACTTGGTACTTCGCTGACTGGTGTGATGGAGAACCCACTGATGATAGTTGGTGGCAGGATGAAACTTTGATTACGGAGTACTGTGAACAGAAAATATTTGTACGAGATACTACCGCGCCAGTCTGTGCTATCACGGGTCCTGTGGAAGATGGCGGACAGATCGAAGTAGGAGCTTGTACACTTGATCTGCAAGCTACCGTTGATGTGAGTGATGAATGTGGAGTAGTGGAATACTATTGGGAGATCAAAGACATCAAGAGCGAAGGATCACCTTTATTGGTCGATAGCGACAATGGTTCGCTTAATGGACAAATGGAGGATGCCATTACAATCAGGTCTGCAGATCTACCAGCTAGTCTTTACAAATTGATTGTCAAGGTCAGGGATGCCTGCAATAATGAAGGTGTTTGCGAATATTTCTTCGAAGTAATCAATGTGAAGAAACCCGCTGCAATTTGTATTACAACTCTAACGGCCAGACTTAATCCAATAGACCGGGATCAAGATGGTGAGGTGGACACAGCAACAGTGATTATTTGGGCAGAAGAATTTGATCGCAGCAGTGAAGTCGCTTGCGATGACGAATATCTCGAATACCGAATTGAAATGCTAGAAGGATTTGAAGATGATGCAACCTATGTCGGTGACACCTCTTACCTGGAATTTGGATGCGTGGATATTGGTCCGCATATGTTGCGACTTTGGGTGATCAGCCAACCAAGTGGTACTGTAGACTTCTGTGACCTGTTGATGAATATTCAAGGAGACCCAGTGATTTGCGGAAATAACCAAAGTGGTGGAAAAGGACAGATTAGCAATGTCTCTGATATGCAAAATGAAACAACAGATAAGAACAAGGAAATGATGGGCAAGAAAATGGTCACGGTGTCGGGTGATGCCGGCAAAACTGGCATCATCGAGGTAAGCGGATTCAAGCTGCAGCAGAACAAACCAAACCCATTCCAGTCGGAGACAACCATAGGATTTGTCCTGCCGGAGTCTGCCTCTGCGACTCTCACCATTTACGACATCACTGGAAAGGTCTTAAGATCAGTTAAGGGAGATTACAATCGCGGTTACAATGAAATCAAAATCAATAAGACTTCGCTGGGTAATACCAGTATAATGTACTACCAGCTGCAGTCAGGCCATTTTTCGGAAACACGAAAAATGATCATGATGAGATAGGAAATGAATTGGAATCAATCTTGAAGGAGGCAGTGCAAACTGCCTCCTTTTAATTATCCAATTTTTTCGTTTCAAGAATGCCGAAGTCTTCTTGATTTATGATTTCAGCTAGTTCTGTCAGGAACTGATCTACGTGCTCCAGATGAGTTCTAAACACCATGATACAGACTCTCAACCAAAATGTACTATCAATCGTCGTAGATGAAATAAAAGTGGATCCTGCCTTTTGAATTTGCACAAGAAGCATCTGATTAAACCGATCAGGATCTTTGGATTTTGTCCAACGAAATAGACAGACGGAAAGCATAGGGTCAGGACCTGCCTCAAAGCCCAATTCCTTCACTTTCTGATAGAAATACCGGCAGAGATAAATCTTCTCTTCCAGTGCGGCCTTAAATGGAGCCAATCCGATCAGCTGCAACGGAAGCCACATTCGTAAGCCTCGAAAATGTTTCGTCAGCTCCGGGGATACATCAGCAGGGCTAATATCTTCCTCATCCTGAAAAGCGTCCTGCATGTAATTTGCACGGTAATGATGAGATCGGACCACGGCAGCTCTTTCCTTCACTAGTACGGCACCGGTACCATAAGGAAGAAATAATCCCTTGTGAGGATCAATCACTACCGAATCAGATAGCTCCATACCGTCAAACTTTTCCTTCAGATTATCTACCAGCATGAAGAAACCGCCATAGGCTGCATCGACATGAAACCAACAACTATATTTTTTAGCAAGCAGACCAATTGCCTTGAGAGGATCTATCACACCCACATCGGTTGATCCTGCTGACGCAAGGATGAGGAAGGGATTTAGTCCGGCCTCAATATCTGTCTGCAAAGTTTTCTCAAGGTGCTTGGGATCCATTGCATAGTCTCGATCCACCTGGATATGGCGGGTAATCAGATAATCAAGGCCGGCAATGCGGAATGCCTTGAGAAGACAATGGTGGATCTGTGATGTACAATACACCACAGATTTTCTGACATTCTCCGGATTAATTTTGTGGTGATCCCGGGCCGAAACGATAGCAATTAGACTGGCAATGGATCCGCCAGATGCAAGGTTTCCGGTTGCAGATTTAGGATAACCCACCATTTCTGCCATCCATTCCAACAAAATATTTTCCATCCTCACAGCGCCAGGATTGGCAAAAGTAATTCCTGCATACCGGTTGGTAAGGTCCACCAAATAATCACCCAGTGCAGCAGGATAAATTCCTCCTCCAGGAACATATCCAAAATGATTGGGTGCGGCAGGATTTATGCCTGTGGTATCAACCGTATCATAGAGTAACTCTAATAAGCTTGCTAACGATTTTGGCATCTCTGAAAAACCAAGTTTATCCAGTCTGGAGATCGATGTGTGATCGTGCTCAAATACCTTGATCTTGCTTTCAATGGTCGACTTCAGAAAATGTTCGCCATATCGTTGTACTTGTTGAAGCATGAGTTCTCGAAGTTCTGAAGAGGGTTCGAGCTTTCGGGCTAGAGATTCCAATTGTCTAATTCGGTCGATCATTCTACTTTTATATCGGGCCCGCAAGATAAAATTTGGATCGTGGATAAGAAACATATTGAGTGTATCAGGGGTGATATCACGAAACTCGAAGTAGATGTTATAGTTAATGCAGCCAACATCAAACTGATTGGTGGAGGTGGTGTTGATGGAGCTATACACCGGGCCGGAGGACCGGAAATTATGTATGAATGTGATAGGATCAGGCAAGAAAAGGGAGGTTGTCCGACCGGTGAGGCCGTATATACAAGAGCAGGCAATCTTCCTGCGAAGTATGTGATTCATACCGTGGGTCCAGTTTATGATCATTCAAGCCCTGACCGGAATCGCAGGCTTTTGGACTCCTGCTACCGGTCCAGTATGTCTTTGGCGAAGCAGTTAAAAATGAAAAGCATTGCATTTCCAAATATCAGTACCGGAGTATATGGATATCCGAAAGAAGCAGCAGCTCACGTGGCACTAGAGGCCCTCGGACGGGCATTGCAAGAACCAGGTTCGATTGAAAGAGTCGTTGTGGTCTGCTTTGATGAAGAAAATTACGATCTTTATCGGGCACTTTTAACCTAGACTCAATACCGTTTCGATCCTTTTCGATTTCCCGTTTAATAGTGGTTCATATAGTAAGTATGATTGGAATCATGATGGAGGAAGTGGTATCGCGCTGAACATGGCGAGGTCTCCGATTTATTGTTGACGAAGACGGATAAAATATCAGATGTGGTAGAGCCGCACATTCTCTTTCTGGGAAGTGAAGGGTTTCCCATCGGATTTGGCGGCACTCAGCGAGCTCTTCTGATTGCTCGTTGCATGGTCGAATCAGGATGTGAAGCCACGGTGATTAGCTCTAAAGGGGTGCAAGGTGTACACCATGACTTTCCTCCTAAAGGAATTTTTGAAGGGGGCTCATTATCGCTATACTTCTGGATATATTCATCGGCCGTCAAGTTTCCTGCACCGAAGCTGGATGAAATTAGTAGGTAAATGGAATGAGCTACAATACATCCGAAATCTCCACCGAGAGTTAAATTCAGCAATTGCTTCCCAGACCGGCTTCAGAGATCGAATTAATGACTTCTTCTTCGATAGATGGGTTGCTAAACTGACTGATGGAATGTGTCCGATCAGTGATTACCTGATTCAATATGTAAAAGATAAGGGACGGACCCAGCCCATTATGAAACTACCGATTCTGTGTGATTTTAAGCGCTTTGAGATTACCGAGACTGATCCCAGTACAGCATGTTTTCTCTATTGCGGTGCTGCATCTTACCGGGAGTTGATATCTTTCATCATCGAGGCTTTCGATGGATTGAAGCTATCTGACAAGAATGTGAATCTTCAATTTATTTGGGGGTAAAAAAAGGAGATCGAGAGAGTAGAGGAGATGATTGCTGGATCCAGATATGCAAATCGTATCAAACTGGATGTAAATGTACCTCATGCTGAAATACCTGCTAGATATTCAAAAGCCTCGGCTCTCTTAATTCCTCTCCGGCCCACTGTGCAAGATGCCGCTAGATTCCCTCACAAACTTGGAAAATATCTGGCCTCTGCCAAGCCTGTCATTACCACAGCTTATGGCAAGGTCAACAACTATGAGTTTATCGATGAAGTGTCAGCTTTAGTGGCAAAAACATATGACCCAAAGCAGTTTTCTAAAAAAATGCAGTTTGTGATTAATTTTCCCGAGAAGGCTAAAAAATCGGTTTGAAGGGAAGAGAAATGGGAATGGTACATTTTGATTACCGCAAAATAGGAAGAGAGGTGAAGGACTTTATTCTCACTTTTCCCTATGCCAACAGACAAGCGAAGAAAATCAGGGACATCGATGAGTGAGAGCAGGGTCGTAATAGTAATTAACTCATTGATCGGTGTAGGCACCGAAAGAGTGACCATTATTGTTGATAGAATTGCCCGACTATTGGTTGAACTGGACATCTTTCGAAGACGGAGGACTAGGGGTCAACATTGGCGAATTATCTGACATCGTCGTATATCAGATCTTTCTGATCTACATTTTGCACGTGTTCTATGAGAAGGATTGGCCCATTAGTACCAATTGATTGATCAATTCGGCATGAACAGTTTTCTGGTCATCAGAAAATTTCTCGACCTTTAAACCAATATTTCTCAATTCTATGTCAAAGCGTATTGCCGTATTTCCGGGCTCATTTGATCCCATAACAGTCGGACATGTGGATATCGTGCACCGGGCCATCCCTTTGTTTGACGAGATCATTGTGGCGATTGGTCATAACAGCAATAAAGAGTACCTTTTTAAGCTGTCCGAACGTCTGAAGTGGCTGGAAAAGGTGTTCAAGGATGATACCTCTGTGATTATCGACGAGTATCAGGGATTGACAGCTCACTATTGCCGGCAGATTGGTGCAAAGTACATGATTCGAGGTCTGAGGAATGCGTCTGACTTTGATTACGAGAAGACGATTTCCCAGTTGAATCATATAGTGGGTGATGAACTAGAGACGGTTTTCTTCATCAGTAGACCCGAGTTTTCACATGTGAGTTCGACGATAGTCCGTGAGATCATCAGGGGAGGCGGAGATGCATCGCCTTTTGTGCCGCCGGCGCTCCCACTTCCATAGCCTGCGCTCTTTGCCGATTTAATATCTTTGCCGGCAATTAACAGATTCTTAAAAGTGGTCTCTATGTCAAATGCAATTTTTCAAGTACCAATTGCTATAAACGAACCGGTGCTAAGTTATGAACCCGGCTCTCTCGAACGTGCTGAACTTGAGCGAACCATTCAAAGAATGAAACGCTCTTCGAAAGACATACCAATGATCATTGGTGGGAAGAAAGTAAGAACAAAAGAGCGGGTAGAAATATTTGCCCCCCATGATCTACATAATCCATTAGGAAAATTTAGCAAAGGTTCAAAAAGGGAAGTTAATAGAGCGGTCAACGCTGCATTGGCTGCCAAGCCGGCTTGGGAGGCGATGCCATGGCAAGAGCGTGCAGCAATATTTCTAAAAGCAGCCGATCTTCTGGCCGGTCCTTACCGGGCCCGGGCAAATGCAGCCACGATGCTGGGGCAATCAAAAAATGTCTTTCAGGCGGAGATCGACTGTGTCGCTGAACTTGCAGATTTCTATCGATTCAATGTGCAGTACATGACCGAGATTTATGAGCAGCAGCCTGAATCATCAGATGGAATTTGGAATCGCCTGGAATACCGGCCACTGGAGGGTTTTGTATTTGCTATCACTCCCTTCAATTTTACGTCAATAGCGGGAAACCTACCAGGAGCACCAGCTTTGCTAGGTAATACTGTGGTCTGGAAATGTGCACAATCACAGATTTATTCAGCCAGCCTGATCATGGAAATTTTGGAAGCAGCTGGGCTTCCGGATGGTGTGATCAACCTTCTATTTGTAGATGGTCCGGATGCTGGAGATGTGGTGTTTAGTCATCCTGACTTTGCCGGTCTCCACTTTACCGGTAGCACCGGCGTCTTTAATCATCTTTGGCAGACAATTGGTCAAAACCTTTCCAGCTATCGTTCATATCCTCGCATCGTAGGGGAAACGGGTGGAAAAGACTTTGTTATAGCCCATGCCAGCGCTGATCCGAAAGAAGTCAGTACTGCTTTGACGAGAGGGGCTTTTGAGTATCAGGGGCAAAAGTGTTCCGCTGCCAGTAGAGCATATATTCCAAAGAGCCTATGGAAAGCAATAGAACGAAACTTACAGAATGATTTGGCGGATATGCGAATGGGATCACCAGAGGACTTTTCGAATTTCTTCAATGCCGTCATTGATGAAGCTGCTTATAAGAAAATCAGCTCCTACATATCCCGTGCAAAAAGAGACCGGACTGCCAGGGTGATTTCGGGAGGAAGCTACTCCAAGAGAGAAGGATACTTTATTGAGCCCACTGTGATCCAAGCCAGGGATCCGAAGTATCGAACGATGTGTGAGGAGATATTTGGGCCGGTTTTAACAATCTATGTTTACGATGAAAAGCGATATTCTCAGACTCTCAACCTTCTTGATGAAACGTCGCCGTATGCGCTCACCGGATCGATCTTTTCGCGTGAACGAGGACCAATCATCGAAGCGACCAATACGCTCCGGCATGCTGCAGGTAATTTCTATATCAATGACAAACCAACCGGTGCCGTGGTCGGTCAGCAGCCGTTTGGTGGAGCCAGAGGGAGTGGTACAAATGACAAGGCGGGTTCCATTCTCAACCTGTATCGATGGTTATCAGCCAGGACCATAAAAGAGACTTTTGTGCCCCCGAAGAACTATCGCTATCCATTTATGGGTTAAAATCGCCAATTAAGCTTCGATTTGATCGATTAGCCTCGATAGTTGGTGGAAACTGGTAATACCTCAATCGGTTTTTCTTCTGATGCTATTCCCAATTCCTTACTTTCAAAGCTGGATTGTCAACCCTAAATTTTTAGTATGAAACAGACGATCATTTTCGTACTGGGAATAGCCTTCTGCCTTGAAATAGCAGCTCAAACTTCAGCCCGACTATTTCGGTATCCTGATGTTTCCCAGACACAGATTACTTTCTCCTACGGTGGGGACATTTGGATTGTACCTAAAGAGGGTGGAATAGCCACCAGGCTTAGTTCGCCTGCGGGCAGTGAAGTATTTCCTAAGTTTTCACCTGATGGCAAGACCATCGCATTCAGTGGAAATTATGATGGGAATGTCGATATCTACACGATGCCTGCCGGTGGTGGTTTACCTAACAGAGTTACCCATCATGGGATGAGCGATTATTTGCAAGATTGGTATCCTACTGGAGAAGATCTACTGTATACCACTTCGATGCACAGTGAGAAGCAGCGATTCAGCCAGTTTTACAAAATCTCTAAAGAGGGTGGTCTACCTGTGAAGTTACCAATTGCTTTTGGTGAATTTGGCTCATTGAGTCCCGATGGGAAGTGGATTGCTTTTACTGACAAATCCAGGGTATTCCGGACCTGGAAGAGATACGAAGGAGGAATGGCAGCGGATATCTGGATGTTTAATCTGGAGACGTTAGAGTCTGAGAATGTCTCAGAGCATGTAGCAAATGATGAGCTGCCGATGTGGCATAAGGATCGAATCTACTTTCTTTCTGATCGCGGTCGGGAGAAGAGATACAATATTTGGTATTATGATATCAATGCTCAAGAGATCTCTCAAGTGACGAAATTTGACCGTTTTGACGTTCATTTTCCATCGATAGGTCCGCAGGAGATTGTCTATGAGGCCGGAGGTAAGATGTATTTGCTGGATTTAGAGTCTCATGAAAGCAGGGAAGTGGAGATTCAAGTGATGAGCGACTTGATTTCGATCAAACCACGAAAGGAAACCGTCCAGGAATATGTGCGTTATGCCGACATTTCTCCAGATGGTAATAGGGTGGTTGTAGAAGCCAGAGGAGAGCTGTTCTCCCTTCCAGCAAAGAAAGGAAGTGTTCAGAATCTGACCAGGGCCTCAGGATCAGCAGAGCGATACCCTGCCTGGTCACCTGATGGCAAGTATGTGGCATATTGGAGTGATGCTTCGGGAGAATACGAGCTTACCTTAAAAGAGCTCAAAATAGGTGGTGAGACTCGCAAGGTCACAAACCTGGGTCCAGGATATCGCTACCAGATTTACTGGTCGCCCGATAGTAAACATGTGGGCTTCGTGGATCAAAGTATGAAGATTCAGATATGCAATATCGAGTCAGGTGAAGTCACTGAGATTGATAAGGATATTGCCTTGTTTGAAGGAGGCCTTCGCGGGTTTGCTATGGATTGGTCAAGCGATAGCAGATACATTGCCTATCACAAGACTTTGGAAAATAGTAATGCCGCGATTTTTATCCATGATTTTGAATCGAATGAAACTCACCAAGTTACCTCTGGCTTTTATTCAGATCACTTTCCTGTTTTCGATCCCGATGGTAAATACCTGTACATCAGCACCAATCGGAGCTTCTCACCGGTTTACTCAGATTTTGATGGGAATTGGTCATATCCTAATGCCACAGGTTTGGCAGCGATCAGTCTGCGCAATGATGTACCCTCACCATTAGCTCCATCAAATGATACAGTAGCGGTAGCCAGTAAAGAGGATCGTGAAGAAGATGAGGCCGAGAAGAAGGAAGACGCGGAAGAAGCCGAAGAAGAAGATGAAAACCTGGAAATAGATTTCGATGGTTTTGAGCGAAGACTCGTCATGTTGCCACCAAAGCCAGGTAATATAGGACGCTTGGCAGCGGTATCAGGAAAAGTCATTTATACTCGTTACTCCAATCAAGGTGAACCTGAAAGATCAAGTTCAGTCAGCTACTATGATCTGGAGGAGGAAGAAGAAAAGGTAATTGTATCGGATGCCTCTTTTTACAAATTATCCGGTGATCGTAAGAAATTGCTTGTGCGGCAGAACAATAAGATGGCCGTAGTCGATGTTGCGGCTGAACAGAAACTCGAAGATGCTATAGCTCTGGAAGACATGGAGATGACTATAGTGCCGATGGAGGAGTGGAATCAGATTTTCAATGATGCATGGAGGTTTGAGCGTGATTTCTTTTACGACAAGACTATGCATGGTGTGGATTGGGATGGGCTTGGGGAGCAATACCGAGAACTTCTTCCATACTGCATAAACCGTTCTGATGTGAATTTTGTAATTGGTGAGCTGATTGGTGAATTGAATGCCAGCCATGCCTACCGGGGCGGAGGAGACCAGGAAGAAGCAGAGTCCAAGAGTGTTGGATATCTCGGAGTGGACTGGACCAAGAACAACGGTCACTTTCAGATTGAAAAGATTGTGCGGGGAGCTGATTGGAATGATGAGGTGCGCTCACCCTTGGATATGCCAGGTGTTGAAGCCAGAGAAGGCGATTATGTGCTCGCGGTCAATGGGGTACCAATGAGTGAATTCAGAGATCCTTGGGATGCCCTCGAAGGGCTTGCTGGCAAAACTGTCGAACTTACCATAAATGATAAACCAAATTTTGACGATGCGAGGACAGTGATTGTTGAGCCGCTAGACACTGAAACACGGTTAAGACACCTAGCCTGGATTGAAAGGAACAGAAAGGAAGTAGAGGAAAAATCAGATGGAAAGATCGGTTACATCTATGTGCCGAGCACAGGAATAGATGGGCAGAATGAATTGGTGCGACAGTTCTACGCACAGTGGAACAAGGAGGGTCTTATCGTGGATGAACGGTTTAACAACGGAGGACAAATTCCGGATAGATTTATTGAACTGCTCAACCGCAAACCCCTGGCATACTGGTCGGTGCGTGATGGAAAGAACTGGCAGTCTCCTCGCATCGCCCATTTTGGAAGTATGGCGATGCTGATCAACGGATGGTCTGGATCAGGAGGTGACGCATTACCAGATTATTTCCGAAAAGCAGGCCTTGGTCCTTTGATTGGTACCAGAACATGGGGAGGACTAATTGGAATTTCAGGATCACCAACTCTGGTGGATGGCGGAGCAGTAACCGTTCCCACCTTCAGAATGTATCACCCGGATGGAACCTGGTTCCGAGAAGGGCATGGGGTCGATCCGGATATTGAAGTAAAGGAAGATCACACCCAGCTTGCAAAGGGCATTGATACCCAGCTACAGGCTGCCATTGAGCAAGTGATGAAACAAATTGAAGAAAAGGGTCCGATACATCCCAAACCTCCGGCAACAGAAAAAAGAACCTGATCGACATTTTCACAGTTAAATAAATAAACGGGGACATCGTCGATGTCTCCGTTTTACATATTAAAATATATCATAATATATTGAGTCTTTTGTTATCTTCATCGTCTTAGAAAAAGAAGATGACAAATATGATGGTTTCCTTATATCCAAGAGCTTCGTTTATCTGGGGAGAAATTCTGAATCTCCTCGATGGGCGGGCAATTCTAATTCTGTTTCTACTAACCCAGGGCTCGTTTTCCTTACAGGGTATAACTACAAATTTTGTAAGACTGGATTCTTCCCGCACATTGGATTCATTGTCCCTGGTGGCTTTATATGAAGCAACAAATGGTGACAACTGGGTGGACAGCTGGGATTTAAACGCTGCGATGAATCAATGGAAAGGGATTTCCATACATCAGGACCGGGTGACAACCCTTGTGCTCAAAAACAAGAATTTGTCCGGTTCAATTCCTGCCGAAATGGGTCAAATGGACAAACTAACGATTATTGATCTGCGTGAAAATGATCTTACCGGATCAATACCACCAGAAATCGGTAATATGGATGGACTTCGGTCTATCACTTTGTTTCGTAACAAATTAACGGGCCCGCTCCCTGCCACTCTGGGTAATCTTACTGAGCTTCAGACTCTGTCGGTCTTTGAAAATTCAATCGAAGGCCCACTTCCAGCGGCACTAGGTTCTGCCGCAAACCTCGAACTGGTGGACCTCCACGACAATCAAATTACCGGGGAGATACCAGGTGAGTTGTTTAACCTTTCGGCACTTCGCACGCTCAACCTGGGAATGAATGAATTGCAGGGTGAGGTTCCAGCCTCCTTGGAAAATGCC
Source organism: Lewinellaceae bacterium (assembly GCA_024644235.1). GTDB lineage: Bacteria > Bacteroidota > Bacteroidia > Chitinophagales > Saprospiraceae > JAHELJ01. Next base: position 97,047 of record JAHELJ010000006.1, read on the forward strand.
GGAAACCTGGAGAGCCTCTGGCTTTTTGATAATCAGTTGAGCGGGATGCTACCAGCTTCCATGAACAATCTTCTGAGATTGAAGAATGTATTTATTCATCGTAATAAACTATCGGGTCTTCCAGAGGACCTATCCGCTCTTGACTCCATAAGTACTTTCTCTGTTTTCGAAAATGAGATCAGGAATTTGCCCGACCTTTCACATGTGACCTCCTGGAATCGAACCAATAGTTCGTCAGGACTTATCGTAAGGAGCAACAATTTGACGTTTGATGATTTAATAGCAAATCAGAATGAGTTGCTATCGAGAGGCCTGTCTGCGGCCTATATGCCCCAAGGTACCGTGCTACTTGACTTTGACACGGTCTTAATGAGTAAAGGCGATGCTGATGTCATCCAACTTGGATTTGACGAAACCGTTGATGACAATCAGTATATCTGGCTGAAAGGAAACGACACCATGCTGGTAAACAATGTATCCTTCTGGCAGATTGACACCGTAAATGAGGTGCTTATGGGGCAGTATCACGTGATTGTCAGCAACGGTACTTTCACAGATATGACTTTGCAGACTTCAAGCTTCTATATCAACGTCTCCAATCAAACCACGGCAAGTGTTGATCATTCAGATACTCAAGACATAAGGATTTTTCCAAACCCCTCAACCGAAAGGAAAATCAATCTTGTCTTTGGGGAGGCACTTGAAGGAAGGATTTATCTTCATGATCACCTCGGAATAATAAGATACCAGGAGGAGATTAGCATGAGACAGGGATCAAACACCATCTATGTTCCTGAAGCCTTGGTACCAGGAATGTACTATGTTATATTTAGGTATGATGCAACCAATCATAGCCTAGGTAAGTGGATTTTGATGCCTTAGAATTTCATAAGCGATTTATTTGGAATCTTCTGATTCCAAGCTTTGTACTTGGTGTTATCACCATTCTTCCTGCCCAAAATATCTTGTCGATTAGTCCCGGCGCTGGAGGTGCTGCCATAGGCAGTGTCAGAACCACGCAAGTGGATGCAATAGCATTATTGGGAAATCAGGCTGGAGCCGCATTTGCAAGCGATGCTGGTTGGTATGTTAGCGCAGAAAGGAGATTCGGTCTGGAGGAATTAAACTATTTATCGGGAGCTTTTCTGTATCCTACATCGCTGGGATCTTTCGGAATTACGATATTGTATCATGGCTTCGATGCTTATAACGAGCAACTGATTGGCTTGTCCTATAGTCGGGCTCTGGCAGAGGAACTCTCGATCTCGACACAGCTAGATTACTTGAACCTCAGAATCCCATCCTATGGACATCGATCTGCTTTCACATTTGAACTCGGACTATATTCGAAAATAGTTGATCAGTTGGTTTTGGGTTTTCACACATTCAATCCGCTCAAAGTAGAATGGACAGAAGGTCAACTGCTATCGTCGAGGTTTTCTCTGGGACTTGCATACCAGCCATTCGATGAACTGATTCTTTATTCTGAAATAGAAAAGTCGAGTTTATATCCTGCAAATATCAAAATGGGTCTCAGCTACTTGGCGACAAGTCACCTGTTTTTACGAGCAGGAGTTCAAACCGAACTTTCGATTTTTTCAATAGGAATAGGATATCAATTTTCCAATGGGCTAACAATAGATTTTTCCACTCTGTCGAGGCAAGGCTTGGGACTGAGTCCGGTGTTTGGTATTGGCCAGAATTAACACATATGAGTAAACGTTCGATATTCATTGCTGCAGCTACTGAGATCGAGGTGAGGCCTCTGCTCAATATGTATGCCTGGGAAAAACCGGGGAAAGATAACTGGTACATGCAAAATCATTCGCAAGAGATTTTGATCGCTTGCACTGGAATAGGTGCCACGGCCATGGGAGTGCGAACCGCTTTCGAACTTTCCCGGCGTAAATTTGATATAGCCGTAAATATGGGGATAGCAGGTAGTTATCGCAAGGATCTGGATATCGGATCTGCCGTATTCGTAGCGAGTGAGCAATTTGCTGATCTGGGAATTGAAGACAAAGATGGCAGTTTCCAGGATCTCTTTGCCGCAAACCTGGCGAATCCAAATGACGATCCCTTTCAAAATGGAAGGTTACTAAACCCGAACATTCCGGATAGACCATTTCTCCCGGTTGTGGCTAGTATCACTACCAACAAAGCGACCGGATCTGAGGCTTCGATTCATAAGCTACTGACTGTTTATCAACCTGATATTGAGAATATGGAAGGGGCAGGTTTCTTTATGGCTTGTTTGTTGGCTAGGGTTCCATTTCTGGAGATCCGCAGTATATCAAATTATGTGACACCCAGAGCTAGAGAAAACTGGGAGATAGATCTGGCCATTAATAATCTAAATAAGATCGTCGACAAAATGATTGAGACGCTAGAAGAGGTGCTATGATGACAGAATGATCACAGATGCGCGCCGGTACTGAGGAAGTAGGTGCGAAACAAAAAAAAGGCTACTCTTTAGCAGCCTTAGAAAAACCATAGTTATCCCGATCAAAAAAATTCTAAAATTTCAAATTTGCTTTCATTACCAAGACGCCTCAAAAACATTCAACCACAAACTTTCAGCAATTTTCTTTCGTATGGTTTTCGCAGCTTAGAAAACATTAATTATCCTGGTGAAGAAAAATCTAAACTTCCAGTTTGATTTTCATGAAATCTATTAGTTGCTTCTTGAATACCGGCACAAAAAAAAGGCTACCCTAAAGTAGCCTTAGAAAACCATAGTTATCCCGATCAAAAATTCTAAAACTTCAATTTGCCTTAACCATATGATCTAAGGCAATCACTGTGCCACAATTTCTTAGGAAAAGAAGTGAAAACCGAACTAGCTATCTTTGTGCCTGATGGCAAAGTTCAGAACTTCTCATTCTACCAGGAAGCATAGCATTTGGTCCGGTGCTTTACGAATTGTGATCATACTCGTCTTCCTCGTTGCTGTATTGGTTTTCGCTGGTCCATGTCTTCGGGGAATTCTGGAGTCAGATGCAATTTTAACTGACGGAGCTACAGAACGTTTCTATCTACCAAGCAGTACAGATGATCCTGTCTATCACAAGAAGCACTATTCATTGGCCTATAACGAAGATACCGAGCAAGCCCGATGGGTCGCGTATGAACTGACGAGGTCGCAACTAAATGCGAAGAAGGTAGGTAGATCTGATTATTTTAAGGAGGACCTTTTCATCCGGAGTGGATCCTCTACTTTTTCAGATTATAAGAATAGTGGGTACACCAAAGGTCATTTAGTGCCTGCTGCAGATCGAGGATTTTCTATTGATGCGATGGAGGAAACCTTTCTGATGAGTAATATGTCACCTCAAACTTATGCCTGTAATGGTGGAATCTGGCGTGAATTGGAGGAGCAGACCAGAGATTGGGCCCGAAAATTTGAAGCTTTGTATATCGTATCAGGGCCCGTATTTGAAACTTCTCGATATGAGACTATTGGCCGCAACAGCGTGGGAGTTCCAGATGCATTTTTCAAGGTTCTTTTGGATGCCACAGACCCTGAACTAAAGGGAATAGGCTTTATTATACCTAATCAGATATCATATGAATCTTTGGATAATTACGCGATGACAATCGACAAGGTTGAAGAAAAAACTGGTCTTGATTTCTTCCATGAGCTTTTTACCGATAAATTAGAGGCCGAGATTGAGCAGTCCCTGACTTTGGAGCATTGGCCCTTCAGCGAGAAACGGTTTCAACGCAGAATCAGGGAATGGAATATCCGTTGACTCCCCGGAAGACTGCAACAACTTAAAGACATGACCGACATCAGTAAATTTATTGCCAGGATCAATAAGGCATATTCTTTTGAAGGACCATTCGTGACACTAGGGGGCGCAATGCTCGATCGCGAGTGCCTGACCGGTACTTTAGTGAACCTGCCATTAAAAACCCTAAATCGCCATGGCCTCATTGCTGGGGCTACTGGAACTGGTAAGACCAAAACGTTGCAGGTTTTAGCTGAGCAGCTTTCGGCTCACAGTGTCCCCGTTTTGCTTATGGATGTGAAAGGTGACCTAAGCGGAATAGCAAAAGCTAGTGACGGACATCCAAAGATTGATGAACGGCATGAAAAGATCGGTCTCAAATTTGAGGCCGACACGAGCCCTATCGAATTTTTGACTTTATCAGAAGAGAAGGGGGCTCGTCTGAGAGCTACGGTGACTGAATTTGGTCCGGTACTCTTTTCCAAGATATTGGACCTTAATGAGACTCAACAGGGTATTGTCGCCGTGATTTTCAAGTATTGCGATGATCATAATCTACCATTGCTTGATCTAAAGGATTTCAAAAAGACTCTGCAGTGGCTGACCGGTGAAGGGAAGAAAGAGGTAGAGGCTGAGTATGGCCGGATCTCGACAGCTTCAATGGGGACGATCATGCGTAAGATCATTGAGTTGGAGCAACAAGGTGCTGATGTCTTCTTTGGTGAGCGAAGTTTCGACATGGATGATTTGATCCGTATCGATGAATCAGGCAAGGGGGTTGTTTCCATAGTCAGGTTGACTGACATTCAAGACAGGCCTAATCTGTTCTCTACTTTTATGCTTCAAATGCTGGCTGAAATCTATGCCACTTTTCCCGAAGAAGGAGATGTCGACCAGCCAAAACTGGTCATATTTATTGATGAAGCTCACCTGGTTTTTGATGAAGCATCGGATGCACTTCTGGATCAGATCGAAGCGATAATTAAATTGATCAGATCTAAAGGTGTTGGGATTATTTTTGTGACTCAGAATCCGACTGACATACCCGATAGCGTACTTAGCCAACTGGGTTTAAAGGTGCAGCATGCACTGCGAGCGTTCACAGCTAAAGATCGAAAAGCGATCAAGCTTGCCGCTCAAAATTTCCCTATTACTGAGCATTATGACATCGAACAACTACTTACTGAATTGGGCATTGGTGAAGCCTTAGTTACAGTACTTGATGAAAAGGGAAGACCTACACCTTTGGTTCATACAATGTTACGGGCACCGCAATCCCGAATGGATATCCTATCACCTTCAGAGATTAATTACATCGTCCGTGAGTCCTACCTGGTTGAGAAGTACAATCAGGAGGTAGATCGCGATAGTGCCTATGAAATCCTCAATGAGAAAATTGAGCTGGCTCATGAGCAGGAAAGACAGGAGGAATTGAGAGAGCAGCAAGAGAAAGCACGAAAAACATACCGGAAAAGAGGTCGTCCTCGTAAGACGGTAGCCGAGCGTACCTGGGATAATACTTCGCGGGAGCTTGGTCGCACGTTGGCGCGAGAACTCACGAGAGGCATATTGGGAGTGCTGGGGGTTAAGACTACAAGAAGAAGGAGGAGGCGATAGTTCTAAAAACTAGTTTCTACTGATCACCGGAAGATAACTTTCGCTATATTTTTTCCAGGGTGTTGTCTTGTGATGATCCATGGCGAAGTAGGTGAGGATCTGTTCAAATCTTAATGCGGTTTGAAATCCTCTGATCGCCTGAATTACAGATAAATCCTCATCAAGAAATACCGTAGTGGGATAACTTAAACGGCCTTGAGTTAGTTCAACAGCCAGGGCATGGTAGCCTTTCCGGCCATACTTTACAAAATCATAAGTCCGTCCATTGAAATCAATGGATTGATCTTGTTCAGCATCAAACTTCACCGGATAGAAATGCTCATTGAGATAATTGACTATATGCTCATTTTGAAAGGTAGTTTGATCCATTTTCTTGCACCAACCACACCATTCTGTATACACATCCACAACCATTTTTCGCTTCTCAACTTTTTGCGCCTCCAAAGCTTCGGAAAAACTCATCCATTTCACTCCAGACTGGGCAATGGCTAAGCTAATCGATAATAACAAGATGAAAAGCGAACCTACTACTCTGACAATCAATACTTTCATTCTGATTGATTCCGCTTATTAGACAGACGAAATAACAACACTCAAACAACTTTTACAAGGAGCTTATGCTATATGGAGTGGTTTTTAAAAGAACTTTAACGTGATTCATCTGTAGGCTGGTAACCTGAGCGATATAATATCTCAATTTGGTTGTCCTGGAGCTTTTCTGATCGGGTTACCTGACCAGGTCGTAAAGGTGCTTTCAAACCACTGCCTAAGTTGGAAGAAGACCGGATAATGCGACATTCATCCCAGAGATCGAGAGTAATCAGGGATTGGAGTAGCTTTAGCCCTCCCTCCACCATGATCGAACCCACCTGCTGAGTATAAAGATCAGCCATGAGTGTCGGCAAAAGAGCGCTGTCGAACGGCTTCTGCACTTGTTGGACATGTGCTGGCAGATCCCTCCTGATTTTTTGGGTGTAGACTCTGGTTTGAGCCGTATTAGAAAAAATGTGCAGAAGGGGATCCAGGACACCCAGTCGATCCAAAGTAACCCGAAGGGGTGATCTGCCGAAGTGATACCGTGTAGTCAATTCGGGATTGTCTGTCATTACAGTGCCAGTACCCACGAATATTGCATTAACCTGTGATCTCCACCGATGTACGAGTCTTGCAGAAGCTCGATTGCTGATCTGGACCTGTGTTCCCCTTTTGCCGATAAATCCGTCTCTGGATTCTGCCCATTTGAGGATGATATATGGTCTCCTGAACAGCTGCTGAATTACAAATGGTCGAAGCAGGGCCTTTGATTTCGTGCTGCTCTTAACAATAACCTTTCTACCTGCCTCTCTCAGGTGAATCGTGCCGCTGACAAGTGGATTCGGGTCATCTTCAGCAATTACTATTACAGGAATATTTTGCTTGATGATCGCATCCGTACATGCTCCTGTTTTTCCTAGATGTGAACATGGTTCAAGGGAAACGTATAGGGTAGGTAGACTGGAATGATGCCTGGGGATTTGGACCATGTTTCTCATCGCTTCAATCTCGGCATGAGGGCCTCCGAAGATTCTATGCAGTCCTTCACCTATGATCCGTTCCTTTTCGACAAGTACTGCACCCACAGCAGGATTCGTCTTTGTCGCGCCTAGTCCTGCCCTTGCCAGATCGCACGCTCGGTTGATGTAGTTAACATGTTGACTCACCTAGATCTGTTTAATCTCCATACGAACCAGTAAAAATCGAATTACTATGCGTAGCCGTAATTGATTTATTTTCAGTCAAATAATTTCCCTATCTTTAAGGCACGGGTAGAAATACCCTTGTAAGAAACACATTTAGATCCGTTAAACACTCAAGTTTTGTTGTACAAAGTAAAGCTCAAAAACGCTAAGGATAGCGTTATGTTGGATGCTGAGGTATATGAGCATTTGACAACTGATCCGTACCTAGTTAAAATTGATTTTGTTAACAATCTCCGAAAGCATTCCTCGGGCTGCGGAGTTTTTCAGAAATCTTGGAGAAAGAGCAACGGGAACTACAAGATAGAGACGATCTATCTTCACCGTTACATAGCTGAAAAATTCTTGGCGAAGCCCAAAGAACGCGGAAGAAATCTGGTCGGTGCCAAGAATGGCAATAAGCTTGATTGCAGATTGCAAAATCTGGAATGGCGTACCAGGTCAACCTCCAGTCGTAACCGGAAGACCACCAGTAAAACAGGGTATACTGGAGTCTATCTAGAAAACAAGAAGTATCGTGCTATCATTACTATTAATGGTAAGGCGGTGCATATCGGGATGTATAATACCCCGGAGGAGGCAGCTCGAGCCTACAACAAGAAGGCTAAAGAAATTTATGGAGAGACTGCTAGATTAAACAAGATCAAGCGCATCAAGAGGCAAGAGGCTATTGCCTGAACCCTCTTATTAGGTGAGGATCTTTCTGATGCGTTCGATGACATAGTCGATCTCATCCCTGGTATTGATTTCGCTAAATGAAAAACGAATGGTGATACGTTCGTCCCTGGGATCAATTGCCTCCAATACATGGGATCCCTTGATTGCTCCTGAGCTGCACGCACTGCCACCGCTGGCTGCTATGCCTTCAATATCAAGGTTCATCAACAGCATATCTGTTTTTGCATTTTGAGGAAAAGATGTGCTTAGTACGGTATAAAGTGATTCTCCGTCAGGATCACCATTAAATTTCACACCTGGTACTTCTTTTATCAGTGCAGCTTTCATGTAATCTCTCAATTCAATAATATGGTTTCGCATGCCTGCCATGTTCTGACAACAAATGTCAAATGCCGTGGCCATGCCATGGATGTGTGCGGTGTTCTCTGTTCCGGAGCGCATAGTTCTTTCTTGTCCACCACCATCCACAAAAGGCTTGATCGAGTTGTCTGAATTGACATAGAGAAACCCTATTCCCTTTGGTCCATGAAATTTATGGGCCGATCCACTGAGAAAGGAAACATGGAGATTCTCCAGGTCAAGGGGAAAATGGGCTACAGTCTGAACGGTGTCAGAATGAAACAAAGCACCATTTTGACTGCATATCTCTCCAATACGTCTGATGTCATTCATGGTCCCGATTTCGTTGTTTGCATGCATGATTGAAACCAGCGTCTTTTTCTCGTCTTGTTTCAAATGTGCTTCGAGTTCAAAAAGGTTAGGACGGCCCTGAAGGTCCACGCCTAACATCACGCATTCGATTTCAAAAGGTGCCAGATTCTGCATGGACTCCAGCACGCTGGGATGCTCTACAGTAGTCGTAATAATTCTCTTCACTCCGAGATCCCGCACTGCGCACTTGATCGCTGTATTGTTGGATTCCGTTCCTCCGCTGGTGAAAAAGATCTCACCAAGAGACGCATTGAGATGATTGGCTATGGTCTTTCTGGCGTCCTCAACTATGGATTTAGCATTACGACCATAGAAATGAATAGAGGATGGATTGCCAAAATGATCCCTCAGAACGGAAGATATCGAATCGATTACTTCCGGAAATAGGGGAGTGGTAGCGGCATTATCTAAGTATACTCTCATAACTGGAGGCTGGCTTCTGAAGATCCTTATTGAACCAATCCTGGATCAACTCGGACTCCGGCAAAACACCAGTAAAATGATGATACTCATTGGTACGATTGTCGTATTTGTAATCTCTTGCCCAGGTATCGTGATTTGCTACTACCGCGCTAATGGCAGAAACAATAAGATCAATCTCATCATCGGTCATGACAGGATGAATAGACAGTCGAACCCATCCCGGCTTTACGGATAGGTCGCCTTCATTAATCCTGGATGTGATTTCGTTTGAAATTTCTGGAGAAACATTCAGAAGATAGTGTCCGTATGTGCCAGCGCAAGAACATCCACCTCTCACCTGTATCCCAAACCGATCGTTCAGCAACTTTACAAAGAGGTTGTAGTGTAATCCCTCGGTGTAAAATGATATTACTCCCAAGCGATCTCGTTGTTTATCTGCCAGAAAATGGAGTCCTTTGATCGGATCTAAACCCCTCCAAATCCTTTCCAAAATTTGATGCTCCCGGGCCTGCATTTTGCTGGTTTGCATTTTATCCTTTAATTGAATGCATAGTGCCACTTTGATAGTTTGAAGAAAAGCGGGTGTACCGCCATCCTCCCTGGCTTCGATTTCCTCCAGGTATTTATGTTCACCCCAGGGATTTGTCCAATCTACGGTACCACCTCCTGGGTTATCGGGCACTCTATTATGATAAAGAGCTGCGTTAAAAATTAGAATGCCACTTGAACCAGGACCTCCCAAGAATTTATGTGGTGAAAAGTAGATTGCATCAAGGATCTGTTTGGGATTCTGAGGCCTCATGTCAATGTCAATGTAAGGTGCTGAGCAGGCAAAGTCCACAAAGCAATAGCCTCCATGATCATGCATAATTTCTGCTACCTCATGGTATGGTGTCATGATACCGGTCACATTACTACATGAAGTCACTGCGGCAATCTTGAGTGTCCGGTCGGAATACTTTTCAAGTAAATTTTTCAGGCCTGTCAAGTCCATCAGCCCTTCCTCATTCGGGGGGATTATTTCCACATCCGCCAGCGTCTCCAGCCAAGAAGTCTGATTGGAATGATGTTCCATATGGCTAATAAAAATTACTGGTCTTTCCCTTTCGGGCAGACTTATTCGACCATGATACTTCTCATGGAGTTTCAGCCCCAGGATTCTTTGCAGCTTATTGACCACTCCTGTCATTCCCGAGTTTGAGGAGATCAGAATATCCTGAGAGGTAGCTCCTACATGTTCTTTAATGATCTTCTTGGCTTGCTTGTAAGCCAATGTCATAGCACATCCTGTCAAGGTGGTCTCCGTGTGCGTATTAGCTACATAGGGAGCAATATCATGGGTCAGAATATCCTCTATAGGCTGGTAAAGTCTTCCTGAGGCTGTCCAGTCAGCATAGATAATCTTCTTTCTACCATATGGCCCTTCAAAGTAAAGATCGTTGCCGATCACATTTTCTCGGAAGGGTGTAAAATAGGCTTCCAGTGATTCCATTATGTAGTTGTTAGAGATTGTACTTCATTAACAAATCTATCCGCCAGACTTTCAGCACGACTTTCATCAGTACTTTCTGCATAGACCCTGATGATGGGCTCTGTATTACTTTTGCGTAGATGTACCCATTCCTTACCGAAGATTAGCTTCAAGCCATCCAAATCTACCTTCTCCTGGTCGATATATTCTTGATTCATTCGCTGGATCACTACATCCGGATCCAGACCATCGTGTAATGTGACCTTCTTCTTGCTGATATGGTAATTGGGATATTTGCTCCTCAAAGCACTGGATGACAAATTAGTCTTAGATAAATGGCTCAATATCAGAGCAATACCCACCAAAGCATCTCGTCCATAGTGGAGGGGAGGATAAATCACACCACCATTTCCCTCACCTCCAAAGACGGCTCCAACCTCTTTCATTTTAGACACCACGTTTACTTCGCCCACTGCTGAGGCCACATAAGTACCGCCATGCTTTTCAGTAATGTCTTTGAGAGCCCGGGTGCTGGAAAGATTCGAAACTGTCTTCCCAGGTGTGTCTGCTAAAAGGTAATCAGCGATCGCTACAATAGTGTATTCTTCACCGAAGAAGCTACCGTCGTCAGATACAATGGCCAATCGGTCAACATCGGGATCAACTGCAATTCCAAGATCGCAACTCTCTTCTACTACTAATCGGCGAAGATCTTCCAGATTATGTTCCAATGGTTCTGGATCGTGAGCAAATTCACCATTCACAGTTTGATTGATAACCAATACGTTACATTTGAGTCTCTCAAGTAAAGGAACAACTGAAATAGCTCCGGTTGAGTTGATGCAATCCACCGCAATTTTGAATGACTTCTCCCTTATGTTGTCGACATTGACTAGAGGTAGTTCAAAAATGTCGTCGATATGAGCCGAGATCGTATCAGGCAAGTTCGAGATCTTGCCAAGTGCATCGACGTCGCAATAATTAAAGCTACCGGATGCCGCCAAAGAAAGTATGTCTGCTCCAGCAGATTTTGAAATAAATTCACCATGATGATTAAGGAACTTCAATGCATTCCATTCTTTACCATTATGCGAGGCAGATACCACGATTCCGCCGGCAGCACTTTCCCTGCCAACGGCCAACTCGATGGAAGGAGTGGTGGATAGACCTGCATCGAGCACATCAAAACCACATGATTGCAGGGTAGAGTTTACTATTGTTTGCACGACTGGTCCCGATATCCTTCCATCTCTGCCCACAACAACCTTCCGGGAAGTTTGATTAGCCCGTAGCCATTCAGCATAGGCTGATACAAAATTCACAATGTCGACTGGTGTCAGGTTGTCACCAATTTGACCACCAATGGTGCCCCTGATTCCTGAAATAGACTTGATTAATGACATAAATAGCTCAATTAACCTTGAGGTTAGCACCAAAATTAAGAATTCAGCCAGATAGATTAGTTTTACGCGCAATCAAGCATGGTACAACAGTTACTTCAACTCGATCAGGAGGTTTTCATAGCCATCAATGGTCTCAACAGTAGTTTGCTGGATCATGTCATACCCTTTTACCGACATAAACTTTTCTGGGTTCCTTTATATGTCTATATAGTGGTTTCATTGTTGAGGAAATTTCCCCAGAATGGACTGTGGATTCTTTTGTTTATTACGTTGTGCATAGGTACTTCTGACACCGTCAGCTCTAAATGGATCAAGAATTCAGTACAAAGACTAAGGCCGTGCAACGAGCCAGCTCTTATGGCAAAGGTAAAGCTCCGGATACGCTGCGGAGGAGGGTACAGTTTTACTTCATCTCATGCCACCAACCATGGCACGTTAGCCTTTTTTCTCTTTTTTCTTTTGGCTAAACCAAGGAAATGGTGGGGCTGGGCACTATTGATCTGGGCGTTGAGCATTGGACTGGCACAGGTTTTCGTCGGCGTGCACTATCCTTCCGATGTTTTGGCTGGTTGGGTTTTAGGAGGTCTGATCGGTGGCATATTTGCCCTGCTCTATCGCATCTGGTTTACCTTGGAATAAATGGGATTTCCGGGTCGGTTTGGTGCCTGATCAGGTCGTCAAAGTCTTGCCGCTCCCTAATCAAGTAGTCTTGCCCTTGATAAATTAAGACCTCGGCCGGAATTAGCCGGCTGTTGTAGTTAGAGGCCATCTGAAAGCTATAGGCACCGGCATTCCGAAAGACCAGGATATCACCCTCCCGTATTTCAGGGATTTTGCGGTTCCATGCAAAAGTATCTGTCTCACAGATGTATCCAACCACTGAGTAGATTTTTGGTAATCCCGTGGGATTAGAAATATTCTCAATTTCGTGATGCGCATCATAAAACATCGGTCTGATTAAATGATTGAAGCCACTATCCACTCCTGCAAATACGGTGGAAGTAGTGTGCTTAACCAAATTAGTCTTGACAAAGAAATAGCCTGCTTCAGAAACCAAAAACTTTCCAGGTTCAAAGATGAGTTGAAGTTCTTTGCCCACTTCATGACAATACTTCCGAAACTTTCTACTCATCTCCTGCCCGAAAAGCTCTATGTTGGTTTCATTGTCATCGACGCGATACTTTACCTTAAATCCACTCCCAAAATCAATAAAAGAAATCTCAGGGAATTCTCGAGCAGCGGCAAACAGTACGTCAGTCGCTGCAAGAAATACATCGACATCAAGTATGTCAGAACCAGTATGCATATGCAGACCTTCTACGCTGATCTTATATTGATCCACTAGTTCACGTATCCTACCGATCTGGTGAATGGAAATTCCAAACTTCGAATCAATATGGCCTACGGAGATCTTCTTATTTCCGCCCGCCATTATATGAGGGTTGATCCGGATACAAATCGGTTGATCAGGAAAGTGCTGACCGAAATATTCCAGCCTCTCCAGGTTATCAACATTGATTCTGACTGAGTGCTTCATCGCTTCCTCATACTCGGCAATTGAAACACTGCTAGGAGTGTACATAATATCATCAGGTTGAAATCCTGCTTGGAGGGCAAGTAGTATTTCACCAATCGAAACTACATCAACTCCGGCACCCAAGGCTCTGATTAAGCGCAGAATACTAACATTGGAAAGTGCTTTACACGCATAATGGAAACGAATTTTTGGCACGTCAAAAGCATCGGAAAGTCGGTGGTATTGTTCTTCAATTCTTTGACCATCGTACACGAATAAAGGTAGCCCATACTTCTTGCATAGTTCAATAACAGGCAATCCCTGAATCTGATACGATTTATCAACTAACTGCATAGGAATAATTTGGACGCTAAATATAATCAGACTTAGGTCAGACCCTATACTTTTAAGAAGGTCTTTGACTGAACATATCGAGCATCTCGGTACCTGACATAGTAGCTTCCCGTCGATAGCATATTTGCATCCCAGCTGATTTGCTGCCAACCTTCAGGAATAGGGCCGGAAGAGATGTTGGCCAAGTGCTTTCCAGAGTTGTCAAATAGATCGATGTGCACATTTCGACCGTGCCCTAAGAGTTCAATGTTCAATATGGATTCGACGGGATTTGGAGACACCCGGATCAGCGTCAGACCAGCTGATCCATCTAGCTCGCGTTGAGACGTAGGCAGGCATGGACTACTTCCGATAAATGGAATCGGTTCAAAAGATTGACCAAATGTCGATTGTATAGCTGAATCACTCACGCAGAACCAGTTATTCAAAATGGTCTGATAGACCGACCGGAAATCGAATTCCATCTCCAGATTATCCGAGACTCCAGCCTCAACCGGTATTACCGGGTTTGTACCGAATAGGCCCCCGTTTACGGCTTCTCCAAAGACAAAGAGGGGCGCCGCAGCACCATGGTCGGTTCCACTACTGGCATTTGAGATAATACGTCGACCAAACTCTGAAATAGTAGCTCCCAACACCCGTTCCTTTGTGTCGAGGAAATCCAAGTCCTTCATAAAAGCTTTTACTGCCTCAGATAGTTGCTTTAGGAGGTTAGCATGTTCACCAAGCAGATGGTTGGAGGGTACTACTTGATTATCATGCGTGTCAAAACCATGCAAACTGACCATGTAGAGGCGCGTTTGCAATCCACCTGCGATCAATCTTGACACGACAGCCAGCTGCTCTGCTAGTGGATTATTGTCGGGATAGCTTACTTGTTGGTTAACCTTAACAGCTGCATTGCGAATGACTTCTCCATATACCTGAGACTGCTTCGTGATTAGACGGATATACCCCAGTTTATCACCCGCTATCGTATCTGGAATAGGGTCATCAACATCGTTTACCAATTTATAAAACCATTCAGGATCTGCTACCACCATACCCATACCTGTGACCGGCCCCTGAAAAGCAACAGACAGATTGTAGCCTATTTCTATTGCCAGTGGATCCGGAACAGTGGCATTGGGATAGCCTGCTGGAAAATTCGGAAAATCATGATCCAAGTATCTGCCTAACCATCCCGTTGGTAAGACTTCATCTGAATCAGCTGCAGTCATCCAAATGTCAGTAGATCGAAAATGTGAGTAGTTCTGGGTGGGATACCCCACGTTCTGTAATATGGCTAAGTTGCCTTCGTCATATAAAGATCGAAATCCTTGAAGCGATGGATGTAATTTCACTGAGTCTAAGCCATCTAGGTCTAGCAGGCTTCCTTCCGGCAGGATTACATCGGGCCTTACTTTAGCAAGATTGTCAAACTGGTCGACAGGAACCACGGTGTTGAGACCGTCATTTCCGCCACCGAGATATACCAACACCAGAACTTTGTCAGTCTCTTCTAGATCTTGATATAGTCCCCGCAATAAAGATGAATTGCTGAACGCAGGTATTCCGAGACCGTTGAGCATCGGTGGGATTAACGCAGTACGGGTGGCGTGTCTGATGAACGATCTTCTCTTCATTGATGTAACGGCTATTATGTGAGGTGGTATTCAGATAGTTGCAGGAGGTATTGAAAAAGAACTCTTGCCCGTGTTTCCACAATACTTCGTTTCATCTCATTCGACGAATCATCCAAATAATCAAACCAGGCATTTGTCCAATAGCTTGCATTTGATTGTCCGGTGAGGAGTATCGCAACCATTCGATTTTTTACCTGCTCGGATACAGGTAATCCCAGGTGCAATTCTACCAAGTCATCTACTAAAGGACCGGGCTCAGCTTGAGTGTTAAAAGTCTTTATGTGATCGAGGAGGTTAACATTTGTCAAAATATTTTGAGACCAAAATCCCCAGTAAATGAAGGAGTCGGTCACAACTGCCCGGTTCGTAATGGTATTTGTCGTGATCCAATGCTTGTCATACTGAGGTATTTGATGATAGGCAGGCCAACCGGCAACATTTGGGGGATCCAGGACCTGAAGGCCCATGTTTGTCATGGACCACATCATGCTTCTTCTGATTTCATCTCTGTTTTGTTCGCTGGCTTGACTTGGCATTTTCACTCCGAAAGTTCTCCAGAATCCAATCATAAAGTCCAGCGGACTTTTGATCATCGCACCTCGTAAGGAGGAATCATAGAAATGAGCACTTGAAAACAAGGCTCTTAACACCGGCATTATCTCATAATTACTATCTCGGAAAATAGTGGCAAGTGGAGCAATTACGGTGGCTTCCACTTCGGGCGAGATCTCATGGTAAACAAAAAAGCGGTACAGCTTTCTTACCACAAACAACGCCACCTCGTTATTGTCAAAAATCATATCAAGGAGAGCATCTAGCTCATTCCTTCCATCTTCGCCAGTCTTACCAATAATGATGGTTTGGTGATAGAAATCCGAAAAATGCTTGTCACCATCGTCATGCCAATCTGGATTAAAGTAATAGGATCCGGTTTCCCAATCTATAGTATGACCAGTAAGTACCCGCGCTGCTTCCTGTACATCACTCTCCGTGAATTGGGCATTAGGTCCTTTTCCTATTGTGAATAACTCCTGCAATTCACGTGAGTAGTTTTCATCTGGTGCGAATCGATTGTTTGCTGCACCATTGAGATAAAGAAGCATAAGCGGATCTATGGTGATGAGCTTTACCAGCTGCCGGAAATTGCCATATGCGCTAGATCGAAGCAACTGATAATGTCGGTAAGATAAGTTTGGCCAGAAGACTTCCCATGATTGCGTGGCCAGATGGTTGTGCCAGAAAAATGTCAACTTCTCATGCAGGGTACTGGATTGGCGCAGCATACGCTCGACCCACCAAGATTTCATTGAAACCACTCTTGCACTGGTGATATCAGGATTTTCCGAGTGCAGATCGTGGATCCAGGTCTGACCAAACGCAACCTTTGGATCATGCAATTCGTCGGAATTGTAGTGATTCAGAGGAGGGGAGGGTTCCGGATCAAAAATCAATACCTGATCGAGGGTTTGATTCATTGTTTGGCCAGCGAAGATATCTACATCTCTACCCACTGCTCCAAAAGTAGTACGACGGAGCAAATGGCGAACTTCAGCTTTGGTCCATGGACCCAAATATGTTTCTAAAGTATTCGCGAATGGCCTGGATGATGGAATCGGAGTGGTTTGAGAATTCATGCCAAGTGAAGATTCTTAGATCATGGATAGTCTTGCTCTAAGTTAGGGATACCGCACAAATAAGGCCAATATTCTTCCCCTTGTCTTTGAAGGTGCCTTCTGCTGAGGATAGAAATCAGCAATCCGGTCTCGATTTTCCGAGATGAGATCATTACTTTCGGACTATGATTAAGGTCACCAGTTCAGTAGAAATCGAACATGATCCCAACGAAGTCTTTCAGTACATAGCGGATCCCGAGAATAATCCCCAGTGGCAATCCGGGATGAAGTCTTGTAAGTGGGAAAGCAAGCACCATAATTGGATAGGCTCGACCTATATCCAAGAAGCAAGCTTTCTGGGAAAGGAAATAGAGTCAACGTTTGAGATCATAGATTTTCAGCAGGGCTACATGATCAAGGGCCAGAGTATTTCGGGTACATTTCCCATCACCTTTACGAGAATTGTAGAGAGCACCTCCAATGGATGTAAAGTAACGGCAATCGTCGAAGGAGATCCCAAAGGAGTATTCAAGATTGCCCAACCTCTAATGACCTGGATGGTCAAATATTCGGTCGAGAAAGACTATCAGAAACTGAAATCCCTGTTTGAAAACGAAAATTCCGACTAATGAGAAAACGAAAATTCCGACTAATGAGAAGACGAATTGCAGCGGGTAACTGGAAAATGAACAAGAAAAAAGCCGAGGCTCTCGAATTAGCAAACACTCTGGCTCAATCTTCGTTGCCAGGAGATGTTGATGTTATATTGGGTGTGCCTTCTTTGTACCTTGAGGGGGTTCAGAATGCTGTACATGGATCAACAATACAGGTGGCCGCCCAGAATTGTCATCAGGAAGATTTTGGTGCATATACCGGCGAGATTTCAGCCCCTATGCTTGCTTCCATCAACGTGGCCTGGGTTATCATTGGACATTCAGAAAGACGGCAATACTTCGCAGAAGACAATGCACTCCTTGCTAAAAAAGTCGATAAGGCACTTGAGCACAATCTCCGTCCCATCTTCTGCTGTGGAGAGCCGCTTAATATCCGGGAGAAGGGTAATCATGTTGACTTCGTTAAGACTCAATTACAAGAAAGTCTTTTTCATCTTGACGTGAAGAGTTTTGGCCGTTTGGTCATTGCCTACGAACCCATATGGGCGATTGGTACGGGAGTTACTGCCTCGCCTGAGCAAGCACAGGATATGCATAGGGAAATAAGATCAATGATCACCAATCAATATGATTCGACGTTGAGTGAAGCCATACAAATTCTGTACGGAGGAAGTGTTAAACCTGCAAATGCCAGGATTCTATTCGATCAACCGGACGTTGATGGTGGTCTGGTGGGAGGTGCATCATTGAAGTCGGGTGATTTCCTTGACATTATCAATGCCTGAGATGTAAAAAAAACAAGACATCTTTTCCAGATGAATAAGAAACGATCATTAGCGGTTGTGCGTTGAACAAAGCGATATTGGAGTTTTCAGATTTCAGTAATTATAAATGATCGAACTCACGGGAACCATAGTTTTTCAGCCCCTTGAGACTGGGTTTTGGGGCATCGTCGATTCTGAGGGTAAGAAGTGGCGGCCGGTAAACATGCCCGATCAGCTAAAGGTAGATGGGGCCAGAGTGGAAGTAACTGCTCGCAAAGTTGATGATGATACTTCAATCTTTATGTGGGGTACACCGATCCGAATCCTATCTTTTCACACTCTACCCTTGTTCAGCTGAAGTTCTGGACAAAATCATTAAAATAACACAGGCCAAAGCAGAGGGCCAAGAACATAGTTGGGTACAAGACACCATTGGGCCAGGGAAAAGCAAATGCTGGTAATTAGCAGTTTTTCTTCTGCAACACCTATTTTGACAAAATGTGAGGTCACTTTGGGCAGCTGGGATTTATGCAAAATTTGATCATTCCAGAGCAGAAAAGAGGCAAGCGCAAATGCCAAACCCAGATAGAAAATTGCCCGAGTTTGGTGATGATCAAACTGACTTAGAAAGTCAAACATGATATTAAAACAGACTGACAGAGCACTCAATATCAATAATATGAACAAGACCTCGTTAAAGAAGACAGCCAGTCGTGGAACTCGACGGTGATCGGTTTGTTTGGCCACCAGTAATGAAAATGCAATCAATACCAGAATGTAGGTGTATTTCCATAAAGTGGAGTCCACGGCAATTTTAAGACGAAAGGTACCCCAAAATAATGATCAAAGTTTGAGTGACTTGGGCATTAAAGTTCGTCTCTAACTTCAAAATTCAAACTAAAAATGATTCACCCAAAAACTGAGCTTCGATTTATAAACTCAGAGGTCGGCTATGGAGTTGTGGCCATAGATTTTATTCCTAAAGGCACTATAACATGGGCTCTTGACAATTTGGACCGGGAGTTTACCCAGAGCCAGTTTGACGAGATGTTGCCTCTCTATCAGAATATATTGGACAAGTATTCATTTAGAAACAACCGGGGAAACTTGATCCTGTGTTGGGATATAGCTCGATATGTTAATCATTCCTTTAATGCCAACTGCCTAACCACGGCGTATGATTTTGAGATTGCAATCCGGGATATTTATGAAGGCGAGCAACTTACGGATGATTATGGATATCTCAATATTGCCCACCCATTTGAAGCTATCGACGAGGGTACTGACCGTAAAGTCGTCTACCCGGATGACCTTGTAAACTATCATTCAATGTGGGATCAGCAACTTTTAGAAACCTGGCCCTACATCATCGAGGTGGACCAGCCTCTGCGGGAGATCATTCCCCAACACATCTGGGCTAAGGTGGAAAATATCACTGGAGGCCAGGAGAAAATGGATTCGATCCTGAAGTGCTACTATCCGGGTTAACCAAATCACAGAAAATCAGAATCGAGCGGTAATGCCACCGAGCACATTCAGACCATAACTAGGATAGTTGTACCATCTCCTGTATTTGGTTGATGCCAGGTTATTGAGGTGCACAAACACACCTAGGCTTTTAGTAATGTAGTAATCGGCTGACAAGCTCACGTCAAAAAGTAAATTAGGTTCGTCTCCAAAATCCAGATCCACAAAAGAAACTGCATCACTGACATAAACCTCTGCGGTCAAACGAAGTGCTTGATCCAGTCCCGTGTAGGTGACACCTCCATTGGCTTGCAGTTTAGGTAGCATCCAGGCTTTGTCTTCCACAGTAGTGGTATAGATATTTTGAGATATCGATCCATGAACTTCCACATTCTTGAAAATCGGTCCCTTTACAGATCCCTTGAAGTAGACAATGTCTACGGTGTCGTACAAAACGTCATACCGGATCCATGGCTTATCCAGATCGGCTTCGAAAAGAGCGAGATCCTTGGTCGGTTTGAAACCACCCTGTAAGCTGAATTCCAAGCCGGCGATTGTGCCCCGCAACCCCCCGTAGAAGTCAAAGTAGTGGGTGTTTCGCATATCGGCCAGTTCGGAAACAAGAAATGGATTGTATTCGGAGAGAACCCGGTAGTTATTTTTCTGCAACTTACCACCGGCTCCGGCAAAGACAGATAGATTACCTCCTGCCAGATTTACCAGGACTTCCACGTCGGGGAAATAACTGAATGACTCGTTTGCACTGGCCAGCCGGGCTCCTACTTTTGCCCTTATGGTATTGGTGCCAAAACTAAAAGACGGATTAATGAAAAAATTATTGAGCTTCTGAACGGTTGTGTCCTTCAGACGGGTAAGATCTGTCGCTAATTGAATCGTCAACGGATGATCTCCAAGCCATTTGGTTAGGCCTAAATCCAAAACTAATCCGCTCTCCTTTGTAGCGTGATTATTTGTGAGCCGGTATGCGTCAAATCCTGCCCAATAATTGAGGTTGCCCTGAGTTTCTCCACTGTTATAGATTTTCGCTCCCAGTCCCACCATATTCAGCCGTTGCTGTACATCTTCTTTGGTAAATGTGGTGTCTTCACGATCGTAGCCATAGAAGTAATGATTGTCTATGCTGACCTTGGCTGCGCCATCGACGGCGAAACCCTGATCAGTATATGCGGTACCTTTTAGCAGGAGATTGTTGTCCATAAAGCGTTGATTCTCTATATTCTTATCATTCGCAGAATGATGTAAAACCCTGGCTAGTAGATTACTTCCCTGTGTCGATCCAAACATATATCCAGCGTCGAGATATGGTGAAATCGGGTAACCAAATCCAGCCTTCACGAAGCCATAATAGACCTCTGGTACTGGATCCATCTTGACCGGTGCTGCCTTTATCTGAGGAGCTTCGTAATCAACCTGAAGTATACGCTCTTCAACCAAGTATGTGTACGCCTTGTCTTTCACCTGCTTTATCTCGGGAGCAGGCTGCAATCTGATTTTCGTAGCATCCGTAAGCCTCGCTTCGAAGTTCTTTATGACCTCTACCTTTTCTGCCGGCAGGTCTTGCCCGATCAATGGGGTAATCAACACAACCGATAATAAAAGACCCAGATATTTCATGTTACTTTCGATTAGGACCATTATCTAATGGGACTAGGTTATTAGAACTTTCGTTTGAAATGCGACTGCGTGTTTTTTCCAGCGCTTCGATCTCTTTAAACTTGCGCTCGGCGATTGCAGCCAGTTCTGCATCATCAGCAAAATTGTCAAGGACAGCCTCAAGAGCCGCCTTGGCATTGAAAAGGTCATCCTTTGCCACCAGGATGTCGCTTAATAGGATCAGGCTCTTAGCTACCCAATAAGGATATGCTGCACTTTCTGTGTAAGAAGACCTGCAAAATGCTTCAGCCGCATCAATGTCCTTTTCTCGAAATGCAATTTCCGCTCTGAGATATCTAGCTTCGGCAGTATACTCGTTATCCGACTTTGCTACCACTGAGCTAAAAAGAGTTTTGGCTTCCGCCAACTCTCCGGATTCATAAGCAATCTTTCCTTTGAAAAACTCCGCCACAGCTAATTCTTCCTGGGTAGCCCTGGGATTACTCATAACTTTTGAAGCATACATGGATGTTTCGGCTTTTCGACCGATTCGATAAGCAGACCGCATGGATCCCAGCTGGGCTTGAAATTTCGCATCAGGATCCGAAGCGATAGATTCCAATGTTGAATAATACTCAAATGCCTTTTGAAATGCCTCAGCGTGGTTGTAGCAGATTAATGCAGCTTTTTCCAGGGAACGTTGATAGTAGTGGCTATCGCCCTTCTTTACAACCCACTCGTAATCCAGTAAAGCACTGTCGTACTCACGCAAAATGGCATATGATTCTCCTCGATTGTAATGAGCTGGCAGTACCTGAAATCCTTGAGGATATTTCTGAAGGTAGTCAGAAAAAGCAGCCACAGCCTCTTCGTAATTGGCGTTTTCGTAATGTCTTTCAGCCACCGTGTAATTGAGTGAATCTCGCTCGCCTCCACTTACCTTGTAGCCAGGAATTGACTCAACGAAAGCAACATACTCATCCGGCTGCCCCAGGTCTTCGACGTAGATTTCTTCGATAGCTGCCAGTGCATCTTTAGCTTCCTTTGAAGATGGGTTGTTTTCGAAAATAGTCTTGTAGTAAGCAAGTGCTTTTTGGGCATCTCCCAAATTATAGGTGATTAGGCCCAATTTCAAATAAGCCAGATTTATCAGTTCCGATTTTCCCCGGTAGTGCTGGACCAATCGCTCGAAAGGGGACAGGGCCTCCCGGAATCGCCCTTCTGATTGAAACGTTTCTCCCATTTCGTAAAGGGCGTCATCGGCATATGCTGAATTGGGATGCGTCCTGACCAATTCTTCAAGCGCCATAAGCTTTTGATCATTTCGATTTCTTAATCCCTGAATGATCGCCTTTTGAAAAAGGGCATATTCAAACCCGGGTGCACCGATATTGATGGCCTGGTCATAGTAGGTAAGCGCTTCCCTATAATCATTTCTTTTGAAGTAGCAATCACCTGCCCGCAAGTATGCGTCTGGTAGTATTTGTTGGGACATCATCTCATCAGCGACTCCGGATCTGATCTGATCGATACTGCTGCTGAAATGCCTAAGTGCAGTACTATAGTTATTTGTTTTCAAATAATTGTATCCCATAGTATAGTTTGCAGCGGCTGCGGAAGAAGTGGCAGGGAGCTCATTTGCATTCTTTGCCAAGCTGAGAAACTGGCTCAATTCAGTTTTACTACGTTCAAATTGATTCTGCAGATAGTAGATCTCACCCGACCAAAAAGTCGCCAATGCAGTAAGTCGAATATCCACCGGAGAACTCTTCGATTTTTCAAAGTAGGTCAAGGCTGATCCAAGCTTCCTCTGGGTGTAGTCTTCCAAACCTTGATAGTAGGTTACTTTCTGATATGCTTCTTTGATGCGGGGAGTAGGGTTATTGATTCCTTCTATGATGCGAATGGCGGCTAGATAATCCTTTGTATTCACAAGAGTTTCGCTAAGAAGTTCTTGTGCTCTTGTATAGTATTTCGAAGTGGGTTGAAATCTTTGGTAAGCCACCACGGCATCACGGTCGAAATGAAGTTCAGTTGAAAGCCTGGCGTAGTGGAAAAGGGCTTCCTCCCGTAAGTCCTCATTGAATTCAAACCGGGTAACTTTTAAAAAGGCATTGCGTGCGGATGTCTTATCATCGATCTTGAGATAAGCATCTGCCAGGTAGTACATAGCGGACTGACCAAGCTCAGTTTCAGTATTATCCAACTCGCGAAAGTTCTCAATTGATGCTTCATACTTTCCGTTACGGTACTGCACATATGCCAACTGATAGAAGTCTTCCACTCGCATCCGGCGAGATCGCTCTTCGAAGTATTCCAGGTATGGCAGGGCCTTTTCATAGTCCCCCAGCTGAAAATACGCCTGACCCACAAGCTGATTGATCTCGTTTTGGTTCTTGACTCCCCTTTCAGTTGTGAAGGGTTCTGCATAGGCTACAACTTCGCCATATTGGCCCTGTGCAAAATAAATCTGGGCGACATAATACGGGATTAGATTGCGATAACGTGCAGAGTTCTGTACCCGTCTCCAGCTCGTGATGGCATCTTCATAGTTTTCCCCATAGAAGGCAGTGAGCCCATAGTAATAGTTACTATCGTCATGATAGGGGCCCTGAACATTTGACAGTGCAGCGAACTTAGCCCTTGCTTCATCAAATCTTTTCGTAGCAAACAGGCAGTAGGCATGTTTGAATTGGATTTCTTGCCGTTCGGCTTCACCCATTCCACGAGTGTCCAACATGGCAAACATCTGAATGGCTTCGTCGTAGTTGCGATCATTGTAATAATAATTGGCGAGCTCCAGCAAGGCCGTATTAGCTGTGGGATCTGGTCTTTGAGAGCGCACGAAATCCATCATTAACTTCTTACCTTCAGGTTTGTTCAACCTGACGGCACTCTGGGCATAGAGCAATTCGGCCTTCTTTCGGACGATCCGGAAATCAGGTTCATTGGCAGGACTTTCTCGTTTGAGGACCTTTTCAAATTCAGCCTGAGCCATACTGTAGATACCCTGGTCAAAAAACTCGAGGCCTTTCTTAAATGATGCATTCGATTCGATATAGACAGCCGTTCTTTGACCATAGGAAAGAAGTGGCAATAAGATCCCTAGCATCAAAATCCAAAGATTACTGGATTTCATGAGTATGCGGTTTTATCCTGTTAACAGAGCAAACTAGCGGGTACGTATTCCACATTGTTTGACTCCGGTGAATTTAGAAAAATTTAACTTTTTCTAATACAAAAGGTAAAGATTACTAGGATAATATAGATTAGATTTTAAAGTAATAGGTAGTGTTGTCGGAGTAGATGCTGTTTTCACTAACTCGCTATCTAACGGCTTATTCTTCGAATTTATTGACCGTACTGATAATAATTTCGCAGCATTCTTCCAGTTGCTCTTCGGAAATGATCAGCGGTGGTGCAAAACGAATGATATTGCCATGAGTCGGTTTGGCTAGCAATCCATTGTCTCGCAACGCCAGGCAGAGATTCCATGCAGTAGATGATTCAGGAGAATCATCGATTACAATAGCATTCAACAATCCTTTCCCCCTAACTATACTAATCAGGTCGGACTGATTAACCAGCTCCTCCATACGTGACCGGAAGACTTGCCCCAAATGGGCTGCATTATCACATAGGTTTTCATCCTTTACGACCTGTAATGCTTCCATTGCAACAGCACAGGCTAGAGGGTTTCCACCAAAAGTCGATCCATGTTCACCTGGTTTGATACTTAACATGACCTCGTCATCAGCCAGAACGGCAGAAACAGGAAAGACTCCGCCAGAAAGTGCTTTTCCAAGAATAACGATGTCCGGTCGTATCCCTACATGATCACAACAAAGCATTTTTCCGGTCCTGGCAATGCCTGTCTGGACTTCATCTGCAATAAATAGAACTTCCTTATCCTGGCACAGCTTGTGAGCCTCCATCAAATAGCGATCTGTTGGAACAATAACACCGGCTTCTCCCTGAATGGGTTCCAACATAAAACCACAGACATTTGGATCCTCAAGAGCATTCTGCAGAGCCTCCAAGTCATTGTAAGGAATGATTTTGTAGCCGGGGACGAAAGGGCCAAAACCCCTGGTGCTGCTAGGATCTGCTGACGCCGAAATTGCACCTAACGTGCGGCCATGAAAATTTCCTGACACAAAAATGATTTTAGCCAGATTGGGTTCAATGCCTTTGACTTCGTAGGCCCACTTCCGGCATAATTTTATTGCGGTCTCTACGGCTTCGACGCCAGTATTTACCGGCAGTACCTTGTCGTAGCCAAAGAACTCACAGATGTACTTTTCGTAGCGCCCCAGAACGTCATTGTAAAACGCACGGGATGTCAAGGTTAAATGTTGAGCTTGTTCCGTCAGTGCATTGATAATTCTTGGATGACAATGGCCTTGATTCACAGCCGAATAGGCCGATAGAAAGTCATAGTAAGACTTTCCCTCCACGTCCCAAACCTTCACGCCTTTCCCCCGCGAAAGAACCACTGGAAGAGGATGATAATTGTACGCCCCGAATCTATCTTCCAGTTCCATCAGTTCCTGGGAAGTATATGCTATTGTTTCCTCCATTTGAAAGCGATTTTCAAAGGGTGAAATTACCCATTTTCCACCTGATCTACCAGGCTTCGGTGGATATGCAAAACCTGACTGATTAGGGAAGATGTGCCCTCATTATTGATTACAAAGTCTGCAAGCATCAGCCTTCGTTCTTC
The DNA here is from genome assembly GCA_024644235.1 of Lewinellaceae bacterium. Taxonomy (GTDB): domain Bacteria; phylum Bacteroidota; class Bacteroidia; order Chitinophagales; family Saprospiraceae; genus JAHELJ01. The sequence goes on from JAHELJ010000006.1 coordinate 123,107, forward strand.
CGGCCATTGATGCTTTACCCGCTCCATCACTTCGCTCTTGTTCACCTGATCTCTTGCCATTACCCGCTGCACCCTCAGCTCAAGGGGGGCGGAGACATGGATGACTGCGTGGAGTTCGAGATAGCTGCCACTTTCAAAAATCAAAGCTGCCTCACGCAGGGTGTAGGGCGCATCCCTTTGCTGACCATGCCATTTGAGACTATCTTCATGAACACACGGGTGAACCAGTCCATTCAGTCTGATCAGTAAAGCATGGTTTCCAAATATCTGTTTGCTAACATATGATCTGTCCAACTTGCCATCAGGCAGATATGCCGAGTCACCCAGCAGTGCTTTTATGTCTGTGATAAGAGCTGAATCTTCCTCCATCAAACGTCTGGCTTCCACGTCCGCATGATAGATAGGGATGCCGATAGTGTCAAAGACCTGAGTGATGGTACTCTTCCCAGCCCCTATTCCTCCCGTGATGCCTACTTGCCACTGACTTGCCATAAGAATGATGCAAACTAGTAAATCGCAGATTCCACAAGGTGTGGAAAACTCGTGATTTGACTGAGAAAACATTCAAATAATTTGTAATATTTTGTGACCACTTAATCATTTCACGATATGAAGTTTGATGAACCAAGAGCATTGTCTGACGTAGCTCAGTTCCATAACACATTCGATCTGCCCATTGAGAGCGAACCTTTGGTGCCAACAAAAGATCGATGTCAACTGAGACTGAACCTAATTGAAGAGGAACTTGAGGAGCTGAAAGAGGCTATTGCCAGAAAAGACGTGGTAGAAATTGCCGACGCCTTCTGTGACCTGCAATATGTGCTATCAGGCGCCATACTTGAGTTTGGATTGGGCCCAAAGTTCAAGGTTCTTTTTGAGGAAGTTCAACGCTCAAATATGAGCAAGGTATGTCGATCTATGGCAGAAGCAGAAGCTACATTGCAACACTATCGTGATTCGAGCGGGACTGAAGGTGAAATTCGGCAGAAAGGGGATCATTTTCTCGTGTATCGTAAAGAAGATGGGAAGGTCTTGAAAAGTGTGAACTATTCGGCAGCAGATTTGGAAGCAATCCTTCAGATATCTCTTGAGTTTTCGAAATGATCTAATATTGTAAAAACTTGTAAAACAAGTTTTTACATCAGCATCAAGAAGCACTACTTTAAGTTATTTGATAAGTTTTGTGGATGAAGTTTGTCAGGATAAAACTTCGTCATACGGTGAAAAATTTGCAATTTCGCAATCGATTTGGGAATTGAGGGAGACTGCTTTTGAATTAACGAACAACGTATGTATCTAGAGAGCGTTTTAGAAACAATCGGAAACACCCCACTCGTAAGACTACACCAACTCAAAGGAATCCCAGCAAAAGTTTTAGCAAAAGTCGAAGCTTATAATCCTGGTCTGTCCGCAAAGGACCGGATTGTGAGATATATGATAGCCAAGGCTGAGCAGGAGGGCAAGATTCGTCCTGGAGCTACAATCATCGAGGCTACCTCCGGAAACACAGGATATAGCTTGGCGCTGACCTGTGCCATCAAGGGATATAAATGTATTCTGACAATTACTTCCAAAGCCAGTAAAGAAAAGATTCAGGGTTTGAAGGCGTTGGGAGCCGAGGTTATTGTTTGTCCAGCAGACGCAGTACCGGAAGATCCTAAATCCTACTACTCTCAAGCAAAGTCCCTTGCTAAGCGCATTCCGAACTCTTACTACCTGAATCAGAATTTCAATACCGATAATATGGAGGCCCACTACCTGACTACAGGGCCTGAAATTTGGTACCAATCAAGCGAGAAGATCACTCACTTTGTATGCTGTGCTGGTACCGGCGGTACCATTAGCGGTTCAAGCCGATTTCTGAAAGAACAGAATCCCAACATAAAGGTAATTGCAGTAGATGGCCATGGATCCGTGCTCAAGAAATACCATGAAACGGGAGTTTATGATCGCAGCGTGATCAAACCGATCAGGATTGAGGGTTTGGGAAAAACGATAATCCCGGCCAATGTCGATTTCTCTGTAATTGATTGGTTTATGCGGGTGAGTGATAAGGATGCCGCTCTGCGTGTACGCGAACTGGCGAAGATCGAAGGCCTTTTTGTAGGTTATTCGAGCGGAGCTGCTTTGCAGGCGGTCTATCAGCTCAAAAACCGGCTCAAACCAACTGACGTAGTGGTGATTCTTCTGGCGGATCATGGTAGTCGTTACCTGAGCAAGATCTATAACGATCTTTGGATGAAAGAGCAAGGCTTTCTACCCGGCGTCGACGTTCGAGACGATGTTCTTCAAGAGCAGCATGAGGCCACTGACCAGTACTATTTCGGTAAATATTACGAAAGGTATACCAGGCTTCTGCGGCATCGATACCGCATTATAAAAGAGAATTTACAACAAAGAATATAACCAGGTAGATCCAAAGCAGGTCGAGGAAGTGCCAGTAAAAGGTTAGCAGTTCTAGTTTGAGCTTCTTTTCGGGATCTGAAAAGTAGAGCAGTACAGTGACCGGGTCAACCATCTTTCTCAATGCTGTACTATAGAAGAGAACAAGGAAGGGCATACCAGCTATCACATGGAGGAAATGCACACCTGAGATCAGGTAGAGATAGGATGCTCCTTGATTATGATCCACTGGGATTTTCTGGTTGAATAGCTCATTCCATCCGTAGAATTGACCAATTAGAAAGAAGATGGTCAAAACGATTGTAAATAGGAGAGCATGTTTGTATTTAGCTGTCTTATCCTGCCTGTAGTAAGATTTTGCCCTGTCAAGGACAACACTACTCAAAACCAATATAATAACATTGAATACAAAGATTAAAGGAACTTTAATCGCTGGAGTGCCATGCTGAATTCTGCTGTATAGGTAGGCGAATGAAAATGCCAGAAAGAGTGCAGTGATTCCACCAACGAAGAGATAGACAATGATCTTGTATGGGTGGATCCCAAATGAACCGGGCTCTTTTCCCTCTGCCATGGCCTCAAAGATATGACTTGCCCGTCAAGACCCAAGAAGGCCTTAACTTCTGATTATATTTGTCCCCTGCTGGAAAAGGGCAATACTATGATTCAAAGGCTGCTGGAGGAAATAAGCGAAAAAGGGGCAGCTCTCGTTGCCGTCTCCAAGACCAAGACACCGGGTGAGATCTTACAGGTTTACCGGCATGGCGTCAGGGATTTTGGTGAGAACAAAGTACAGGAGCTCCTGGAAAAACATGATAAATTGCCGGAAGATGTCCGGTGGCATATGGTGGGACATCTCCAATCGAATAAAGTCAAATACCTAGCACCATTTATTCACCTTATACATTCCGTAGATAGTAAGAAACTTCTGCTGGAAGTCGAGAAACAGGCAGAGAAATTTCAACGAATAATTGATGTGCTGCTGCAAGTTAAGATCAGCATTGAACCTACCAAGTATGGCTTGGATCAAGCCGAGATTGATCAGTTCTTAGCAGATCCAGACCTTGACAGTCTCGAACATGTCCAAATTAGGGGCCTGATGGGAATGGCAAGCTTTGTCGAGGACCAACGTCAAATTCGTAAAGAGTTCCGTAACCTCAAAACTTGTTTTGATCGCCTAAAGGACACCTACTTTTCAAATAATAATTCTTTCGATACCTTATCGATGGGAATGTCGGGCGATTATCAGTTGGCATTGGAGGAAGGAAGTACAATGGTGCGCATTGGTACTTTAGTATTTGGAGCGCGTACTTAAAATTTCACTAAGCGTTTGACATACTGGTGACCTGCGCTTATTATTTTGGCTTGATATAGACCGGGTGAAAGTTCAGCAAGATCCAATTCAAGTTTTTTCTCATTTACTGCTTTTCTGAAAATAAGTCTACCCTGAAGGTCGAAGATCTGTATGTAGTTGATCGTCTGATTCCAATCAATGGTAAGATAATCTTTAAACGGATTTGGATACACCATGGGTTGGGGTTGAGCCAAATGGCGGTCAGAGACTATCTGTGTCGTTTTAAATGACGTGGAGAAGATGGTCAATCCACCCCTGGCATTACCAGTCACCAGATTCAGCCAGCCGTCACCATTAATATCTGCAAAGCTTCCTCTCAACCTTCTTCCTACATAGAGTTCACTGAGGGATGATTCCAACTTTGGCAGGGTATCATTCAATCCTGAGGCGTCGAGAGGATACATGCTAAACTCACCGGCTGAGGATCCACATACCAAAAAAGTGCTGTCGAGAGTATGAAGCACCGTCGGTGTAGCAATACCAAATACAGTGATACTCTGCCGGGTATCAATGAATCCAAACTCGTCTCGGTTCTCCGGATCATCCAGGTTTGGATTAAAGGAGGGTTGGCTCAGAGAGCCAACATTTCGGAGAAAATTGACATTGCCTCGTTCTTCTCCGACAATAAGGTCGGGAAGGCTATCACCATCCACATCAAAAATGGCTGGAAACGATCCGAAGCCAACATCAATATCGAACCAGGGATATTCGATTGTTCCCGCTACAAATTCCTGGTTAGCTCCAGCTTCGTTCTCGACAAAGATAAGTTTACCGGTTTTGTTACCAATGATTAAGTCATCGTCGCCATCATGATCGATGTCGTAGCTGGTAGGAGCAAGTGCGTCAAGCTCATTCGCATGTTGAGAGAGCCTGAGATAGTTTGTGTCCCGGATCTCAAATTTGGGTTCTTCCAGAGAGCCTGTATTTTCCAAGAGAAATAAAGTGGACGGTTGGTTGGGATCATGGTTCCTGTGAAATCTGCTTCCAACCAATATATCAGTCAGTCCATCACTATTAAAATCAAAGAAAAGAGGAGTAGCATCAGTTCCAAAGTCAAGCATTTGGTCAGTCAAAAAGTCTTTCCTGGTGAGTTCGAACTCCAGGTTCGTTTCTCCCTTAACTCCAGAATACAGCCAAGTCATTTCGACATTTTGTCTGGCGTCTAATTGGGTGGGAGTAGCCACAAAATCCTGGATCGAATCTGCATTCAGATCTATCATGAAAGCAGCAGGGAAGTACTTAAGAATAACGGGATCCTGATCATTAGGAAAGCTCATCATCTGCCCTGTGATAAAAGCTTGTTCATTGCTTCCTCCATTTATCAGCAGCAATAGATCATCAAACGAAATATCCCCCAGAAGTAGATCTAAGTCCTCGTCGAAGTCCCAATCAAATGCCGCGATAGTCGAGCCGCTGTGAATGTTTCGAGGGGCAACTCCGCTTGCACAATTATTGGCATCATTCGAAAGGATGACCTGATTGGTGTTAAAGCTTTCGGTAAATTTCCCCCAACATCGATCTTCCAGGATGTAGTCGAGAGTGTCTGAGCCGAGGTCTTTCTCAATCGCCATATTGCGATAATAACTCAACCGCGTCCCATCAACATTAAAACTCAGTATGTCTAAGTCTCCGTCTTTATCTACATCAACTACCTCTGGAATATCCTGGTTGCTTATGTAAATGTTAGCTCTGCCTCCGGTGCTGAGTGGATAAGTTAGGACTTGAAGATCGGTAGGAAAAGTTAGCTTCTGATATGAAAGCAAACCACCACCAATGGATCCGCGATAGACATCAAAACCAGGAACTCCCGTAGTGGAATAGGAGAAAATGTCCTGTACTCCATCTTGATTATAGTCTCGCAAAATTGCCCAGTCTCTCAATGGCGGAAATGAACTGATATACGAATCGTCAAATTCAAAAATATGATCTCCTCTTCCCACGAAAGTGAGGACCATGTTACCACTGCGCTCGAAGACAAATAGATCGATGAGTGAATCTGAATCTAAATGAACCGGTGAGAATTGGGGAGCATTTAATCCTCCGGCCCAGGGATGCAACAAAGTAGATCCATCTCGAGAAACTTCAGGATAGAATTCTGACAGTTCTTGACCATGGAGGGAAAACACATGAGTAGATCCTAGAAAGAAGAGTAGGTAGTAAATGACGGTTTTTGGCATGATTTCGAGAAGCTGATAATTATTTGTTACTTCAAGTTTAACCAATAATTCCTTGACTATGACCAGCTACCGGACAATGGTCTGTACCTTTTTTGTATTTCTTTTTACAGCTGAGGTCTTTGGTCAAGGGACAGCAGATCACTCCGTTTTTCTTTCGGTGAATGATCGAAATACGTTGCAGATCAATTCAGGCCTTTATGATGGCTGGCTGGAGACAGAGATAGATGGCGATGTAGACAGCGTCTTTTTTACTAATGGTACTGCTGAATTTGAAAGGGAAATAAGTCGTAGGGGCGAACTCATTACCCTTAGAACGGAGGATCATTCGCTCTCTCTTTATCACATTTCCCTGAAGAAGAATGGTGATATAAGGTTAGTGCAAATTCCATTGTGGCTTTCTATTCTGCCACCTCTGGTCGCTATCGGACTGGCGCTCATTTTCAAGGAGGTGATTATCTCTCTTTTTATGGGCGTTTGGATTGGTGCATTTATTGCCAGTGGGCTACGGGTAGACTCCCTATATTACTTTTTCCTTTCTCTTCTTTCTGTTGTAGAAAAGTATGTTGTAATAGCCCTCACAGATGCAGGTCATCTCAGCATCGTGATCTTCTCACTGCTTATTGGTGGCATGGTAGCGATCATTAGCCGAAACGGAGGGATGGCCGGTGTTGTGAAAGCCCTCGCAAAGTATGCACGATCACCTCGAAGTGCTCAATTCGTGACCTGGCTACTCGGCGTAGCTATTTTCTTTGATGATTATGCCAATACGCTGATTGTGGGAAATACCATGCGATCGGTCACTGACCGCTTTCACATTTCACGGGAAAAATTGGCTTATATAGTGGATAGCACAGCGGCACCTGTAGCTGCCATTGCGTTCATAACCACCTGGATAGGCGCCGAGCTGGGTTATATCGATGGTGGTATTGCCATTCTGGCAAACTTTCCTTTCGACCTAACACCTTATGCCATATTTGTTAGTTCGTTGAAATATTCCTTTTACCCGGTTCTGACCTTGTCATTCATCCTGTTTATCGTGTATCACAATCGTGACTTTGGACCGATGCTTAAAGCGGAAATGCGGGCTCGACGTACGGGCCGGGTGTCGAGTGCAGCTACTCCCGAGGAGGACGAACCAAATATGGAAGACCTTAGTCCGGTTGAAGGGGCGCCTACGAAATGGCAGCATGCGTTCTTTCCGGTGATGCTGGTAATTTTGATGACAATATTTGGGTTGGTGGGTACCGGTATGGAGACAATATATCAGGAGATTCAGGCTTCAGGCCAAAGCTTGGATACAATTGGTTGGGGGTCAATCTGGAGTAATATGCATCTTCTGTTCCCGGAAGGAGATGCAAGTTTCTTTCGTAAAGTGGGGCGGTTGATTGGAAGTTCCGATTCCTATGTTGCGTTGCTATGGGCTTCATTGTCTGGGGTTGTTCTTGCCATTGCCATTACACTGTGGAATAAAACGATGAGGGTAATCGATACCATGCATACTATGGTGACCGGTTTTAAAACCATGTTGCCAGCTCTTATTATTCTGACTCTTGCATGGTCACTGGCAACTACTACCGAAGAGCTACAAACTGCTACCTTTCTTAGCTCTGCTGTAGAGGGATCTCTCAATCCCTACTTGTTACCTCCCCTCGTATTTATTCTAAGTGCAGCCATTGCTTTTTCAACAGGTTCCAGCTGGAGTACAATGGCAATCCTTTATCCAATTGCTATTCCTACCAGTTGGGTAGTATGCCAAAGTGCTGGTATCGATGACGTGACCAGTCTGGAACTCTTACTTAATGTTATCGCTACAGTGTTGGCAGCTAGCGTTCTGGGAGACCACTGCAGTCCCATCTCGGACACGACGATACTTTCATCGCTTGCCTCCGATTGCAATCATATCGACCATGTTCGTACTCAGCTGCCCTATGCGTTGGTTGTAGGCGTAGTGAGCCTAGTAGCTGGCACCCTTTCAACCTACTTGGGAGGAGGGTGGCTAATTTCATTTCTACTTCTCTTGATCGCTCTGGGTATACTTTTTTCTGTTGTTAAGTATGTGGGTAAGCCCCTGCCTGATGCAGATCTAACGTAGATAGGGTTTTAGCACTTCATACCAGATATCATATCCCTTCTGGTTCATGTGTAGTCCATCATCGATAAAGAGATCATTCTTCACATTTCCATCTGGTGCCAGCATTGGTGTCCATACATCGGCAAATTTTACTGCTGGCTTTCCATCCGCATACTCTCGAAGCGCTTTATTTAGCTCCTGATACTTCTCTTTTAGATGCCATCTGGCCAGGCTGGGTTTTGGTGAAATAAGTACGACCTCACAATCCTTGTTGGTCATATGAATGATTTCCACAATCTTTCTTGTGTCTCTTTTGATCTCAGCTGCACTTTTGCCCGCAGCCAGGTCGTTATCACCTTCATATATAAATACTTGCGTGGGGTTGAAACGTAGAATCAGCTCGTCAGCATAGTGGATGAGATCAGAAAAATGTGAACCACCGAATCCATTATTTAGCAGATGATATTGGGGAAAGCGATCTTCAAGATCGGTCCACATTCGTATGCTTGAGCTGCCTGTAAATATGATTAGCGGATTCTTGCTGTCGATTTGGCGGTCCTTAATTTCTGCCACCTGATCAGCGAATCGCAATGGGTCTTGACCATAGAGGGATCCGGTGCTCAGTTTAAAGACCAAAACCACAATGATAATCTCTGGGATGAATGAAAATCGGCTAAGATTTAACTGTTTTTTAAAATTTTTCATGACGGTGAACAGTCTTATCTAAAAATAGCGGTATGTACTCAGCCAATGAACGTAGAAGAGGCAAAAGGTATAAATGTATTGCCATATGTTGCAGTATCATTTTTCATATCGGAGTGTTTTACCTGCTCAATATGGTATTTTCAGAGAGAGCAGAAAAGGTTGAACCTGAATCTACGGCTTTGGTCCAAGAAATTGTTGATTCAAAACAACCCGTGCAACTGGCTGGATACCATATCAATGATTTTGCCTAAGTCTTCCGGGTTATTAATGAAATCGATATGATCAGCATCGATAATTAGCAGCTTCCCTTCCTCGTAAGTTGCGATCCAATCTTCGTATCGTTTATTTAGCTTCTTCAGGTAATCGAGGCTCATGTTGCCTTCATAATCCCTGCCTCTCTCATGAATCCGGCTCACCAAAGTTGGGATACTGGCCCGCAGATATATCAGTAAGTCAGGACTGCTCACTTGCGATGACATGGTTTTGAAGAGATCTAAATAATTCTCAAAGTCTCGGCTGGCCATCAATCCCATTTCATGAAGATTGGGAGCAAAGATGAAAGCATCTTCGTAGATAGTTCGATCCTGTATCACTGTGTGATCCCCTTCCAAGATCCGGAGGACTTGTTTATATCTACTGTTTAAGAAATAGATCTGAAGGTTGAAAGCCCATCGCTGCATGTCATTATAGAAGTCAGCCAGGTAGGGATTGTCATCTGCATCTTCGTAGTGCACATCCCAATTGAAATATTTGGCCAATTGTGTGCTGAGTGTTGTTTTGCCAGCCCCAATATTTCCTGCTATGGCAATATATTTGGCCTTATTCGACATGTATCTAAAGGGTGATCGATTAGTCTGGCCCGCAAAATACATTATTAGTTCATAAATTTGGACGATTCAAAACAGACCCTCCGTCGAATTCTTTCCTTATGAAAATCGATCTTGACTTAATTGTAAAATTGGAGAACTTGGCTCGACTTGAGTTAACAGAAGATGAGCGAAAAGTTCTGCAGAAGGATCTGCAGGAAATGATTGGTATGGTGAGTAAGTTGGAAGAACTAGACCTTGCAGATGTGGAACCTCTCCGGCATGTTACAGAAGTGACAAATGTGCTGAGGGAGGATAAAGTAGAGGGCCAATTGAGTCAAGAAAAGGTTTTCTTGAATGCTCCTGACCGGGAGGGATCATATTTTCGCGTGCCAAAAGTTATAGATCGTAAGGAAGAATAGATTTATGGAGCCAATCATTTCAATTCGAGACTTAGCTAAGACTTATCAAATGGGTACGACTGAAGTTCGTGCCTTACAATCCATCGACCTTGATATCCATAAGAATGAGTATGTAGCATTGATGGGACCGTCCGGATCTGGCAAATCAACCTTGATGAACTTACTCGGTTGTCTGGATACACCCTCCCGTGGTACCTATCACTTGAGCAGCGAGGATGTAAGCGATATGGATGATAATGAATTGGCAACTATTAGAAATAAGAGAATTGGGTTTGTTTTTCAGACTTTTAATCTCTTGCCACGCTTGTCCGCGTTGGAAAATGTCGCTCTGCCGCTAGTTTATGCAGGTTATTCAAAAGAACGTAGGAATGACAAAGCCCGGCAAGTCTTGGAAAATGTAGGCCTTGGCGACCGTGTTACTCACAAGCCAAATGAATTGTCGGGTGGTCAAAGGCAAAGGGTAGCCATTGCTAGAGCTCTTGTCAATGACCCTGCCATCATCCTTGCTGACGAGCCCACCGGGAATCTGGACAGCAAGACTTCATACGAGATCATGGAAATATTTAAGAAATTGCATGATCAAGGGAATACCATTATTATCGTAACTCACGAACCAGAAATTGCAGCACATGCGCTTCGAGTAGTGAAATTGCGTGATGGCCTGGTAGAAAGTGATACACCCAACCAGAAGGCTGTTCATGTAGAGATTTAGTCAAGGGAACAGCTTGTCATTTTGCTTACCTTTGGATTGATCATAATTGGCCGATCCGTGAAAATTTATACAAAGACGGGAGATAATGGCAGCACCTCACTTTGGGGTGGGAGAAGAGTGTCCAAACACGACTTCCGCATTGAAGCGTATGGAACGGTCGACGAACTGAATAGTTACCTCGGTCTAATAAGGGATCTGCAAACGAGTAGCGAACAAGACTCCACGCTACACCAGATCCAATATCAACTTTTTAATATCGGTTCAGTCCTCGCAACTGATTCCGGGTCAAAATCACCCGTGGATCCTCCATCGGAAGATTCCATCACATCAATAGAAGTTGAAATAGATAAAATGAATCAGGTACTCACTCCGCTTCAAAATTTTATTCTACCCGGGGGACATCCTCTGATTTCACATTGTCATATTGCCCGCACTGTTTGCAGGCGAGCTGAACGAAGAATTGTAGCATTACGGGAAGCAGAGGAGGTTAGTGATTCCATTATTATCTTTCTGAATCGACTAAGTGATTACCTATTCATACTTTCGAGATACTATGGCAAATTGCTTGGCGTGGAGGAGATTAAATGGGAAGTAAAAAAATAAGGAGTTGAGTCAAATCTTTAGTCAGTTCAATCTACGGTCGGGAGAACAGTTGCTGCAGTATACACTGGTTATCCTCACAATTTTTCTGATCAGTCTTCTTTTTCCCAATACAGGGAGATTCAAATATGATTTTGAGCAGGGTCAGATTTGGAAGTATGAAAGTCTCTACGCCCCTCAGGAATTTGCCATCAAAAAACCAAGCGAGACATTTGAGGCAGAACGTCAGAGAGTGATTGAAGGCGTGAGGGAATATTATCGCAAGAAGGATAATCTGACATCAATTGAACAGCAGTTTGAGTCAAGTTTTCAAGAAGCTTTGCAAGGACTGGACCCTGCTGAGCACACAGAGATTGTCAATAATCCAACACCTTACCTGGAAGCTGGCAAAACTATACTGCGAAAATTTTATGAGCAGGGCGTTGTGGCTGATGATAGTCCGGCGGCCGGAACGACGGTAAATGTGGTGACAGATAATGTTGTAAACGTTGTCGAAACCAAGAAGCGTAGCGACATTATCAATCAGGTGCGACAAGACCTTAGTAATTCCTCGCTATTACATGCTTCCCTTTTGTACCCAGTACTGGAGGAGATTATACAACCTAATCTGATTTTGGATCAGGAGGTTAAGGATAAATTCCTTCAGAATCAATTGGAAAAAATCAGCTCAAACAGTGGCATGGTTGCTGAGGGAGAACTGATTGTTCCAAAAGAGGGACTGATTACTGAAGAAGTATATCAAAAGCTCACTTCATTAAGAGATCATCATGAACAGGAGGCCCGTGGGACCGGCTCCAATTGGTTGGTCTTTGGTGGTTACTTACTGTTGACCAGTTTGATCGTCGGCATCTATTTGATCTATTTGCAGTACTACAACAGACGGATTTTCGCTAGTTGGCGTAAGCTGCTTTTTATGTTGATGTGGTTATTGCTTTTCGGATATTTGGTTTACCTGGTTGAGCAAAACGAAACTCTAAGTGCATACATGATTCCGTTTTGCATTGCCCCGATCGTGATCAAGACATTTTATTCGGAGAGGTTGGCTTTGTTCGCCCTTATTGTCATCGTACTGATTGCAAGCTTTCTCTCTCATTTGGGGTATGAATTCACTTTTTTACAGATTCTGGCAGGAGTCGTCGCGGTACTTAGTAATGAAGTGACTAGATATTTGTCCCGCTTTTTTCGCTCTATTTTGTGGATTCTGGTCGCATATGGATTAGGGTATCTTGGATTGTCTCTCATTAAGGATGGCAGTTTTGCAGCGATAGACTGGACGATCTTCGCATGGTTATTTGTTAGTGTCGTCCTGACTCTATTAGCCTATCCTCTAATACCCCTCCTTGAGCGTCTTTTTGGATTCACCTCGAATATTACACTTTCAGAATTGGGCGATCTTGACAGACCCTTACTTCGCGAACTAGGTGTAAAAGCAGCTGGCACGATGCAACATTCCCTGCAAGTAGGTAATCTTTCAGAAGCTGCGGTTGATGCCATCGGGGGAAATACACTCTTGGTGAAGGTAGCGGCGCTTTATCACGATATCGGAAAGATGAAGAATCCCACGTTTTTTATCGAAAACCAGGGTGAGGTCAATCCTCATGACACCATACCCGAAGTGGAGAGTGCCGGGGTCATTATTGATCACGTACAGGAAGGAGAGAAGATGGCCAAGAAACATGGTTTACCGCTGGAGATAGTTCGGTTCATCAAAACTCATCATGGCACCACCCGGGTTGAATTCTTCTACCAGAAACATTTGGAAAAGTTCCCAAATGGAGAGCCGAGCGAGCCCTTATTCAGATATCCAGGACCACGTCCAAGGTCTAAGGAGGAGACTGTGATGATGATGGCTGATTCCATCGAGGCCGCCTGCAAGAGCTTAAAACAACCAACCGAACAGCGGATTTCGGAGATGGTAGATGCCATCATTTCTAAGAAAATGTCAAGTGGGCAATTTGAAGAAAGTGAACTAACCTTTGAAGAACTTGAGATCGTTCGATCTTCCTTCAAGTCAGTCCTGAAAAGTATTCACCACGTGAGGATCGAATATCCCAAAGAGAAAGAGGAACAGAAATTACCCGATAACAGCTCGAAGGCTTCGTTGTGAAGCCCATTCAAATACACCTACTAGGAGTAAGGTAAAAACTACGTTGGCCAGCAATGTATTCCAGAAAAAAGGAATACCGGCTACATATGCTTCGACCAGACCCAGTGGACTCTTCACATAGATTGGATCAATAAGGAACGAACCAAAGTTTGAGATCAGAAAGAAGAGTACCGAGCCAACTAAACCAGCCGCTATAAGATTAAGCGCCTTGATTTTTTTCAGGAAGACAGAACCGCCAAGGACAAGTACCGCAAAAGCAACATAAATCCAGATTGCTCCTTTGCCGAACCAGACAAATCCTTCGAAGTAATGAGCATAAATCAAGTTGTTTAGAATCAGGTCACTTATGAAAAGGGCAATCAATGGAATGATGATGCCAAAATATCTCTTCGGCAAATAGGCAGCTCCTAACAGTCCGGCAGCTCCCATTGCGGTGAAATTATGCCAATGGGGAAGAAATCTGCTACCCGCCGCAATAGCGATCAAGACTACGATCAAAACCAATGGATTGATTTGCTTTCTCATGATCAGGAAATTTTCCGCTACTAAAAATACAAGCTTTTGACCATTTGAGATCTCTTGACAGTGGTTTCCCTCATTTATTAATAGATATCACAAACATAGTTTGACATGGTTTTTGCTATAATATTTAAAGGTCTATTAACCAAACCTCATAACGTTTCCCGCGGTACTACGGTGTTGCGGGATTTTCTTTTCATTTTTGACGATATCATAAAGGTGCTAGCTTTTACGCATAAGAAAAGATTACGAGCTTTGTGCAAAGCGTTTATCAATGTTTCGACTTCCAGTTAATATCTTACTTCTCCTGGTTTTGTTTTGTGATCTAGCTAATTCTCAATCCTCAGAGAGATGGCAGCAGAGGGTTGAGTATGATATGGACATTAAATTTGATGTCAATACCCATAGGTTTGAAGGAGTACAAAAGTTAGTGTACCACAATAATTCACCAGATACCCTAACCAGGGTTTTTTATCATCTGTACCTAAATGCATTTCAGCCCGGAAGTATGATGGATGTGCGCTCACGCACCATTCCTGATCCGGATCCAAGAGTAGGTGACCGGATTAGCAAGCTCAAGCCGGAAGAAATGGGCCACCAGGGTATAATATCTCTCCGACAAGATGGAGAGCCGGTAAGCCATGAAACAGTGGAAACCATTTTGGAAGTACAGTTGGCTCAACCTCTGTTACCGGAGAGCAGTACTACTTTGGATATGATCTTTGAATCACAGGTGCCGGTACAGATCAGGCGAAATGGACGGGACAATGCGGAGGGCATTTCCTATTCTATGTCCCAGTGGTATCCCAAACTTTGCGAATATGACTATCAAGGCTGGCATGCCCATCCTTATGTTAGTCGGGAATATCATGGTGTCTGGGGTGATTTTGATGTGAAGATCGAGATAGCCAAAGAATTCATTGTGGCAGCGACGGGAGTTCTACAGAATGCAAGTGAGATCGGATACGGCTATTCCGATAATGAGATCGAGCATGATGGGGACAAACTTACCTGGCATTTTAAAGCAGATAATGTGATTGACTTCGTATGGGCTGCAGATCCCGATTACACCCACACGCACAAAATAATGGAGGACGGCACAGTGTTGCGGTTCTTCTACCAGGAGTCTGAACGGAATAGGGAAAACTGGGAAGCACTTCCCGGCATCATAGCGAAGGTCTGGCCACACATTAACAGCAGGTATGGCCAATATCCATACCCAGTTTACTCATTTATACAAGGTGGAGACTCTGGAATGGAATATCCCATGGCTACACTTATCACCGGCGAACGAAGCATTGGCAGTTTGGTGGGAGTGAGTATTCACGAGGTGATGCACTCGTGGTATCAAGGTGTGCTTGCCACTAATGAAAGTCTTTACGCCTGGATGGACGAAGGATTTACCGAGTATGCCGAAACAGAAATCAAGAACCAGCTACGAAAGGAAGGTTTGATTCCCGGCAAGTACCAGGAGAATCCTTACGAGGGCATATATCACGGCTACCGGAATCTGGCACTATCACCTTTAGAGGAGCCCCTTAGTACACATGCAGATCATTATGTCACAAATCAGGCATATGGCATCGGGACCTATACTAAGGGCAATGTCTTTCTTCGCCAACTTGAATACATCGTTGGTTTAGATGTCTTCGATCGGGCCCTGCTGGAATATTACAATACCTGGAAATTCAGACATCCCAATGTGAATGACTTCCTTCGAGTCTTTGAAAAAGCAAGTGGTTTTGAATTGGATTGGTATAAAGAGTATTTTATAAACACCACGCATCGCATTGATTATTCGGTATCTGAAGTGGAACCATTTGGGGAGGGATGCAGGGTCATTCTTCGCAAAAATGGAGTGATGCCGATGCCCATCGACGTTGAAGTCAAGTATACCGATGGCTCCAGCTCATTCCACACTATTCCATTGCAAATCATGCGTGGCGCTAAAAAGATGGAAAGGGACCGGGAATTTCAGGTTGAAGCGGATTGGCCATGGACTCATCCCATATATGCCTTTGTATTGCCGGTTCCGCGAAGTGAGTTGGCTTCGGTGACCATTGATCCAACAGAGAGGTTGGCAGATGTGAATCTCCGTAATAATAACTTGGAAATCAGCCCTGAGTGATCAGAGGTCTCTGACTTGTACGGACCGGTACGCAAGTACGAGAAACAGGATGATATAGATTAGAGAAGTGATCGTCGCTTCAAGGGGGGTGAGATAGAAATCAAAGGCATTGGCTTCAATAAACTGCCTGGCCGGAGGAAAGTCTTTAACTGGCACCGGCACAAGATCTTCAATGGCATTTGCAGGATAAAAATGCATGGATTTGTTATTGACAATTTCCTTATGGATCACCCACCGAAGCAACAACTCAAAAAACATGATATAAGTGAAATAGAGAAAAATAGCCACGGCAGTTTTTCTCACTATAAGCCCCAAAAAGAGACCCAAACTCATGTAGCCGACACACATAAGGAAATAGCGGGGAATCAGATCGGCGCGCTCGAAAACCTGCGACCATTCCGTATCCTCATAATTGGAGAAGCCAATGAGCAAACAAACCAGGACATAGTAGATAGTGGCGGCCAAAGCCAGAACAAGTAGGAAATTGAACTTTGCAAAAAACATCTGATGGCGACTGAGACCACTGATCACATTTTGCCGGAATGTCCGGTTTGCAAACTCGGAAGTGACCAAATAAATCGCGGCAAATCCCCAAAAGAAAAAGACCAACCAGTTGCCGATGTATCCAACAAATGACCAGACTGTTGGAAACTGAACAAGCATCATATTATTAAATCCGGGAAACTGGATCTCCATGGCGGAGCCTCCAAACAGTTTGATGGGTAATAAGATCAGATACAAGAGGGCTAGCAGTAGGAGCACACTATTTTTACGAAACTTTAACCACTCCAGTTTGATCAGGTGCATGTCCTCATTTGATTACTTCCAGAAATTCGTCTTCCAAACGACTTCGCTTAATTGCCAGGTGGGTCACGTAGATTCCCATCGTAACCAACCGATGATTGAGATCCGCCGGATCTATAGAATGAGCTACCATAATTTCAAACAATCCGTTCTTTTGGTCGATTCTGATAACACCTTCAATCTGACTAAGAGCATTGCCCAAATTCCCCATGTCCTTTGCGGCTACTTCTATGCAGACCTCGTCAGATAAAATGGCACCTACCGGACCTTCTGCCAGAATCTTTCCCTGCTTCAGGATAGAGACATGGGTACAAACTTTTTCTACTTCCGCAAGAATATGACTGGCCATCACTATAGTCTTTCCACTTTCACCTATCGCCCTAATAGTATTACGGACATCCGCAATTCCCTCTGGATCCAATCCATTGGTTGGTTCATCCAGAATCAATACTTCCGGATCACCAACCAAAGCTGCTGCAATTGCCAGGCGCTGTTTCATTCCCAGACTGTAGGTGTTGAATTTGGATTTGCGTCTATCCTTGAGTTGAACCAGTTCGAGACTGTGGTCAAAATTGGTCTCAGAAGATTGTTTGATGTGCCTTATGATTGCGAGATTATCATCTGCATTGAGGTAAGGATAGAAATTGGGAGTTTCGAGCAATGCACCCACTCGACGTCTTGCTTTTTGGGGTGACATTCCCTCAAACCAGCTATAAGTTCCACTTGTTGACTTGATTATCCCCAGGACAATTCCAAGTGTAGTGGTTTTTCCACTCCCGTTTGGTCCTAGGATGCCATGAATATCTCCTTTGCGTATATCCAGAGAGAGGTCATCTAAAGCCCTGAGTGAGCCATAATGTTTGGAAATGTGGTCAATCGTGAGGACATTCATGGCTGCAAACTAACGAAGCCGGTGTAAACCATGAAACAACTAAAGATGAAGTCCTGGATTCTTCCGATAAAAGACTACATTATCACCCTTACCATCACAAATGTCATTTCTTCTTGAAGTTAGGAATTTAGCGGTGAGCTATGGCCGGCATCCAAAAATAACCACAGTTGTCAGAGATGCTTCTTTCCTGGTTGAAACTGGTAAGATCACTGCACTAATGGGTGAAACAGGCTCAGGTAAGTCCACAATAGGCAAAAGTATCTTGCGATTAATCGGTACTGACGGAAGAATTCTTGCCGGAGAGATTCTTCTGCAGGGAGAGGAAGTGTCCAAAATGCCTGAGAAGATTTTTGCATCAAGGCGAGGACGTGTGATTGCTACTATTCCGCAAAATCCTTACCTGGCTCTCGATCCCGTCATGCGTTGTGGTAAGCAAGTTGAAGAGGTCTTCATGCTTGAGAAAAAGTTTAAGAAATCGCAAGTGCGAGAGAAAGTCATCTCGCTCTTCACTGATGTGAAATTGGATGATCCGGAGCGGATCTACCGTTCGTATCCACATATGGCGTCAATTGGAGAATTACAACGGGTGTGCGTTGCTATGGCAATTGCAGCATCACCCAAACTGTTGATAGCAGATGAGCCCTTCAGTTCTGTTGACTCTATCAATCGGCTGCTCCTGGCAGATCTATTTTGGCAGGTTGCCAGCCAACGTGATATCGGAATCTTGTTGATTACCCATAAAATTGAATTGGTCGACAAGTTGGCTGATCGCTGGTATTTGTTACATCATGGAAAGATAGTGGAGTCGGGAGTTGGTGGTTTCAGTTCAGCAGCTCTTAGTAATCCCTATGCTCAGAAGGTGGCTGCAGATCATGCAGCCATGAAGAGTGTCAACAAAATCAGCAATCCTCCAGATGAGACCCTCTTCGAATTGGTTGATCTCAGTGTTACATTCTCAACAAAGACATTTTTTGGTTTGAGAAAGCAAGACAGTAAAGCAGCGATTAAAAGGGTATCATTTAAGGTGAATTCGAGAGAGATACTAGGCATCGTAGGTAGATCAGGGAGTGGTAAATCTACCCTAGCAAAGGTGATGGGAGGACTACTCACTACATATGATGGAAATGCATTTTTCCGATCCAATGAAATCAACAGGTGGGTACAATCGAATCGACGATCATACTACAGTCAAGTCCAGTATCTGATGCAGGATGCAGGTGCATCATTGCCTCCTCGCAGAAAAACCGGGAATGTAATTGTTGATACCTTGAATGCTTTTCACCCTTCCTCCAGATCCCAGCAACACGACAAAGCTCTGGAGCTGCTGGCAAGTGTAGAGCTGGGACAGCACTTTTTCGGGAAAAGGCGAGATGAACTTTCGGGAGGAGAGCAGCAACGGGTAAGCATTGCCAGAGCGTTGGCAGCTCAGCCGGCGGCATTGATCTTAGACGAATCACTCAACTCACTCGATAAACCCGTGCAGCGTCAAATCATTGACCTGCTCAGATCACTTCAGTCGCAATATGAACTCACCATAATTCTGATTTCACATGACCTAAGTCTGATCAGTCATTTCTGCACCCGAACCGTTGTTCTAAATCAAGGTGAAATTGCTGAGATTGGAGCAACATTCGATGTTGTAAACAGTCCTCGTGCTTCGATTACGAAGGATCTCATAAGGGCACAGGGTTAAAAAATATCAGTCTTTTTGCAACCAATTAAGAGATTGAGACGTCTATAATGGTGTAAAGGGTCATATAAGACCAATAATTAATAGAACGTTAGGATAGATTAACGTTTCATTAAGATCCAAGAATCTAATTTTATAACAAACAAGCGATCAAATGAGAAAGTCCTTGAGAACAATTGGCATTATTGCCTTGATCATCCTTTCCGCCGCCTGTTTCTTGTATCTTAACTATTGTCCTGATGTAGGTGAGATTGAACTGGGTTTTCAACAGTCAGAGATGACTGATGTCAAAGTATCTAAGTTCATTGTGGAAACCTTGAAAAAGGTAATGGTTACGATACACTAAGCACCTGCGGCGAGTAGCCATTCAGAAAGCTTCGGATATCCATCCGTTTCTTTCCCTGCAACTGTAAGTCTAAAACCTCAACTGCACCCTCAGTGGTAGCAATATGCATTTGTATTCGATCTCGAATGATAATGCTTCCAGGATCGGCACCAGTCTCTTCTTTGACAGGTCGTGTCCTTAGGATTTTGAGTTGCTGCCCGTCTAATCTCGTCCAGGCTCCGGGGTGAGGACTCAATCCTCGAATGAAGTTGTGAACCTCTACACTCTTCCTGCTAAAGTCAATCCTGCACATATCGTGGAAGATCTTCGGCGCTCTTGTAGCCTGGCTATGATCCTGCACTGCAGGTGTGATACTGCCATCAAGGACGCCCTCCACCGTCCTGACAATCAAATTTGCACCAGTATACTTCATCCGGTCATGAACGTCACCAGCAGTTTCGTTCATGCCAATGGAGAGTTTTTCCTGAAGCAAAAGATTTCCCGTGTCTATCTCTTTCTGGATGAAGAAAGTCGTGAGCCCCGTCTCCGTTTCCCCATTGATAATTGCCCAGTTAATCGGAGCCGCACCTCTGTACTTTGGCAGCAGTGAAGCATGAAGATTAATGGTTCCTTTTGGTGGCATTGACCAAACTGCCTCCGGCAACATTCGAAAAGCAACGACTACCTGAAGGTCGGCTTCCAATGACCTCAACTCTTCCAAGAATGATGGTGATTTTAAGTTCTTGGGTTGAAGGATGTGCAAGCCGTGCTCCATTGCATATTGTTTGACCGGACTAACAATCCTCTTTTTACCTCCACGTCCACCCAACTTGTCGGTAGCGGTGATTATCCCCGCTACGGTATAGCCAGCCGTCCGCAACTGATCAAGGGTTGGAACGGCAAATTGAGGTGTTCCCATAAATACGATCTTACAATCCTCTCTATTCATCAAACTCGTTTGTACGATAAAAGTACACCTAAAGCGTGTCCAGGGTTCCCGGAAGGTCCGATTTGGCAAGTTTATCCTTTTTGACTGACTCTGCCATCAGTCTTTCAGAGTCACCGGATAAGTACTTTTATCCCTATCTTTGCTTGCCCCAAACGGCCCTGAAGGGAATCCCAAATATCAGGTGAAGGTGACAAAACGACCCTGGAACGTCTTTACAACAAATGCGATTTATGAAACCATCGTTTTTATTCTTTCTCCTTGCTCTCGTCAATTTACCGACTATCGGCCAGGAAGTGATAGTGGAAGGCTATGCCTTTGAAAGTGATAATCGTGGCTTTCTTAATGAAGTGCAATTCTCGATATACCCGAAAGGAGATGAAGAGGTAATTCAGACCGTGTTTTCCGACCTGGAGGGCTTCTTTTCCGTTAGATTGCCTGCGGATCGGATTTTCACCATAACTGCTGAGAAAGATCTCTTTCATCCAACCACTCAGGACATTTCCACCGGTAATGCTCAAAACGGTAAGGTCTTTGCCAAATTTCAATTGAACCGAAAGCCTGGCTATCTTTTCGATGTCACCTTAGCTGAAGAAAGAGCTGACCAGGACTCAGTCGTTCAAGGTATCAGTGGGGCCCGGATCGAAGTGTATAACAACACCTCCAAAGAGCCCGAGTTGGAATTGCAGAATTTTCCCTATCCCAATTTCAATTTCACCTTTCAACAAGGGAATCATTACACCATCCTCATTCGTAAAAAGGGCTACTTCTCCAAAAGACTGGAGGCTTATGTCAATGTTGAAAATTGTATTCTTTGTTTTGACGGATTAGCCAGCATCGAAAGTGTCACCGATAATCTGACTGAAGGGCATGAGATGGGCTCACTTCTGGCAAATATCGAACTGAAGCGAGCTGATATCGGAAGTGATTTTATGATAGAGAATATCTTCTATGATTTCAATCGAGCAGATATCCGCGCAGACGCTGCTCTGGAACTGAACAAGTTATTGGGTGTATTGAAGGATAACCCATCGATCAAAGTCGAACTCGGTAGTCATACCGATAGCCGGGGAGATGATGATTATAACTACGATCTGTCCCAGCGCAGGGCTCAGAACGCCGTAGGTTATCTCGTGCGACAAGGAGTCAACCCCTTGCGAATCACGGCTCAGGGCTATGGAGAAAGAGAACTGACAAATCGATGTGCAAATGGTATAGACTGCAGTGAAAGTGAACATCAACAGAATCGACGGACAGTGATTAAGGTTACGGGATACCTGGATGGCGATGATATGCAGAAGAAAACTCTGGAGGATATTAAACGAGAAGAACAATTTGAAGAACTTCTGCTAGAAGTACAGAATCAGGAAGTGGTCCAGGTTTCTTCAGACCAAGAATTGCCGGAAGAGATAAAAAATAGTCTTCCACAGGAAGAGATGAATGCGGAAGAAGTTGAGCAAGAGCACAGGTCTATTGATCCGGGCGAAAGCATTGTCAAGACTCAGAAGGAAACGACAGTGAATGTTAATAAACAACTGGTGAGAGATGCGAAGCATCCGGATCCGCAGTTGGCGATGATTGAAGCTGAGAGTTTACCAGATAAAATTCTGGAAATAGGAAAGCCAGAGGTGAAATCTATCGAGCTACGTAGTATTCCTAGCGGTTACAACGGATTTATGATTGAGATCTATCGCAGTGCAGTGCCACTAGGGACAGGTCATTATGTGCGGCGGTCGTTTGCAGATCTTTACCTGGAGCAGACGAAACCAAGTTCATTCTCTTACCTGCTTGGTGACTTCCAATCAATTGAAGATGCCCTCATTTATTTTGAGGATGAAATAGAAGAAAGATTTCCCAGAGCTAAGATTCTGGAATACAAACAAGGGAAAAGACAATGACAGGACTATGACAGCAAAAGAGTTCTTAATGGGTTTACCTTCGAAGGTATCGCCCCAGGCGATTGAAGGAATGGAAACTACTTTTCACTTTGACATTGATGGTGAAGAGGGCGGACAGATTACACTGCAGGTGAAAGATGGTACCTGCGAAGCATCCGAAGGTCTGGTAGGCGATCCAAAATGCGTAGTAAAGGCCAAGGATCAAAATCTTATGAAAGTGCTGAAAGGGGATCTGAATCCAATGATGGCTCTGCTCACTGGCAAACTTAAGATTACCAATCAAGGCGAAATGCTGAAGTACGCAAAAATATTCGGTCTGATGTGATCAATCGTATTTGCGGTTCCTAACCCTGAAGGTCTCTAGGGCTTAATCAAACCTGCTTCCCTCAGTACCTTATCTGCCAGGGTTTGACAGTAATGTGCCTCTTCCTCTGTAAGTATCATGAAATAGATCTGCTCACCTTTATCACCTTTTCTTGACAGCCGGGCGGGAAGGCCCACAGGCGAAAGTCCTGTCAAAGTGCCAAAGAACATACATGCCGTAAGGTAAGACCCCTGCGTAGAAGGATGAGTCTGATCGGCCGAATGAAGTCCAAAAGAAGGATTAGATTTTAAACTAAGGGCCCAGGCGGTGCCGACTGGCACCACTGTGGCGGAAGCTTCCTCAGCCGCTAATTGATAGCCCTGGGAGATGGCTGCCTGCATCATTGGCTTCGATTGCCTGGCCCAGGTTTCATACAACATGATTTGGGCTCCGTGAAGTCTGGAGTGATCCGAGATAAGATCAGCAAAGTATACCAGACTGTCCGGATGTTCAAGAGCTCGCAGACTGTGATCCTGGAGGATTACCACATCGAAGTTTCCGTTGCTAATGATTTCACTGGTATTCAAATTCTTAGCTCCGCGCCAATGGTCCCCCAGATTAACACCTCCCGCGGTGGATTGATATACATCTAGATGTAGTCCTTTTGCCTCTGCCATGAGCTGGACCTGCAATGGTAAATTCCAAAAATAGGTGTAACTATTGCCTACAAAAAGTACTTTTTCTATTGAAGTTTGACTCCAGCATACCGTATTCAAAGAGTTGATTAGGAGCAGATAGCAGATTCTCAAATGCATATATAGATGCAGTGTCTAATCGGTGATAGAAATCGAGGAAATTAATCAAAATGAAGAGTAACAGACAATCCGGGTCCTAAAGATTGCGCCATGGCAGATTCCCACATCGGACTGAACCTGAGTGAGAGATCATCACTGATATCGAAATTCTTCAGATGAGCATCCACATAGGCCTCAAGGGCTTGTAGGGCATAGACTGCTACAAATCCTACATAAGATAGTTCCCGATTCTTTTCGGCCTGATCCCGAAACCGCCTAATTCCACTCGAGGAGCTGATAATACCAGCAAACTCATCAAAAGGCTCCATTGAGTTGCGCTCAGCCAGGATACGCTGACCATATGCCACTTCAAATCGATTCTTCTGACTGGTATTGTAGTCGATGGCATAGATGACTCCTCCAACGGCACCCCATACCAAGGGGAGTTTCCAATAGCGTTTATTATAGATCTGACCTGCTCCGGGAAGTGCCAGAGCATAGATACCAGCCCGGACCGGATTGGGATATGGTTTTTTCCAATTGGCTTTAAACCGACCCTTTTGCTTCTCTCGTATTTCGTCACGCTCTTGCTGAATCCTTTCATCACCGGACTGTGCGGGTACTTGCCTTTGTTGAGCAATACTCATCAATGGTATAGTGACCAAAGCGATCAACAATATTGCATGCAGCTTCATCTGGGCTAAAAACGGCGACCCCCTAGGATTAGTTGCCCTCCATGGTGTCTAAAATGCGGTTGAGCTCATCGTCGGAAGCAAAATTGATAGTTAGGGAGCCTTTCCCCTTTGAGCTTCGCTTCATGTCAACCTTTGCACCCAGCCATTTTGAAAGGTGATCAACCACCTGTTGGTAATTTGCCGGCAGCCGTTTCTTTTCCACGTTTCTGGATGAAGGAGTAGAATAGTCTTTAACCAGTCTCTCAGCGGCTCTGACTGACATATCTTTCTCCAGAATCGTTTGGAGAGCCTGCAATTGTTCTTCCTGATTTGTCAGACCCAGGATCGCGCGTGCATGGCCCATGCTGATCTTCTCCAGTTTAAGAGCTTGTTGGGCAAGAGGAGGTAGCTTGAGCAGACGGAGATAATTGGTGACTGTGCTCCTCTTTTTACCCACTCGATCGGACATAGCTTCATGGGTTAGATCACATTCGTCAATCAGTCGCTGATAGGTGATCGCTACCTCGATGGCATTAAGATCGGTACGTTGTATATTCTCTACCAATGCCATTTCCAGCATTTCCTGATCATTGGCTTTTCTCACATAGGCCGGGATATTGTCCAGCCCCGCCATTTTGCAGGCCCTCAATCGCCGCTCACCCGCGATCAGCTGGTAGGCGTCCGCTGATAGTTTTCGAAGGGTTACGGGCTGGATAAGTCCGAAGGTTCTGATGGAATCAGCAAGTTCCTCCAACTCAGACAGATCGAATTCATTACGAGGTTGAAAGGGATTGGCTTCGATCAGGTTCACCGGAACTTCTGTGACGTAATCGATTGGGGATTTTGGCTTCTCCTTTACAGCAGGTGCATTAGCATTTCCTAACAAGGCCCGAATGCCTTTTCCTAATTCCTTCTTATCTACTTTGCTCATGTGGCAGAAACATTCAATTCGACATTGTTTTTGTCCAAAAATTCCTTGGCAAGATTCAGAAAATTACGCGTGCCTTTCGAATTGGCATCATATAGCAAAACCGGCTTGTGCATGCTAGGTGCTTCACCAATCTTGGAGTTGCGATGAATAATCGTTTTAAAAACAGGGTCATCAGCATATCCCTGCATTTCCTTAACCACGACATTTGCCAGTCTGAGTCTCTTATCAAACATAGAAAGAATGATGCCTTCGATTTTGAGTTCAGGATTGAGATGTTCACGCACCAGTTCGATGGTGTTCTTTAGCTTCTGTAGGCCTTCGAGGGCAAAGATTTCACATTGTATCGGGATCATAACCGAGTCGGCAGCTGTCAAAGCATTTACAGTGATGATGCCCAACGACGGCAGGCAATCAATCAAGACGAAATCGTAATCGTCTCGGATGGGATCAAGCACATCCTTCACTGCAAACTCCCGGCGGAATCGACTTACCAACTCCAACTCTGCACCCACCAGATCAATACTTGAAGGCATGATGAACAGGTTTGGTGTGTCGGTAGCAACGATGATTTCCTCGGCAGGTTGCTTATTAATGATACAATCATATGTACTACCCTCCAGCTGCGTTGCATCCACGCCAACTCCCGAAGTAGCATTCGCTTGAGGGTCGGCATCCACTATCAAGACCTTAAAACCAAGGACAGCCAGGCTGGCCCCCAGGTTAATAGCCGTAGTAGTTTTGCCTACTCCACCCTTCTGATTGGCAATAGCAATTACTTTTCCCATAAATTATCTTTCGATGACCTCTCCGATGGTAGGTAGTTTCAGATTTAAGCCCTGTGCCATAAATGCTTGTTTCACTTTAGCATGATCGATCACAATCGGAGGGAAAGTATCGAAATGACATCCTATAACATCAGCGCATTCTACAAACTTTGCGGCATGAATGGCCTCTGTCCAGTCCATCGTAAAATTTCCCCCCACAGGCAAAATTGCAAAGTCTATCTTTCCGCACAGCATGGGGATTAGTTTCATATCCATCGTCAGACATGTATCCCCTGCGATATAGAATTTCACGTCTTCCCTCATGATGACAAATCCACCTGGGTTGCCTCCGTAGGTACCATCAGGCAGCACGCTGGAATGAATGGCAGGAACAAATTTAACTGCACCGAACTCAGTTTCCACTGTTCCTCCATGATTCATGGGATGGCCGGCCACACCTTTGGCTCCAAACCATTCTACGATTTCATAAGATGATAGTATTCTGGCATCGTTATTCTTAGCTATTTGCTCGGCATCGGCTACATGGTCACCATGACCATGAGTGAGCAGGATATGTTGAGCGTTGATGGTGGAAATATCCACAGCTGATGCCTTTGGATTTCCAGTGATAAATGGGTCGACAAGAACACCTGTTCCATCGAAATCGAAATGAAAACAGGAGTGCCCATAATAGGTGATCTTCAGCATGAGTCTAAGAACATATGAGATTCTAGTGAAATATTTGAAGCATCACAAAAGTATAACAATCCCTAAACAATTTTGACCTAGCTCCCGTTTTATAATCCTTATCTTTGATCGCCTGTTAGTAGTGATGATAACGGTAATTTCAGGAACGAACAGACGCAACAGCGAAACGGAGCGGATAGCCGGTTATATCGTAGAACGACTACGGAACCGATTTGAAGTAGAGGCAAAACTGCTGACCCTTACCGATCTTCCTGCAGACATTCTTCATGATGACATGTATAGCAAGGATGGTCAAAGTGACGAACTGGGCAATTTGCAGGACGCTGAAATGGTACCTGCCGATAAATTTTGGTTCGTTTTTCCAGAATACAATGGCAGTTTCCCCGGAGTTTTGAAACTCTTTCTGGATGCACTTTCCGTTCGACGATATAAGGAGACTTTTGCTAAGAAGAAAGCAGCACTTACCGGTGTATCTTCAGGCAGAGCTGGTAACTTAAGAGGAATGGAACAGCTAACGGGAATACTTAATCATCTGCAAGTCGTAGTGCTTCCCAATAAATTGCCTATTTCCGCAGTCGAAGAACTTCTCAATGGCAATGGCACTCTATCCGATCAGAATACTGTCGAAGTGTTAGATAAGCAGATGGCAGAATTTCTAGCCTTTTGACTTTTAGGTGATGCAAGAAGTGCTTGTGACAGACCTCGGTCGCATTGCTTTCAAGGAAGCATGGGAGATCCAACAGTCGCTCTTGGACAAATTGGTGCACCAAAAACGTGAACAACGGGGACTCTCCAAATCCGCACAGACCTCCCCTAAGCATTATTTCCTTTTTTGTGAACACGACCCGGTCTTTACCCTAGGTAAATCGGGAAAGGAGGATCATCTGCTTCAGCTGAAGTCCGATACCGGGAAGGTGAAGCCAGACTTCTATAAGATCAACCGGGGAGGAGATATTACGTACCATGGCCCGGGCCAGTTGGTAGGTTACCCCATATTTGATCTCGACTGGTTCTTTACTGACATTCACAAATACGTCAGATTACTCGAAGAAGGGGTTATTCGTACGTTGTCAGATTTTGGCTTAAAGGGTAGGAGGGTAATAGATTTCACCGGGGTGTGGCTGGAGGGTGACGAGGATGAACCTGCAAGGAAAATCTGTGCAATTGGCGTACACCTAAGTCGGTGGGTGACGATGCACGGCTTCGCCCTCAATGTGAATACCGATTTGTCCTACTTCAATCAAATTATACCTTGTGGTATTTCCGATGACGACAAGACTGTGACATCGTTTCGCCAGGAACTAGGGGATGAGGTAGCTCTGTCTGAAGTAAGGGACAGACTACTAGATCACTATGCAGATCTTTTCGGGTTTACTTATATGCAATCCAATCATCTGGATCTCAGTTAAAGACTAGTCTCCAAAGAAGTCTCTGCCACTCCTGTCGGTGACGATCGCACTGGCCTGTTGAGTTCCCCACATGACCACATCTTCAATATTCACATGAGGGGGTTGTGAAGCAATAAAGTAAATAGTCTCGGCTATGTCAGGACTCTTGAGCGGTTGGAAATCCTCATACATTTTAGCCAGTTCTTCATCACCATCAAATCGCACCAGGGCAAATTCGGTTTCTTCAACATGCGATGGACACACTTGCCCCACGCGAATTCGATGCTTGTGCAGATCGAATCGCATTCCTTTGGTGAGGGCGTCCACGGCAAACTTAGTGGCGCAATAGACATTGCCATTTGGATAAACCTCTTTCCCGGCAATTGAGCACACATTGATGATATGTCCCGATTTTCTTTCCACCATCCAGGGTGAGATCAGGCGAGTCACATAAAGCAGACCCTTGAGATTGGTGTCGATCATTTCCTCCCAATGTCGTAACTCACCGGATTGAATGGGAGCAAGACCCTTCGCTTTGCCGGCATTGTTCACCAATATGTCGATGGAGCGCCAGTCTTGTGGTAACGACTCAAGTGCAGCTCTGCATGATTCATAGTCGCGTACATCAAAGGGAAGAGTCTTTACCTCCAGCGAATGATCTTTCATTAGATCGCTACTAATCGCATCCAGTCGGTCGGCTCGACGGCCGGTAAGGATCATTCTCTTGACGTGGGCAGCGAATCGATAAGCGGTTGCCCGGCCGATACCAGAGGTGGCTCCTGTGATCAGTATCGTATTCATGGTAGAAAGTTAGGGCATTCTTACCATATACTCGTGAAGACCGTTCGTCTTAAGACTCATGCGCTGAAAATCAAAAAGATATGTGGATAAACTTCTAACGACTATGAAACCTTTTCATATAAAAAACTGTAGATTTAGGTATACTCAAATCAGTCCCTTATGAGAACCTTTGAAAGTCGGGGACTCCAAAGCATCTCCTTTAGAAACTTTGCAGTTCTTTCTCTTCTCCTGTCCGTCAGCCTATCTACGATAGCTCAGAACACTGGACGACCTTTTATCACCAACTATTCCTATCAGGAATATAATGCTGGAGGGGTTAACTGGTGGACAGAGCAGGACGATCGGGGGGTACTGTACTTTGCCAATTCACGGGGAATATTGGAGTTTGATGGAGTAAATTGGCGAGTGATTCCTCCCAAGGAAAACAATGAGGTCAGGTCCCTCGCGAAGTGGAATGGGGTCATTTATGTTGGAACGAATGGCGACCTTGGTTACCTCGCACCGGATGCTTTGGGTCAAATGCAGTTCAAATCTCTACGTGACAGGTTGCCAAAGGACAGGCAAGTGTTCGATGAAGTATGGGAAACATGGTCGGCTCCTCATGGAGTGTATTTCCAAACACGGCGATCGGTCATGCTATGGGATGGAGAAGGATTTACCCTTGTTGAGGACCCTGATGGAAACGATCTTCACATTTCCCGATACATTCATGGAAAGTTCTATATCCGGGTTTGGAACAAGGGTATGATGGTTGTGGAGAATGATGAATTCAGGATGTTACCAGGGGGTGAGCGATTTGCCGACGAGCGTGTTTATCAGTTGCTGCCATATGACAATGGTCAACTGCTTATTGGAACGCGTAATATGGGATTTTTCATCTTTGATGGATCTGGCTTTAAACCATTTACCACAGAAGTGGATCAAGAATTTTTTGAGGGCAGTATTTATCTGGGGGGACAACGATTGGCTAATGGAAATTTTGCGGTTAATACATTTAATAATGGGTTATATATCATCAACAAAAATGGCGACCTAGTTCAGCGAATCGATAACCAGGTTGGCTTGCAGGACAATTCTGTGGACCATGTTTTTGTCGATAAGGATGGCAATGTATGGCTGGCATTGTTCAATGGCATCTCAAAGCTCGATCTTAATATCCCCTTTAGCTACTACGATGACAATGATGGTTTGACTTCCAAGACAGTCTTCTCTGCTGCTCGGCATGAAGGAATTCTGTACGTGGGAACTCAAGATGGTGTTTACTATTTAGATGAAAGTACGAATCGCTTCAACCGAATTCCTAATACTCATGGACAATGTCCACATCTATTGGTTTATGGAAAAGATCTGATTTATGCCTCTGGATCTCAAGGAGTTTGGGGTTTGAGAAACAAAAAGTCGTACCCGATACGAGAGAGCATTAATTACGATTTCAGGAGCCAGTTTTTCGTTCCATCTACTGTCGATTCAACCTTATTATACACTATTTTGCAAGATATGGGAGGAATAGCTGCCCTTCGCTATTTTGATGATAACCAGGAGGGGAGCCGGTGGGTTGTAGAAGCAAATGTTGATGGCATTAGAACGGGACCATTTGGCATAGCTGAAAGATCAGATGGAAAGTTATGGGTAAATGGAGATCTACCAGGCGAAATGAAATTAGTCACTCCTCAAGTCAAGAACGGTAAAATCGATTTTTCCGACCCTGAGATAACTATTTACAATCAAAGCCATGGCCTGCCTAATTATCCCATTTTTGTTTTCAACTACCTTGATAAGATTTATTTTCGACCTGGGGGTAGTATTTCAAGAAGTTCTGATGCCTATGATGATTCCTACCTGTTTGACGAAGAATTACAAAAATTCGTTCTAGACACACCGTATTGGACGCCATTCATTGGAGACGATGTGACTCCGACACCTACCTATGATCACAAAGGAAGGTTGTGGGCATCTGCAGGCGATGGTCTCTTTGTTGATCTAGCTGTACAAGACGGAAGTAGACAAGTAATTGCCGAGCCTTTTAAGATTCTCAAGAACTTTCCTACTTGGGGCATATTTCCGGAAGTAGACGCTAATGGTCAGGACATCTTCTGGCTTTGTGGCCCAAATGGTTTAGTTCGTTTCGCAGGAGATATCGAGACACCCCCAACGTCAGGATTCGCTGCCCTGATTAGGACGATCAAACATAGCGTTGATACACTTTACTACGGCGGAGCTGGTGGTGTTGCTCAAAATGCAGAATTTTCTAACAATCAAAATACCTTGGTGTTTGCTTATGGTGCACCCAATTTTGTAATTAAAGACGGCCTCCAGTTTTCCACCTATCTGGAAGGGTTTGATAATAACTGGTCAGCATGGTCACCGCAGTCTGAACGCGAGTACATCAATCTTCCTTCGGGGAACTATACTTTCCATGTCAAATCGAGGAATGTCTATGAAACGGAAAGTGAAGAAGCTGTGTTTCAATTCAGCATAAATCCTCCATGGTACGCAACCTGGTGGGCATACTTATTATATGCGCTGACGCTCGGTGGCTTCATCTATTTTCTGGTAAGATATCGAACTCAGCAATTGCGAAACCAAAGCATAGAACTCGAGCGTAAAGTCGCACAACGAACTGGAGAAGTGATGCAGCAGGCGGAGGAGTTGGCTACGGTGAATCAGGTCAGTCAGGCAATGGTCGAACGACTCGAATTAGATGAACTAGTGCCTCTCGTTGGGGATCAGCTGCGTGATCTGTTTAAAGCGAATATTGTCTATGTAGCTATGTTAGATAAGGAATCGAACATTATCCATTTTCCCTATCAGCACGGAGATGATATGGCTCCCCTCAAACTAGGGGAGGGACTGACTTCTAAGATTATTATCGACAAAGCGCCTAAGCTTATCAATGAAGATGTCACAGGCAGTTATCATAAGTTGGGAATTGAGGAAGTCGGCAAAAAAGCAGCATCGTATCTGGGGGTACCGATTCCAGTCGGTGATGAAGTAATTGGCGTACTCAGTGTACAAAGCACTGAAAATGAAAATCGATTCGACGAAGGAGATCAAAGGCTACTTAGTACCATCGCGGCTAATGTTGGCATTGCCATCCACAACGCAGAATTGTATGAAGAAGCCAAGATGGCCAAGGACGCTGCAGAGCAAGCAAATGAAGCGAAAAGTGCTTTCCTCTCTACGGTCAGTCATGAGCTTCGAACGCCCCTGACTTCTGTTCTCGGGTTTGCAAAGATCATCAAGAAAAGACTTGATGACCGTATCTTTCCTGCAGTCACTACTGATGATAAGAAGATCAGAAGAGCAATGGATCAGGTGGCAGAGAATCTGAATGTTGTGGTAGCCGAAGGTGAACGACTTACCGGACTGATCAATGACGTGCTTGATCTCGCAAAGATAGAAGCGGGCAAGATCGACTGGCATATGGAATCTGTGTCAGTTCCGGAAGTGATTGACCGGGCGATCTCTAGTACAAAGGCCTTGTTTGATCAAAAGGATCTGCAGCTCATCAATCAGATTGATCCACTACTTCCCCATATCGAGGGTGATAAAAACAAGCTCATTCAGGTGATGGTCAATTTGTTTTCCAATGCCGTGAAATTTACTAACAAGGGGAGCGTGAAATGCAGGGCAGAGCACGAAGACGATTCTATTGTTGTAAGTGTCACCGATACCGGAATCGGAATCTCAGAAGAGGACAAGGCATCCGTTTTCGAGAAATTCAAGCAGGTGGGAGATACACTTACCGATAAGCCTCAGGGAACCGGTCTTGGTCTTCCTATCTGCCGAGAAATTGTGGAGCATCATGGTGGAAAAATGTGGGTGGAAAGTGATTTGGGTAATGGGAGCACTTTTTTCTTCAGCATACCGGTGAGTAAAGAGGTGAGTGAAAAGATGAGGCCGATTCAGCTCGATGACCTGGTGAAGCAACTCAAGGTACAGATCGATTATTCTGCCATTGGAACTAATGGTGAAGATCGCAGGATCCTTGTAGTTGATGATGATTCGCCAATCAGGTCCTTGTTGAAACAAGAGCTAACTGAATACGGTTACGAAGTGTTGGAAGCCACCAACGGTAGAGAAGCTTTGGATGTGGTGCGCAATTTCCGACCCGACCTGATCATCCTGGATGTGATGATGCCTGAAATGAATGGTTTTGATGTGGCTGCAGTCTTAAAGAACGATCCCCAGACACTCGATATTCCTATTATTATTTTATCAATCATTCAGGACGAAGCCAGAGGATTCCGCATTGGGGTAGATCGCTACCTCACCAAGCCAATTGACACAGACAAACTATTTCTCGAGGTCGGTGCATTATTGCAGCAGGGTAAATCAAAGAAGAAAGTGCTGGTGGTTGATGAAGACTCCAGTACCATGCGGACTTTGGCTGAAGTATTGCATGCTCGCGGATACAAGGTGGCTGAGGCCAATGGTGATGAGGTCATCGAAAAAGCAGCTTCTATTCAACCTGACATCATTATGCTAAATGCTTTAATGTCTAAGAAGCAAGAGATGGTAAAATCGCTCCGCTTTGAGAAAGGCATGGAAAATGTTTTATTTCTCTTATATCAGTAAACACTTTAATCAGAATATCCACAGAAGTAAGTATGAAGAAGTTATTAATCGTAGATGATGAATCTCACATTCGAATGCTGATTGAGCAAACATTGGAAGACCTCGAAGACGACGGGGTTGAACTCCTTTTTGCCGACAATGGTGAATCAGCCCTGGAGATCATACAGGACGAAGCACCCAATCTGGTTTTTCTTGATGTAATGATGCCGAAGATGAATGGCATGGAGGTTTGTCAACATGTGAAGAAGAACGGTAATTTGAATGGAGTTTACATCATACTCCTTACAGCCAAAGGTCAGGAACTGGATCGACAAAAGGGGCTGGAGGTAGGAGCTGATCAGTACATGACCAAACCGTTTGATCCTGACACGCTATTATCAACGGCAAAATCTGTTCTTGGCCTAGCCAACTGACTCTATCTATGCTGGTTAAGTTAAAAAGCATATTGAGAAAGGGTAAAGGCGCTGATCAGGTATTGGCTGATTTTCGACAAAAACTTGGTATAGACTTCTGGATTACAGACGAGTCAAATCGAGTAGTATGGGGAGAGGCTGAGGGAGATCCTAAGACTCATCCGGTCTTCTTTCAGAATGAAATAGTGGGTCAGGTTCACGGGGAGGGTGCATCTTCAGCGATCGCAGGGTTGATCAGTCACTTGCTTTCCAAGGAGTTGGAAAAGAAAGAAATTGGGAAAGAAGTATTGGAACTCTACCGGGAGATCAACGCTATTTATGATTTTTCGGAGAAGTTATCGGAAATTATTTCACCCAAGGCCATTGCAGACCTTGCCCTTACTGAGGCAAGTCGCTTGATTCCTTCGACAGCTGGAATCGTACTATTACTTGACCAGGATGAAGATCAATTGGAGGCGATTTCTGTATTCGGAGATCTCTTTAGCCAGAACCAAGATCAATTAGTACAGAATCCCATTCTAAAGGACCTCGTGTTGGGAGGCCAAGCTGAAATAACCAGTGGCTTATTGCTCAACATGGGCAGGGTAGGAGGCATCCGTGATATCAGCGTGATGTTACATGCTCCGCTGAAGGTAGAGCACCGAGCGATGGGGACGATGATCTTGGTCAATGAAGAGCCGGTTCAATATGATGCTGCAGACCTTAAGCTCCTCACTACACTAGCAGCACAGTCTGCATCTTCTATGGAGAGTGCTTTTCTTTATGAACGGCAGATCAGAGAATCCCGTGAAAGGGAAGAAGCCATGCGTGAAGTCCACGAAGCCACGACTAGATTCGTGCCGTTTGAGTTCATAAAATCGCTTGGTCATACCGCCCTCACCGATATAAAGTTGGGAGATCAGGTTGAGAGGCGAGTCACTGTGTTGTTCCTCGACATTCGTGACTATACCACGCTTTCTGAGCAAATGACTCCAGAGGAGAATTTCGGCTTTGTCAATGCATTTAATGGTCGCTTGGGCCCGGTGATACGGAATCACGGTGGCTTTGTGAATCAGTATTTGGGTGATGGCATGATGGCCATTTTTCCGGGTGAGCCCGAACAAGCAGTACAAGCGGCAGTAAGGATGCAAATGTCAGTGCAGGTGTATAATAAGTACCGCAAGACAAAGGACAGAGACTCAATTCGCATCGGAATCGGTATGCATACCGGACCTCTGATACTTGGTATCACAGGAGATCAACAACGATTGGATGCTGCTACAATTTCTGATACAGTAAACACAGCCTCTCGAGTGGAAAGTCTGACTAAATATTACGGAAACTCGATCATCTTGACGGGCCAAACTTTTGAGAAAGTGAAAGACATTGAATCATTTAACTTTCGTCCTCTTGGCAGGGTGCAAGTCAAAGGTAAAATGAAAGCGGTGAGTATTTTCGAATGCTTCGATGGTGATGATATGAGGTCTATGGAAAAGAAGAAGCAAAACCAGGCAGAGTTCGAAAAGGCGTTGCAACTGTATCATGAGAAAGAGTTTGGTGAAGCGTTGCAACTATTTAAACGGATAATTGAGAACGATCCCGGGGATCAAACTGCATCTCTCTTTCTCAATAAATCAAGCGAACTAATGAATGTTTCTGTCCCTCACGACTGGAGTGGGGTGGAGGAGATGTCTGTGAAATAGATCCATAGATCTAGACATTAAATCGGAAGTGCATCACATCACCATCTAGCACGATATATTCCTTTCCTTCAATGGCCATCTTGCCCGCCTCTTTTACTGCCGCTTCGGTGCCTAAAGCCTCGTAGTCCTCATATTTAATCACTTCCGCCCGGATGAATCCCTTCTCGAAATCGGTATGGATAACCCCAGCTGCCTGAGGCGCTTGTGTACCTCTGCGGACCGTCCAGGCCCTCACTTCCTTTTCACCTGCAGTGAAATATGTGACCAAGTCCAGGAGTTTGTAGCAAGCACGGATCAATCTATGTAAGCCAGGCTCTTCAAGACCCATTTCATCCAGAAAAGCTTGTCGATCCTCAGGGCTGTCTAGTTCTGCAATATCAGCTTCGATACCTGCACAGATAATGATACGCTCGGCTCCTTCACCGGCGATGGCTTCGTCAAACAACCTGGTATATTCGTTGCCATCGACGGCCTCTTCTTCGTTTACATTACAAGCATATAAAACTGGCTTTGCAGTGAGCAACATTAGTTCCTGGGAAAGGGCCTGCTCGCCGTCTGATAAGTTCATCAACCTCACTGGCTTACCTTCTTCCAGTTTACCCTGAAGAGAGCGGGCTGATTCCAACAGTGCTTTGGATTCCTTTGTACCGTCTTTAGACTGCTTTTGTAGTTTCTCGAGCCTCTTCTCTAAAGTCTCCAGATCCTTTAAAACAAGCTCCGTCTCCACGATCTCCTTATCCCTGACCGGATCGATCGATCCATCGACATGTACTACCTGACCATCGTCAAAGCAGCGTACAACATGAACAATGGCGTCTACCTCACGGATATTGGCCAGGAACTGATTGCCAAGTCCTTCTCCCTGACTTGCTCCTTTGATGAGTCCTGCAATATCCACGATCTCGATAGTCGTGGGGATTGTTGACTTCGGTTTCACCAGACGCATCAAAGTATCCAACCTATCATCAGGAACGGTCACAATACCCAGATTCGGCTCCTTCGTCGCAAATGGGTAGTTTGCAGCGAGAGCCCCGGCAGCAGTTAAAGCATTAAATAAGGTAGATTTGCCAACATTAGGCAGACCGACAATTCCACATTTAAGAGCCATTACAGAACTTGTGCGATTTTGAAAAGGCGCAAAGATAGACTTTATGAACTATTTAGCTCATTGCTACCTCTCCTTTGAGCAAGATGGCCTCCTGGTTGGCAACTACCTGGGAGATTTTGTGAGAAATCACGAGATCTCCAGCTATCCGGAAGAGATCAGAGACGGAATCATACTACATCGTAAGATCGATAGCTGGACCGATGAACACCAGGTGTTCAGGAAAGGTACGGCATTGTTGCACAAGAGCATGGGCAAGTACGCTCCGGTAATTCTTGAT
Source organism: Lewinellaceae bacterium (assembly GCA_024644235.1). Taxonomy (GTDB): domain Bacteria; phylum Bacteroidota; class Bacteroidia; order Chitinophagales; family Saprospiraceae; genus JAHELJ01. The sequence goes on from JAHELJ010000006.1 coordinate 160,088, forward strand.
ATCTATTTCGACTATCTCCTCACGAAAAATTGGAATCGCTTTCACATGCAGGAATTCGAAAAGTTTTGTGAGAACACCTATAAAACTCTTTACCGGCACTCTCACCTGATGCCAGAAAAAATCCAGGAACGTCTGAGCCGCATGATTGCGGGAAGATGGTTGGAATCCTACAAGAACTATGAGGGGCTCAACCGGACTTACTATTACCTGGCCAAACGGGCAAGGTTTCCCAATCGCATCGAAGAAGCTTCAGTAGAACTTTTGGATTTAGAATCCCAACTGGAAGGGGTTTTTCTTGAGTTCTTCCCAAGACTGGAAGATTTTGTCAAGCGGGAAATTATACTAGCTAACGATTAACCTTCGAAGTGAAAGGACAGCGTAAAAGTGCGGGATAAGACATTTTCCAGAACGTTGGACTGAATAACCTCTTCGTTGAAAATCAAGATATTATTAAGGCCGTGCGTGTACTTCAGTTCCGGAGACAAAATGAAATAAGGAAAGAAGAATTGCATGCCAAATCCGACCTCTACTGAAAAATCAACAGGAGCTATTTTCAAAATATTCTCATCCTTTCGTCTCCTTGCCTTACTGGCAATATCAAATCCATATTTGATTCCACCCAAGACAAATACTCTCATGTCATTATACGGCTCCGACTTAAACCGGGCGTGAAAAGGCACTTCAACGAAAACAGACTCTATGGTACGTTGATCAAATTCCTTTTGCAAGCTCAGATCACGATACTGGATGTTCCGCTCAGTAAATGAAAAACCCGGCAACAATCTAAAGTCAAAATATCGGCCGATCTTGAGATTTGAAATCACATTTACGTTGTAACCAGGGCCGGTAACCGACTCTACCGATAGGATTTGTTCTTGTTCGTTGAATTTCTTGCTTCTGAAAATCTTGTAATTGCTGGAATGAAAAGCCAGGGTGATACCGAAGTAATATGGCTTGTTCTCTTTGTTATGGAAGTTTCTGTTTGTACCCCCTACCTTGTTCACTTGCGCCCATCCTAAACAGAACGTCATGAACAATAAGCAGATACTGAGCGCTACTTTTCGCCCCAATACAGCGTGCATACTCCTAATGTTAGACGTTTAAACTCGATGTTCTTGAATCCCGCTTCAGCCATCAGCAATGCAAATTGCCGACCTTCGGGAAAATTTTGAACTGATTCGAATAGATAGCCGTAAGCCTTTGAATCTTTGGATGTAATCCTGCCAATAAGTGGTAGGATATATTTGAAATAGAACTGAAATATTTGTTTGAAAGGGAATATAGTAGGTTTAGAAAACTCTAAAACCGCAAACCGGCCTCCGGGTTTTACCACCCGTTGACATTGTTTTAATCCCAAAAGAGTATGTTCAAAATTTCTCACTCCAAAAGCAACGGTCACTGCGTCAAATGTATTGTTCTCAAAATCTAGATTCTCCGAGTCACCGGCTTGAAAAGAAATGATAGTTTCCAAATTTCTTTCACTTGCTTTTCGCCGCCCGAGCTCTAGCATATTCTTAGCAATATCAATACCAACTATACTTTCCGGTTCTAGGATCTGGCCCAACATTATAGCTACATCTCCGGTACCAGTCGCCACGTCAAGAATGCTTTTAGGATCAATCTCGCCAACTTTCTCGACCAAATGACGTCGCCATTTCACATCGATACCAAGAGAGAGTAATCTATTGAGAAGATCATATCGGGGAGCGATCGAATCAAACATCTTAGCAACTTGTTCCTTCTTGCTTGAATCTGTTCCGTATGGTGTAACTGATTTACTCACTCCGCATCGCTTATTGGATGCCAAAGATAGTAAGCTTTACGAGCTGCAAAGAATGGGTCGAAATGCGGTTTTTTGCATCTGAAGAATGCCGGGTCTATCTCTAACATATGCTTATGATTTGAGCGATTCCACTGCCATAGGTGAGCTCAATTAATAAGGGTCATATTGGGCAGTGACATATATAAAAAATTGCATAAGTTTTCGTAAATTTGCACCTCGTTTTTTAGTAATTCATAGAAACACTAAATGGCTGATAATCAAAAAATTATACCTATAAACATCGAAGAGCAGATGAAGTCAGCTTACATCGACTATTCGATGTCAGTGATAGTGGCTCGAGCACTTCCCGATGTGAGGGATGGATTGAAACCTGTACACAGGAGGATCCTGTACGGAATGAATGAACTAGGACTTGCGTATAATAAGTCTCATAAGAAGTCTGCCAGGGTAGTGGGAGAGGTGTTGGGAAAGTACCATCCTCATGGAGATTCGTCTGTTTACGATGCAATGGTACGGATGGCTCAGGACTGGTCTTTGAGGTATCCCCTCATCGATGGGCAAGGAAACTTTGGTCATATCGATGGTGATTCTCCAGCTGCCATGCGATATACTGAGGCCAGATTTGCCCGTATCGCAGACGAGATGTTGCAGGACATCAACAAAGACACCGTTGATTTTACTCTGAATTTTGACGATTCACTGGAAGAACCAAGTGTGTTACCGGCTCGACTTCCCAACCTGTTGATCAACGGATCATCCGGTATTGCTGTCGGGATGGCGACTAATATGCTGCCACACAATTTGAGAGAGGTGATAGATGGGATTATTGCCACGGTGGACCAGCCCGAGATTGAGATTGAAGAGCTCATTAAGTACATAAAAGCACCTGATTTACCAACCGGAGGGATCATTTACGGTCTTTCGGGTGTACATGAGTCCTATAGAACCGGAAGAGGCCGGGTGGTTGTACGCGGGAAAGCTGAAATCAAAACGAAGGACAACGGAAGAGATCAGATTATTATCACAGAGATCCCCTACCAGGTCAACAAATCATCTCTGATCGTAAAAATGGCCGATCTCGTTCAGAACGGAAAGATTGATGGGATCAGTGATATCCGGGACGAGTCTGACCGCAGATCAGGCATTCGCATCGTCGTCGATTTGAAAAGAGATGCGATAGGCAAAGTAGTACTGAGCAAGCTGTTTAAGTATACTCCGCTTCAGTCTTCCTATGGCGTCAATAACATCGCCCTAGTCAATAATCGACCTCGTACCCTGAACCTGAAGGACTTGATCGAAGAGTTTATCAAGTTCAGGCTGGAGGTCATTGTCAGGCGAACACAGTATGATTTGAATAAGGCCGAAGAACGCGCCCATATTTTGGAAGGCCTGCTGATTGCCCTCGATAATATTGACGAAGTCATTGAGTTGATCCGAGGATCCAAAACGGTAGATGAGGCAAGCACCGGTTTGATGCAGAAGTTTGAATTGACCGAGATTCAAGCCAAGGCTATTCTGGATATGCGGCTACAGCGATTGGTGGGATTGGAGCGTGACAAGGTCAAGGCGGAGTATGACGAGATTAAGAAAACCATCGCTCACTACAAAGCCATTTTGGCTAGCGAGGAGATGCAGCGGGATATCATCAAAGAGGAGCTGAGTGAGATACGTGAACGTTACGGTGATGACCGCAACACTGAAATCACTTTTGCAGAGGGGGATATCAGCATAGAAGATATGATCGCTGACGAGGAGGTAGTAATCACTATCTCTCATTTGGGATACATCAAAAGGACAAAAGTCGATGAGTACCGGGTGCAGGGTAGAGGAGGTCGGGGATCGAGAGGCAGTAAAACACGTGACGCCGATTTCATTGAGCACATGTTTGTAGCAAACAACCACAACTACCTACTTCTCTTTAGTGAGCAAGGCAGGTGCCATTGGCTACGTGTCTATGAAATACCGGAAGCTGCGAAGACCTCTGCCGGAAGAGTTATTCAAAATATCATTCAGCTCCCGAAAGATGACAAAGTACAGGCGTATATTATTATTCAGGATCTAACAGACGCAGACTTTATCAACAATAATTTCATTGTGTTTGCCACCAAGAAAGGGATGATCAAGAAGACCATTGTGGAAGCTTTTTCGAGACCCCGGGTGAACGGAATCAATGCCATCACCATCAATGAAGGGGACTCGCTTATCGAAGCTAAACTGACGGATGGGTCTTGCGAGATTCTATTAGCCAACCGAAATGGAAGAGCTATCCGTTTTCCGGAGCACAAGGTGAGACCGATGGGTCGCACTGCCGCTGGGGTTAGGGGCATTCGGCTTGATGCAGATGGTCAGGATGAAGTAGTGGGAATGGTATGTGTTGATCCGAAGGAGGAAGTTTCGATCTTGGTTATTTCTGAAAAAGGAAACGGAAAACGTTCCGCTTTGGATGACTACCGGATAACTAATCGGGGAGGCAAGGGCGTTAAGACATTGCAGATCACTGATAAAACAGGTTATTTGGTTGCCTTAAAAGCCGTGACAGACGCAGACAATTTAATGATTACAAACAAATCGGGGATTGTGATTAGAATGTCCATGAGTGATATAAGAGTAATGGGCAGAGCCACCCAAGGGGTTAAAGTCATATCCCTTGCAGATGATGATGAGATCGCCGATGTAGCGGTAATTTATGAGTCTGAAGGAGAAGATGAGGAAGAATAGTCCTGTGATTTAACAATTTGCTAAATTTGTTTTAACGTTTTGACAAGGACACTACTCCCCATGATTTTGTCTTAAGTGCGAAATCTTTACTTCAATATGCAATTAACTTAAAATGTTTACAATGAGAAAATTCCTATTTGCCTTCATGGCTGTTGCCCTATCCTTTAGTCTTGGCCAGAGCCAGGATGTTTCCGAGTTAGATGGTAAGAAGGCCCTGAAGAAAGCCTCTAGATTACTTAGCGCCTACAATTTGGACCAGACGAATAGTGGAGACAAACTAGTGGAAGCAAAAGCCTTGATAGAACACGCGGCCAAGCAAGATGAGGTCAAGGACGATCCAAAAACATGGGTCGCCATGGGAGACATCTACAACGCCTTGATCAATCTTGATGCTACTCAAAAGATCCTTGATGCTAACTATGAAGCCAAGTATGCCTCCGCTGGCATGATGGCCTTTCAAGCACACAAGAAGGCATTAGAGCTAGATCCTGGAAATAAAAGTGCTTTAAAAGGACTGACAGAATCTATTGCTGCAATCAGCAATAACGGGATATCGCTCTACGAAGGACAGAATTTTATGGAAGCATTCAACTCTTTCCGGTCTGTGCTCGATATTCATGATATTCTCAAAGCCAATGACTACGACAGTCCGCTTGACGCAGAGGGGGAATACGACAATCAACTATACATTACAGGGTTGGCGGCCATGAACGCGGGGCAGGCTAGCACCGCAAAATCATTTATAACCCCGCTTTACGAGAAGGGTTATGACAAACCTGCTGTGTACGATGCAATGTATAAGATGACAGCCGAAGAAGATATGGATGCGGCGGCGGTAATCCTGGAGAAAGCAAGAGAGATGTATCCCGATGATTTGGGATTACTCTTCACCGAAATCAATCATTATCTGAAACTTGATAAGATAGATGTACTTTCTGAGAAGCTGAAATTGGCTATAGAGAAAGAGCCGGAAAATCCTTCGCTTTACTCTACCTTGGGCAACATTTATGATCGCATCTATCAGGAGAAGTATGAAGCGGGAGCTTTAGATGAAGCCACCGAATACTTTGATTTGGCAAAGGAAAACTACGAGAAAGCTGTGGAAGTAAAACCTGATTTCACAGATGCCATTTACAGTATTGGTGCACTCTACTACAACAAAGCTGCGATACTTACAAAGGAGATGAACGAGTTGGCAAATGATTACTCTGCCGACGCAACTAAGAAGTTTAACGCCAAGAAAATTGAGGTTGAGGAACATTTTGATCTCGCGTTGCCATACTTTAAAAGTGTGGAAAAGCTTGATCCCAATGACCGCAACACTTTGATCGCGCTGAAAGAGATATTTGCAAGAAGGAATGACTTTGAAACCTCCAATGTTTTTAAGGACAGATTGGAGAAGATCGAGGCAGGGGAAACGATCGAAAAACCTCATTTTCAGTAGAAGTACTTCAATGAAATAATCGAAGGCCGGACGAAAATCCGGCCTTCTTCATTTTAAGGGTATAGGACACGAAGACCAGGTTATATTTTCACTATCTTTTGGTTAGATACATTGGAGAATTGAGAATGTTGGCCCGATTGCACAAACTGATAGGATATAGCGGCAAATCAACTGCTTGGTTGACCACAATCCTGGTATTGCTTATCTGTCTAGATGTGGTGCTAAGATATCTGTTCAGTGCTTCGCAAATTTGGATGACTGAACTGGAATGGCACTTATTTGCAATCATTTTTCTGATTGGCGCAGCCTATACCTTTCAGCAAGATGCTCATGTGCGTGTCGATCTGTTTTATACCAACTATTCTGAAAAGGGAAAGGCTTGGATCAATTTGTTGGGAATCATCCTGTTTCTGATCCCGTGGACTTTGGTGTTAATCAGAGCTTCGAATAAGTATGCTTACTATTCGTTTAGGATTGGTGAGACTTCTCCCGACCCAGGTGGATTGCCTGGTCGTTGGTTGATCAAATATGCAATTGTTATTGCATTTGTCCTTTTGTTTATTCAGGGAGTCCTACTTGCGGTGCGGTGTATTAGAGTCATTTTAGGAAGAGAAGTGACTGTATTTGAAAGTGAAATGGACTGATGGAAGTTCTGGCCCTTATTCTGTTTGCTTGCATCTTCATCCTTATTCTGTTTGGATTTCCGGTAGCCTTCACATTAGGAGGATTGAGTGTAATCTTTGGCTACTACGCTCTCGGCCTTGAGTTCTTCAATTTCTTGCCAAGCCGCATCATGGGAGTGATGACTAACTATGTTTTGATAGCCGTGCCCCTTTTCATCTATATGGGGATTATGCTTGAAAAATCCGGTCTGGCTGAAAGTCTTTTGGAGACTATGTCCATGTTATTTGGTAAGCTAAAGGGTGGGTTGGCCATTTCCGTGATCGTAGTTGGTGCATTGCTCGCGGCTTCGACAGGCATTGTCGGTGCCACTGTGATCACCATGGGATTGATTTCCTTGCCGACCATGCTAAAACGTAATTACAGCCCCGAACTGGCAACGGGAACCATTGCCTCTTCCGGTACTTTAGGACAAATTATTCCTCCCTCGGTAGTGTTGGTTTTATTGGGGAGTGTGCTTAATGTGTCCGTGGGAGATCTATTTGCTGCAGCCCTTTTGCCAGGCATGTTGCTGGTGCTCTGCTACATTGGTTATGTCTTGATTATAGCACACCTGAGACCTGATACAGCACCGGCGATGACCCAACAGGAGATTGACTCTTTCAGGCAATCCGGTCATTTTTGGAAGAAAGTTATAATGGCATTTGTTCTGCCTTTCCTCCTCATCATTGCAGTCCTTGGCTCCATCTTTGCCGGTGTGGCTTCTCCAACCGAGGCCGCAGCTGTTGGAGCTCTTGGAGCGACACTGTTGACGATTGGCCAAAAGCAGCTAAATGTCAAGGTTCTCAAGCAGGTGATGTATCAGACAACACGCCTTACCAGTATGGTATTTATCATTCTCCTGGGAGCCACCACTTTTGCCCTTGTATTTCGCGGGATGGGAGGAGATTCTTATCTGATAGATCTGATTGAAAAGTCAAACCTTTCCCCAAATACTTTTTTGTTGCTGGTTATGGTTACCGTCTTTATAGCAGGTTTTTTCATCGACTTTATCGAGATCATATTTATCATTGTACCGGTTGTCGCTCCCATCTTTGTCAGCTACGATATGAACCTCATCTGGATTGGAGTGTTGCTGGCAATGAATCTTCAGACTTCGTTCTTGTCACCTCCCTTTGGCTTCTCGCTTTTTTATTTGAAGGGAGTGGCTCCACCCCAAATTACTACTGCACATCTTTACAGAGGGATTGTACCATTTGTCTTGATCCAGCTGATTTTCCTGTTGATCGTGATTGTCATCCCTGAAATTGTCCTTTGGGTGGTCGATTGATTTTTCCAGATTTTTAATGAGGCGTCTTGCACGTGACCGGATTCCTGCCTTTTGCTCAGGACCAAAATCTTTTAGAATCGACAATAGCTCGAGCTCTAATTCCGGAATACCCCTGGCTATATCAAACAGCAATTGCATGCTAAAGACTCGAATTGCAACGGGCTCCTTATCGGAAATAAGTAACTTCATCGCCTCAGTGTATAATGTTCCTTGTAAGTGCTCAGGAATCTGCACGAAGTGTAACATCCGGAGAATATTCCTCTTCACTGCATCTTCATTTGTTTCTTGAATTTTACTCAGCAATTCTGAAATTCTATCCTTGATGAAATCTGGATTGTACTCAACACAGTAATTGACTGCCCAGATCGCATGATTTGAGAACTTCTTTTCACTGTTAATAGCGGTTTCAAACAATTCCGAAAACCGGGCATCATCAGTGCCTACATAATTCACTATTTTGACAATTGTCTGTTTAGAAGTGTCCTTCTCAAGCGCTTTTGAAAAATCCATGTGACAAATACGATGTGGCCGATACAAATTATGGAAATAATCGCGGTGATTTTTGGACTACTAAATGTGTTCCTACTCACCAGGCAAAATATTTGGGCATGGCCATGCGGTTTGCTCATGGTATCGCTATATGCTTTCATATTCTTTGATGCAAGACTATACTCCGATTTTATACTTCATATCATCTACGTTATACTCAATTTATACGGCTGGAATTATTGGTTGCGAGGTGGGGTGGAGGACGAGGATGTTCCGGTCACGCTTTTATCGAAGAGTAGCCGAATTATCTGGAGTGGAGTAATTCTATCAGGCTTCATAATTTGGGGAACTGTGATGTATAGATTTACTGATGCCGATTACCCCTTTCCAGATGCCTTCACTACAGTGGCTAGCCTGGTTGCTCAATACCTGCTGGCTCGAAAGAAGTTGGAAAACTGGATCCTGTGGATCATCGTTGATCTGGTGGCAATCAATATCTATTTCTTAAAGGAACTGTATTTCACATCGGGACTGTATTTCGTATTCCTCATTCTGTGCATCATTGGTTGGAAAAAATGGCAATCAGATATGAATCAAGAACAAGTGATTGCAAAAGAAGAAAGCCAGATTTAGGAGATAAACCTGGCTCATTGAAAATTTTACTTGAATTTACTATTCATCGTCGTCAACGACCTGGGCATCATCGATTATCTCATCTCCATCACCGTCCATATCTTCAAAACCAGGAACGGTTCCTTCACTTGATTTCTTAATTTCTTCTTTGCCAACAATTTTAGGTTTCTCAGAAGCGAATGGATCTCTTACTTCGTCATAACGACCTTCAGCATATGCGTCAGCTTTTCTAAAAAAATCATCCTTGTCTTCCATGGAGCTTTTCAGTTGTTCGGTATGTGGCCTTAGTTCATCACCCTCAATCCTTGCTTTTGCAGCTTCATCTGCTGCCATTTGCTCTGCCTTTTTCACCGTGTCATCCAGTTTTTCGCTCAACTGATCACCGATCGATTTTGCTTTCTCCACCAAATCATCTTTTGCCCCCATCACTTTTTCCCCGATATCTTCTGCCGCTGCTTTCGCTTTCTCAGATAAGTCTGAGCCTTTTTCAACTCCTGCTGCTCCCAAAGAAGTTATAGCATCTTTGGCTTCGTCCATAATCTCTCCGGAATCTTTTGAAGTGCTCACCGCTTCTAAATTATCGGTGATGTCTGTAGTTATATCTTCCACATTCTCACTCTTGTCCTTTATTTTTGATTTTACATCAGCAGCAAGATCTTCCACTTTGTCTTTCCCTCGCTCAAAAAGATCCTCCAGCTTATCTTTACTCTCAGCCGCTTTCTCTTTGGCTTGATGCATTAACGGAGCACTAGCCTCCTTCACCTTTTTAGCAGAATCTTTGACTTTCTCGCCCACATCCTCTGCAACATCTTTTGCTCCTTCCCAAGCTTTTCCGGCTTTATCAACAATTTTACCTCCGACTTCCTCGGCCAAATCCTTAGCATCTTCAACAACATCCTCCATCTTGTCCATAACATTCCCTCCAACATCCTCGGCAACATCAACTGCTTTATCCCAAACATCGCCTGCTGTATCCGCAATGCCTTCTCCGATGTCCTCTACCTTGTCCTTTGCCTTCTCCAAAAAATCACCCGATTTATCGGCAAGCTTCGAACCAGCATCCTTCCCTTTATCAATAACTTTTTCAGCAGCAGATTCAGATACTGCTTTTACACCGAATAATAACTTCTTGATTTCATTAAAGAATCCCATGACTTATCGTTTTGATTCAATGGCAAAAGATACGTAAATAAATGCGCTTCCCAATGTATGGATGATCTCATCTAAAGCAGTAGTTCGCACTGAAAATCATCACTGCTATTGAGATTAGATCATGACCTGATCCTTGCAGGTAAGTTTCATAACGTCCTGTATTCAACCATATTTACAGGAGTCACGATATCAACAATTCTTTATCTAATAATTCAGAATAAATAAATAATGAATGTTCAACATAGTGATTAAATGCCATCCTCTTAATTGACGCAAAATATTCTAACTTTACGGTTTTAATTCAGAAGACTCTATCACTTGGTGAAATAATAAATCAAAGAAAATGGCAAAATTATCGGTGTTGGAACTACAAGATCTTATTGATTCCTATAAATCTGATTTAAGGAAATTGGAGTATCAAGCAAGTTCCCTGAAAGGCATGATCGCAGACCTTTCAAAGCAACTCGGAGTAGAATCAAAGAAAGTAAAGAAAAAGCGAGGACCGGGTAGACCCAGAAAATCCACCACAGCTGCAAAAGCCACTGCTAAAAAACGCGGACCAGGCAGACCGAGAAAATCCGAAACGGCAGCAACAACCACGGCCAAATTCGTCTGCGCCACCCTCGGCCAGACCGAAAAAGGCGCGGACGGCAAGGAAGGTCAGATCCTCAACGCGCAACTGGCGGTCGACGGGAAGACCGGCAAATACAAA